>NZ_JBICKS010000030.1:0-357185 GCF_043104415.1 Delftia sp. WSY_16 | reverse complement strand
AAACCCCGTAGCCCAAAGCTACGGGGTTTTTTGCATTGGGGTGCAGGAAACGGGGAAACAGGCAGAACAGCCAAAACGGACAGCTCAACGGAACACCCGAAAACGGACAACCCAAAAAAGAGAGCGCTGACGCGCTCTCTTTTTATTCCTGCCGGGCTTCTTCGCCGCACCCGGATGCAACATCCGGCGCAGTTTCCTGCGGACAATTCCGCTAGCATTGACGTTAACGTCAACGTCGCATTCCCATGGCCGCCGGCTGTGGATGCCGGCGGACTCTCCAGCCATGTCGACCACCTACACCATCAGCGATCTTGCCAAGGAGTTCGATCTCACGACCCGGGCCATCCGCTTCTATGAGGACATGGGCCTGCTTGAGCCCGAGCGTGCCGGGCCTGGCGGGCGCAATCGCGTCTACAGCGCGCGTGATCGCACACGTCTTCGCCTGACCTTGCGGGCCAAGCGGCTGGGACTGTCTCTGAACGAAGCCAAGGAGATCATCGATCTCTACGACAGCCCCCGTGACACGGGCGTGCAACTGCGCAAATTCCTGGAGGTGCTGGCTGTGCACCGTCGCCAGCTCGAAGACCGCCTGGCCGATCTGCAGGCCAACCTGGCCGAGGTGCGAGAGCAGGAATCCGAGGCCCGCACTTTGTTGAAACACCTGGATGGGAAAAATGCTTCATAATTGACGTTTACGTAAACGTAATTTGTGAGGCTTGCCTTGACCGTGCCCCGCCTGGAACCTGCCAACAGCGACTTTGCCCGCCGTGTGCAAGACAGTTTTGCACGCCAGGGCGCGATGCACACCCTGGGCGCCGAGCTGTCCTTGCTGGAGCCCGGTGCCGTCGATGTCTGCCTGGACTGGGCGCCCGGACTGACGCAGCAGCATGGCTTTTTGCATGCCGGCATGGTTTCCACGGCGCTGGATTCCGCCTGCGGCTACGCAGGGCTGACCCTGATGCCGGCCGATGCTGCCGTGCTCACCATTGAATTCAAGATCAACTTGCTGGCCCCTGCCAAGGGCCAGCGCTTTCGCATGGAAGGCCGTGTGCTCAAGCCGGGCCGCACCATCACCGTGACCGAAGGGCGCGCCTACGCCATCGACGAAGGCCGCGAGAAACTGATTGCCACCATGGGCTGCACGCTGATGTGCGTGCAGGGCCGCGATCTGGCCGATTGAGCCGGGCGGCGTTCTTTCCCCCAATTTCCACAGGAGACATGAGATGAGCCTTTCCAACCTGCCGGGCCTGAACTTCCAACTGGGCGAGGACATCGACGCGCTGCGCGATGCCGTGCGCGAGTTCGCACAGGCCGAGATTGCACCGCGCGCCGGCGAGATCGACCGCGACGACCAGTTCCCCATGGACCTGTGGCGCAAGTTCGGCGACCTGGGCGTGCTGGGCATCACCGTGTCCGAGCAGTACGGCGGTGCCGACATGGGCTACCTGGCCCACATGGTGGCGATGGAGGAAATCTCGCGTGCCAGCGCATCGGTGGGCCTGTCCTACGGCGCGCACAGCAATCTCTGCGTGAACCAGATCAACCGCAACGGCAATGAAGCGCAAAAGGCCAAGTACCTGCCCAAGCTGATCAGCGGCGAGCATGTGGGCGCGCTGGCCATGAGCGAGCCCGGCGCCGGCTCGGACGTGATCAGCATGAAGCTCAAGGCCGAGGACAAGGGCGGCTACTTCCTGCTCAACGGCACCAAGATGTGGATCACCAATGGTCCCGATGCCGACACCCTGGTGGTCTACGCCAAGACCGAGCCCGAGCTGAACGCCCGCGGCGTGACTGCCTTCCTGATCGAGAAGGGCATGAAGGGCTTTTCCATTGCCCAGAAGCTGGACAAGCTGGGCATGCGTGGCAGCCACACGGGCGAGCTGGTGTTCGAGAACGTCGAGGTGCCGGCCGAGAACGTGCTGGGCGGCTTGAACAACGGCGCCAAGGTGCTGATGAGCGGCCTGGACTATGAGCGCGCCGTGCTGACGGGCGGGCCGCTGGGCATCATGCAGTCGGTGATGGACAACGTAGTGCCCTACATCCATGACCGCAAGCAGTTC
The DNA here is from genome assembly GCF_043104415.1 of Delftia sp. WSY_16. NCBI lineage: Bacteria > Pseudomonadati > Pseudomonadota > Betaproteobacteria > Burkholderiales > Comamonadaceae > Delftia > Delftia sp. WSY_16. The sequence goes on along the minus strand of NZ_JBICKS010000030.1, from coordinate 355,125 downwards.
GGCCAGAGCATCGGCGAGTTCCAGCTCATCCAGGGCAAGGTGGCGGACATGTACACCGTGCTGCAAGCGGGCCGCTCCTTTGCCTATACGGTCGCCAAAAACCTCGATCTGCTGGGAACCGAGCATGTTCGCCAAGTTCGCAAGGATTGCGCCAGCGTCATCCTGTGGTGCGCCGAGAAGGCGACATGGATGGCCGGCGAAGGCGTTCAAATCTATGGGGGTAATGGGTATATCAACGAATACCCACTGGGTCGCCTCTGGCGGGATGCGAAACTCTATGAGATCGGCGCCGGCACCAGCGAGATCCGTCGCATGCTGATCGGCCGCGAGCTGTTCGCAGAGACCTGCTGATCTTTCGCCTGCCTGCTGCGCCGTTCTTGAGTTTGACCCCAACAAAAGGATTGTTTATGAGCACAACCTCCATCGAAGAGCTGTTTGTCCACAACCGCGAATGGGCCCAGCAGGTGGAGCGTGACCGGCCCGGTTTCTTCACTGGGCTGATGGCGCAGCAAAAACCCCGCTACATGTGGATCGGCTGTTCCGACAGCCGCGTGCCCGCGAACCAGATCACGGGCCTGGAGCCCGGCGAGGTGTTCGTGCACCGCAACGTGGCCAACGTGGTCGTGCCCAGCGACCTGAACTGCCTGTCCACCATCCAGTACGCGGTGGACCAGCTCAAGGTCGAGCACCTGATGGTCGTCGGCCACTATGGCTGCGGCGGCGTGCTGGCGGCACTGGAGGATGTGCGCGTGGGCCTGGCCGACAACTGGATCCGCCACGTGAAGGACGTGCGCGACAAGCACCAGGCGCTGCTGGCCAGCCTGTCGCCGCAATGGCGCCATGACGCGCTGTGCGAGCTCAATGCCATCGAGCAAGTGATCAATGTGGCGCAGAGCACGGTGATGCAGGATGCCTGGGCGCGCGGCCAGAAGGTCACGCTGCACGGCTGGTGCTATGGCCTGAAGGACGGCCTGATCACCAATCTGCAGATGACCGTGCCCGGTGTCGGCGGCATCGCCAACATCCATGCCGAGGCTGTCGAGCTGGTCGCCAGCCGCCAGCGCGACTGAGCGGCCATGGCAGGCGGGACCCCGGGAGACTTCATGCCGATGCCTGCCCAGGACACCCTGCTTGCCCATGACATCGCGCGGGCGATGATGGATGGCTTCAACCGCCATTACCGCCTGTTCCGCGCCGAATCGGCCCGCGCCAAGCACCGCTTCGAGACGGCCGACTGGCTGGGCCAGCAGCGCGCGCAGCGCGAGCGCATCGAGTTCTACGACCTGCGCGTGCGCGAATGCGTGCGCCGGCTTGAAAAGGAGTTTTCGGCCGGCGCCCAGCCCATGCCGGTCTGGCAGCAGATCAAGCGCCACTACATCGGGCTCATGGTCAACCACCTGCAGCCGGAGCTGGCCGAGACCTTCTTCAACTCGGTCACCACCAAGATCCTGCACCGTACGCACTTCCACAACGACTTCATCTTCGTGCGGCCGGCCGTCAGTACGGAATACATAGAGAACCAGGAGCCGGCCGCACGCCCGGCCTACCTGGCCTTCTATCCCACGCGCGAGACACTGTCGCAGACGCTGCGCGAAGTCGTGGAGCAGTTCGCGCTGCAGCGCCCCTTTGAAGACCTGGAGCGCGACATCGCCCGCCTGGCCGAGCGCCTGGAGCCCCAGCTGCAGGCCATGCGCCTGTACGCCAACTTCCAGATCCAGGTGCTGTCCAGCCTGTTTTTCCGCAACAAGGGCGCCTACATCGTCGGCAAGATCATCAACGGCTTTGCCGAGCTGTCCTGGGCCGTGCCCATCCTGCATGGGGACAACGGCCGGCTGGTGCTGCATGCGGCCCTGTTCGGCGAGAAGGACCTGCACGGCCTCTTCAGCTTTGCGCGTGCCTACTTCATGGTCGATACCGACGTGCCCAGCGCTTACGTGCAGTTCCTGCGCAGCCTCATGCCGCGCAAGCCGCGCGCCGAGCTGTACAACGCCCTGGGCCTGGCCAAGCAGGGCAAGACGCTGTTCTACCGCGACTTCCTGCACCACCTGCGCCATTCGCGCGACCAGTTCCGCATCGCGCCCGGCATCAAGGGCATGGTCATGCTGGTGTTCGACCTGCCCAGCTTTCCCTATGTGTTCAAGCTCATCAAGGACCGGTTCGCCGCGCCCAAGGAGATCACCCGCGAGCAGGTCAAGGCCAAGTACCGCCTGGTCAAGCAGCACGACCGCGTGGGGCGCATGGCCGACACGCTGGAGTACAGCCTGGTGGCCTTCCCGCGCGAGCGCTTCTCGGAGGCGCTGATCGCCGAGATCCTGGAGCACGCGCCCAGCCAGGTCGAGATCAGCGACCGCGACGGCGATGGCCGGCAGGAGGTCATCATCTCCCACCTCTACATAGAGCGGCGCATGGTGCCGCTGAACCTGCTGCTGCAGGAGTGCTTCGATGACGGGCTGGACCTGCCGGGACCGCGGCAGCGGCTGGAGAGCGCCGTGATCGAATACGGAAATGCCATCAAGGACCTGGTGGCCGCCAACATCTTCCCGGGCGACATGCTGTGGAAGAACTTCGGCATCACGCGCGGCGGCAAGGTGGTGTTCTACGACTACGACGAGATCGAATACCTGACCGACTGCCATTTCCGCCAGGTGCCTGCGCCGCGCAACGAGGAAGACGAGCTCAGCGGCGAGGTCTGGTATCCCGTGGGCCCGCGCGATGTGTTCCCGGAAACCTTCTCGCCCTTTTTGCTGGGCAATCCGGCCGTGCGCGAAGTTTTCATGCGCCACCATGCCGACCTGCTCGATCCCGCCTTCTGGCAGGGGCACCAGCAGCGCATCCGCGAAGGCCACGTGCACGACGTCTATCCCTACGAGCGCAGCCGCTGGCTGGCCTGACCCGTTTGTTTTCCCCTCACCATCACCACATCCAGGAGATAAGCATGCAAGACCCCATCGTCATCGTCGGCGCAGCCCGCACCCCCATGGGCGCATTCCAGGGCGACTTCGCCGATCTCGCGGCCCACGATCTGGGCGGCGCCGCCATCAAGGCCGCCGTGCAGCGTGCCGGCGTGGCGCCGGAGAAGGTGGACGAAGTGCTGTTCGGCAACTGCCTGATGGCGGGCCAGGGACAGGCGCCTGCGCGCCAGGCAGGCTTCAAGGGCGGCCTGCCGCGCAGCACGGGCGCCGTGACCCTGTCCAAGATGTGCGGCGCCGGCATGGAGGCCACCATCCTGGCCCATGACCAGCTGGTGGCGGGCAGCCGCGATGTGGTGGTCTCCGGCGGCATGGAGAGCATGACCAATGCGCCCTACCTGCTCAAGAAGGGCCGTGGCGGCTACCGCATGGGCCACGACAAGGTCTATGACCACATGATGCTCGACGGTCTGGAGGACGCCTACGAGCCGGGCCGCTCCATGGGCACCTTTGGCGAGGACTGCGCCGCCAAATACCACTTCACGCGCGAGCAGCAGGACGCCTACGCCATCGAAAGCGTCAAGCGCGCCCAGGCCGCCACGGAAAGCGGCGCCTTCGCGGCCGAGATCACGCCCGTCACCGTCTCCACGCGCAAGGGCGATGTCACGGTCAGCATCGACGAAGGCCCGGCCAAGGCCAAGCTGGACAAGATCGCCAGCCTCAAGCCCGCCTTCAAGAAGGACGGCACGATCACGGCGGCATCGAGCTCCAGCATCAACGACGGCGCCGCCGCCCTGGTGCTGATGCGCGAGTCCACGGCCAAGGAGCTGGGCTGCAAGCCGCTGGCGCGCATCGTCGCCCATGCCACGCATGCCCAGGAGCCCGAATGGTTCACCACGGCCCCCGTGGGCGCCACGCAGAAGGCCCTCAAGAAGGCCGGCTGGACGGCGGCGGATGTGGACCTGTGGGAAGTCAACGAAGCCTTTGCCGTCGTGCCCATGGCCCTGATGGCCGAACTGGGCGTGCCGCGCGACAAGGTCAACGTCAACGGCGGCGCCTGCGCGCTGGGCCACCCCATCGGCGCCAGCGGTGCGCGCATCCTGGTCACGCTGCTGCACGCCCTGCAGGCGCGTGGCGGCAAGCGCGGCCTGGCCACGCTGTGCATAGGCGGCGGCGAAGGAACAGCCATGGCGATAGAAATGGTCACCCCCTGAGGCGCTGCGCGCCCTCCCCCTGAAAGGGGGACGACACCCTCGGTGCGGGGCGGCGCGGCCGGCGTAGGCCCTTCCTCGGTGTCTCTGATTTGCATTGCGCCAGTTTTATGGGCAGCGCCACAGACGTCCAGAGAGCTAGACTTGGATCGGCCGATCCGCTATTACTTTGACCTCTCGACCATGATCACCAGCGAAGAACAGTTGCGCAGCCTGTATGCCATGCCGGCCGAAAGGGCCTTGCTCAAGCAGCAGGTGGACCTGGACCGGCATTGCCTGCGCTTCATTGCGCTGTCGCCGCTGTGCATCGTGGCCACGGGGGGCGCAGCGGGCTCGCTGATGGATGCCTCGCCGCGCGGCGGAAAGCCGGGCTTCATCAAGGCGCCCGACAACCAGACGCTGCTGATCCCCGACTCGGGCGGCAACAACCGCCTGGACAGCTTCAGCAACCTGATCGCCGATCCGCGCATCGGCCTGCTGTTCATGGTGCCGGGCTTCGACGAGACGCTGCGCGTCAACGGCGTGGCCAGGCTGCGTGACGAGGCCCACTACACGGCGCTGTTCGCCAACGAAGGCTTCCGGCCCAAGATCGTTCTGGAGATCCAGGTGCAGGAGGCCTATCTGCACTGCGCCAAGGCCCTCATGCGCGCCCGGCTCTGGAAGCCCGAGTCCCAGGTGCCGCGCAACGTCATGCCGTCTGTGAACCAGATGGTCCACCAGCAGATCGGCCTGCCTGCGCCCACCGAGACGCAGGAGGCCATGGTCGAGCGCTACGAAAAACAGATCGCGGGCGAGCAGGGCCGCTGACCGTATTCCATTTGAAAGGTCGAAAGACATGGCAGTCACTCTGGTGTTGGGAGCCTCGCGCGGGCTCGGTTTTGCCTTGGTAGAGGCCTATACGGCCCAGGGCCGCAGCGTGGTCGCCACGGTGCGCAGCGAGGCCGATCGCGAGCGCGTCGAAGCCACGGGCGCCAAGGTGCTGCTGGTGGATGTGGCCGATCCGGCCAGCGTCAGCGGCCTGGCCTGGCAGCTCGATGGCGAGAAGATCGAGCTGGCGCTGTACGTGGCCGGAGTGTGGGATGCCCACAGCTCGGCCACGCCGCCCACGCGCGAGCAGTTCGACCGCGTCATGCACACCAATGTGCTGGGCGCCATGCAGGTGCTGCCCCAGGTGGCGCCGATGGTCGAGGCGGCGGGCGGCGTGTTCGGCCTGTTCTCCAGCGAGATGTCGCTGCTGGCCGGCGCCGAATCCGACGCCTGGCTCTACCGCGTCAGCAAGGCCGCTCTCAACATGGTCGTGGCCAGCGCCCAGCCGCAATGGCCCGGCGCCACCGTGGTCGCGCTGGACCCGGGCTGGGTGCAGACCGACATGGGCGGCGAGTCCGCCACCTTCACCGTGGAGCAAAGCGTGCAGGGTCTGGTCCGCACCCTGGCCGGCGTCACGCCGGCTGATCGGGGCCGCATGCTGCGCCACGACGGGCAGCGCATCGCCTGGTAGCTGCGGCCGGGACAACGAACAACGAAACAAGGAATCAGGAGACAAGACATGCTGCTCAACGCAGACCAGGAAATGATCCGTGACGCGGTGCGCGACTTCGTGCGCACCGAAATCACGCCCCATGCCGCACGCTGGGACAAGGAGCACCACTTTCCCAAGAACGTGCACCAGGGCCTGGCGGCGCTGGGTGCCTACGGCATCTGCGTGCCCGAGGAATACGGCGGCGCCGGCCTTGACTACCTGAGCCTGGCCCTGGTGCTGGAGGAAATCGCAACCGGCGACGGCGGCACCAGCACGGTGATCAGCGTCACCAACTGCCCCGTCAACGCCATCCTCATGCGCTACGGCAGCGAGGCGCAAAAGCAGCAATGGCTGGCGCCGCTGGCGCGCGGCGAGATGCTGGGCGCCTTCTGCCTGACGGAGCCGCATGTGGGCTCGGACGCCTCGGCGCTGCGCACCACGGCCACCCGCGACGGCAACGACTACGTGATCAACGGCGTCAAGCAGTTCATCACCAGCGGCAAGAACGGCGACGTGGCCATCGTCATCGCCGTCACCGACAAGGCGGCCGGCAAGCGCGGCATGAGCGCCTTCATCGTGCCCACCTCCGCGCCCGGCTACCAGGTGCTGCGGCTGGAGGACAAGCTGGGCCAGCACAGCTCGGACACGGCCCAGATCCAGTTCGAGGGCTGCCGCATCCCCGCCGCCAACCTCATCGGTGCCGAGGGCGAGGGCTACAAGATTGCGCTGTCGGCGCTGGAGGGCGGGCGCATCGGCATTGCCGCGCAAAGCGTGGGCATGGCGCGTGCGGCCTTCGATTGCGCGCTGCAGTACTCCAAGGAGCGCGAGAGCTTCGGCCAGCCCATCTTCAACCACCAGGCCGTGGGCTTTCGCCTGGCCGACTGCGCCACGCAGATCGAGGCCGCGCGCCAGCTGATCTGGCATGCGGCCAGCCTGCGCGATGCCGGCCTGCCCTGCCTGAAGGAAGCGGCCATGGCCAAGCTGTTCGCCAGCGAAATGGCCGAGCGCGTGTGCAGCGCAGCCATCCAGACCCTGGGCGGCTATGGCGTGGTCAACGATTTTCCCGTCGAGCGCATCTACCGCGACGTGCGCGTGTGCCAGATCTACGAGGGAACGAGCGACGTGCAGAAAATTCTCATCCAGCGCGCCCTGGCCTGAGGCCCCTCACTATGCTGCGGGTCGGGCCGGATGGCCCCGTCACCCGCAGCGCTTAGCATGGAGCGTCGCCGGGACGGCGCCCGGGAGAGGCGGGCACCGGACTCCGGCAGGTTTGTGACCACCTTCGCAGGAGATCCCGACATGCCCATTGCTTCCGTCAACGGCCAGAACCTTTACTACGAGGACACGGGCGGGCGCGGCCCGGTCCTGGTGTTTTCGCATGGACTGCTCATGGACCACACCATGTTCGCTCCCCAGGTCCAGGCGCTGCAGGATCGCTATCGCTGCATCATCTGGGACGAGCGTGGCCATGGCCAGACGGCGGACCCCGCGCATTGCGCTCCCTTCGACTACTACGACTCGGCCGACGACCTGGCCGCCCTGCTGGCGCACCTGGGCGTGGAGCGCGCGGTGCTGGTGGGCATGTCGCAGGGCGGCTATCTGTCGCTGCGCTGTGCGCTCATCCATCCCGAGGTCGTGCGTGCGCTGGTGCTGATCGACACCCAGGCCATGCTGGAAGACCCCGAGCAGATGCCCCACCACGAGGCGTTGCTGCGCGCCTGGATGGAGCATGGCCTCAGCGACGACATGGCGGCCACGGTGGAGCGCACCATCCTGGGCCAGGGCTGGAGCGGCGCGGCCGCCTGGCGCGCCAAATGGAAGAAGGCCACGCCCATCAACCTGGGGCAGAGCTTTCTGGCGCTGGCCCAGCGCGATGACATCAGCCCGCGACTGCCCGACATCCATGTACCGGCACTGGTCATCCATGGCACGGACGACATCGCCATCACGCTCGACCGTGCACGCGCCATGGCCAAGGCCTTGCCCAGGGCGCAGTGGGTGGAGGTGCCGGGGGCCGGCCATGCGGCCAACCTCACGCATCCGCAGCCCGTGAACCTGGCCATCGAGCGCTTCCTGGAGCAGCTCGACTAGGCTCAGACCGGTGGATCGCCGTCGTTCTCGCTGTCGCGGCGGCGCAGGACGACGGTGATGCTGCCGTCGGTCTCCAGCGTGGCGCGCTCCACCTCTCTGAGGTGCAGGCAGCCGCCCGCACGCAGCGCGGCCTCGATATCGTCGCGCGTGATGCGTTCCTCGCGCATCAGATCCTTGTTCAGGTGGCCGTCCGTGATCAGGGCCTGGGCCTTGCCGTCGATGAGCCGCTCCAGCGCGGGAAAACGGAAAGTCAGCCAGGACAGCAGCAGATGGCACAGGATCAGCGTGGAGGCCGAGATCATGCCGCCGATCAGCGAGTTGTCCCCGGCATTCATGGAGTTCTGAACGGCATTCGACAGGATGAGCAGCAGCACCAGGTCAAAGGGCGCGTACTGCCCCGTCTGGCGCCGCCCCGTCAGCCGAAGGAACACCAGCAAGAACAGGTAGACGGCCACGCCGCGCACCACGAACTCCCACCACGGGACCGACATTGAAAACATGGGCTCTCCTTACAGGCCCGAGGGCCCGCGGTCAGTATCATGGCCCGCCTGTCCTCCATCAAGAACCCGGTCGCAGCAAGGCGGCCGTGACTGACATGCACTCCTGCTCCCCCGCCGTCCTCTCCCAGGTTCCGCAAGTTTCGCGAGTTCCGCAGGGCCAGCCGCTATGAGCGCGGCCGCCACCTCCCCGGCCTGTCCCTGTGGCCAGCACGATGCCAAGGGCCGGTCCCTGGCCTTCGATGCTTGCTGCGGCCGCTACCTGGACCATTTCGACGACTGCCCTGCGCCCGATGCCCAGGCCTTGATGCGCTCGCGCTACAGCGCCTTCGTGCGTGAGGACGCCGCCTACCTGCTGGCCACCTGGCACGCCAGCCAGCGGCCCGCCACGCTGGACTTCGAGCCCTCGGCGCGCTGGCTGGGGCTGGCGGTCAGGGACTTCCGAAGCACCGGCGAGGACCGCGCCGAGGTGGAATTCGTCGCGCGCTACCGCGTGGCGGGCCGCGCCGTGCGCCTGCATGAGCGCAGCCGCTTCGTGCGCGAAGGCGGGCGCTGGTTCTACGTGGATGGCGACCAGTTCTGAACACGACGGCGGCCCTGCGGAGCCGCTGTGGAAGCTGCAGCAGCGCCAGCGGCTGCTGCTGTCCATCGCATCGCGGGGCTCGTCCGAGGCGGCGGCCCTCATCATCCCCGGCATCGTGGTCTGGCTGCAGCGGCACGAAACGGGTGCCTTCCAGGCGCCGCTGCTGCTGTGGTGGCTGGGCATGGCGCTCATGGCCTGCGTCTTCGTTGGTTTGCGGCGCCAGTTGCGTCGGGACCTGGGCGCTGCCGTGCCCTCGGCCGAGTTGCCAACGCGGCTGCAGCGCTGGGAGCGCGTGATGGGCCGCATGGCCTTGCTCAACGCCGGTTCCTGGGCGCTGGCCATACCGCTGACCCATGGCAGCGGCCATGAATTCCGGCTTTTCATCTACCTAGTGCTGTGCGGCGTCGTGGCCTCGGCCGCCACCTTCCTGGCGCCGGCGGCTGCCGTGTTCAAGCGCTTCTTCGGCGTGCTGTACGGCGCCATGCTGCTGGCCGTGGTCTGGTACTTCCCGAACAGGGGCCTGTACCTGCTGCCTCTGCTCATGCTGTATGGCGCCACCATCGCGCGCCATGCCTGGGGGGCGCGCCAGCTCATGCAGCAGCAATGGGCGCAGGAGCGTGACCGCCAGCTGTTGGCCGAGCGCTACCTGGCGGCCAAGGAGCAGGCCGAACAGGCGCTGGAGGCCAAGAGCCGCTTCCTGTCGGCTGCCAGCCATGACCTGCGCCAGCCCCTGCATGCCCTGGGCCTGCTGGTGGAGACCGCCCGCCAGCGCAATGCCGACGGCGCGCTGGCGGGCGTGCTTGACGATGCCCAGGCCTGTGCCCAGTCGCTGGGCACCATGTGCAACGACCTGCTGGACCTGTCGCGGCTGGAGAACGGCACCTGGGAGCTGCGCGCCCAGGTGATGGACCTGCGCATTCTGCTGGGCGATGCCACGCGCCTGTTCGCGGCCGAGGCGCGGCAGCGCGGGCTGGTGCTGCGCTGGCGCGTGGCGCGCGGCATGGATAGCCTGGTGCGTGCCGACGAGGCCCTGCTGCGCCAGATGGTGTTCAACCTGCTGCACAACGCCCTGCGCTACACCCAGCGCGGCGGCGTGCTGCTGGCCGCCCGCGTGCACGGCGGGGGCTGGCGCATCGAGGTCTGGGATACCGGCCTGGGCATTGCGGCCGAAGACCGGCCCCATGTCTTCGCACCGCACTTTCGCGCGCGTTCCGGCCAGGCGGCCCGGCGCGCGGCCCAGCCTGCGGCCGAGCACCTGCCCGGCGTGAGCAGCCAGGGCCTGGGCCTGGCCGTGGTGGCCGCAGCGGCGCGCCGCATGGGCGTGGAGCATGGTCTGCTGTCCACGCCGGGACGGGGTTCGTGCTTTTGGCTGCAGCTGTCGCCCAGCCTGAGCGTGCAAGCGGACCTGCCTCTGGGGCACGCGCAGGCGCAGGCAGGGGCAGAGGCAGGGGCAGGGGCAGGGGCAGGGGCCGAGGCTGCCGCGAATCCGCCAGGCCGCCCCCTGCTGCAGGGCCGGTGCTGGGTGGTCGATGACGATGTGCAGGTGGCACAGGCCCTGGCCGGCCTGCTGCGCGGCTGGGGGCTGACCGTGGACGTGGCGGCTGCGGGCCGCGAGGCGCAGGCCTGGCTGGCGGCGGGGCAGCATCCCGATTTCGTGCTGTGCGACCACCAGCTGGCCCAGGGCGAGAACGGCTTTGCGCTGCTGCAGAACGTGCTGGCGCAATCGCCGCAGGCGGCCGGTGCCCTGCTCAGCGGCGACCCTTCCGCTGCGCTGGAGCAGCAGGCGCAGGAACTGGGCTATCTGCTGCTGCGCAAGCCCGTGGATCCGCTGGCGCTGCGGGCCCTGCTTCAGCGCAGGCTGGCCGTGGCCGGCGCCTGAACCGTATCGGTCGGCGGTACGGAGGGCGGCAGCTCCAGCGCAATGCCCTGCATGCGCGTGATGGCGTCGATGCGGCTGTGCACGCCCAGGCGCTGCAGGGCGCCTGCCACATGCTCCTTGACCGTGTGGGGCGACAGGTGCAGCAACCGGGCAATGCTGGGATTGGGCAGGCCGCGCAGCACCAGCTCCAGCACCTGGGCCTGGCGCGGGGTGAGGCCCAGCTCGGCCGCCGTCATGCGGATGGCATGGGCGCCGCCCGGCGGCTGCGGCGCCAGCGGGGCGGCGGGGAACCAGGTCTCGCCGCGCAGCAGGGCCGCCACGGCCTGCTGCAGCACCTGCGGCGGCTGCGACTTGAGCACAAAGCCATGGGCCCCCGCCGCGCGTGCCTTCAGGGCAATCGCGCCATGCGTGTCGCCGCTGGTCATGAGCACGCGGCAGGCGGGCGCCAGCGTGCGGATTTCGCGCACCACGTCCGTGCCTGCGCTGGCACCCAGCCAGAAATCCACGATGGCCAGATGCGGCGATCCCCTGCCGGCCATGCACTGCAGGCCTTCGCCCGCATCGGCCACGGCATGGACTTCGGACAGGCCGAATTGTTTCAGGAACTCGGACACGCCCATGGCCGTCAGCGGGTGGTCGTCGATCACCAGGGCATAGCGCCCCGATTGGAGACAGGAGGAATCGGTCAGGAGGGAATGGCTGTGCATGGTCCGCGCGAAGGCATGTCGAAAGGGCTGGAGCGCCAGGGCGCGCCCGGATACACCTTGCGCACATCGTAACGATTACCCCCCGGCCGGGGGGTGACCGGATGTCGGCCAACTCCCCAAAATCGCCGCCGATGCCCTGAGATTCCGCATGGAACGGGCATGTATTCAACGAGAAGGGGAGATAGTCATGAAGATGGTACAGCTCACGCGCCGCAGCGCGGCATTGATGCTTCTGGGAACCCTGGCCGCCTGTGGCGGCGGCGGTGGTGGTGGATTGGGAGAACCGGGCGGCGGAGATCCCGGCAATGGCGGAAATCCTGGCAACCCCGGTACGCCCGGCAACCCCGGCGGCACGCCCACGCCGGTGACCGGCCAGTACCGCATGGAGACCGGTGCGGAGAACTTCGACGCGGCCCTGTCCGCCATGAACGCGCTGGGGGCGCAGGGCTATGCCTTCACCTACAGCCTGGCCTCGGGCGGTACCGCCTTCCCCGTTCCCATCGGTGACTTCTACGTCACCGACACGGCCCACACCGGCACGCGCCTGGACTACCGCATGGTGCCGGACGTGGCGGGCGTCTCGGCCCTGGTGGCCCAGCTCAACGCACAGGGTGCGCAAGGCTACCTGTACAAGTCGGGCATGGCGTTCCCCAGCAGCACGCAGGACCTGCGCAACCTCTATGTGCGCAGCAGCAGCGCCGCCGCCACCTACAGCTACGAGACGCGCCCCGCCGTGGGTGCGCTGGACACGTCCGGCTTCACGCAGCAACTGGCCGAGATGAGCGGCCGGGGTTTCCGCTACATGGGCCCGCTGATCTCGGGCAACGAGATGTTCAACCTCTACGTCAAGGACTCCAAGGCGCCGGCCTTCGAGTACGCGGTGTTCGCATTGGCCGCGCCCTTCGGCATGGCCAACGGCACGGCGCTGAAGCAGCGCCTGGACGAGATGGGGGCCAAGGGCCACCTGCTGCGCGGCGCCCTGGTGCTGCGGGGCAATACCGAAGGCGTGCAGCTGTACGAAAAGAGCGGCGACCAGCAGGGCGCCATCGAGTACCGCGTCGAACCGGTGTCCCAAAGCGCCAGCCTCGCGCAGCGCCTGGAGCAGTTCAACCGCAATGCGGCCGAAGGCTTCTTCGCCTTCGGCGACGTGGTCACCGACGATGGCCGGTTCCATTCCATCTCGGTGCGCAACGTCCGCCGCATGGTGCATCCGCTGGCCGGTGCCTCCTTCCCCTGAGCAGGGCACAGGCATGCGCGGCCGGCGCATAATCCGGCCATTTTCCGCAGCAAGGGCGCCCCAGGGCGCCCTTGCTCAGTTTGTTTCGAGAATCCATCCATGACTGCTTTCGAGGCCGTGCTCTTCGACTGTGACGGCGTGCTCGTCGACAGTGAATCCATCACCAACCGCGTGCTGTGCACCATGCTCAATGAATCGGGCTGGCCCATCAGCACCGAGGAATGCCTGCGCGAATTCATCGGCAAGACCGTGCGCAGCCAGGCCGCGCTGATCGAGGCGCGCACCGGCAAGCCGCTGACCGACGCATGGATGGCCGCCTTCTACGAGCGCCGCAACGCCGCGCTGCGCGCCGAGCTGGTGGCCATTGACGGCGCGCTGTCCGCCGTCAGCCAATCCCATGCGCTGTGCGCTGGCCGCATCGCCTGCGCCTCGGGCGCGGACCGCGCCAAGGTGGAGATGCAGCTGGCCCAGGTCGGCATGGCCCCGTATTTCGAGGGCCGCGTCTTCAGCGGCCATGAGCTGCCGCGCAGCAAGCCCTTTCCCGATGTGTACCTGGCAGCCGCCGCTGCCCTGGGCGTGGAGCCGGCGCGCTGCCTGGTCATCGAGGACACGGTGACCGGCGTCACCGCCGGCGTGGCCGCAGGCGCCACGGTCTGGGGCTACTTCCCGGCCGACCAGGGCCACGCATCGGCCGAGCAACTGCTCGAGGCCGGCGCCAGCTGCGTATTCGGCGACATGGGCGAGCTGCCGGCCATGCTGCGCGCCATCGGGCAGGCCAGCGCCAGCGCTTGAGCCTGAGCCTGAGCCGGCCCTAGCGCAGCTGCGGCGAAGGCGTCTCGTCCACGGCCTGCGCACGCGCGGCCTGCTGCTCCGCCTGCAGTGCCCGCTGGAAGGCGGGCCGCTGCTGCAGGCGCTGCCAGTAGGCCTGTGTGGCAGGCCCCCATTGCGGCTCCATCTCCAGGTGCGCCGACAGCATCAGCGCATAGCCCACGGCCACGTCGGCAGCGGTGAAGCGGTCTGCCGCGAGCCAGTGGCGCTGCTCCACGGCCTGCTCCACGGCGCGCAGCCGCGCGAGGAACCAGCGCTGGTAGTCCTGGGCCACCTGGGGCTGGCGCCGTTCGGCTGGCTCGAAGTGGGTGTAGCGCAGCACCAGGGTCTGCGGGAAGGTCAGCGTGGCATCGCTCATGTGCAGCCAGTTGAGGTAGGCGGCGAAGTCTGCCTCCTGCGGCTGCACGGACAGGCCCGCCCCGGGGTGCAGGGCGGCCAGGTATTCGCAGATGGCGGCTGACTCGGTCAGCCTGGCCTCGCCGTGGCGTAGCAGCGGCACCGTGCCCAGCGGGTTGAGTTCCAGGTAGCTGCGCTGCAGCACGCGCGGCGGAAACGGCAGCATGTGCAGCGTGTAGGGAAGCTGCAGTTCTTCGAGCATCCACAGCGCGCGGAAGGAGCGCGCGCTGACGCAATGGTGGAGATGGTGCATGCGCAAAGCCTAGGCCAGATGCGCGGACGGCGGCAGTCGCGCAGGATGCAAATCGCGCCAGGATGCGCGCGGCCCTCACTCGGGCCGGGCTCGTGCGCTCTTGCGGAATTCGGAGGGTGACAGCCCCGTCCACAGCCGGAAGGCGCGGATGAAGCTCTTGTCGTTGAGAAACCCGCAGGACTGGGCGATGCGCTTGATGGGCCGGCTGGTGCGCAGCAGCAGGGCCACGGCCCGCTCGCGCCGCACCTCGTCCTTGAGCGCCTGCAGCGAGGCGCCTTCTTCCTTGAGCTGGCGATGCAGGCTGCGCTGGGACAGGTGCAGCTGGCGCGCCAGCGTGTCGGCCGTCTGCAGGCATTCGGCGTCGGCCGCCAGCAGCTGGCGCACGCGCTGCACCAGCTGGCGCTCGCGCCGGTAGGGGCGCACCTGCAGCGGCAGGGCGCGCTGCAGCATGCGCTGCAGCGCGGGCTCGTCGCGCGTCAGCGGCATATCCAGAAAACGCGCGTCGAACTGGAGGCAGGCCCGGGCCGCGCCAAACTCCACCTCGCCCGGCGGGAACAGCAGCGCATACACGCCCGCATGCGGCGGGGGATCGAAGGGAAAGCAGGCACGCCGCAGCGGCAGCGGCTCATCGATGAACCAGCTGGCCAGGCCGTGGATATTGCGCAGCACCGACAGCAGGCAGAACTCGCGCATGGCGCCCAGCGTGGACAGCTCCTCGATGGCCAGCGTGGCCAAGCCGTCTTCCTGCGTCAGCGTGAGGCGGATGTCGTCGGCCAGCAGGCCATGGTGGCGGCACCAGCGCGCCAGTGCCAGGCCCAGCTGCTCGCTGCCCATGCTGGCGCGTGCCAGCATGCCGTAGCTGCCCCAGGGCAGGCGCCGGGAGAACCAGCCCAGGGCCTCGTCGTCGAGTTCGCGCATGGCGGCATCGGACAGTGCCTCCATCTGCAGCGCCGTGATGCACTCGTTGCGCTCTTTGACGGAGTCTGGCGCGATTTGTGCCTTCTCCAGGGCGGACAGGGCGCTGATGCCCCGGCGTTCGTAGGCCAGCATAATGGCCTGCACAAAGGCCATGGGCGTGACTGCAGGGTGTGCGGAGGCCATGGTGGCGGCCGCCTGGGGCAGGGGGGTCTTGACCAGCGAGGGGGTGAACATGCTGGCAATTATTGCAACCTTCGTGGCCTGTTCTGCTCGGGGTTGGCCCTTATGCTGCCACGCAATAGCTGCCGTGACGGGGCAGGCCACTGCATTTGCCCGTCCCAGGCGCCGCCGACGACACAGGAGACAACGCATGCCCGCCCAGAACGCCCCGCTCGCTTCCAGCCATGCCCAAGGCCGCACCGATGTGCCGCTGATCGAGCAGACCATCGGCGATTTCTTTGCCGACATGGCGGCCCGCCAGCCCGATCGCGAGGCCCTGGTCAGCCGCCACCAGGGCCTGCGCTACAGCTATGCCGGCCTGCACGCCGAGGCGCGCCGCCTGGCCAGCGCGCTGCTGGGCCTGGGGCTGGACAAGGGCGACCGCGTCGGCATCTGGTCGCACAACAACGCCGAATGGGTGCTGATGCAGCTGGCCACGGCCCAGGTCGGCCTGGTGCTGGTCAACATCAACCCGGCCTACCGCACCTCCGAGGTGGAGTACGCGCTCAACAAGGTCGGCTGCAAGGCCCTGGTGACCATGGCGCAGTTCAAGACCAGCGACTACCTGGGCATGCTGCGCGAACTGGCCCCCGAGCTGGCCACAGCCGAGCCCGGCCGCCTGCATTGCGCGCGCCTGCCCCAGTTGCGCAGCGTGGTCTGGATCGACGTGGCAGGGCAGGGCGAAGAGCAGCCCGGCATGCTGCGCTTTTCCAGCCTGCTGGCGCGCGGTGATGCGCAGGATGCGCGCATCGACGCCGTGGCCGCCACGCTCAAGAACACCGACCCCATCAACATCCAGTTCACCAGCGGCACCACGGGCTTTCCCAAGGGCGCCACGCTGACCCACCGCAACATCCTGAACAACGGCTTTTTCATCGGCGAGTGCATGCGGCTGACGCCCGAGGACCGGCTGTGCATTCCCGTGCCGCTGTACCACTGCTTCGGCATGGTGCTGGGCAACCTGGCCTGCTTCACGCATGGCTCGGCCATCGTCTACCCGAATGACGGATTCGATCCGCTGCTGGTGCTGGAGACCGTGCAGGCCGAGCGCTGCACGGGCCTGCACGGCGTGCCCACGATGTTCATCGCCGAGCTGGACCACCCGCGCTTCAAGGAGTTCGACCTGAGCACGCTGCGCACCGGCATCATGGCCGGCTCGCCCTGCCCCATCGAGGTGATGAAGCGCGTGGTCAGCGACATGCATCTGTCCGAGATCACCATCGCCTACGGCATGACCGAGACCAGCCCCGTCAGCTGCCAGAGCGATGCCGACACGCCGCTTCAGCGCCGCGTGTCCACCGTGGGCAAGGTGCAGCCGCACCTGGAGGTGAAGATCGTCGACCCGGCCACGGGCGAGGTCGTGGCGCCCGGCGTCTCGGGCGAGCTGTGCACGCGCGGCTACTCGGTCATGCATGGCTACTGGGGGGACGAGGCCCGCACGCGCGAGGCCATCGACGACGAGGCCTGGATGCACACCGGCGACCTGGCCACCATGGACGAGCAGGGCTACGTGAACATCGTCGGCCGCATCAAGGACATGGTGATCCGCGGCGGCGAGAACATCTACCCGCGCGAGATCGAGGAATTCCTCTACCGCCATCCCCAGGTGCAGGACGTGCAGGTGGTCGGCGTGCCCGACGTGCGCTATGGCGAGGAGCTGTGCGCCTGGATCATCGTCAAGCCCGGCCAGACGCTGACCGAAGACGGTGTGCGCGACTTCTGCAAGGGCCAGATCGCCCACTACAAGGTGCCGCGCTACATCCGCTTCGTCGAGGCCTTCCCGATGACGGTGACCGGCAAGATCCAGAAATTCAAGATCCGCGACGAGATGATCGCCATGCTGGATCTGCGCCCGGCCAGGACCGCCTGAGGGCTGCTTTCATGCGCTGCCGCCAGCTGTCCACCGCGTGCCGCCTAGGGCGTGCCGCCCTCGGGCGCGGCCATGGCCGAGGCGGCAGCGCGGCGCGCCACGACCAGGCGCTTGCGCAGCGAGACCTCCTGCATGTCCAGCTCGCTGACCAGGCGGCGCAGAGACTCGTCGTTGATGCGGTGGGCCTGGCGCTCGGCGTAGAGCGCGTCGCGCTCCTGGTGGATGCAGCGCAGGCGCAGCTCGATCTCCAGCAGGTAGCGCAGCTTGCGCTGGCGCACGACTTCGGGCGCCTCGCGCTGGATCTCGATGCTGGAGGCCGTGCCGCTGCCGTCGTCCAGCAGCTGGACGCGGTTGCGGTACTCCTGCGTCAGGTGGCCCATGACCTCCTGGTGCATGGCCACCCATTCGGGCGTGTGGCCCTGGATCTCTTCCTCGCTCAGCGTCAGCCCGCCAATGGCGGACTGGCAGGCGGCCACGCGCGCCAGGCGCTCCTCGCGCACCGTGGGCGATTCGCCGGGCTGGGGCATGCGGCGCAGGATCAGCGGCAGGGCGATGCTGCCCAGCACCAGGGTGAACAAGATGGTGCCCGTGGCCAGGAAGACCAGCATCTCGCGGCCGGGGAAGGGCTGTCCGTTGTTCAGCAGCATGGGCACGGACAGCGCGCCGGCCAGCGTCACGGCGCCGCGTATGCCGGCCATGGTGGTGGCCAGGTTCAGCAGGTGCGACGGGCGCTCTGCCATCTTTCCCTGGAAGTGGGCGCGAGCCAGGCTGCGCTGCACGCCCAGGGTCAGCCAGATCCAGCGCATCAGCAGCAGCGCGCTGGAGATGATCACCACATAGCCCACCAGCACCCACCATTCGCTGCCCGCATCGTGCAGCGTCACGCCGATGATGGAGGGCAGCTGCAGGCCCAGCAGCAGGAAGATGGCGCCGTTGAACGAGGCTTCCACCATGCTCCAGGTGCCCTCGGTCTGCAGCCGCTCGCTGATGTAGCTGCTGCGCTCCAGGTCGGCGAAGTTGGTGGCAATGCCCGCGGCCACGGCCGACAGGATGCCCGACACGCCGATCTTCTCGCCCACGATGTAGGCGGCGAAGGGCAGCAGGATCAGCAGCAGCACCATCTGCGTGGCCGCCACGTCGCCCAGGCGGCGCGTGATGGTGCTGCGCGCATAGGAAAAGCCCCAGCCGATCAGCGTGCCCACGCCCAGGCCGCCCAGGGCCATCCACATGAAATCCTTGGCCACCTCGGTCCACGAGAACAGGCCGGTCAGCGTGGCCGCGATGGCGAATTTCAGCGCCACCAGGCCCGAGGCGTCGTTGAGCAGGGACTCGCCCTCGAGGATGTGCATGGTCTTCTCGGGCATGCCCAGGTTGCGCGTGATGGCCGAGACGGCCACGGCATCGGTGGGCGAGACCACGGCGGCCAGCGCAAAGGCCACGGTCAGCGGCATGCCGGGCACCAGCCAGTGGATCAGCCAGCCCAGCCCCACCACCGTGAACAGCACCAGGCCCAGCGCCAGGCGCAGGATGGGGCGGTACAGCGCAAAGAACTCGCGCTTGGGGATGCGCCAGCCGTCGGCGAACAGCAGCGGCGGGATGAACAGCAGCAGGAACAGCTCGGGATCGAAGGCGATGTGCAGGCCCTTTTGCGGCCAGGCCATCAGCGCTCCCAGGGTGATCTGGATCAGCGGCAGCGGGATGGCGCGCACGTAGCGCGCGGCAATGCCCGTCAACGCTCCCAGCAGCAGGACGAGCAAGACGATTTCAACGGTGTGCATACGGCATTTTCCCCAGGCCGGACCGCCGTTCTTTGCAGGACATTCGGAAAAACCAAGCGCCCGCATCGGGCAAACACAAGAAGAGGCCACACATGAGCATTCTGGGCACCCAACTCAATCCGCGTTCGGCGGACTTCCTGGCCAATGCCGCGGCCATGCGCGCCGTGGTCGAGGACCTGCAGGCCCAGGTGGCCAAGGTCGCCGAGGGCGGCGGCGAGGCCGCGCGCGCCAAGCACGTGGCGCGTGGCAAGCTGCTGCCGCGCGACCGCGTGGCCATGCTGCTGGACCCGGGCACGCCCTTCCTGGAGATCGCGCCGCTGGCCGCGCTCAACATGTACCGCAACGATGCACCCGGCGCGGGCCTGATCGCCGGCATCGGCCGCGTCAGCGGCGTGGACTGCATGATCGTGTGCAACGACGCCACGGTGAAGGGCGGCACCTACTACCCGATGACGGTGAAGAAGCACCTGCGCGCCCAGGAGATCGCCGCGCAGAACCGCCTGCCCTGCATCTACCTGGTGGACTCGGGCGGCGCCAACCTGCCCAACCAGGACGATGTGTTCCCCGACCGCGAGCACTTCGGCCGCATCTTCTTCAACCAGGCCAACATGAGCGCCGAGGGCATTGCCCAGATCGCCGTGGTCATGGGCTCGTGCACGGCCGGCGGCGCCTATGTGCCGGCCATGAGCGACGAGTCCATCATCGTCAAGAACCAGGGCACCATCTTCCTGGGCGGCCCGCCGCTGGTGAAGGCCGCCACGGGCGAGGTGGTCAGCGCCGAGGACCTGGGCGGCGGCGACGTGCACACGCGCCTGTCGGGCGTGGCCGACCACCTGGCCCACAACGACACCCACGCGCTGGCGCTGGCGCGCCAGGCCGTGGCCAACCTCAACCATGCCAAGCAGCCTTCGGCTGGCGACCTGCCGCCCGAGGCGCCGCTGTTCGACGGCGGCGAGCTGTACGGCGTGATCCCCGTGGACACGCGCAAGCCCTTCGACGTGCGCGAGATCATCGCCCGCGTGGTGGACGGCAGCCGCTTCGACGAGTTCAAGGCCCGCTTCGGCGCCACCCTGGTCTGCGGCTTTGCGCGCATCGAGGGCATGCAGGTGGGCATCATCGCCAACAACGGCATCCTGTTCAGCGAATCGGCCGTCAAGGGCGCGCACTTCATCGAGCTGTGCTGCCAGCGCAAGATCCCGCTGGTCTTCCTGCAGAACATCACGGGTTTCATGGTGGGCCGCAAGTACGAGAACGAAGGCATTGCCCGCCACGGCGCCAAGCTGGTCACGGCCGTGGCCACGGCGGCCGTGCCGAAGTTCACCATCATCATCGGCGGCTCCTTCGGCGCGGGCAACTACGGCATGTGCGGCCGCGCCTACTCGCCGCGCTTCCTGTGGATGTGGCCCAACGCGCGCATCTCGGTCATGGGCGGCGAGCAGGCGGCCAGCGTGCTGGCCACCGTCAAGCGCGACGGCATCGAGGCCAAGGGCGGCCAGTGGACGGCCGAGGAGGAAGAGGCTTTCAAGGCCCCCATCCGCCAGCAGTACGAGGATCAGGGCCACCCCTATTACGCGACGGCGCGCCTGTGGGACGATGGCGTCATCGACCCCGCCGACACGCGCCGCGTGCTGGCGCTGGGCCTGGCGGCCACGCGCAACGCGCCCATAGCGGACACGCGCTTCGGCGTGTTCCGCATGTGACGGCGGCTTCCCTTTCCTTGCAGCGAGGTACTTCATGAAAACCACCGCACTGACCCTCGAATTCCAGGGCCCCCTGGCCACCATCACGCTGACCCAGCCCGAAGTGCGCAATGCCTTCAGCGACGAGGTCATTGCCGACATCACCCACGCCTTCCACGCCGTGGGCAAGCGCAGCGACGTGCGCGCCGTGGTGCTGGCCGCCGAGGGGCCGGCCTTTTGCGCGGGCGCCAACCTCAACTGGATGCGCCGCATGGCCGACTACTCGCGCGACGAGAACCGCGAGGACGCCGGCCTGCTGGCCGAGATGCTGCGCGTGATCTACGAATGCCCGCAACCCACCATCGCGCGCGTGCAGGGCGATGTCTATGCGGGCGGCATGGGCCTGGTCGCGGCCTGCGACATGGCCGTGGCCGCCGAGGGCGCGGGCTTTTGCCTGTCCGAAGTGAAGATCGGCCTCATCCCCGCCACCATCAGCCCCTACGTGATCCGCGCCATGGGCGCGCGCGCCGCCCACCGCTACTTCCTGACCGGTGAGCGCTTCGACGCGGCCGAGGCGCTGCGCATCGGCTTCGTGCACCGCGTCGTGGCGGCCGACGAGCTGGACAACGCCGTGGACGGCCTGCTCAAGCACCTGGTCAGCGCCGGTCCCGCCGCCGCCCGCGCCTGCAAGCGCCTGGTGATCGACGTGGCCGAGCGCGAGATCAACGAGCAGCTGATCGCCGCCACCGTCGAAGGCATCGCCGACATCCGGGCCAGCGCCGAGGGCAAGGAGGGCGTGCAGGCCTTCCTCCAAAAGCGCAAGCCGGCCTGGCTGGCCTGACACGCGCAGGCTGCCCATTCATCGCGCCACCACCGAGCAACGCCGAGCCAACGCCGAGCCAACACCATGAGCACCCTGACCGACTCCCTCGTCCAGTGGCTGCAGTCCGTGGGCCTGTACCCGGGCCCGGCCGTGCACCACACGGTCAGCGAGGCGGCTGGCGAAGTGGCCGAGCGCGTGGGCCAGGCCACCAGCGGCATGGACATGGCCGGCCTGCTGGCGCTGGCCGCCGCACTGGGCTGGGCCAGCGGTTTCCGGCTCTACGCCGTGGTGTTCGTGACCGGGCTGCTGGGGGCGCTGGGCTGGGTGGCGCTGCCGGGCGGGCTGCATGTGCTGGAGCATCCGGCCCTGCTGTTCGCCAGCGGAGCGCTGCTGTTCGTGGAGTTCTTCGCCGACAAGATCCCCGGGGTGGACTCGGTCTGGGACCTGCTGCAAAGCGTGATCCGCATCCCGGCGGGCGCGGCGCTGGCGGCCGGCGTCTTCGGCGCCGACAGCGCGACCATGGCCACCATGGCGGCCCTGATGGGCGGCTCGCTGGCCCTGTCCAGCCAGGTGGCCAAAAGCACGACGCGCGCGGCCATCAACACCTCGCCCGAGCCGTTTTCCAACGTGGGCGCCAGCCTGGTGGAGGACGGCGCCTCGGTGGGCGCGATCTGGCTGGCGCTCACGCACCCGCTGGCCTTCGCCGCCGTGCTGCTGGTCGTGGTCATCGCGCTGTGGCTGCTGACCTGGGCGCTGTGGCGCTTTCTCAAGGCCGTGGTGCAGCGCCTGCGCGCGCTGTTCGGCGGGTCTCCCGCGATGAATCAAAAACCATAGCCGCCGGTCGCCGAATGACCGGGGCTGCAGAGAAAATACTGGAGATAACGCATGTTCAAGAAGATCCTGATCGCCAACCGCGGTGAAATCGCCTGCCGCGTCGCGGCTTCCGCCCGCCGCATGGGCGTGCGCACCGTGGCCGTGTACTCGGACGCCGATGCCCGCGCCAAGCATGTGCAGGCCTGCGACGAGGCCGTGCACATCGGCGGCAGCGCCCCCAAGGACAGCTATCTGCGCTGGGAACGCATCCTGGAGGCCGCCAAGGCCACGGGCGCCCAGGCCATCCACCCCGGCTACGGTTTTCTCAGCGAGAACGAGGAATTCGCCCAGGCCTGCGCCGATGCCGGCCTGGTCTTCATCGGCCCGCCGCCCTCGGCCATCCGCGCCATGGGCCTGAAGGCGGCCTCCAAGCAGCTCATGGAAAAGGCCGGCGTGCCCCTGGTGCCCGGCTACCACGGGGCCGACCAGGACCCGCAGCTGCTGCAGCGCGAGGCCGACCGCATCGGCTACCCGGTGCTGATCAAGGCCAGCGCCGGCGGCGGTGGCAAGGGCATGCGCCTGGTCGAGCGCAGCGAGGACTTTGCCGCCGCCCTGGCCAGCTGCCAGCGCGAGGCCATCAACAGCTTCGGCGACGATGCCGTGCTGGTCGAGAAATACGTGCTGCGCCCGCGCCACATCGAGATCCAGGTCTTTGGCGACACCCAGGGCAACTGCGTCTACCTGTTCGAGCGCGACTGCTCGGTGCAGCGCCGCCACCAGAAGGTGCTGGAGGAGTCCCCCGCGCCCGGCATGACGCCTGCGCTGCGCCAGAAGATGGGCGAGGCCGCCGTGGCCGCCGCCCAGGCCGTGAACTACGTGGGCGCGGGCACGGTGGAATTCATCGTCGAGCAGCCCGGCGGCTACGACCAGCCCGAGGCCATGAAGTTCTACTTCATGGAAATGAACACCCGCCTGCAGGTCGAGCACCCGGTGACCGAGGCCATCACGGGCGAGGACCTGGTGGACTGGCAGCTGCGCGTGGCCAGCGGCCTGCCCCTGCCCAAGCGCCAGGACGAGCTGCGCATCACCGGCCATGCCATCGAGGCGCGCATCTGCGCAGAAAACCCCGACAACGGCTTCCTGCCCGCCACCGGCACCCTGCATGTCTATCGCAAGCCCGACTGCGCCAGCTTCCGTGTCGGCGACGTGCGCGTGGACGACGGCGTGCGCGAGGGCGATGCCATCAGCCCCTTCTACGACTCCATGATCGCCAAGCTCATCGTGCATGGCGACACGCGCGAACAGGCGCTGGCGCGGCTCGATGCCGCCCTGGCCGAGACACGCATCGTGGGCCTGGCCACCAATGTGCAGTTCCTGCGCCAGGTCATCGCCAGCGATGCCTTTGCAACCGCCAAGCTGGACACGGCGCTGATCGAGCGCGAGAAGCAGCATCTGTTCCACCAGCAGCGCCTGCCGCAGGCCCAGGCCGTGGCCGCCGCCGTGGCCCAGGTACTGCAGGCCGAGCGCGCGCAGGAAACCGCCGACCCCTTCAGCCGCCGCGACGGCTGGCGCTCGCACGGCGTGGCCGAGCGGCGCTGGGACTTCCGCCAGGGCGAGGCCGCCGTGCCCGCGCGCCTGCGCTACCTGCATGACGGCGCGCTGCAACTGGCCGTGGGCGAGGGCGAGTCCCTCGCCGAGGGCCTGCTGTCCTGGCAACAGGCCGGGGACGGCGCCTTCGACGTGCAATTCGCGGGCCAGCGCCTGCGCGCCCAGGTCCATGTGCTGGGCGAGCAATGCCATGTGTTCGCTCCCCAGGGCGCGGCCGTGCTGGGCCTGGCCGATCCGCTGGCCCATGCGGGCGATGTGCATTCGGAAGGCGGCCGCCTGACGGCGCCCATGCCGGGCAAGGTGGTCTCCTTTGCCGTCAAGGCCGGCGACAAGGTCAGCAAGGGCCAGCCGCTGGCCGTGATGGAGGCCATGAAGATGGAGCACACCATCGCCGCGCCCGGCGACGGCGTGGTGGCCGAACTGCTGTATGCGCCCGGCGACCAGGTGACCGAAGGCTCCGAGCTGCTGCGCCTGGAAAGCTGAGCCCGCAGGCAAGACAGTTTTGCGCAAAAGTCGCGCGTGGGCGTCGCCAGGCCGTTAGGCTTGGCCACCTATGCGAGTGACTTTCTGCTGCGAAGACACCAGGCCCGACGCCTGGCTGCAAGGACTGCGCGCGGCCCTGCCGGGCGCCGAGGTGGACATCTGGTCGCCGGGCGCGCCGCAGGCCGACTACGCCCTGGTCTGGGCGCCACCCCAGCGCTTCATCGACGAGCAGCCGGGCCTCAAGGCCTTGTTCAACATCGGTGCCGGCGTCGATGCGCTGCTGCCGCTGCGCCTGCCGCCTGACCTTCCCGTCTACCGCCTGGAGGACGCCGGCATGGCCGTGCAGATGGCCGAATACGTCAGCCAGGCCGTGATCCGCTTCTTCCGGGGCCTGGACGGCTACGAGGCCGACATGGCCGCCGGCCTGTGGCAGCACCGGCCCAATCCCCGGCGTGCCGACTACCCCGTGGGCGTCATGGGACTGGGCCGCATGGGCGAGCGCGTGGCGCGCGCGCTGGCGGTGTTCGATTTCCCCGTCAACGGCTGGAGCCGTACGCCGCATGCCATCGACGGCGTGCGTGGCTTCTGCGGCCCGCAGGACTTCGACGCCTTTCTGCGCGCCACCCGCATCCTCGTCAACCTGCTGCCGCTGACCCCCGAGACCGACAGCATCATCGACGCGCGCAGCCTGGCCCTGCTGCAGCCGGGCGCCTATGTCATCAACGTGGGACGCGGCGGCCATGTGGCGGACGAGGACCTCGTCGCCGCCATCGACGGGGGCCATGTGTCCGGCGCGTTGCTCGATGTGTTCCGCACCGAGCCGCTGCCCGACGGCCATGCCTTCTGGCGGCATCCGCGCATCACGCTCACGCCCCACACTTCGGCGCGCACCCTGGCGCGCGACAGCGTGGAGCAGATCGGGGGCAAGGTCGCGGCGCTGAGCCGGGGCGAGGCCGTGAGCGGCCGCGTGGACCTGCAGCGCGGCTACTGACGGGCGCGCTCAGTCCAGCGTCACGCCGGTGCTGCGCACCAGCGCGCCCAGGCGCTGGGAATCGCTCCTGATCAAGGCACCGAATTCGGCCGCCGTGCCGCCCACGGCCGGCGTGCCGATGGCCTCCCAGCGCGTGCGGAAGGCCGGGTCCTTGAAGACGGCGTTGACCGTGGCATTGAGTTTGTCGATGGCGGCGGGCGGCGTGCCCGCGCGCACGGCAATGCCATGCCAGCCCGTGATCTGGTAGCCGGGCACGCCGGCCTGGGCCATGGTGGGCACGTCGGGCAGCACCTTGCTGCGCTCTGCCGAGGTGACGGCCAGCGGGATCAGGCGCCCGCCCTGGATGTGCTGCAGCGAGCTGCCCACGATGTCGAACATCACGCCCACCTGGCCGCCGATCAGGTCGTTGAGTGCCGGTCCCGCACCCCGGTAGGGCACATGGCCCAGCTTGACTTGCTCCATGGAGTTGAACAGCTCGCCCGCCAGGTGCTGGGGCGTGCCGTTGCCGGCCGAGGCAAAGCTCAGTGTCTTGCCCGTTTTGGCCAGGGCCAGCAGCTCGGCCACGGTCTTGACGCCCAGCGAGGGATGGACCTCCAGCACCAGCGGGAAGGCCGACAGCTGCACCACGGGCTCCAGGTCCTTGAGCGGGTTGAAGGGCATGCTCTTGTACAGCGAGGAATTCACGGCCATGGGGCCGCTGGCGGCCAGCGCCTGCGGTGTGACCGGCAGGGCTTGGTGGTCGGCCGGCTGCTTGTAGGCGCCGTTGGGGGCCACGGTGATGATCAGCGGGTCGCTCCACTGCGAGGTGGGTGACGTGGGTGACGTGGGCGACGCGGTTGACGTGGGGCCGGCGTGCTCATGGCGTGTCCTGTGCCTGCTCCGGCACCGGCAGCTCGCTGGCCAGCAGGGCCAGGCCCTGGCGCAGCAGCGTGTCGTAGCGGGCACGCTCGGCCAGGCGGCGGTCTTCGGGCCAGTCGAAGAAGCCCTTGCCGGTCTTCATGCCCAGATCGCCGCGCGCCACGCGATCGCGCAGGGCCTGGGCCGGCACATCGGTGTTGGACAGCGTGGGGTACATGGTGACGGCCGCTGCGCAATGCACCTCGATGCCCGCATGGTCGCGCTGCAGCACGGGGCCGGCCGCCAGGAAGCGGAAGCCGAAGCCGAAGCGCACGGCGGCATCCACGTCCTCGGGCGAGGCAATGCCCTCGTCGATGAGGGCGAAGGCCTCGCGCGACAGCGCATGCTGCATGCGGTTGGCCAGAAAGCCGGGCTTGTCCTTCTTCACCAGCACCGGCACGCTGCCGCAGCCGCGCATGAAGGCGTGCAGCCACTGGCCCAGGGCTGGGTCGCTGCGCTCTCCCAGCACCACTTCCACCAGTGGCACCAAATGGGCGGGCATGAAGAAGTGCAGGCCCAGCATGCGCTGCGCCGTGGGCAGGCCGCTGGCGATGGCGCTGATGGGAAAGCCCGAGCTGTTGCTGGCCAGCACGGCGTCGGCCGGCGCATGTGCCTGCAGCTCGGCGAACAGCGCCTGCTTGGCGTCCAGCTGCTCGGTGATGCATTCCACCACCAGGGCGACGCCGTCCCAGGCCACATCCTCCAGCGCCGCGCAGACCGAGACCTGGGACGCGCACCGGGCGAAGCCGGCCGTGGCCAGCTCGATGGCAATGTGCTGCAGCAGCAGCTCGCGCCGTGCCGCGCCGGGGTCGACCACGGTCACCAGGGCGCCGCCCCGGGCCAGGACCACGGCCACATCGGCACCCATGGTGCCTCCCCCGACGACCACCGTGCGCGCGTGGCGCGGCGAACTGCTGTGCATGCTGTCTCCTGCTGATTTCATGGATTTGAGGCGCAGTCTAGGCAGCCGTCATTGAACGGTAAAGACGCATTTTTCGATAAACTGATCGGCCATGAAGATCAATTGGTCGGCCCGCGAGGTCGATGTCTTTCTGGCGCTGGCCGATTCGCTGAGCTTTCGGCGCACGGCGCTGCAGATGCACCTGTCGCAGTCGGCCGTCTCGGGCACGCTGGCGCGGCTGGAAGAGATGCTGGGCGCGCGCCTGTTCGAGCGCACCACGCGCGCCGTGGAACTGACCCAGGCCGGCGAGGTCTTCGCCGAGCAGGCGCGCATCCTGCGCCACCAGATGGACGAGACCGTGCGCCGCGTGCAGGAGGTGGCCCAGGTGCAGGTGGGCCGGCTGGCGCTGGCGGCCCTGCCTTCGCTGGCCGCGGGCCTGCTGCCCCGCGTGCTGGCGCGCTTTGCGGCCGAGCATCCGGGCGTGCACCTGGAGCTGTTCGACAGCCTGGCCGGGCCGGCCTTCGACATGGTGCGCGCGGGCCGCGTGGACTTTGCGCTCACGGCGGCCAACCCCGCCTATGCCGACCTGGACTACCTGCCGCTGGCCTCCGACCGCTTCGTGCTGCTGCTGGGCCGCGGCCATGCGCTGGCGCGCGGGCGCGGTGATCTGGGCTGGGCCGACGTGGCCCATCTGCCCCACATCTCCATGCCGGCCGGCACCAGCGTGCGGCAGTACGCCGACGAGGCCCTGCTGACCCACGGCATACGCTTTGCGCCCCAGTACGCCGTGGAGCACCTGGCCACCATCGCGGCCATGGTGGCTGCCGATCTGGGCGTGAGCGCGCTGCCGCTGCTGGCCGCGCAGGTGGTGCAGCGGCCGGAGGTGGTGGCGCGCCCGCTGGCACGGCCGGTGCTGCGCCGCCCCATCGGCCTGGTGCGCCTGAGCGGCCGCCGCCTGTCGCCGGCTGCCGCGCGCATGGTGGAGATGCTGCGCGAGGAAATGGCGGCCCTGCCGGGCTGAACGGGGCGCTGGCAGCCGTTGTGCATGGCCCGGCAGGATATGGGGTGGTGCCCGGGCCTGCAAGCCTGGACAATAGGGGCCGTACCCGTCATCCCGGTGAGAACACCCCATGAGCATTCCTTCCCGCGTCAAACTCGTCGATGTAGGCCCCCGCGACGGCCTGCAGAATGAAAAACAGCCCGTGCCCGCCGCCGTCAAGATCGAGCTGGTGCACCGCCTGCAGGAAGCCGGCCTCAAGGAAATCGAGGTCACCAGCTACGTCAGCCCCAAATGGGTGCCGCAGATGGCCGACAACGCCGAAGTCATGGCCGGCATCGTCCGCCGCCCCGGCGTGCGCTACAGCGTGCTCACGCCCAACATGAAGGGCCTGGAGGCCGCGCTGTCGGCGCCGCGCGAACTGTGGCCCGACGAGATCGTGGTCTTCGGCGCAGCCAGCGAGGCCTTCAGCCAGAAGAACATCAACTGCTCCATTGCCGAAAGCATCGACCGCTTCGCCCCCGTGGCCGAGGCCGCACGCGCCCAGGGCATCTACGTGCGCGGCGCCATGAGCTGCACCGTGGGCTGCCCCTACGAAGGCGAGATCGCCCCCGAGCGCGTGGCCTACCTGGCCGGCCTCATGAAGGGCATCGGCGTGCAGCATGTGGGCGTGGCCGACACCATCGGCGTGGGCACGCCCGTCAAGGTGCGCAAGGCCATCGAGGCCACGCTGCAGCACTTCGCCATCGACGATGTCTCGGGCCACTTCCACGACACCTACGGCCAGGCCGTGTCCAACACGCTGGCCGCGCTGTCGCTGGGCGTGTGGCAGTTCGACACCTCGGTGGCGGGCCTGGGCGGCTGCCCCTACGCCAAGGGCGCCACAGGCAATGTGGCCACCGAGGACGTGGTCTACATGCTGCAGGGCATGGGCATAGAGACCGGTATCGACCTGGACAAGCTGATTGACGCCGGCCAGTTCATCAGCGACCACCTGGGCCGCCCCACGCAGTCGCGCGTGGCCAAGGCACTGCTCACCAAGCGCGCCAGCGCGTCTGCATGCGAGGCGGTGTGAGCATGTGCGGATCTGAACTCCACCATCTTCCCGAAGGCGTGCAGCGCGTGGCGGCCTTCCTGCAGCAGGCCGGCCATGGCGAGGGGCCGCGCATGCTGGACGGCGCGGCGCGCACGGCCCAGGAAGCGGCCGACCAGCTGGGCATCCTCGTGGGCCAGGTGGCCAAGAGCATCATCTTCCGCCGCCGCAGCGACGGCGTGGCCGTGCTGGTCGTGGCCTCGGGCGACCGCCGCGTGGACGAGAAGAAGGTCGCTGCCCTGGTCGGCCCCGTGGGCCGTGCCGATGCCGATTTCGTCAAGGCGCAGACGGGTTTTTCCATCGGCGGCGTCAGCCCCGTGGCCCATGCCAACACGCCCGTGACCCTGGTGGACCGGGAACTGCAGCGCTTCGACACCGTCTGGGCGGCCGCCGGCCATCCGCATGCGGTGTTCGCGGCCACGCCGGCCGCGCTGCAGGCCCTGGCCGGTGCGCCCTGGGCCGACGTGGTGCAGGAGGTGGCGGCATGATGGGCCCCAAGGAAATGCTGGCCCACAAGGCCGGCGCAGCCTTCGCTGCGCGCGCTGACGACGAGCCCGTGCCATCGCCCTGCATCTCGGTCTGCCGCATGACGCCGGACCGCAGCCATTGCGAAGGGTGCTTTCGCACCATCGACGAGATCCGTGCCTGGTCCAAGTCCGATGCGTCGCAGCGCCTGGTCATCTGGAACGCGCTGCTCGAGCGTGCGGGCATCACGGTCGCCGTCCCCTAGACCCCCTGGACTGCACTGCAGGAGCCTGCCGCCATGAAGCAGATCACCTTCCATCTCGACTTCGTCTCGCCCTATGCCTGGCTGGCCTTCGAGCAACTGCCTCAGGCCCTGCAGGGCATCAGCCACCACATGCAGTACCGCCCCGTGCTGCTGGGCGCGCTGCTGCAGCGCCATGCCAACCCGGGGCCGGCCGGCATCGCGGGCAAGCGCGAGTGGACCTACCGCCATGTGAGCTGGCTGGGCCATGCCATGGGCGTGGGGCTGGACATGCCGGCCCGCCATCCGTTCAACCCGCTGCCGCTGCTGCGCCTGGCGCTGGAATGCAGCGACGACGGCACGGTCAACCGCTTTGTCGCGGGCACGGTGCTGCGCCATGTCTGGCTGGGCGGCGCCGACGCGCTGGACCCGGCGCGGCTCGACGCCCTGCGCGCCACGCTGGCGCCACAGCTGCGCACGGATGCGGCGGACAACGCCAAGCGCCTGCTGCGCGAGAACACCGACGCCGCGGCCGCGCAAGGCCTGTTCGGCGTGCCGGCCTGGGAAGTCGACGGCCGCCTCTTCTGGGGCCTGGACAGCCTGCCCATGCTGCGCGCCTACCTGGAAGGCGACAGCTGGTTCGACAGCGGCTGGGATGCGGCTGCAAGCGTGGAGCAAGGCCTGAAGGTTTGAATGGCGGGGCTGGAACAACGGCCCCGCCCCATGCCCAACGCCTTCAACTTCGCCGCCTCGCCCTTCGACTGCCTCACGCCCGACGAACAGGCGCTGGTGCGCGATGGCGTGGACATCGCCTACTTCCCCGAGGGCGCCGTGGTGCTGGACGCCGGCTCGGCGCCCACCCACCTCTTCGTCATCATCAAGGGCCATGTGGTGCAGACCGAGGGCGACGAGGTCCTGGCCAGCTACGGCCCCGACGACAGCTTCGACGGCCGCGCCCTGGTGGCCGGCCGCACAGGCAGCCGCTTCACCGTGGCCGAGGAGCTCATCGCCTACCAGCTTGCGCGCGAAACCGTGGGCGAGCTGATCGCGCGCAACACGGCCTTTGGCGCCCTGCTGTTCTCCGACCTGGGCCACAAGCTGGGCACATTGGCCCAGCGCGCCGACCGGCACGAATTGCAGTCGCTGACGCTGGCGCGCGTGGACCAGGCCTATCTGCGCGCCGCCCATGTGGTGGATGCGGCCACCGACATCGTCTCTGTGGTGCGCCTGTTCCATGCAGAGCGCACGACCAGCGTGCTGGTCTCGGGACTGCCGCAGGGCGGCCTGGGCATCTTCACGGGCACCACGCTGCAGCGCGCCATCCTCGACGGCCGCCCGCTGGAGCGGCTGGCCGTGGGCGAATTCGCGAGCCAGCCCGTGTTCACCGTGCGCGCCGACGACCAGCTGGGCGATGCCCTGGTCGTGCTGCTGCGTGCGCGCGTGCACAGGCTGGCCGTGCTCGATGCACAGGGCCAGGTGCTTGGCATCCTGGAGGCGCTGGACCTGTTCAGCTTCCTGGCCAACCACTCCCACCTGATCACCGTGCAGATCGAGCAGGCTGCCGACCTGCAGGCGCTGGAGCAGGCGGCCGCCCAGATCACGCGCCTGGTGGCCGCCCTGCACCGGGGCGGCACGCGCATTGCCCTCATGGCGCGCCTGGTGCAGCAGCTCAATGCCCGTTTGTTCGAGCGTGCCTGGCAGATGCTGGCGCCGCCGGACCTGGTGGCCCACAGCTGCCTCTTCGTCATGGGCAGCGAGGGGCGCGGCGAGCAATTGCTCAAGACCGACCAGGACAACGGCCTGCTGCTGCGCGACGGCTATGCGCCGCCCCAGGACCTCGATGCCATCTGCGCGCGCTTTTCCGCGCAGCTGCAGCGCTTCGGCTACCCCGAATGCCCGGGCGGCATCATGCTCAGCAATCCGCTGTGGCGCGGCACGGTGGCCGACTTTGGCCGTCGTGTGCGCGAATGGCTGATCCTGCCCAGCCCGCAAGGGCTGATGCACCTGGCCATCTTTCTGGACGCCCACGCCGTGGCAGGCGATGCAGCCTTGCTGGCGCAGGTTCGGCGGGACCTGATGGCGCTGGCCCTGGACAGCGACGCCCAGGTGGCGCGCTTTGCCTCGGCCGTCGACGCCTTCGCGCACGAGCCGGGCAGCTGGTGGGAGCGGCTGCTGGGCCGTGGTGACGAGGGGGCGCCCGTGCACCTCAAGAAGGCCGGCATCTTTCCCATCGTCCACGGCGTGCGCAGCCTGGCGCTGGCCCACCACATCGCCGCCACGGGAACGGCCGAGCGCCTGGCGGCCCTGGTGGCCGAAGGCGTGCTCGATGAAGTCCAGGGCCGCGAACTGCTTGAAGGACTGCACTTTCTCATGGGCCTGCGCCTGCAGGCGGGCCTGGCCGAGATCGACCTGGGCCGGCCCGTCACCGGCCATGTGGACCCGGCGCGCCTGAGCAGCCTGGAGCGCGACCTGCTCAAGGACACGCTGGCCGTGGTGCGGCGCTTTCGGGAACTGCTGCGCCAGCGCCTGCGGCTGGACGCGGTATGAGCGCGGCACCCCTGTCGAAATGGGTGGCGGGCCTGCGGCGCAACTGGCAGCGGCGCAGGCTGGCGGACCCCGCCTATGCCTTTCTCTTCGACGCGCCGCCGCCCGGCGAATGGGTGGCGCTGGACTGCGAGACCACGGGCCTGGACGTGCGCTGCGACGAGATCGTCTCCATCGGCGCCGTGCGCATCGTGGGAGAGCGCATCCTGTCCAGCGAGCGCCTGGAGCTGCTGGTGCGCCCTTCGCGCAGCGTGCCCGGCGACAGCGTGCGCATCCACCGCCTGCGCGAGCGCGACCTGGCCCGGGGCCTGGCCATCGAGGACGCGCTCGCGCAGCTGCTGCGCTTCATCGGCAGCCGGCCGCTGGTCGGCTACTACCTGGAATTCGACGTGGCCATGATCGAGCGCGTGCTGCGCCCCTGGCTGGGCACGGGCCTGCCCAACGAGCGCATCGAGGTCTCGGCCCTGTACTACGACCACCGCTTCCGGCAGCTGCTGCCCTGGCAGCAGCAGGCGCCCGAGATCGACCTGCGCTTTGCCACGCTGATGGCCGACCTGGGCCTGCCCCGGCGCGAGGCCCACGACGCGCTCAACGACGCCGTGATGGCAGCGCTGGCCTTCATCAAGCTGCGCATGCTGGCCGGCGGGACGCCGGCCGCGCTGCATCAGCGCAAGGCGGACGGCGAATAGCCGAAGCGCGCACGGAAGCGCTCCGAAAAGCGCGCACGCGACTGGTAGCCACAGGCCTGGGCGATGTGTTGCAGGCTCCAGCCGGTGGTCTGCACCAGCAGCATGGCGTGGTGCATGCGCGTGTCCACCAGCAGTTCCTCGAAGCGGACGCCCTCGCCGGCCAGGCGCCGGCGCAGCGTGGCCTCGCTCATGGCCAGCGCGTTGCCGGCGCTGTGCGCTGTCCAGTGCTGCTGGGGCGCCTGGGCAATGAGGGTACGCAGGCGCGAGGCCGTGCCGGGCGGGCCCGCTCGGCGCAGGAGGTGGCCGCGCTCCGCGAGCGCGGCGAGCAGGTCCATCAGCCGGTAGCGCAGCCGTTCGTCGCTGATAGTCGGCGACGGCACGCTGGCCAGCACCTGCCGCAGAGCGTCTTGCAGGTCGTCGTCCAGCGGCAGTTGCCGAAAGGCCTGCTCGTCCAGCGGCAGCGCTGCGGGCTGGGCGCGTGTGCGGTGGAACGCCTCCAGCAGCTCGGGCGACAGTGCCAGCAGCACGGAGCGAAAGGGCTGTCCGCCGCTGCCCGGTGTCTTCATCAGATCGGCGCTGGTATGCGCCTGCACCAGCAGCAGGCAAGAGGGCGTGTCCACCGTGGTCTGGTGGCTGCCGTCGTGCAGGTCCAGCCTGCCTGCCGCCACCAGCAGCAGGCAGGCTTCATGGAACAGGAAGCGCGGCGTATGCCGGGCCTGGCGCAGGCTGGGCTGCGCCAGGCTGCACAGGCCGGCCCGCACCACGGGGGCGGCAGAAGGCAGCAGCCAGTGGCTGCCGGGCACCGGGTCGCCGTTCAGGTTCAAGCGGCGCAGACCGCAGGGTTCAGGCTGTACAGGCCGGTGATGCTGGCCTTGCCCAGCACCTGGCCGGCTTGCAGCGCCGCGCGCACATTGGCGCCGGTCAGTTCGCCGGAGACCGCCAGCGTGGGCGTGGCCAGCGCATAGACGGTGAAGACGTAGTGGTGGACGATGCTGTCATTCCACGGGGGGCAGGGGCCGTCGTAGCCGTAGTAGTCGCCCTTCATCTGCTCGTCGCCCGCGAACCAGCCCGTGTAGTCGTTGACGCCGTGGCGCAGGCCGCCGGGGGCGGCCGGGCCGCTCTTGCCGCGCGGCGTGACGCCGTCGGACTGGGCACCTGCCGCGATCTCGGTGGTGGCGGCCGGAATGTCCAGCAGCAGCCAGTGGAAGAAGTCCACGCGCGGCAGGCTGGCCGGCACTTCGCGGCCTTCCTGGTTCACATCGTCGCCGCGGCTGGGCACGTCGGGATCGTGGCAGACCACGACGAAGGACTGCGTGCCCGCCGGTGCGCCGCTCCAGGCAAGGTGCGGATTGCGGTTGGACGACAGCGCCACGTGGGATGCCGCATCGGGCACGGCGAACGCGAATTCGCCGGGGATGGCCTGGCCGTCCTGGAAGCTTTGGCTGGTGAGTTGCATGTCGGATGGATCCTGTGCGTTGAAGAGAGAAGTCATGCTGCACGAAGCGCTCGGCAGACCCCCGAGTCTAGGGGCGGGGAAAACGCAGGACATCGCCCATCCGCTCAAAAGGCTTCTCCAGCCGATCAAACTGAGTGTCTCTGGTGTGGCGAGGGATGAAAAAAGCCGGGCGCATGGCCCGGCTTGTGCGTGGTTGCCGCTTCGGCAGCTCAGTGGCCGGAGGCGCCCGAAGCTCCCAGACCCGTTTCCGAACGCACCTGCTGCGCGGGGAACACGGCGCGTTCCCTGGCGGCCTGGGCACTCTTGTCGAGCACCGAGAACAGCCACACGCCCACGAAGCCGATGGTCATGGAGAACAGCGCGGGCGATGCATAGGGGAACCAGGCCGAGCCTGCAGGGTTGCCCAGCGTGGCTTCCCAGACCGGGGGCGAGACGATGGTCAGGCCCACCGAGGACGCCAGGCCCATGAAGCCGCCGATCACGGCGCCCTTGGTCGTGCAGTCCTTCCACAGCACCGACAGCAGCAGCGGGGGGAAGTTGGCCGAGGCCGCGACCGCGAAGGCCAGCGACACCATGAAGGCGATGTTCTGCTTCTCGAACACGATGCCCAGCAGCACGGCGATGGCGCCCAGCGTCAGCGTGGTGATGCGCGAGACGCGCAGCTCGGCGGCGCTGTCGGCCTTGCCCTTCTTGATCACGGTGGCGTACAGGTCATGCGACACGGCCGAGGCGCCCGACAGCGTCAGGCCCGCGACCACGGCCAGGATGGTGGCGAAGGCCACGGCCGAGATGAAGCCGTAGAACACGTCGCCGCCCACGCTCTTGGCCACCAGCACGGCCGCCATGTTGGCCGTGCCCGCGCCGCCGTGGATCACGCCCTTGACCGTGTCGGCCATCTCGGGGTTGGTCAGCACCAGGGTGATGGCGCCGAAGCCGATGATGAAGATCAGCACGTAGAAGTAGCCGATCCAGGTCGTGGCCCAGAACACGCTCTTGCGCGCTTCCTTGGCGTCGGGCACGGTGAAGAAGCGCATCAGGATGTGGGGCAGGCCCAGCGTGCCGAACATCAGCGCCATGCCGAAGCTGATGGCCGAGATCGGGTCCTTGATGAAGCCGCCCGGGCCCATGATGGCCAGGCCCGCCTTGGCGGCGGCCGAGGGGTCGGCGCCGTTGTTGGCAGCGATCTCGGAGCGCACGCGCACGCCTTCGGCGAACAGCGCCTCGGGGCTGAAGCCGTACTTGGCCAGCACCATGAAGCCCATGAAGGTCACGCCGGCCAGCAGCATGCAGGCCTTGATGATCTGCACCCAGGTCGTGGCCGTCATGCCGCCGAACAGCACGTAGATCATCATCAGGCCGCCCACCAGCACCACGGCGATCCAGTAGTCCAGGCCGAACAGCAGCTTGATCAGCTGGCCCGCGCCCACCATCTGCGCGATCAGGTAGAAGGCCACCACCACCAGCGTGCCGCTGGCCGCGAAGGCGCGGAACGGTGTCTGGGAGAAGCGGTAGCCGGCCACGTCGGCGAAGGTGAACTTGCCCAGGTTGCGCAGGCGCTCGGCCAGCAGGAAGGTCAGGATGGGCCAGCCCACCAGGAAGCCGATGGAGTAGATGAGGCCGTCATAGCCGCTGGCCATGACCGAGGCCGAGATGCCCAGGAAGGAGGCGGCCGACATGTAGTCGCCCGCAATCGCCAGGCCGTTCTGAAAGCCCGTGATGCCGCCGCCGGCCGTATAGAAGTCGGCGGCCGACTTGGTGCGGCCCGCGGCCCACTTGGTGATCCACAGCGTGGCCACGACGAAGGCCGTGAAGAGAATGATGGCGGTCCAGTTGGTGGCCTGCTTGGCGGCCACGCCGACATCGCCGCCGGCGGCCAGCACGGGCCCCGTCAGGGCCAGCGCCACGGCGGGCGCCAGCAGCATGCGTTGTGCGGAATTCTTCATTTCGTGGCGTCCTTCAGGATGTCCTGGGTGAGCTTGTCGTACTCGCCATTGGCACGGCGCACGTAGAGGCCGGTGACGATCACCGAGAACACGATCACGCCCATGGCGATAGGAATGCCCAGCGAGGTCACGCCCGCGCCAATGGGCTGGGCCAGAAAGGATTTGTCGAAGGCAATCAGCGCGATATAGCCGTAATAAACGACCAGCATCAGCAGCGTCAGAAAAAGGCCCAGGCGATTGCGTCTGGATCGCAGCTCCTGGTATTTGGGATGGCGCTGTATCTTGTCTACCACCGGATCGGTCATGGTTTGTCTCCTGAAGTTGGAATCGCGGCGGCAGCCCCATGGATCTGCAGCCTTGCGGCGCATTCTGGAAAGCGCTTCTGACCGAGTGCTTACGCAGTGCAGCATGGTTTGCCAGGGTTTTTACGGTGCTTTTCACATGGAAAAAGAGGGCATCAGGGTTGCTGCTGAGTTAGTAAGAAATCGTTCAGTTCGCCGTCAATTTCTGTAAGAGGTGAGTCAGATTCGCGTCAGCAGGCAGGCGGATAGTGAATCGGCGGGCCTATGGCAAGCCCGCTAAATATTCAATAAATCAAGGAGACAGACATGGCTATCAACGCATCGCAAGGCGCGGGGGTCAAGGCGACCCCGCGGCCCATGACTCCGGAAGAACGCAAGGTGATCTTTGCCTCGTCGCTAGGCACGGTTTTCGAGTGGTACGACTTCTATCTCTACGGATCGCTGGCGGCCATCATCGCCAAGCAATTCTTCAGCGGGCTCGATGCGGGATCGGCCTTCATCTTCGCGCTGCTGGCCTTCGCGGCCGGCTTCATCGTGCGGCCCTTCGGTGCACTGGTGTTCGGGCGGCTGGGCGACATGATCGGCCGCAAGTACACCTTCCTCGTGACCATCCTGATCATGGGCCTGTCGACCTTCATCGTCGGCATCCTGCCCACCTACGCCAGCATCGGCGTGGCGGCGCCGGTGATCCTCATCGGCCTGCGCATGCTGCAGGGCCTGGCCCTGGGCGGCGAGTACGGCGGTGCGGCCACCTATGTGGCCGAGCACGCGCCGCACGGCAAGCGCGGCGCCTACACCTCGTGGATACAGACCACGGCAACGCTGGGCCTGTTCCTGTCGCTGCTGGTGATCCTGGGCGTGCGCACCTCCATCGGCGAGCAGGCCTTCGCGGACTGGGGCTGGCGCATTCCCTTCCTGCTGTCCATCGTGCTGCTGGGCATCTCGGTGTGGATCCGCATGACGCTGTCCGAGTCGCCAGCCTTCCAGAAGATGAAGGCCGAGGGCAAGGTCTCCAAGGCTCCGCTGTCCGAGTCCTTCGGCCAGTGGCGCAACCTCAAGATCGTGATCCTGGCGCTGATCGGCCTGACCGCCGGCCAGGCTGTCGTCTGGTACACGGGCCAGTTCTATGCGCTGTTCTTCCTGACCCAGCAGCTCAAGGTCGATGCGGTGACGGCCAACCTGCTGATCGCGGCGGCGCTGATCATCGGCACGCCGTTCTTCGTGATCTTCGGCTCGCTGTCCGACAAGATAGGCCGCAAGCCCATCATCATGCTGGGCTGCGTGCTGGCCGTGGTGACCTACTTTCCCGTGTTCAAGGCGCTGACCGAGGCGGCCAACCCCGACCTGGCCGCGGCCCAGGCCAAGAGCAAGGTGGTGATCGTTGCCGATCCCAAGGAATGCTCGTTCCAGTTCAATCCCACGGGCACTTCCAAGTTCACCAGTTCCTGCGACGTGGCCAAGCAGCTGCTGGCCGCCGGCTCGGTCAGCTATGACTCCGAGGACGCAGCGCCCGGCAAGACGGCCTTCATCCGCATCGGCAGCACCGAGATCCCCTCGTTCTCCGTCAAGGGCCTGAGCCCCGAGGAAGCCAAGGCCAAGGACGCCGAGTTCAAGAAGACCGTGGCCAAGGTGCTGGCCGAGGACGGCTATCCCACCAAGGCCGACCCTGCGAAGATGAACAAGGTGATGATGGTCGCCATCCTGACCTACCTGGTCATCCTCGTGACCATGGTCTACGGCCCCATCGCCGCCATGCTGGTGGAGCTGTTCCCCACCCGCATCCGCTATACCTCCATGAGCCTGCCGTACCACATCGGCAATGGCTGGTTCGGCGGCCTCCTGCCCACCATGTCGTTCGCCATCGTGGCCCAGACCGGCAACATGTACAGCGGCCTCTGGTATCCCATCGTCATCGCGGGCGCCACGGCCATCATCGGCACGCTGTTCCTGCGCGAGACCAAGGATGTGGATATCTACGCGAATGATTGAGGGCTCCCCCTGAGGCGCTGACGCGCCTTCCCCCGTATGCACGGCGCCTTCTCTCGCTTCGCGGGAGGGGGACGACGCCATCGCCGCGAGGCGGCTCTTGCTCGGCGTCTCTGAGTTGGGGCCGCGCCGGTTGCATGCGGTGTGCGCAGTATCCGACTGTGTTTTGTGGCGCTGCATTGACGAAAGCCCATGGCGGTTTGCCATGGGCTTTTTTCGTATGGCGCTTCTACTGGTTTTCCATGTCATGCCTGTGGCAGCAAAGCATCAGATCGCGCATTTTCAGAGGCGGCCGTACATTTTTTGACATGCCCGCACCTAGAATTCGCAGCAGCCGCAAATGGCACTGATCTAGAGCCGGAGTCGGCCCTGAGATTTCAAGAATACCCACTCAACAATCCCAAGGAGATGCCGAGATGATCAAGATGAACCGCGTTGCCCTGGCCGTGCTGGCCGTGCTGGGTTCCACCACCGTGATGGCGCAAAGCAGCGTCACGATCTATGGCCGTATCAACACCACGATCGAGCGCCAGAAGATCGGTGACGAAAGCGTCAGCAAGATGGAGAACAACTCCTCGCGTTGGGGCATGCGCGGTGTCGAAGATCTGGGCGGCGGCCTGAAGGCCGGCTTCGTGCTGGAAAGCGGCTTCGCTTCCGACACCGGCATGGGCTCCTCCTCCACCGGCGCGCTGACCTTCGGCCGCCAGAGCGAAGTGAACCTGTCGGGCAACTTCGGTATGCTGCGCCTGGGCAACTTCTTCCCCGGCTCGTACTTCGCCACGGCCGACTACGTGAGCATGCACAACCATGACACGGGTTCGTCCTCCGACGCGCTGTACTTCGATCCCGTCTGGTTCGCCAGCGGCCTGGGCACCGCCAACAAGATCTCCTACACCACGCCCAACTTCGGCGGCCTGACGGTGGAAGGCTCGGTCTCCATGCACGAGAAGGCCACCGCCCTGGCCAAGAAGAAGAACGGCTACGACCTGGCCGCCAACTACAACGTGGGCCCCCTGGCCCTGGGCGCCGGCTACAGCCAGTTCGACGAAGACAAGCAGCTGGCCTTCCGCGCTGCCTACACTCTCGGCCAGTTCGTGCTGGGCGGCTACTACCAGCGCAACGACGAAGAAATCCGCGGCACGCGCAACAACTTCCGTCTGTCGGGCATGTACACCCTGGGCGCTTCCGAGTTCCACGTGAACCTGGGCCACGCCAACAAGTGGAGCAACATTGCCGACTCCGGCGCCAACCAGTGGACCCTGGGCTACAACTACAACCTGAGCAAGCGCACCAAGGTCTACGGCTACTACACCAAGGTGGACAACAAGGCCGGCGCCAACTACATGACCGGCGTGAAGGGCGCGGACTTCTCGTCCTTCGCCGTCGGCGTGCGCCACGCATTCTGATCGCCGCGCGGCGTAAGCCGCGAGCAAAGCAGGTCTGTTCCAATCAGCACCTGCCTGCCATCAGGCCTCGTACCGAAAGGTGCGGGGCCTTTTTGTCTGGGCCCGTCTTTTCACAGCCTGATCAAGGAAATACCCATGAGGATCATCGCGGCCGGTTGCCTGGCCTTTGTTGTCGTGTCGCTGCTGGCCATCACCCAGGTGAAGGGCGTGCCGGACGGGCAGGCCATGCCTGCCTCCGTGCAGATGGCCAAGTAAGGCCTTGAAAGAGGCACGAGCCCCGGACTGGTTCCGGGGTTTTTTTATGGTCGCGCGGATTTGTTGAGGAGGCGTTTTGTGTTTAACCTGTATGAAAATACAGGTATTGAGAAGCGTCCGATGCCTGACGCATGGACTGCCTAGAATGTTTGGCTCCCACTGACCACACAACATCCATGACGCACGGTCTGATTCGAATTCGCGGCGCACGCCAGCACAATCTCCAGAACCTGGATCTCGACATCCGTACCGGCGAGCTGACCGTGGTCACGGGGCCCAGCGGCTCGGGCAAGTCCAGTCTGGTGTTCGATACCCTGTATGCCGAAGGCCAGCGCCGCTATGTCGAGACCTTCTCGGCCTATGCGCGGCAGTTCCTGGACCGCATGGACAAGCCGGCCGTGGACCGTGTGGAAGGTGTGCCGCCGGCCATCGCCATCGACCAGACCAATCCCGTCCGCAACTCGCGCTCCACCGTGGGCACGATGACCGAGCTCAACGACCACCTGAAGCTGCTGTTCGCGCGCGCAGCCCAGCTGTTCGACCGCGACACCGCCGTGCCCGTGCGCCACGACACGCCCGACAGCGTGCTGGAGGAGCTGGCCGAGCGTTGCCGGCAGGCCGGTGATCCGCGCATCGCCATCACCTTCCCCGTCGAGCTGCCCGCCAACACCACGGCCGCCGAGGTGGAGCAATGGCTGTCGGCCAGCGGCTTCACCAAGGTCCAGGCCGAGCGCGAGGCCGAGAAGGCCGGCGCCGTGGAGCCTGCCGCAGACGCCAAGGGCAAGAAGGCCAAGGCGGCGGCGCCGCTCAAGGTCAAGATGCTGGACGTGGTGGCCGACCGCTTCCGCCTGGGCAACGTCGAGCGTGCCCGCGCCTACGAGGCCATCGAGGTGGCACTCAAGCGCGGCAGCGGCCACATGACGGTCTATGTGCTGCCTGAATCCGCCGTGGAAGCCGCAGGTGCCCAGCCCACCGAGCCCCAGCTGTGGAAGTTCTCGCTGGGCCTGCACTGCCCCGAAAGCGGCCTGAGCTACCAGGAGCCGATTCCCTCGCTGTTCTCCTTCAACTCCGCCGTGGGCGCCTGCGAGGCCTGCCGGGGCTTTGGCCGCGTGATCGGCGTGGACTGGGGGCTGGTCATCCCCAACGACAAGCTCACCCTGCGCACGGGTGCCATCAAGCCCGTGCAGACGCCGGCCTGGAAGGAGATCCAGGACGACCTGATGCGCCACGCCGAGGCCGAAGGCATTCCGCGCGACACGGCCTGGGCCAAGCTCACCGACGCGCAGAAAAGCTGGGTGCTGGACGGCTCGCCCAACTGGAATGGCAAGTGGACCCAGACCTGGTACGGCATCAAGCGCTTCTTCGAATACCTGGAGAGCAAGGCCTACAAGATGCACATCCGGGTGCTGCTGTCCAAGTACCGCAGCTATACCGAATGCCCCACCTGCGGCGGCGCGCGCCTGAAGACCGAAAGCCTGCTGTGGCGCCTGGGCGGCAAGCAGGCCGCCGATGCCGTGCTGCCGCCCGGCGACGAAGGCCGCTACCGCCGCTTCATGCCGAAGGGCGTGGCCTGGAGCCGCGAGCAGCTGGACGCGCTGCCGGGCCTGTGCCTGCACGACCTGATGCAGCTGCCCCTGGTGCGGCTGCGTGATTTCTTCCAGCAGCTGGCGCCGGCTGCCGATGCCCCGCTGCATGACGGCGAGGCCCAGGCCCTCAAGATGCTGCACGCCGAAATCATGGCGCGCGTGCAGTACCTGTGCGACGTGGGCATCGGCTACCTCACGCTGGACCGCCAGAGCCGTACGCTGTCGGGCGGCGAGGTGCAGCGCATCAACCTGACCACGGCCCTGGGCACCTCGCTGGTCAACACCCTGTTCGTGCTCGACGAGCCCAGCATCGGCCTGCACCCGCGCGACATGGAACGCATCACCGAGGCCATGCAGCGCCTGCGCGATGCAGGCAACACCCTGGTCGTGGTCGAGCATGACCCGGCCGTGATGTTCGCGGCCGACCGCATGATCGACATGGGCCCCGGCCCCGGCGCGCGCGGCGGCCAGATCGTCTTCGACGGCACGCCCGACGACCTGCGCCATGCCGACACGCTGACCGGCGCCTACCTGGGCGGCCGCAAGCAGGTGGGCTTCGGCCTCAAGCGCATGGTGACCGAGTCCACGCCGCGCCTCATCCTCGAAGGCGCGCGCGAGCACAACCTGCGCAGCATCGACGTGGACTTTCCGCTGCAGCGCCTGGTCACCATCACCGGCGTCAGCGGCTCGGGCAAGTCCACGCTGATCCAGGACGTGCTGGTGCCCGCGCTGATGCGCCACTTCGGCAAGCCCACGGATGCGGCCGGCGCCTTCGAGCGCCTGCTGGGCGCCGACCACCTGAGCGACGTGATGTTCGTGGACCAGTCGCCCATCGGCAAGACGGCGCGCTCCAACCCGGCCAGCTACGTGGGCGCCTGGGACTCCATCCGCGAGCTGTTCGCCATTGCGCCGCTGTCGCGCCAGCGCGGCTACACGGCCGCCAAGTTCAGCTTCAACAGCGGCGACGGCCGTTGCCCCACCTGCGGCGGCTCGGGCTTCGAGCATGTGGAGATGCAGTTCCTCTCCGATGTCTACCTGCGCTGCCCCGACTGCAACGGCACGCGCTACCGCCCCGAGATCCTGGAAGTCACGATCGAGCGCCACGCGGCCGGCGAGTTGCAGCCGCGCAAGCTCAACGTGGCCGATGTGCTGGAGCTCACCGTGGCCGAGGCGGCCCTGCTGTTCGCCCAGGACCGCGAGGTCATCCGCGCCCTGCAGCCCATCGTCGATGTGGGCCTTGAATACGTGAAGCTGGGCCAGCCCGTACCCACGCTGTCGGGCGGCGAGGCCCAGCGCCTCAAGCTCGCGGGCTTTCTGGCCGAGGCGGCCAAGTCCCAGGCAAAGTCGAAGCAGGCGCTGGCCAAGAAGGGCACATTGTTCCTGTTCGACGAGCCCACCACGGGCCTGCACTTCGACGACATCGCCAAGCTCATGCGCGCGCTGCGCAAGCTGCTGGAGGCCGGCCATTCGCTGATCGTCATCGAGCACAACCTGGACGTGATCCGTGCCAGCGACTGGCTGATCGACCTCGGTCCCGAA
The DNA here is from genome assembly GCF_043104415.1 of Delftia sp. WSY_16. NCBI lineage: Bacteria > Pseudomonadati > Pseudomonadota > Betaproteobacteria > Burkholderiales > Comamonadaceae > Delftia > Delftia sp. WSY_16. Next base: position 311,533 of record NZ_JBICKS010000030.1, on the reverse strand, counting down.
GGCGGCGACGGCGGCGGCGCCATCGTGGCCCAGGGCACGCCCGAGGAGGTGCGCCAGGTGCCTGGCTCGCACACGGCCCAGGCCCTGCGCGAGTACGACCTGGCCATGGGCGTGGGCGGCGAGGCCGTGCGCGAGGTCGCCCCCATGCTCTACAAGAGCCAGCGCAAGGCGCATGCCATGTCGGGGGCGGCCGCCAGGAATGCCATCGAGATCGTCAACGCCAAGGAGCACAACCTCAAGCAGCTGTCGGTGGAGATCCCGCGCGGCAAGTTCAACGTGGTGACGGGCGTCTCGGGCTCGGGCAAGTCCACGCTGGCCTTCGACATCCTGTTCAACGAAGGCCAGCGACGCTACCTGGAATCGCTCAACGCCTATGCGCGCTCCATCGTCCAGCCTGCGGGCCGGCCCGAGGTGGATGCCGTCTACGGCATTCCGCCCACCGTGGCCATCGAGCAGCGCCTGTCGCGTGGCGGGCGCAAGTCCACCGTGGGCACGACCACCGAGGTCTGGCACTTCCTGCGCCTGCTGTACGTCAAGCTGGGCACGCAGCACTGCATCCACGACGGCGCCGCGGTGCAGCCGCAGACGGAGGAAAGCATCGCGGCCCAGCTGCTCACGCAGTTCCGGGGCCAGACCATCGGCCTGCTGGCGCCGCTGGTGGTCAACCGCAAGGGGGTCTACACCGAGCTGGCCGACTGGGCTCGGCCACGCGGCTACACCCATCTGCGCGTGGACGGCGAATTCCTGCCCACCACGGGATTCCCGCGCATCGACCGCTTCAAGGAACACACCATCGAGCTGCCCGTGGCCAGCATCATCGTCACGGCGGCCAGCGAGCGCGAGCTGCGCGGCCACCTGGCGCAGGCGCTGGAAACAGGCAAGGGCGTGCTGCATGTGCTGTCCGGCCTGGACAACCTGGCCGATGCCATGGCCGGCGGCCGGAGCACGGCCGGCATCGGCAGCCTGCAGGTGTTCTCCACCCAGCGCGCCTGCCCGGTCTGTGCCACCAGCTATGCCGAGCTGGACCCGCGCCTGTTCTCCTACAACAGCAAGCACGGCTGGTGCCCCGACTGCGTGGGCACGGGCGTCAAGCTCACCAAGGACCAGCGCAAGGTCTATGACGACACCCTGCTGGTCGAGGACAACCGGGGCCGCGAAGTCAAGTTCGAAGGCCAGGAAATCGAGGACCTGGCCGAAGTGACCTGCCCCACCTGCCAGGGCACGCGCCTGAACGCCACGGCGCGCGCCGTGCGCTTCCATGGCGTGGGCATTGCCGAGATCGCCCAGCTGTCGGTCAACGACGTGCGCAAATGGGTGCAGGCGCTGGCGATGTCGGGCCGCGAGGCCGACATTGCCCGCGACCTCATCCCCGAGATCCAGAGCCGCCTCGAATTCCTGGAGGAAGTGGGCCTGGGCTACCTGACGCTGGACCGTGGCGCGCCCACGCTGTCGGGCGGCGAGGCCCAGCGCATCCGCCTGGCCGCGCAACTGGGCAGCAACCTGCAGGGCGTCTGCTATGTGCTGGACGAGCCCACCATCGGCCTGCATGCGCGCGACAACCAGATCCTGCTCAACGCCCTGCACAAGCTGGGCGACAAGGGCAACACCCTGGTCGTGGTCGAGCATGACGAGGACACCATCCGCCGGGCCGACCACATCATCGACATCGGCCCCAGCGCCGGCATACGTGGCGGCCGCCTCGTGGCCCAGGGCACGGCGGCCGACATCATGGCGGCCGAGGACTCCATCACGGGCCGCTATCTGCTGCACGCCATGCGCCACCCGTTCCAGCCGCGCCGCTGGGTGGGCGAGGGCCAGCCGCCGCAGGCGGCCGCCGAGCTTGCCGCCGTGGCCGAACCGGTGCCGGAACCCGCGCCTGTCAAGGTATCCAAATCCAAAAAGAAGGCCGCGCCTGTCGTTGTCGACGCCGAACCCGCCTCCGACGCGCTGGGCTGGCTGACCGTGCGCGGCGCCCATTTGCACAACCTGCAGAACGTGGATGCGCGCGTGCCGCTCAAGCGCCTGGTGGCCGTCACAGGCGTCAGCGGCTCGGGCAAGTCCACGCTGGCGCGCGACGTGATGCTGGCCAATGTGGCCGCCTGGGTGGGCCAGCGCGCCACCAAGGCCGGGCGCGATGCCATGGACGCGGGCAAGGCGCCTGCGCTGTCGGGCTGCAAGGGCCTGCAGGGCTTCGAGGGCATTGACCGCGTGCTGGAAGTGGACCAGACCCCCATCGGCAAGACCCCGCGCAGCTGCCCGGCCACCTACATCGGCTTCTGGGACACCATCCGCAAGCTCTACGCCGAAACGCTGGAGGCCAAGGCGCGCGGCTACGCGGCCGGCCGCTTCTCGTTCAACACCGGCGAAGGCCGCTGCCCGGCCTGCGAGGGCCAGGGCATGCGCACCATCGAGATGAGCTTCCTGCCCGACGTGAAGGTGCCGTGCGAGGTCTGCCACGGCGCGCGCTTCAACCCCGAGACCCTGGCCGTCTCCTGGCGCGGCAAGAGCATTGGCGACGTGCTGCAGATGGAGGTGGACGAGGCCGTCGAGTTCTTCGCCAGCATGCCCAGCATCGCCCACCCGCTGCAGCTGCTCAAGGACGTGGGCCTGGGCTATCTCACGCTGGGCCAGCCCTCGCCCACGCTGTCGGGCGGCGAGGCCCAGCGCATCAAGCTCGTCACCGAGCTGACCAAGGTGCGCGACGACGTGACCCGGCGCGGCAACAAGGCGCCGCACACGCTCTATGTGCTGGACGAACCCACGGTGGGCCTGCACATGGCCGACGTGGACAAGCTCATCCGCGTGCTGCACCGCCTGGTCGATGCGGGCCACAGCGTGGTCGTCATCGAGCATGACCTGGACGTGATCGCCGAGGCCGACTGGATCATCGACCTCGGCCCCGAAGGCGGAAAGGACGGCGGCCGCATCATCGCGGCCGGCACGCCCGAGGATCTGGTGGCTGCGGGCACGCACACGGGCAAGGCGCTCAAGCCCGTGCTGGCCCGTTGAGCCTCAGGCGCAGGCCACGCCTGCGCTGCGTGCGGAGCCTGCGGGCAGGCGGCTGCTCCAGAAGACCAGCACCAGGCCCACGGCCGTCAGCGCTGCGGCGGCCCAGCCCAGGTTGACCAGGCCCAGGCCACCGGCCAGGGCCAGGCCGCCGACCCAGGCACCCAGGGCGTTGCCCAGGTTGAAGGCCGCAATGTTCAAGCTGGAGACCAGGTTGGCGCCCTGGGGGCCGGCCTGGTCCAGCACGCGCATCTGCATGGGGGCCACCGTTGCGAAGGCCACGACGCCCAGCACGATCACATAGGCCATGGCCACGGCCTGGTTCCCGAAGGCCCAGCGGCCTGCCGCCAGTACCACCATCAGCGCCGCAATGCTCCACACCAGGGCGCGCATCACGCCCCGGTCGGCCAGCTTGCCGCCCAGCAGATTGCCGGCGGCCAGGCCCGCGCCGAACAGCAGCAGGGTCAGCGCCACCAGGCTGTCGCCCATGCGGGTCACCTGGGTCAGCAGCGGCTCCACATAGGTGTAGAGCGCGAACACGCCCGCAAAGCCGAAGGCCGTGATGCCCAGGCCCAGCCAGACCTGGCCGTTGGCCAGCACGGCCAGCTCCTGTGCCAGCGGCGTGACCTCGGGGCGGCCCTGGTCGCGCGGCACGAAGGCGGCCAGGATGGCAAAGGCCAGCACGCCGATCGCGGCCACGGCCAGGAAGGCGCTGCGCCAGCCGAACATCTGGCCGATCCAGGCACCGGCAGGCACGCCCAGCAGGGTAGCCAGGGTCAGGCCCGAGAACATCAGCGCAATCGCCGACGCCTTCTTGTCCACCGGCACCAGGCCCGTGGCCACCACGGCGCCCACGCCGAAGAAGGTGCCGTGGGTCAGCGAGGTCAGCACGCGCGCCGACATCAGCCATTCATAGCTGGGCGCGAACGCGGCGGCCAGGTTGCCGGCGATGAAGATCAGCATCAGCGCCAGCAGCAGGCGCTTGCGCGGCCATTGGCGCGTCAGCAGCGTGAGCACGGGCGCGCCCACGGCCACGCCGATGGCGTAGCCCGAAATCAGCGAGCCCGCCGTGGGAATGCTGATGTGCAGATCCTGGCTGACCTGGGTCAGCAGGCCCATGATGATGAATTCCGTGGTGCCGATGCCAAAGGCACCGGCCGCCAGGGCGAGTAGGGAAAGAGGCATGGACGGATTCCTTGTGATCCTTGGTGTGATATCCATTAATGTCGCACTGCAACATACCTTTGTGTAGATGGAATAATGGAAACGGATCTGTTCCTGTGTGGAATAGATGATCCTTTTCTCGGAGACACCATGCCCGCACTTGTTCCTCTCGCCGCCGCCGACACGGGCAGCGCCGATGCCAACCGCTTTGCCGAGCTGGAAATGCTGATCCTGGTCGCCGAGCGCGGCAGCCTCTCGGCCGCGGCACGCCACCTGGGTATCTCGCCCTCGGCTGTCAGCAAGAGCATGTCGCGGCTGGAGGCACGGCTGGGCGTGCAGCTGCTGCAGCGCAGCACGCGGCGTCTGCATCTCACGCCCGAAGGCTGCCAGCTGTTCGAGCGCGGCAAGCGCGTGCTGGCCGACCTGGAGGAACTGGAGGCCTGCGTGGCCGTGCGCAGCGAACCACGCGGCCTGGTGCGCATCAACACCAGCTCATCGACCGGAAAAATGCTGTTCGTGCCCCTGGTGCCGCAATTGCTTCAGCGCCATCCCGGGCTGAGCCTGGAACTGAGCTTCACGGACCAGATCGTGGACCTGGTCGAGGCCGGCACCGACATCGCCGTGCGCTGGGGCCAGCTTCCGCCCTCGGACATGGTGGCGCGGCTGCTGGGCCGCACGCGCCAGGTCATCCTGGCCTCACCGGAGTACCTAGCCCGCATGGGCCGGCCCCTGCATCCAGACGAGCTGGGCCACCATGTGCGCCTGGGCTGGAGCTACCAGCGCGCCATACCGCACTGGCCGTTTCTGGTGGACGGCCAGCGCGTGGCCGTCGATATCGGGGAGGTGGTGCGCGTCAACGACGGCGATGTGATGCGCGAGCTGGCGCTGCACGGCACGGGCCTGGCCCGCCTGTCGCTGTACCACGCCTGGGCCGACGTGCTCGCCGGCCGGCTGGTGCCCGTGCTGGAGGAATTCAACACGGGCGACCTGGAACCCATCCACGCCGTCTACCTGGGCAAGCCCGACCGCCTGCCCCCGCGCACGCGCGCCGTGCTCGACTTCCTGCAGGCGCATGTGGATCTGCGGCATGCGGAGCAGCTGCCGGCGCTGCCCTGAGGGGTGGCCGGCAGCGAGGGCGTCACTCCTGCTCGGCTGGCAGAGGTGCGGCGTTGAAGGACAGGTTCTCGATGATGTCGTGCAGCACGGTGGGCACTGGGTCCACGGGTGCGTCGGCCGCGTAGACGATGCCTGTACCCACGCCCTTCGGGTCAAGCAGGCGTTTGACCACCAGCACCTGTTCGGGGCGGGTGCCATTGGTGCGGGAGCTGCCTTCACCCTCGTTCACGCTGTAGACGAAGTAGTAGGAGCGCAGCAATTGGCCGTAGTTGTTGACCTTGACGCACAGGACGCCGCCCGCCAGATTGCCCCGGATCTGGTGTTCGCAACCAAACAGCCTGTCCGCCGTTTCCATCAGGCCATTGCCGTTCGCGGTGGCAGGCGTTTGCAGCTGCATATTCACCACTTCGGAAGCAACGCCTTCGCTGCCGAACGAAGTCAGCGCCCAGAGTCCCCTCAGGCTGGATGCCACGGCGGGGTAACCGAAGTTGAAACGCGAAATCGCCACTTCCTGTTCGCCGGGCAGCGTGATGAAACCCGACACGCCGCTGGTGAAGCGCATGCTGACCTGGCCCATGTTCCGGTCTTCGGAGCCCGACATCGGGCCGCTGCCCAGAAAGCGGCCGCCCTTGTAGCGGATCAGCGGAGCGGCAAAGCGGTTATTGGTCAGCGCGCCCGAGGTCATGTAGAAGGTGGGCTGGCCGCTGGGCTCGTAGGCATACATCTGCATGACCAGCGTGCCGTTCTGTGCATCGATGGCCAGCCCGCGACCCGGCTTGCCGTTGAGTTCGGAAGTCACGACCCAGGTGCCATTGCTGGGCATGAATGCGTGCGCCAGGCCGCAGCCCAGCAAGATGGCTGCTGCCAATGCTTTCTTGAACATGGTCCCTCTCTGTCTGATTAAGAAAATGCATGGGCATTCTAGCCATCGTCTTTACAAAGAGAAACAGTGCGATGGTTTTGAGTGGCTTTTGCTGGAGTCCCTGAAATGGGTTCGTACGCCGGCAATGTGTTTTCCAGCGTGCGTATTCAAACTTCTTGAAAGCGCCCGAGTTCCATCCATTCACAGGCCTGCCCTGGCATTGCCCACGGGCCGAAAGGCGCGGGCACCCTGTCCATCCCGCCCGATCGCCCAGGCACACCAGGCCGATACCGCTCCCGCAAACACCACATACAGGCACACCAGCCACGGGCTGCCACCGGCTGTCTTGACCAGCGCCGTCGCAATGATGGGCGTGATGCCGGACGCGAAGATCCCCGAGAACTGGTAGACGAAGGAAATGCCGGTGTAGCGTACCTTGGCGTCGAACAGGTCGCAGAAGAGGGCGGCTTCGGGACCGTAGACCGCCGCGTAGAGAATGCCGAAGGGCACGACGATGGCGATCCATATCAGCAGCACATTGCCGCCGCTGTGGGCCATGAGCCAGAAGGCCGGGAAGGCCGAGACCGCGGTGATCAGCGATCCCCACAGATACACGCGGCTGCGGCCCATGCGGTCGGACAGGCGGCCGAACAGCGGAATCGTGAAGCACATCACCACGGCGGCGACCATCACGCCGATCAATGCGTCGGTGCGGCTGATCTGCAGGGTAGAGGTCAGGTAGCTGATCGAGAACACGCCGAAGACGTTGAAGAAAACGCCGTCGATATAGCGTGCGCCCATGCCCTTGAGCACATTGCCCGGATAGCGCCGCATCATGTCCATGAAAGGGATGGCCGTTTCCGCATTGCGTGCCTTGACGGCTGCGAATTCGGGCGTCTCCTTCACATGCAGGCGGATGTACATGCCTACGGCCACCATGAGGCCCGAGATCAGGAATGCGATGCGCCAGCCCCAGGCCATGAATTGCTCTTCGGTACACAGCCAGGACAGCAGGGCCACCACGCCCGAGGCCATGAACAGGCCGATGGCCAGGCCCACCTGGGGCAGGGAGGCATAGAAGCCCCGCTTTTCCTTGGGCGCGTATTCGTAGGCCATGAGCACGGCACCGCCCCATTCGCCGCCCAGGCCTATGCCCTGGGCCACGCGCAGCAGCAGCAGCAGGATGGGCGCGGCCACGCCGATCTGCGCATGCGTGGGCAGCAGGCCGATCAGGAAGGTGGACACGCCCATGATCATCAGCGTGACCACCAGGATGCTCTTGCGCCCCACGCGGTCGCCGAAGTGCCCGAAGATCACCCCGCCCAGCGGCCGTGTGACAAAGCCCACGGCAAAGGTGGTGTAGGCCAGCAGGGTGGAGATCAGCGGATCGTCGCTGGGAAAGTACAGCTTGCTGAACACGATGCCGGCGACCACGCCGTACAGGAAGAAGTCATACCACTCGATGGTTGCGCCGATGAGCGCGGAGGTCACCACCTTGCGGATGACCCTGGGATCGGTTGCCGTCGTCATGCTGTCTCCTGGTTGTCTGTCGCATTGCCGGGATGCAGGAACGGGCAGTCATGCGACCTTGAGCTGCCCTGTCTCTTCGTGCCTGTCTTCGCGAACCATGTCGGCGGCCTTCTCGGCCATCATCACCACGGGCGCGTTGGTGTTGCCCGAGACCAGGGTGGGCATGACCGAGCAATCGACCACGCGCAGGCCGGCCATGCCGTGCACGCGCAGCCGCGCATCGACCACGGCCAGGGCGTCGCTGCCCATGCGGCAGGTGCCGCTGGGGTGGAAGATGGTGGCGCCGTGGTTGCGGCAGAACTCCAGCAGCTCCGCATCGCTGTGCGCATCGGGGCCGGGCTTGACCTCGCGCTTCACGAAGGGGCGCATGGCCGGCGTGTCGGCAATGGCGCGGGCTGCGCGCACGGCCGCCACGTTGGTGCGGCGGTCCAGGTCGGTGGCCAGGTAGTTGGGCTGGATGGAAGGCGGCTCGAAGGCATCGCGCGAGCGGATGCGCAACTGCCCGCGTGACTCGGGCCGCAGCTGGCAGACCGACATGGTGAAGCCCGAGTACGGATGGACCTGCCCCCCTGCCATGTCGGCCGACAGCGTGGAGACATGGAACTGGATGTCGGGCGTGGCGGCCACGGGCCGGCACTGCTCGTCCCTGAGCGCACGCATGAAGCAGCCGCCCTGGTTGATGCCCACGGCCAGCGCGCCCGAGCGGAACAGCAGCCACTCCAGCCCCAGCTTGGTCCTGCCCACCCAGGAATTGAGCTGGTCATTGGTGGTGATGGGCTGGCTGCATTCGTAGCCCAGGCGGATCTGAAGATGGTCCTGCAGGTTCTCGCCCACGCCCGGCAGATCGTGCACCACGGGAATCCCCAGGGACTGCGACAGCGCGGCCGGACCTATGCCCGACAGTTGCAGCAGCTGCGGCGACTGGATGGCGCCTGCCGACAGAATCACTTCGGCCCGCGCCTGGGCCTGGCGCTCCTGCCCGCCTTGCCGGTAGCGGATGCCGGTGGCGCGCCGGCCGCGCAGCACCAGCTGCGTGGCCATGGCATCGGTCTCTATGCGCAGATTGGGGCGGCGCCGGGCCTCGCCCAGATAGGCCTTGGCCGTACTGCAGCGCAGGCCCTTGTGGGTGGTGAGCTGGTAGTAGCCTGCGCCCTCCTGGTCGCGGCCGTTGAAGTCCTCGGTGCGGGGCACGCCGACCTGGCCTGCACCGGCAATGAAGGCCTCGATCAGCGGATGCCGGGCGCCGATGTCCGAGACCTTGAGCGGCCCGTCCGCGCCATGGCCCGGGAAGGCGCCGCGCGCATTGCCTTCGGACTTCACAAAGTAGGGCAGCACCTCCTCATACGACCAGCCCGCATTGCCCAGCGCCGCCCAGTGGTCGTAGTCCTCGCGCTGGCCGCGCACGTAGATCAGGCCGTTGATCGAACTGCTGCCGCCCAGCGTGCGGCCGCGTGGCCAGTAGATGCGCCTGCCGTTCATGTTGGGGTCCGGGTCGGTCTCGAACTTCCAGTTGTAGACGGGGCTCCACATGGTCTTGCCGTAGCCGATGGGCAGGTGGATCCAGGGCGAGCGGTCCGGCGGGCCTGCCTCCAGCAGCAGCACCCGCGTGGCCGGGTCCTCGGACAGGCGCGCGGCCAGCACGCAGCCGGCAGAGCCTGCTCCCACGATCACGTAGTCATAGCTGTCGATGGGGTCCGGCATGCGGTGGCTCCTTTTGAGTTTCTTTTGAAGGAACTATTTGTTCCTTTGAGTGAAACTTATTCGTTGCCGCCGTGGACTGCAACCCCGCGCAAACCCTTGCCGCCTCCTGGCGATCAGGCATGATCGAAAGCGTTTCCGGCCTTCCACACGACACGACACCGCCCCATGCCGCCATCCCTTGCCAGCGCTGCCCCGGACCCCACCCCTGCACGGCAGGACGAAGCGAACTCGGTCTCCGACCGCTCGCTGGCCGTGCTCGATTTCGTCACCCAGGCCGAGGCCCCGCCGGGCCTCATGGACATCGCAGCCGCGCTCAATCTGCCCAAGGCCACGGCCTCGCGCCTGTGCTCCCACCTGGAGGCGCGGCAATGGCTGCTGCGCCACGAGGGTGACCGCAGCTTCTCCCCGGGCCCCAAGCTGCTGAGCCTGGCGGTGCGCGCCCTGCAAGCCGACCCACGCCAGGCCCTGCGCCATGAGCTGCTGTCCCAACTGGTGGCCCGTCTGGGCGAGACCTGCAACCTCACCGTGCTGGACGGCACGCGCGTGCGCTACCTGGACCGTGTCGAGACCCACTGGCCGCTGCGCATCCAGCTGGAGGCCGGATCGATGGTGCCCATCCACGCCACGGCCAGCGGCAAGCTGTTCCTGGCCCATATGCCTGCGGCCCGGCGCGCCGCCATTCTGGACAGCGTGGAACTCACCGCCTGCACGGCCAACACGCTGACCACGCCCGAGGCGCTGGCACAGGAGTGCGCGCGCATCGTGCGCGAAGGCCACTCCTGCGACCGCGAGGAATTCATGCGCGGCATGATCGCCGTGGCCGTGCCCGTGCGCGATGCCAAGGGCCAGTGCCGCGCCACGCTGGCCGTACATGCGCCGGAGGCGCGCATGCCGCTGGCGCAGGCGCTGGAGGGTCTGCCGCACCTGAAGGAAACGGCCCAGCGCATGGCTGGCCTACTCTTCTGAGGCGCTGGGCACCCCGGAAAAAAAGGCCCCCACGCTACCCTTGCTGCGCAAGGTCCGTTGCCCCCAGGGGGCCGCTTCTTGCCTTGGGGCGGCCCGGCGGCAAAAAAAAGGGCCTCACTCGGAGGCCCTTGTCGTCACTGGAAGCCCAGTGTATGCGGCAACCAGGTGGACAGCGCGGGGATGAAGGTCAGCAGGCACAGCACCACGAAGTGGGCCAGCAGGAACAGCGGCATCTCGCGCGTGAGATCGGTGATGGACACGCGTGTGGCCACCGAGGTCACGAACAGCAGCCCGCCCACGGGCGGCGTGATCATGCCCAGCGTCAGGTTCACGATCACCACCATGGCGAAGTGCGTGGGATCGATGCCCAGGCTGAACGCAATGGGCGCCAGGATGGGCACCAGGATCATCACGCCGGGCAGCGGCTCCATGAAGATGCCGAACACCAGCAGCAGGATGTTCACCGCGATCAGGAACAGGGTGGGCGACAGCTGCCAGCTCACGATCAGCTCGGACAGGTACTGCGGAATGCCCTCCACCGTCAGCACCCAGGCAAAGGCCGCCGAAGTCGCCATCACCAGCAGCACCGAGGCCGTCAGCATGGCCGAGCGCGCCGCAATGCCCGGCAGTGCCGACCACTGCAGCGTGCGGTACACCCACTTGCCGCAGACCAGGGCGTAGAACACGGCCACCACCGAAGCCTCGGTGGGCGTGAAGATGCCGAAGCGGATGCCCACCACGATGAGCACGATCAGCATCAGCGCGGGAATCGCCTTGAAGCTGTTGATCCACATCGTGCGGCCGTCAGGGCGCGGCTCGGTGGAGCGGTAGTCGCGCTTCTTGCACACCCACCAGTTCACGGCGGCCATGGCCAGCGCGATCAGGATGCCGGGGATGAAGCCGGCCATGAACAGCCCCCCCACCGACACGTTCTCATCCTGCAGCGCGTAGATGATCATGCTCACCGACGGCGGAATGATGGGCCCCACGATGGCCGTGCTGGCCGTCAGCGCCGCCGCGTAGGAGCGCGCGTAGCCGGCCTTGTCCATCATCTTGACCATCATCGAGCCGGGGCCGGCCGCATCGGCCAGGGCCGAGCCCGAAATGCCCGAGAACAGCGTCAGCGACAGCACATTGGCATAGCCCAGGCCGCCGCGCAGATGGCCCACGAACTGCGCTGCAAAGCGCAGCAGCACATGCGTGAGCGCGCCGCCCGACATCAGCTCGGCCGCCAGGATGAAGAAGGGCACGGCCATCAGCGGAAAGCTGTCTATGCCCGTGAACATCTCCTTGAACACGATGAGCTGCGGATAGCGGCCGCCCACGAAGACGGCCAGTGCGGCGGAGATCGCCAGCGCGAAAGCCACCGGAAAGCCCAGCGTGAGCAGGACGATGATGGCGATGAAAAGCGTGATACCCATGATGTGCGTTCGAATCAGTTATTCATGGCAGAGCGATGGAACTGACACGCTCCAAAGCAGGAGACACCAAGCAAGGGCCTGGGCCGGCCGCGCCGCCCCGCAGCGAGGGTGTCGTCCCCTGGGGGAAGGCGCGCAGCGACTCAGGGGGGTCATATGGATGCGGCCGCGTCGGCATCCATCTCGTCCGACTCCGCGAACGAGCCGTCTGCGATATACCCGCGCGCAATGAACAGCAGATGCACCAGCATCAGCACGAAGCCCACGGGCATGGCCGCGTAGACGAAGGAGATGGGAATGTCCGTGGCCGCCGTGGTCTGGAAGCGCGTGGCCCAGACATACTGCGACGAGGCCACCGCCATCACCGCGCAGAACAGGCCCACGCCCAGCACCACGAGGCGGCGTAGCCACTGCGCCTTGCGCGTGCCCACCGAGCGGTGCAGGTTGTCGATGGCCACATGGCCACCGAAGCGCAGCACCAGGCCCGCGCCCAGGAAGGTGACCCAGATCATCATGTGCCGGGCCACTTCCTCGGCCCAGACAATGGAGTCGCCCGTGGTGTAGCGCAGCACCACATTGGCAAACACGATGCAGGCCATGGCCAGCAGCAGCACGATCAGCAGCCAGCGGTTGCAGGCCACAAGGGCGCGTTCGATTCGGTTGAGCATAGGAGTGGGCGAGGGCAGGAGGGGAGTGGCGCAAGGGCCGGGCTGCCGCCGGAGGTCAGATCATCGGCGCGGGCGCCGTGCGGGGCCACAGGTGTTGCCCGCAGCGGGTCGCCCTGCATTGCGGGCCGCAGCCCGCAATGCCTCAGGGGATTACTTGGCGTTGGCGATGGTGTCCAGCGTCTTCTGGCCGAACTTCTTCGCGTATTCCTTATAGGCCGGCTCCAGCGCGGTGCGGAAGGCGGCCTGGTCCACCTTCTCCACCACCTGCATGCCGTGGCTCTTGGCCTCTTCCACGCCCTTCTTCTCCACCGTGTCCACGAACACGCGCGAAGCGATGGCACCTGACTTGGCGCCCTGCGTGAAGGCCGCCTTCTGGCTGTCGTTCAGCGTGCCCCAGAACGAGGGCGACACCAGCAGGGCCATGGGCGCGTACACATGGGCGGTCAGCGTCAGGTGCTTTTGCACCTGCCACAGCTTGGCCGAGGCCAGCACCGAGATCGGGTTCTCCTGGCCGTCGATCGTGCCCTGCTGCAGCGCACCGATCACTTCGGGCCAGGACATGGGCGTGGGCGATGCGCCCAGCGTGCGGAAGGCCGTGATGTGCACGGGGTTCTCGGTCACGCGGATCTTCAGGCCCTTGAGATCGGCCACGCCGTTGACGGCGTGCTTGTTGTTGGACAGGTGGCGAAAGCCCTGCTCGCCCCAGGCCAGCGCGACCAGGCCGCGCTTGCTGAACTTGGCCAGCAGCTCCTGGCCGAAGGCGCCGTCCAGCACGGCGCGCGCATGCTGCGTGTCGCGGAACAGGAAGGGAATGTCCACCACGCCCACATCGGGCACGAAGTTGCTGATGGCGCCCGTGGAGACGATGGCCGCCTCCACCGTGCCCAGCTGCAGGCCCTCGATCAGCTCGCGTTCGCCGCCCAGGGCGGACGCGGGGAACTGCTTGAACTTGTAGGCGCCGTTCGTGCCCTTTTCCACCGCATCGGCCCAGGCCTGGGCAGCCGCGCCGTAGTGCGAATTCACGGCCAGGGCGTAGCCCACCTTGACCTCCTTGGTCTGGGCCAGTACGGCGCCAGCCGAAGCAGCCGCCATGGCGGCCACGCAGGTCGAAAGAAGGGTGCGGCGGATCATTTGCATAGCGGCAGTCTCACTTGTTGTGTGTTGAAAAATGGCCCCCACGCTCCCCTTGCAGGGCAAGGTCCGCGGTCCCCCGCAGGGGGCCGCTTTTCATCCTGGGGCGGCCCGGCGATGAAAAAAAGAGCCCCTGGATTGTAGTGACCACTCCCCTTGTGGCGACCACGTACAAAGCGCTCGTCATGTGCGTTGAGGTGCATCTGATTTGGCGATGTCATAGGTGCTGAAATGACAAACGCCCGATGCGCGCAAGCGTCATCGGGCGTCGGGTTCAGGCGGAGCGGGTCAGCTCATTGCCACTCAGCGTGCCCCGATCCGCTCGAACTCGCTCTCCACCGCCGCATGCGCCTTCAGGATGCTTTGCGAAGGCGCAGGGCCCATGCGGCTGACGACCACCGTGGCCAGCCAGGCCAGGATGAAGCCGGGGATGATCTCGTACAGGCCCAGCCAGCCGAACTGCTTCCACACCAGCACCGTCACGGCGCCGGTGATGATGCCGGCCAGCGCGCCGCCGCGCGTCATGCGGCTCCAGAACAGCGACAGGATGATCACCGGGCCGAAGGCGGCGCCGAAGCCGGCCCAGGCGTAGCTGACCATGCCCAGCACCTTGGAGTCGGGATTGCTGGCGATGGCGATGGCGATCAAGGCCACCAGCAGCACCATGGCGCGGCCGATCCAGACCAGTTCGATCTGGCTGGCGTTCTTGCGCAGGAAGGTGCGGTAGATGTCTTCGGTCAGCGCGCTGGAGCACACCAGCAGCTGGCACGACAGCGTGCTCATCACGGCCGCCAGGATGGCCGCCAGCAGCGCGCCCGAGATCCAGGGGTTGAACAGCTGCTTGGTGATTTCCATGAACACCGTCTCGGCATTGGCGTTCACGGCGGCAGCGCCAGCGGGGTTGGCCGCGAAGTAGGGGATGCCGATGAAGCCCACGGCCACGGCGCCGGCCAGGCACAGGATCATCCAGGTCATGCTGATGCGGCGGGCCGAGGGAATGGTCTGCACCGACGATGCCGCCATGAAGCGCACCAGGATGTGCGGCTGGCCGAAGTAGCCCAGGCCCCAGGCCAGCAGCGAGACCACGCCCACGAAGCTGGCGCCACGGAACAGGTCGAACTTCTCTGCCGCCACGATGGCGTGCAGGTCCTGGCCCGGCTGCAGATGGCCCTGCACGGCCAGCCAGGCGATCACGGGCGCCAGGATCAGGGCCGTGATCATCAACGATGCCTGGATGGTGTCCGTCCAGCTCACGGCCAGGAAGCCGCCGATGAACACATAGGCGATGGTGCACAGCGCGCCCACCCACAGGGCCGTGCTGTAGGGCATGCCGAACATGTTCTCGAACAGGCGCGCGCCCGCCACCACGCCCGAGGCGCAGTACAGCGTGAAGAACACCAGGATCACCACGGCCGTCACGATGCGCAGCACGCTGGAGTGGTCCTCGAAACGGTTGGCCAGGTAGTCGGGCAGCGTCAGCGCATTGCCGGCACGCTCGGTGTACAGGCGCAGCCGCGCCGCCACCAGGCGCCAGTTCAGGTAGGCGCCCAGGATCAGGCCGATGGCGATCCAGGCTTCCGACAGGCCGGACAGGTAGATGGCTCCGGGCAGGCCCATCAGCAGCCAGCCGCTCATGTCCGAGGCACCGGCCGACAGCGCCGTCACGAAGCTGCCCAGGCTGCGGCCGCCCAGGATGTAGTCGGAAAGATTCTTGGTGCTGAAGTAGCCGATGGCGCCGATGCCGAGCATGGCGACCAGGTAGATGGCGAACATGATCGCCGTCGGGTCGTTCCAGTTGAATTGCATTGAAGTGTCCTGCGTTGGTCGTGTTTTTTCGGGTGGTGCGGGGCGCTTGCCAGGGGCCGGTTGTGCCGGCCCCGGCGGTTCAAGCCATGGTCATCAGTTGAGCGTTTCCGCCTGCGGCAGCGGTATTGGTGCTGATGGATTGCTCGTGGAACAGCGCGGCCAGGTCATAGCCGCGGCCCGCGTGCAGCTCGTCGCTGTTGCGGCTTTCCACGCGCACCAGGGCGCCGTCGCGCGCGGCGACCTGGGCGCAGACCTGCAGCAGGGCGTCGCCATCGCCCTCGAACAGCAAGGCCGCCATGGGCGCTGCCGAATCGCCCAGGGAGTCGGCGCTGGCGCTGTGCAGCCATGGCACACCGGCATCGCCCGCAGCGGCGCGCAGCGCCTGCCAGGTGGCGGCGCAGCCGCTGTCGGCGCCTGTTCCGTTGTCGGGCAGCACCGCATGGCAGGCGTTGCCGCTGGCCAGGGCTGCTGCCACCTGGGCCACCAGGCCCAGCGGCGTACGCGGCAGTGCCCAGACGGGGCCGCGCGGCAGCAGGCGGTAGCGGTTGGATTCGCCCGTGGGGCCGGGCAGCGGCATGGCCGCGTCCAGGCGCGATGCGGAGGCTGCCGCGTCGCAAGCGGCCAGGGCCTGCACCTGCTCGTCGGCGGACATGGCATCCGGCGGCGCCTTGGACAGTGTCTCGCGCAGCAGGCCCAGCAGCTGCAGCGGCGCCTGGACGGGCGACTCCGCCCGTGCGAAGACCGACAGCGCCGCGCTGGCAGGCCCCTGCACCAAGCGGTGCAGATACAGCGGGCCGCCGGCCTTGGGGCCCGTGCCCGACAGGCCCATGCCGCCAAAGGGCTGCACGCCCACCATGGCGCCGATCACATTGCGGTTCACATAGATGTTGCCCGCATGCACGCGCTGGGTGAGGTGGGCAATGGTCTCGTCGATGCGGCTGTGCACGCCGAAGGTCAGGCCGTAGCCGGTGGCGTTGATGCCATCGACCAGCGCGTCCAGCTGCTCGCGCCTGAAGCGGATCACGTGCAGCACGGGGCCGAAGACCTCGCGCTGCAGGCGCTCCGTGCTGTCGATCTCGATGAGGGCGGGTGCCACATAGTGGCCGTTGAGCACGCCGTCCTTGCGCTCCACGCGGGTGACCTTCTGGCCCGCTGCGGCCATCTGCTCTATGTGCTCCTCGATCTGGCGGCGTGCCGCGTCGTCGATCACGGGGCCCACATCGGTGCTCAGGCGGTCGGGATTGCCCAGCGTCCACTCCTGCAGCGCATCGCGCAGCATGGTCAGCGTGCGGTCGGCCACCTCTTCCTGCAGGCACAGCAGACGCAGGGCAGAGCAGCGCTGGCCGGCCGAGTCGAAGGCCGAGGCCAGCACATCGGCCACCACCTGCTCGGCCAGGGCCGAGGAGTCCACCACCATGGCGTTCTGGCCGCCGGTCTCGGCAACCAGCGCAATGGGGCGGCCTGCGGGCGACAGGCGGTGCGACAGCTGGCGCGCAATCAGGCGTGACACCTCGGTGGAGCCCGTGAACATCACGCCGGCCACCAGCGGATGCGCCACCAGGGCGGCGCCCACGGTCTCGCCCGCACCGGGCACCAGCTGCAGCGCATCGCGCGGCACGCCGGCCTCGTGCAGCAGGGCCACCATGGCGGCGGCCGTCAGCGGGGTCTGCTCGGCGGGCTTGGCCAGCACGGTATTGCCGGCAGCCAGGGCTGCGGCCACCTGTCCGCAGAAGATGGCCAGCGGAAAATTCCAGGGGCTGATGGCCAGCACCACGCCCAGCGGGCGCTGCGTGGCGTTGTCGAAATGCGCAGCCACCTGGGCGCCGTAATAGCGCAGGAAGTCCACCGCCTCGCGGATCTCGGCCACCGCGTTGGGCAGGGTCTTGCCGGCCTCTCGCATGATCAGGCCCATCAGCGGCTGGCTGCGCTGCTCCAGCAGATCGGCGGCGCGGGCCAGCGCATCGGCGCGGGCGGCGGCAGGCGTGCCGGCCCAGATCGGCGCGGCCTGGGCGGCGCGGGTGGCGCAGGCCTCGGCCTCCGCAGCGGTGGCCTCGCGCACCCAGCCCACGATGTCGGACAGCTCGGCCGGATTGCGCATGGCCTGCCAGCCCTCGGCACGCGCCGGGTCGGCAGGCAGGTCGGCCTCTGCGGGCGCGGCCAGATAAGTCTGGCGCGTGCTGTGCAGCAGTGCGGCGGCCAATGAGGCCAGCTGCTGCTCGTGCGCCAGATTCAGGCCCTGGGAATTGGCGCGGGCCTGCGCGTCTTTCTCGCCCTGCCGTGCAAACAGGTCGGCCGGCAGTGCAATGCGCGGGTGCGGCGCACCCAGCCGGCCTTCAACGCGGGCGATCTTCATCACCTCGTCCACCGGGTCGGCCACCAGCTCGGAGACCGGCACGGAGGCGTCGCCGATGCGGTTCACGAACGAGGTGTTGGCACCGTTTTCCAGCAGGCGGCGCACCAGATAGGCCAGCAGCGTCTCATGGCTGCCCACGGGCGCATAGATGCGGCAGGGGCGGGCCAGCTTGCCTTCGGAGGCCGGGCCCGTCACCTGTGCGTACAGCGGCTCGCCCATGCCGTGCAGGCACTGGAACTCGTACTGGCCGCTGTAGTAGCTGCCGCCCACAGCCTGGGCCATGTGGTAGATGCTGGCCAGCGTCTGCGCGTTGTGCGTGGCGAACTGGGGGTAGACGGCGTCGGGCGCATCCAGCAGCTTGCGCGCGCAGGCCAGGTAGCTCACGTCCGTATAGACCTTGCGCGTATAGACGGGGTAACCGGCCTGGCCGCCTTCCTGGGCGCGCTTGATCTCGCTGTCCCAATAGGCGCCCTTGACCAGCCGCACCATCAGGCGGCGGCGGCTGCGGCGGGCCAGGTCCACCAGGTGGTCCAGCACCTGCGGGCAGCGCTTTTGATAGGCCTGCACCACGAAGCCTATGCCGTTCCAGCCCTTGAGCGAGGGCGCCGCGCACAGCGACTCCAGCAGGTCCAGCGACAGCTCCAGCCGGTCGGCCTCTTCGGCGTCGATGTTCATGCCAATGTCGTACTGCTTGGCCATCTCGGCCAGCCGCAGCACGCGCGGCAGCAGCTCGGCCATCACACGCTCGTACTGCGCTCGGCTGTAGCGCGGGTGCAGGGCCGACAGCTTGATAGAGATGCCCGGCCCCTCGAAGATGCCGCGCCCGTTGGACGCCGCGCCGATCGCGTGGATGGCCTGCTCGTAGGCCTGCAGGTAGCGCTGCGCATCCGCCTCGGTGGCGGCCGCCTCGCCCAGCATGTCGTAGCTGTAGCGAAAGCCCTGCTTTTCATAGGCGCGGCTGTTGGCCAGCGCCTCGGCGATGTCCTGGCCCGTCACGAACTGCTCGCCCATCAGCTTCATGGCGCGGTGCACGCCCTGGCGGATCAGGGGCTCGCCGCCCTTGCCGATCACGCGCGTCAGCGCCGAAGACAGGTTCTTCTCGCTGCTGGTGGATGTGAGCTTGCCCGTCAGCACCAGGCCCCAGGCCGCCGCGTTCACGAACAGCGAGGGCGAGCGGCCCACATGGGCGCGCCAGTCGCCCTTGCTGATCTTGTCGCGGATCAGCGCATCGCGCGTGGCACGGTCGGGAATGCGCAGCAGCGCCTCGGCCAGGCACATCAGCGCCACGCCTTCCTGGCTGGACAGGGAAAACTCCTGCACCAGCGCCGCCACGCCGCTGCCGGCCGGCGCATCGCGCAGGCCCTGTACCAGCCGGGTCGCCAGCTCGCGCACCCTGTCGGCCTGCTGGGCATCCTGGGCGCGTGCCAGCGGCAGCAGCACGGGCAGGCACTCGGGCTCGGGCCGGTGCCAGGCGGCCGTGATCGCGGCGCGCAGCGGCGTCTGCGGCAGGATGGATTGGGCGAATTCCAGAAAGGGTTGCACCTCTTGGCTGGCATTGGGTTGCGCCTCTTCGATCGCGACATCGCCAGGGCTGTCGCCTGCGCCTGCAAGCCGGATGATGGTTGCGCCGCGCTCCAGCGCATCGACGTACTGGACGACGGCCTGCTTGATCAGCCAGTGCGGTGTGCGACCCATCTGCTGGGCTGCGACGCGGATGCGCTCGCGCAAGGCGTCGTCGACTTTGATGCCTACGGTGGTGGACATAATGGATTGGAAAGGGAAAGTGGTTTTTCGATGACTGGGGTGCAACCGGATTCGGCGTGATTTCACATGGGTTGCACCTTTTTTGATAGGGGGTAAACCCTTTGTGTTTGCCCAGGTAGGCTGGGTCCCGTGGAGCCCGTCCAGGCGGGCCGCTCTCACGGCCTCTCGGGTCTTCCCCCGGATGGCTCCAGCGCCTGCGCTTACTGATAGTGGATGGTGAACTCTGCGGAAGCATTGGCGCTGCCGGGTACAACCCGTTCTTCCGTTTGAACGTAGCGCCCCTGCAGCGGAATCGAGAACGCCGTCTGCCCTTGCGGAACGTCGCCAGCCAACCATCGGCTGGTGCCGTCCGCCTCTGAGCCGAACCGCACCGGCTTGCCGTTGCTGAGGATTTGCGCGGCAATGCCGCGTGCCGTGGAGGTCCTGTTCAGCGTGAGGTTGGAGGACGTGTTGTTGCGGTCGGTCACATCGGTCAGCGTCACGTACACCTGCGTTGCGGTTCCTGTATCGCCACCCGAGCAGTCCAGCTGAACGCTCTGTTCCTCGCTGCTAGCGCTGGTGGCTCCCACGCCACCGGACGACCTCATGAGTACGGCGCCCATGTCGAACCTTATTTCTTTCATCCTGACCTTGCAGGTAGGAACGCGGGGACGAATGACGACCGGGGCCGCGAAACGAAAATCGACCAGCAATTGTCCGGCCGCATCATTGGCGCGGGATTGAGCGAAAGAGCCAGATAAGATTCCACCGCTGGTGATGGGACCCATTTTGATTAATTCGATATCATAATAAAAGCTCGCTTCATTCCAATTGCCACTTGTCTTTGGAACTGTTGAGTAGACCAAAAAAGGGAACGGAATTGTGAAGGCGCTTAATTTTAACTTGATGTTCTTGATGGTTCCAGGGGCTGCATAGAGACCATTTTCATGAGGGCCGATGCCTGTGAGGTAGTCTTCTATTCCAGGAACACATTCAAACTGTGGTTTCTTGGATTCTGGGATTTTATTGGTAAGTTTCAACGGACCGCTGTATTTGTAGATGGTGCTTCCAATGTTGTAGTCACCAGGCGCGAATTCGGGAACTGTCATGCCGGAGAGCTCGGCCGTAAAGTACGGCAAGCCGTCGCTGGTGTTCAATTTGCACAAGGCCCATGTGGAAGGGGTAGTCAAGGCCCAAGTCAATGGAATAAATGAACTTTTGAGGATGCGAAGTGCATTTTTCACGGAGTTTCCTTTCGAGCATCAGGTAAGGGCTGCCCAATGCACCCATGAACGTTGATTCCCCAAAAGCTCAGAAGTACCAGACCGTGCTACTGATAGCTCATCGTGAATGTGGCATCACCATTGGCCTTGCCCGGCGTCACCTGGGCGGCGGTCTTCAGATAGCGAGCCTTCAAGGGAATATCCAGTTTGCCTTGCCCAAATACGGCGCTGCCTGCAAACCACTGGTTGGTATTGCCCGCGGCTGCGGAGTTCTGGCCGAATTTCAATGGAGTATCGAGCCTGGTGATCTGGATGGCTACGCCTGTTGCGTTGGATGCCTGGGACACCGTTGCGCTGTTGCCCCCAGCGCGATTCAGCGAAATATTGAAGGCTTGTTCGTTGGCTGTGGTGTCCACGGGCGTGGAAGACGGAAAGAACACATTCCCCAAAGGAAGATTTATGGTGGAGGCGGATACGCGGCAGGTGGGCACCTGAGGGATGATTTGTACTGGTGTGATTGTTTGAAAATCGACCAAGAGTTGGCCAGAATTGCTGCCGGCACGGTATTGCAATATTGAACCGCTCAATTTTTCAATCTGCTGCGTGCCGCTGGCGCGTAAATGGGCGCTATCGAAAAGCTTGTCGGTTGCCGCACCATGTGGTGTTTCCTGGGCGAGCGCGAACCCTCTTTGGGGAAGAGGGCTCACCTCAGGTTCAGGTCTTGTCCGCCGCCTTCAAGGCGCTGATCTTCAGGCTGGGCTGCAGGATGGCCAGCGGACGGTCAGCCCGCAAGGTTTGCTGCGGCGGCTTGTGCTTGCCGGTGCCTGCGTCGTGCCCTGCCGCTACGGGAGTTCTGCCCGCGTTGCCGATGACTGGTGCAGTGGTGGGCAAGGCGCTGATCTTGACGCTCATGCGCAGGCCGTCCAGGTCGCGCTCCAGCTGCAGTGCCTGCTGGCTGCCGCTCGGCTGTGTGGCACGAGCGGGCAGCACTGCCGCCGCAGTGACTGCCGGGGCGCTGGCGACTGCCGTGGCCGGTGCCGTTGCTGCCATGCGTTCCTGGGTGATGCCGGCCAGAGCCACAGCCGACGCAGCGTTGGAGGCTGGGGCGCCGGCCACGGCTGTCTTGGCATTGGTGGTTGAGGTTGCCGCGGTCTTGCCCGGCTTGGCAGATGCCACGTCGGTGGCCGCAGGCAGCAGCTTGTTGCTGGCCACGCAGGGCAGTTCCAGGCTTTGCGGCGGCTGGTGGGTGGTGCTGCGCTTTCTTTCAGGCAGCGTATAGGAGAGGTTGCAGCCCACCATGCCGGTGTCGGTCTTCCACTGCACCTGCAGCTCGCCCTGGTCTGATAGCCCGCGCGCCAGCAGCTTGCCGGCCTGGCCGATCACGCCCAACTCCTTGCCGTCCATGTCCAGCACGCTGGCGCCAAAGGGCACAGGCATGTTGCCGGCCTGCCGCGCGCGGATCACGGCCGAGCGGCCGTAGGCCGTCTTGAAGACCAGCAGCGGCACGGCACCGGCCAGCGGCGCGACGTGCTGGCTGGTTTCCTTGAGCTCAACGTCGGTGGAAAGGCCCTTGGGATCAATGGAGACCTCGTTCATCGAGAACGGTGTGAGGTAGGGCACGACGGCATAGCCCCGGCTGTCCACCTTCACTCCGGGCGCGTTGTTGATGCGCGCGCCCTCCGCGTTCTTGGCCTCCACGATGGCAAAGGTGTCAGACACCGATTGCGACAGCGTCACGCCGCCCGGGTGGGCCACGATGGCGCCACGCGCGCCTACCGAGAACTGCTGGTAGCCGCTGCTGGCGCTGACGCTGCCGCTGAGTTCGGTCTGCGATGCGCGGTAGGTGGCGTTGGCGCTGGCACTGGTGCTGCTGCCATTCATGCCACCGGTGTTGTGGTTGGCGCTGAGGCCGTAGGAGATGGCGTTGTCGTCGCCCAGCAGACCGGACAGGTTGGCCTGGGCCTGCACGCGGCCGCGCGAGTCGCGGTTGGTATTGGTGGAAAGCATCATGCCGCGCTCCATGCTGAGCGGAATCGACAGGCCCACGTGCAGGAACGTGTTGGACTGTCCCCAGGCATCACGCTGGCGCGCCGCAGAGAGGTTGTAGGAGATGTTGCGGAACGAGTTGCTGTAGCCAATGGCGTAGTCGACGTTGGAGCCCTGTCGGTTCCAGTACTTGGCAGTGGACGCCGTGAGGCTGAGGTTGCCTCCCCCAGGCCCGAACTGCTGTCCCATGACCAGGGAGGCGCGGTTGCGCGGCCGGTACAGGTCCGTGGAGGGCCGTAGCAGATTGGCCTGATCCCGTGCGCGCATGGCGTCGTTGAGGCCGAAGAATCCGTTGGTGGAGTAGCGATAGGCGGCAATGGCCACGTGGGTGCCGGTCTGGGCAAAGGATTTTGCGTAGCTGGCCCGCAGGCTCTGCCCGGAAAAGGAACCGTCGTGGGGGATGCTGGTGGAGGCGTGCGTGATGTCTGCACCGAAGGCGCCCCAGGGCGTGGTGAGCGCTGCGCCAATCATGGGCGAGATATGGCCCTTGGCCAGGGACACGCCGCCGTAGCCTGTCAGCATATTGGTGAAGCCGTGCTGCCACGTGGCCTGGGAGAACATGGGCGAGGTGTTGGGCAGGTGGCGCACCACGCCCGCAGTGAGGCTGTATCGGTTCTGCCCTTCACGCAGCGACAGCGGCACGGCCGCGTAGGGAACGGAGAAGCTGCGCACGGCGCCATTGGCCTCGGTGATGCTGACTTGCAGGTCGCCACCGTAGCCCGTGGGATAGAGGTCGTTGATGACGAAGGCGCCGGGCGCCACCGTGGTTTCGTAGAGCTTGATGCCGTTCTGCGTGATGGTGACTCGGGCATTGGTGTTGGCCACGCCGCGCACCACGGGCGCGTAGCCGCGCTGGGAGTCGGGCAGCATGCGGTCATCACTGTTCAAGCGTATGCCGCGAAACGAGGTGGAGTCCATCAGGTCGCCACCCGTGTAGGTGTCGCCCAGTATGAGCTGGGAAGACCAGTCGGCAATGTCGCGCTGTGCGTAGGTAGAGATGTTCTGGTAGTTGCCCCGTCCAGTGTCCGCCCAGCTGAAGGAGCCGTTGTGCCGGAAATGCCAGCGGTCGATGTTGACGCCGCCGTTCAGGCCCAGGTAGCTCTGCGTGGTGTTTTCTGCGTTGCTGGAGCGCCCGTGGTAGGTGTTGAACTGGTAGCCGAGCAGGCCGACAGGCACGCCGGCGCTCCATTGGTCGGGACTGACATAGCCGCGCACCGAACGGCGTAGCGAGGCCTGGGGCACGCTCAGGTCCAGTCGCTGCTTGCCGAAGTCGAAACTGGTCAAGGCGCCCGCAACGATCTGGTCCAGACGGTTGCAGCCACCGTCGGCCGCCAGCTTCAAGGCGGCCTCGGGCGGCAGGCGTGAGAGGTCGATGCCCACCTTCTCCAGCAGGGCCTTGTCCAGGCAGGGCAGCGCGTCCTGTGAGCCGGACTGGGCCTTGAACTGCACTTCGCGGCGGCCAACCCAGTTGCCGTTGATGTAGATGTCGGGGCTGTAGTTGCCGGGCGTGACCACGTTGGCGCGCGAGTAGCGCGAGACGTCAATGGTCTGCTTGCCGGTGTTCAGAAAGCTGGGGTCGAAGTCGACGGCAGCCGGCGTGGGCTGCCACTGGCCGGTGGACGTGGAGGTCGTGACTTCCTTGACCTGCTGCCCCTGCTGGGCCTCGGACTGCCAGCACACCAGCACGGAGAGCAGCAGCGCATGGCCGGGCTTCAGTTGGAAATATCCGGCAGGGCCTTGGCCTGGCCCCGGCATTGTTCCTTTTCCTTGCCTTGTATGCCGGCTTTTGATTCCCTTTTCTGAATCTGGAAAGAATGGCCTGATCATTTGCTTATCTCCTAATGCTGTGCGCCCGATGCAAAGCGAACGGCCAAGGCCGATGTGCCAGTCCCGGTAAAGAGACCGATGCCGTTTCGCCGGGTATTAACGCTGGGTATCGGTGTGCTGGCCGGGCTGAAAATGCAGTGGCATTAGATAATCAGGCCGGAAAGGACGGGGGATTCGCGTGGCTGTGCTCGCATTGCCCTGTTTATTGGGCGGAATTTCCGATTCTGGCTTCGTGGTTGAGACTGGCGCCCCAATCATTGATGCTGCTGAACATCACCGTGGCACCTGCCGCGCCAGCCATATTGACACCCGCAGGTTCCTTGATTGGAAAGGTGGCCACCTGGCCGGGAAGAACGGGCCCGACGCCTGCCTCGAAGGATTTGCCGCCGAGTTGCACTTCAACGCCAGCCACATTGACCACAAAGGCGCTGGGATTGCGTGCTTTCAACACAGGCTGATTTTTAGCGTCAACGTCTACCGACCATTGAAGCTGGGCAGGAGCTTCCTGGGCATTGCCGGGCAGGTTGCTGGGTCGGTACATGAGCTTGACACGGGTGCGAAAGGCGAACTGGAGATTGTTGGAGTCGCCTTCCATTTCCGCCTTGGGCGGGACGTCCAGCACGTTGAGCCAGAACAGGGATTCCTTGTCGGCAGGCAGTGCTTCGCCCGAATAGATGATGCGCAACGTCTGGCTCTTGCCCGCCTCGATGCGCATGATGGTGGGCGTGATGACGAAGGGAACGTCGATGTTCTCAGGCGATTCCTGGTTGTTGCCCTTGTCCAGCCAGGTCTGCACCAGGGCAGGTTTGCTGCCTTCGTTGGTGAGCTGGATGGTGGCTTCCTTCTCGCCACTGGGGAAGATGATGCGCGTGCCCGTCAATGTCACGCTGGCCTGTGCCGCCGTTCCAAGAAGAAGGGACAACAGGATGGCAGCAAGCCCATATGAACGTTTGATCGTCAGCATCGGAGAACTCTCTGGGTTTTGAGCGAAAGAATGGGGCCGGGCCCATGTCACGAAAGCAGAAGACACGGCATATCGACTACCGCAAGGCGGCCGATATGCCTGAAAGTCAGTGATTACTGATAGACCAGCGAGTAGGTCACCGAGGTGTCGGTGCGGCCTGCGGTCACGGGGCCGGTGGCCACGTATTCGGAGGCGAAACGCATGACGGCCCGGCCCGTGCCACCGACCTTGTTGTCGATGTCCACAAAGCGTGATTGGGCGGAACCGATCTTCAGACGCTCGTTGTTGCTGGGATCCACGATGGCGATCTGGACACCGGAGGCCACGGTGGGCGCACCAGTACCGCTGGCAGCTGCAGGCTTGAGCATGCCGGTGACCAGATCCACGTTGGGGCCGGCCTCGAAGAACACGGCGACTTTGGAGACAGGCGTCGTGGCGGTGGCGCTGGAGGCCAGCTCGCAGCCACTGAGTTCCAGCGAGAACGCCTGGCGGCCGACCGTGGCACCCACGGTGGCCAGCTGGTTGTTCGCCACGTTGGGCAGCTTCACGCCGTCCTTGGCGGCGCCGGCGACCGTGGTGTCCACCTTGCAGGTGGTGGTGACCACCTCGCCCGTGAAGTTGATGGTGCCGTCTGCTGCTTGAGCGGTGTTCATGGCCATCATGACCAGGCTGGCGACCGATGTCAGCAATGCGATCTTTTTCATGGGTATTCCCTCGAGTTGAAGAGATAAATGAAATTCCAGCAGCGATGAATGCGCTGATGGAATAAGAGATTGTGTGAATGGTTGAGTGGTTAATAAATCATCAGTGTTCCATGTTCACCTCATCAATCCAATGGTTGGTAACTGTCAGCATGGTCAATGATTTGCAGGGGTTGCGATCATGCTGGAATAGGTGGTGGCGCTGACATGGAGAAATTGTTCGGATGAGGGAGCGTTGGCGAGGGATGGGCGAGGTTTGTTTCTCTGGCATGTTTGGAATTGAATTGCTCAAAGACACCAGTGCCCAATGGCGCGGACGGGGTTCAGGAGAGAATATGTCAAAGAAAAAGGCGAAAAAACCTGTTCTTTGGGTATGTGATGGATTCTAGGTGTGCGCCGCCGTTATATGAAATAGGGCGCATTCTGATTATTTGAGCCTGAATCTAGGAATAGTCCTAGATTTGCTCTGTCGAATGGGGGAAAGAGGGTGCGCAGCCCGCCTGCGCCGGGCGGTTGCCTGTGCTGAGGGTGATGGTGTCTGCGGAGGGGGCGCGGGTCCCGCAGATCAGGAGGGGTGGTCGAGGGCGAAGGTCTGCAAGGGCAGCACCGGCCCTCGGCCCTGTGGATCAGGGGCGCTGGGACAGCAAATACTGCGCCATTTCGGCAAAGCCGTCGCCGCGCTCGGCCTGCGTGACATGGCGAGGCAGGTGCTTGAGCTGGGGCACGAAGCGCGCGATGTTGGCCACGCCTAGGCTGTGGGGCATGTGCTCGAACATCAGCTGGTCGTTGGTGGAGTCGCCGATGTAGATCCAGCGGTCCAGCGTGGCGTCGAGGTCGATGTCGAACAGGGTGCGCAGGATCCATCGCGCGCCTTCGAGCTTGTTGTGCGCGCCAAACCAGCCGTTGATGTGGATGGAGCTGACGGTGGCGTTCATGCCCGCCGCCTTCATGATGGCCACGCACCGGTCAATGTCCTGCTGGGGCATCTGCGCGAATTCGCTGTGGTCCACGGCAATGTCGCATTCGCGGCCCGCCGAGTCGGTGGCGCGCAGCGCGCCGGGCACGGTGGCCTCGATCTCGGCCAGCACCTGCTGCATGCGCGCGTAGTTTGCAGTGCGTGTGGCCTCGTCCTGCTGGTAGAGCTTGTCCAGCCCGCCCTGCGCATTGCGCCGCAGTGCCACGGCGCCGTTCTCGGCCACGATGGCATCCACGGGCCAGGCCTGGGCAAACGGCTCGCTCCAGCCTACGGGGCGGCCGGTGATCGGTACCACGCGCAGCCCGGACTGCTTGAGCTGGGCAATGGCATCAACGACATGGGCCGGCACCACGCCTTCCGTGGTCAGGGTGTCGTCGATGTCGGTGAGGATGCCGAGCGGCGATGCGGGAGGTGTCCAGAGGGACAGCGGCTGGAGGGTTGTAGGCACGGTCGTCAAAATGCAAAAAGCCGCCCGGGGCGGCTTGTAAAAGGGCAGCGTTTGCACGCACGGACCGTGCGCGCAAGGGCTCCATCCTACTGCCTGGCGAATTCGACGATGGCCTTGTAGAACTTGTCGGAGCCGTCCTTGGGGTTGTCTGGGGACAGCTCCATGCGGTTGACGCCGTGTTCGGCCGCGCCCTTGAAGCGCTGGTTGATCACCGAGAAGTAGTAGGGGCTGATGAAGGTGGCGCCTGCGTCATAGTGGGCCTTCAGCGCGGCCAGGTGCGTTCCGTCAAGTTTCCATTGCTGCGGATTGAACTCGGGCGCGCCGTAGCCGCTGCCGATCTGGTGCTGCTTCATGAAACCGCGCAGCCAGTCGCTGTTTGTGGCGCCGCCGTACATGTTCAGGCCCTGCTTCCAAGGTGCCTTGCCATCCAGGGTCTGGGTGGAGGCGAACAGCTGCGGATTCCACGAGGGGTTCACATCGGGAATGATTTGGTGGGAGTACAGCTTGGCTGCGGGCAGGCCCGCCTTGAGGGCGCGCTCATGGAAGGTCTTCAAAAAATTGAAGACTTGGGATTCTCGATAGTGGTTCCAGTCACGTGCCAGAGGGTTGTAGTAGACGTCCTGCAATGAGGGAGGCATGTCCAGCCATGAGCGAGCGCCCTTGCGCTCCAGCGCCGTAAAGGCTGGCATCCAACCAAGCCGCCGAGGCTCCAATCCGGGTGGTGGGCTGCTTTGATCCCGTGGCACCACCACGAAATCCACATCAGCCATTTTGTAGCGCCGCCCTTTGGATAGGACCACTACTTGGGCCACATGAGGACCGGGCTTCAGTTTGCTGAAGTCAATGTCGCGCCGAAAACCGGTGTTGGGGTTTGTGATTTCATCGACGGCACGGTAGACATCCAAGCGATTGAGGCTGCGGGCCATGGGTCCGACAAGCTTGCCATCCACATAAAGGTTGATTTTATCCACGATCTGTGCGGGATCCCAGAGCCATCCTGCAACAGGCAGGGTGCCGTCGGCATATGCGTCGTAGTGCTCGCCGAAGGAGCCGAGTTTCTCTTTCCGAATATCCTTGGAGGGGGCAGGGATGACATCGAAGGACGCGTAGTCCAAGCCGGTCTGCGCCTTGAATCGTTGAATGTCCCTGTAGTGTGTGCGGAGCCATTGTCGGAAGCCTTCTATCGATTCCGGGCTGTAGTCCGTCACACGGATGTCCCTATAGGCGCCCATTCCATTCTCGAAGTCTGGAAACATATGGTGAAGTTCACCGGCCAAAGTATAGGCCACGATGCGATTTTGCACGGGCAGAGGCAGTTCCTGGATTTTTTTTGCCACATGCTCAAGTGCCTTGAAGCGATAGTGGTTGACAGGAATTTCCGGATTTGTCGCAAGTGTATAGGGCAGGATGCTGTAGCCGAAGTAGTCCAACTGCAACGGCTTGCCATCACGCAACTGCATCAGATTCTCGGGAGTCTTGCGCAGGTCCTCTACGATGGGCCCTAATGAATCGAAATGGTCGGCCGCAAGATAAACAACGACGGGGCGTGGAATCTTTCGGATGACGTTCAGGAAACTGTCAACCTTGGAGTCGTCAATTTCCCAGCCCTTTCCCGTGCGGTGATATAGGTCGAGCAGTTGCAGGGTTGCCGTGTAGCCAATTTGAACAGAGCCTTTGGGGCCACCCGGTTCCAGTGTATCGAGGAGACGTGTGACAGCCGTGGCACCATCCATGCCGCGTTTGCGGCAGAACGCATAGGCCTCTTTGAGGGTCCGGATCTTCTTGTCTGCAACGGCCTCATCGCACAAATATATGCCCTCGACGGTGGGCGCGATAATCAAGGGCTGATCGGATGGCCTTGCAGCAGTTCCTGCCTGTGAAAAATTGGCCGTGGCAAACATCACCAGTCCCACCAAGTTCAGCGCGGAAAGATGGAATGATTTTGGTGAAATACGGGTTGGGGTCATTTGGGAAGACGCAGGAATTGCAGAGGCTTGGGTTATGCTAAAAAGCAGGGGCTCTTAAAAGATGCCCCTGGCCTCATTCATGATTTTCTGGATTATATTTTTCCAGCGTGTAGGGGAGTATCTGGGGAGAACTACTGTCGCGAGTTGGAGATTCGATAAAAGAGGAAGTTCCTGCTGTCAAGCGCCTTTGCGCGAGGAGAATCCGAACCAGGTGGAGACTTTTTTCTTGAATATCTGATAGAGCGGATATTCAACGAGGCGGTAGCAAAGCCAGGAAAATACCAGTGTGGCTAATATGCTTGCAAGAGCCCAGATGGTATTGGGAATTCGCACGGGTGATTTGAAATAGATGATGCTCATCGCAACGAGCACCATGATATGGCTGAGATATATGCTGTATGAGGCATCTCCCAGGGATTGCAGCAATTTCCACGGGGTGATGTTTTTTCGCTCAAACTCCATGGCGCAGGCCACAAGACAGCAGGAGAAACCGCCGAAAAGAACGGCTCTTTCTCCGGCGTGGAAAAATCCGGCCATCCCGCTGGCGTTCAAATTCCCATGAATTTGATAGAAGTATGCGGCAGCTAGAAAGGCAATGGCAGCAGTCGCCCAGATAGAGATATATTGCTGTGGCCGTCGACGGACGAATTCCGATAGCAGAAAGCCTGCGATGAACTCCACGACAAGCGGAGATGCGTAGAAGGGAATCAGCAGGCTCGCCTTGGCCTTCCCTTCATTTTGAGGGAGGTACATCCCGTTCTTGTACAGCCAGACATTGAAAATGATGATGCCAAGGCCACAGATCCCTAGGATCTTTGCCGCATAGCGTCTTTGCCAGAGGACAATCAAGGCAACGACGACATAGAAATACAACTCAAAACTCAGCGTCCAAGTAATGGGGAGAAGATAGAGCATTAAATCCTGAGGCCACAGGAAGAAAGATCCCAACAGGCTTGTCTGAGGCTTGATATTTTGGAAATGCCATGCAGCGATGAGGTAAACAAAGAAAAATGGCCACCAGCCAATGTAGATTCGGCCAAATCGCTGCGTTAAAAAACGTGCGAATGAATGCCATCCAGGTTTTAGATTCCTCGTGGTTTCAGCCATTATCAGTCCGCTGATTACGAAGAATAAATCAACCCCAGCAAAACCCAGTCGAGTGACCGCTTCTGGCAATATTGTCAGTGTGAATGGCGTCACGGGTGGACTCATGTGGTGGAGTACCACCCAGAATGCGGCAAAGAATCGCAAAGTCTGCACGTTTTTTAACATTGGGGTTCCTCAAGAGGATAATCTATCTTTTCTGAAGTCTTTGAGTATGCATGCGTCCATTAGCAGCCCGCTAAGCGGCTCCTGAGGGGTGCTGCTAATATCGTGGTGCAGAAAGGCGATGAGGAACTGGATTCCAATGATGACAGGCAAGGCAGCGAGCATAACTGTTCCGCTGCTTGCCGGGAGATTGTCCAATAAACTGCTGATCCAATGAATTCCTCCGAAAATTATTCCGAAGGATAAAAAAAGAACGCCAAAGATGCTATATATGGTTCCGGCGTTAAAATCTCTTAGAAAATAATTGTAGAAATAGCGTTTTCCTATGCGGATGGCATGCTTTTTCAGGAATTCCGGGAGGATCTTGTTTATCTTGAGATTGGACTCCTCATCTGCATAGACTGCGTCCATGGGTATATCTTTGACGACAGCACGGATGGTGTTCAGCCGAAAGAGCATGTCGGTCTCGAAGAAGTAGCGTTTTTCCAGCTTGCTGATGGGTAGTTCTCGTAAGACGCTCGTGTGGATGGCTGTATATCCGTTGGACGGGTCCATGATGTTCCAGTATCCGCAGCTGATTTTGGTAATGAAGGAAAGTGCAGCATTCCCAAAAATGCGGATTTTTGGCATGGTTTGCACTGATTCAAGCCTGAAAAATCGATTGCCTTTTGTGTAGTCTGCTCTTCCTTGGATGATGGGGGTGACAAAAAGCGGAAGTAGTTTAGGATTCATCTGTCCATCGCCATCTATTTTGACTACGATATCCATTCCATCCTTGATCGCTTGACCATAAGCCGTGCTTACTGCCCCTCCCACGCCTTGGTTTTTTGTGTGGAAAAGTACCCTCACCCGAGGATCCTTGCAATTCTGCAGAATCCAGTTTCCACTGCCATCAGGGCAACAATCGTCTACGGCATATATTGTTGTTACGCAATCGGGTATTTTTTCTATCACCTCTATGACATGCTGTGTGACTTTGTAGCAAGGGATGGCAACTGAAATTTTCATGTGATCTGTTTTGTTAATTGGGTGCTTGGGATGCAATGGTTATCCCTGTTGCAATGAAGATGCCTCCGATAATAGTTTTAGGGTGCATTGGCTCGTTCAGAAATAGCCAGGCCAGACTGGGCACAATTATAAAGGCCAGTCCCATAATCGGATATGCCAGATACAGAGGTGCACTTCTCAGAATCCACACCCAGGCCAGCGTGGTGACTCCGTAAAGCGCGAAAGCCACAAGCAGCCAGCCATTGAGGGCAATATCCATCAGAGAGGGGGAAAGCGGAATAGCGGCTGCTGCCTTCTTGAAAAGCAGCTGCCCCAGCGAAATGCCGAGGACGCAAATAACAGCTAGACTGGTGAGAAAAGGTGTCATGTGTTGGAAGGTGTGTTGTCTTGGTAGGCGTGCTGCCCGGTGTTGCCAAGGCAAACATGACGGGCCGGGATGGCTGAGGAGCTTTCCTTGCGGCTCGGCTGCACTTAGGGCGCTGGTTGCAAAATGCTGCGGAAATCTGGATCGGCTGCGAGTGAGGTCCCATTGATGCGGATGTCAGACTAGGGCGAGGATTGATGGAGCAGGCAGTCGCCAGCTCGCCCGGTACGGTAGGCGTTGCTGATTATGCAGGTACGGCAGGCCGCGCGCGTGCAGTGTGCATGGCCTGTGGCGGCCGCGGCGGCCGCGGCGGCCGCGAGGTACAGCTAGTGGAAATGCCGTACTGCGTTGGCCGGCCCATGCATTAGGTGCCATCGACTGCGGCCTTTTCCCACGAGCTACTTTGCCGCAGTCGAGTAAATTAGCCATCTTTCTGGCGATGCCTCGCCGCAGTCGAGGGATGTTGCCTGTGCTGACTTCACAGATTGCCGTAATACTGATGTTTCGTTTCCTTTTTGCCCTCATTTTTCTCTTTGTGTCGGTGGGGGGGCACGCCCAGGCTCCGGAGAAGACACGAGTATCGGGTGCGTTGGAGCATTGGTCGCTCGATGAGCCCAGCAGCAAGCTGTCGCTTACAGGGTGGGTGCTGGCAGGTCAGGACGGGACGGCTCCACCTGCGATGAAGCTTTCCATTTTGGGGACGGAATTCCAGGCGAAGGATGCGGCGTGGACTGCGAGGCCGGAGCTGTCGGCGGACAGCCCCTACACCGGTGGTCAGGTGGGCGTGGGCTTCGATTGGACGGTGACATTACCTGCGAAGCCTCCTGGCGGTGTGCATGTCATCCGGCTTGAGGTCGTCTACCCGGGGGGCCAGACATTCTTGCTGCAAAGCTCGTTGGGTGGCAGCCCCGAATTGATCGTCAAGAGGATAAAAAAAAGCCATTGGTGGGCGCTGGGGATCGTGCTGGTCGTCGTGCTGCTCATCCGTTTCGGCAGGCTTGAGCGCACAAGGCTGGCGCGCCGTCTGTCCCAGTGGACGCAGGAGCGAACGGGTTACCTGCTGATCGTCGGTGCCTTCGCCGTGCTGGTGACCGCTGGCATTACCGGCAGTTCGATGAATCTGCTTCTGGAGAGCCCGATAGGGCAAAGTCTGCTCAGCGCGAAGGGGAGCCAGGCGCGCCTGTTCGACCTGCGCGACATTCGTGGAGACGAGTGGGGCGTGCTTATGCCGAACGTGCTGGCTCAGGTCAATCATGAGCCGCAGTTTCCGGTCGTGAATACCAATATCGGTTTGAGTGGGCAGAACATGGGTGTGATCGGCATGACGGGTGTTCCGATCGCTAATTGGGCCGCTTTGGCCAAGCCTGCGACCTGGGGATATTTCCTGCTGCCGTTGCGCCAGGCCATGAGCTGGCAATGGCAGCTCCCGTTCTGGGGTGGCCTGCTTTCG
The DNA here is from genome assembly GCF_043104415.1 of Delftia sp. WSY_16. Lineage (NCBI taxonomy): Bacteria > Pseudomonadati > Pseudomonadota > Betaproteobacteria > Burkholderiales > Comamonadaceae > Delftia > Delftia sp. WSY_16. The sequence goes on along the minus strand of NZ_JBICKS010000030.1, from coordinate 277,826 downwards.
GTCTGGCTGCTGCTCAACGTGCTGCGGCCTGACAGGCGCGGGCTCAATCTGGCTTTGTCGTTCGCTTTCTGCGTGGCCCCCTACGCTGCCGCCTGGTCCAACTGGCCCCTGTACGCCACGATGTTCCCGGCACTGGGTTTTGTGCTCGCATGCAAGCTGATGCAGACCACACGTCGCGGGCATGCGCTATTGCTAGGCCTCGGTCTTGGCTGGCTGATGGCGTGCTGGTTCCTAGTGTTGTATCCCACCTGGCTCATCATCGTTGGCAGTTTGCTGCTGTTCGTCGGTGTGGGCTGGTGCCTAGACAATCGTGATCGGCTGCATTGGGGCATGCCGCAGGTGCTAGGCGCCGTGGGGGCGGGGGTGGTTGCCGCGGCCCTGCTAGGCAGCTGGTGGATGGATACGCACGACGCCGTTGCATTGATGCGGGCAACCGAATATCCCGGCAAGCGAGGCGCGCTGCCCGGGGGGGATCTGGACTGGCTGTGGCATCTGCGTGGATACAACAACGCGGATATCGTGACACATGCTTCTGGAGCGCATACCGACCAGTCTTCCGCCAGTTCCTATTTCCTGTTGCCCTTGATGTTGCTTGTGCTTTGCGTTAGCCATCTGGTGCAGCGGCGAGAGCGGCGTTGGGCTGTCGCAGCATGCACGGCCTTCATTGCCTGCTACTGGATCTACGGCTTTGTCGGCGTGCCGATCTGGCTGGCCAAATACACACTTTGGGGAAATATGCCCACGTTCCGCATGGATGTGGGTATGGGGCTGGTGAGCGTCGTTTTGATTACATTGGCGGCCGAGAAGGGGGTGCTGGCCGATAAACCAGCGCCCGGTTGGTGGACGAGCTGGCTTGTGCCGGCACTGGCTGCTCTCGGCAGCGCAGTGGTGATTGCATGGATGCTCTATCGCACACCACTGTTTTTCATGCCGGAGGGCAGTTGGGTCTATACATCGGCCATGGTCATTGTCGGAACGATGATGTGCTGGTGGATGCTGAGGGGCAAAGTGGGCGCCGCCGTTGCCATGTTGATCGCCGTGCATCTGCTTGCAACACTGACTTTCAATCCTGTGCTGCGGGCGCCCAAGAGCGTGAGCCTAGCAGAAGGGAGTATCCCCTATGTCATCAACTCAGAGGGCAGACACTTGAGGACCATTTTGCTCAATGGCGACGGCATAGGGCCGCACATGCTCGCTGCAGCAGGATTTCCAATTTCCAATGGTGTGTTGTACTACCCGCACAAGGAGCTGTGGTCCAGAATGGGGTTGCCCGAAAAAGAATGGCCCGTGGTTAATCGCTATCAGCATCTTGGTTTCTACACGGACGCCAGTGTTGAAAATGTCTCAGGTTACCGTGCGTCTGCAGCATCGGTCGACTATGTACGCGTCGATATCCATCCACAACGGTTTGACTTCTCCAAGACAGGTGCTCAGCGCGTGGTTGTGGAAGCTGCACAGGCGAACGATCTGCGTTCCAATGCCTCGTTGACATGGATGGGCGAGTACAGGCGCCTGCACTGGTTTGCCATCAAAAAAGAGGGGCGATAGAAATCTTTACGGATTTGCCGAGCAAGGCTCTTGGGTCCGATGCATCAGGAGATCCTGCTGCACCAAGCCCTCCCCTTGCCTTCAAAGATCGTGAATTTCTGGGCGCAGGTCGGGGCTTTTGCTCGAACCGAATTCGGACTTTGCCCGGCTACTGGCCTGTGCCCCTGAATCGGGGGCTGGCCTTCAGGGGAGCTTGATGGCCTGGTAGGCCGCCATGCAGTTCATGGGGATTGCTGTCTTAGCCACGCTGCAACGCCAACCCCGCATGCTCGCGCAGCGGATGGAAATGGATCTTCGGAAACCGCTCCTGCGCCAATCGCACGTCATAGGGTGACGTGCACAGATAGGCCAGCGTGTCGGCCGCATCGCGCGCCATGCGCAGCGGGTAGGCGTTCTCGAATTCGCGCAGTTCGCCCGGCGTGTCGGCCGTGATCCAGCGGGCGGCCGTGTACTGGCAGCCTTCCAGACGGATGTCGCAGTCGTATTCGGTGTTCAGGCGGTGCTGCACCACTTCGAACTGCAGCTGGCCCACGGCGCCCAGCAGCATGTTGCCGCCGGCTTCGGGCTTGAAGACCTGGATGGCGCCTTCCTCGCCCAGCTGCATCAGGCCCTGCTGCAGCTGTTTGGTGCGCAGCGGGTTCTTGAGCACCACGGTCATGAACATTTCAGGGGCGAAGAAGGGCAGGCCCGTGAATTGCAGGCTCGCGCCGTCGGTGATGGTGTCGCCCAACTGCACGCCACCATGCGTGGTGAAGCCGATGATGTCGCCCGCATAGGCTTCTTCGACGGCTTCGCGGCGCTGGCTCATGAAGGTCACGACCGAGGTGGGGCGCAGTTCCTTGGCGGTGCGCTGCACCTTCATCTTCATGCCGGGCGTGTACTTGCCCGAGGCTACGCGCACGAAGGCGATGCGGTCGCGGTGGTTGGCATCCATGTTGGCCTGGACCTTGAAGACCACGCCGGAGAAGCCTTCGTCCTCGGGGTGGATGATCTTTTCCACAGGCTGCTTGTTGACCAGCAGCGAGCTTTTGCGGGGGCCGGGCGGGGGCGACATGTCGACCACGGCATCCAGCACTTCCATGACACCGAAGTTGTTCACGCCCGAGCCGAAGAAGACCGGTGTGAGCTTGCCGGCCAGGAAGGCCTCATGGTCCCAGGGGGCCGAGGCGCCCTGGGCCAGTTCCATGCTGTCGAGCGCGTCGTCAAAGGCCTGCCCGAAGCGCGCACGCAGCTTGTCGGCCTCGGCCAGGGGAATGGCCTCGAAGTCCTGGGGGCGGCGTTCGCTGCCGGGCTGGAACACCGTCATGGTCTGGGTGAGCAGGTTGATGATGCCGCCGAACTGCTTGCCCTGGCCCACGGGCCAGGTGACGGGGCAGCAGGGCATGCCCAGCTCGCGCTCCACTTCGTCAAGAATGTCCAGCGGATCGCGCACTTCGCGGTCCATCTTGTTGACGAAGGTGATGATGGGCGTGTCACGCTGGCGGCAGACCTCGATCAGGCGGCGGGTCTGCGATTCGACGCCGTTGGCGGCGTCGATCACCATCAGCGCCGAGTCCACGGCCGTGAGCACGCGGTAGGTGTCTTCCGAGAAGTCCTTGTGGCCCGGGGTGTCGAGCAGATTGACCACATGGTCGCGGTAGCTCATCTGCATGACCGAGCTGGCCACCGAGATGCCGCGCTGCTTTTCGATTTCCATCCAGTCGGAGGTGGCATGGCGGCTGGCCTTGCGGCCCTTGACGGCGCCCGCGATCTGGATCGCGCCCGAGAACAGCAGCAGCTTCTCGGTCAGCGTGGTCTTGCCCGCGTCGGGGTGGGAAATGATGGCAAAAGTCCGGCGGCGCCGGGTTTCAGAGGCGTATGACACAGTATTGAAAGCGCAGAGGCAGGGCGGTGCCTGCCAGAAAAGGGAGACGTAATGTCTGTCGCGGGCGGCCATTGGGGCATGGAGCCAAGCGAGGCCGCAAATGGCCGCCATTCTACTTTCGCACCGGGAATATCGGCGAACAGGGATGTAAGTCGTGTCCCTGGTTTCTTGATGCCGTCTTGATACGGCACGTCGCAATCTCAATCCGCTTTTGACAGCCCCGGCCCTAGAGTTTTCCCCATCGCAACAACAGGTGCCGCCATGCGGCGCCGATGCGGGAGAAATCCCTATGACCCTGACCGAAATCACCGGATGGCTGGGCGCCCTGGGCGCCCTGGCTGTGTTTGTCTACCTCGGATACGCATTGCTGCGGCCCGAACAGTTCTGAGGTGGCGCAGATGCAAGACCTGATCTTTATCGCCCTGAGCCTGGGCTGCTTCGGGGGCCTGCTGGCCTTCGTGGCGGCGCTGGGCCGGATTTGACTGCCTGAAAGGAGACCTCCATGTGGTTGACCTGGATGGAATATGCACTGGTGCTGCTGCTGATGACGGCGCTGGCCGTGCCCATGGGGCAGTGGCTGGCACGCTGCTTCACGAGTGAGCACCATGCCTGGATCGAGCGGCTGAGCTTTCGCGCCCTGGGCGTGAACCCGGCCGAGCGCATGGGCTGGCAGCGCTACGGGCTGGCGCTGCTGCTGTCCAACGGCGCCATGCTGCTGCTGGGCTATGCGCTGCTGCGCCTGCAGGGCTGGATGCCGCTCAATGCGCTGAGCAATGCGGCGCAGACACCGGACCTGGCCTTCAACACGGCCGTGTCCTTTGTGACCAATACCAACTGGCAGGCGTATTCGGGCGAGAGCAGCCTGTCCAACGCCACGCAGATGGTGGCCATCACCTTCATGATGTTCGCTGGCGCGACCACGGGCGTGGTCGCCGCGGCGGGTGTCATCCGCGGCCTGGCGCGCTCCAGTGCCTCGGACCTGGGCAACTACTGGGTGGACTATGTGCGCATGCTCTGGCGCGTGATGCTGCCGCTGAGCTTTGTGGTGGCCCTGGTCTATGTGTGGCAGGGTGTGCCTCAGACGCTGGATGGCCAGGTCTGGGCGACGACGCTGGAAGGCGCTCGCCAGCAGATTCTTCTCGGCCCCGTGGCCAGCCTGGAGAGCATCAAGCACATCGGCACCAACGGTGGCGGCTTCTTCGGCATGAATGCGGCCCATCCGTTCGAGAACCCCACGCCGCTGACCAACGCATTCCACATCCTGGGCATGCTGCTGATCCCGTCGGCGCTGACCTATGCGCTCGGCTCCATGCTGCTGCGCCGTCGCCAGGGCTGGGTGCTGTTCGGCGCCTGCCTGGTGATGTTCGTGGGCTTTCTGGCGCTGGTGTTCACGGCCGAGCAGGCCGGCAATCCGCTGCTCACGGCCGCAGGTGCCGACCAGCAGATCAGCGCCACCCAGCCGGGCGGCAACATGGAGGGCAAGGAGCTGCGCTTCGGCATCGCCGATACGGCGCTGTTCGTGACCACGACCACGGCCGCGACCACGGGCTCGGTCAATGCCATGCATGACTCGCTGACGCCCCTGGGCGGGCTGGTGCCGCTGGCGCAGATGATGCTCAACTGTGTGTTCGGCGGCGACGGCGTGGGCCTGATCAACCTGCTGCAGTACGCCATCCTCACGGTTTTCCTGGCCGGCATGATGATCGGCCGCACGCCCGAGTTCCTGGGCAAGAAGATCGAGGCGCGCGAGATCAAGCTGGTGATGCTGGCCGTGATGGCGCACCCGATCTCCATCCTGGGCTTCACGGCGTTGGCTGCGGTCTGGCCCGACACCATGGCCAGTCTGACCAACCGGGGGCCGCACGGCTTCTCGGAGGTGCTCTATGCCTATGCCTCGGGCACGGCCAACAACGGCTCGGCCTTTGCGGGCCTGAATGCGAACACGCCGTTCTTCAACACCACCATCGGCCTGGCCATGCTGGCTGGCCGCTATCTGACACTGCTGCCCATGCTGGCCCTGGCCGGCAGCCTGGCGGCCAAGCCCACCGTGCCTGCGGGGCCGGGCACCTTCCCGACGGCCACGCCGCTGTTCATGGGCTTGCTGGTCTTCGTGGTGGTAGTGGTCGGTGGACTGACCTTCCTGCCTTCGCTGGCCCTGGGTCCTGTGGTCGAGCAACTGCAGATGCTGTCAGGACAGGTCTACCCCTGAACACCCCTGAGCCCGTTTTTTTCCTGGCCGCCTGCTGTGCCTGACACAGCAGCGCGGCGGAGGTTTCCGAAATGCAAGTTCAAACACACACTTCCGGCCCGTTGCCGGTGCTGCGCACCGATGCGCAGGTTCCATCCCAGACCGATGCCGGCGGGCTGCGCTCGCTGTTCGGCCCCAGCCTGCGGTCGGCGCTGTTCGTCGCCGTGGTCACGGGCCTGGCGTATCCGCTGGTCACCACGCTCGTGGCCCAGGCCGCGTTTCCCAAGGCCGCCAATGGCAGCCTGATCACGCGCCAGGGCTCGGTCGTGGGCTCGGCCCTGATCGGGCAGGAGTTCGCTTCGCCCCGTTATTTCCAGGGTCGGCCCAGCGCCACCACGGCGCCGGATCCCGACAAGGCCGATGCCACGGTGGCCGCGCCCTACAACGCCGCGCTGTCGGCCGCCACCAACCAGGGGTCGACCCACGCGGCGCTCAAGGAGTCCGTGGCGGCGCGCGTGGCGGCCTACCGCGAACTCAATGGTCTGGCTGCAGATGCCGCTGTGCCTGTGGATGCCGTGACGGCCTCGGCCTCCGGCCTGGATCCGCACATCTCTGTGGCCAATGCCGAGCTGCAGCTGCCGCGCGTGGCACGCGAGCGCCAGCTGCCTGTGGCCAAGGTCCAGGAACTGCTGCGCCAGCAGATGCAGCCGCGCGTTCTGGGCCTGCTGGGTGAGCCGCGCGTGAACGTGCTGCAGTTGAATCTGGCGCTGGACGATCTCTCGGCCGCGACGCTGCAGCCTGCGGCAGCCAATGCCGCCAAGGAGTAAGCCATGTCGCGCAAAACTGCTTTGTCCCTGTTCGATCCTTCGCTGGTGCGCCAGGCGCTGGGTGACTCCATCCGCAAGCTGGCACCGAGCGCGCAATGGCGCAACCCGGTGATGTTCGTGGTCTATCTGGGCGCCATCTTCACCAGCCTGCTCTGGGCCCAGGCCCTGGCGGGCGAGGGCGAGGCGCCTGCGGGCTTCATCCTGGCCATTGCGCTGTGGCTGTGGTTCACCGTGCTGTTCGCCAATTTTGCGGAGGCGCTGGCCGAGGGGCGCAGCCGCGCCCAGGCCGCGAGCCTGCGCAGCATGAAGCGCAGCACGGTCGCCAAGAAGCTGGAGCAGGCCAGCTACCAAAGCCGCTGGCATCCCGTGGGTGCGGAAGAACTGCGCTCGGGCATGTGGGTGCTGGTCGAGGCCGGCGACACCATACCGCTGGACGGCACGGTGATCGAGGGCGTGGCCTCGGTGGACGAGAGCGCCATCACCGGCGAATCGGCCCCCGTGATCCGCGAGGCCGGCGGCGACTTCTCTTCGGTCACCGGCGGCACGCGCGTGCTGTCGGACTGGCTGGTGGTGCAGATCACCGTGAACCCCGGCGAGTCCTTCCTGGACCGCATGATCTCCATGGTGGAGTCGGCCCGCCGCCACAAGACGCCCAACGAACTGGCGCTGACCATCTTGCTGGTCGGACTGACACTGCTGTTCCTGCTGGTCATCGTCACGCTGCGGCCCTATTCGGCCTTTGCGGTGGAGCTGACGGGCAGCGGGCAGGTCGTGGGACTGACGGTGCTGGTCGCCCTGCTGGTGTGCCTGATCCCGACCACCATCGGCGGCCTGCTGTCGGCCATTGGCGTGGCAGGCATGAGCCGCATGATGCAGGCCAACGTGATCGCCACTTCGGGCCGCGCCGTGGAGGCGGCCGGCGACGTGGACGTGCTGCTGCTGGACAAGACCGGCACCATCACGCTGGGCAACCGCCAGGCCAGCGAATTCCTGCCCGCTCCCGGCGTGACGGCCGCGCAGCTGGTCGATGCGGCGCAGCTGGCATCACTGGCCGACGAGACACCCGAGGGCCGCAGCGTGGTCGTGCTGGCCAAGGAAATGCATGGCCTGCGCGAGCGTGACCTGGCAACCCTGCATGCCGTCTTCGTGCCCTTCACGGCCCAGACGCGCATGAGCGGCGTGGACATGCCGCAGCCCGACGGCGGCACGCGCAGCCTGCGCAAGGGCGCGGCCGACGCCGTGCGCCGCCACGTCGAAGCCATGGGCGGCAAGTTCCCGCCCGCCATGCTCAAGGTGGTGGAGGATGTCTCGCGGCGCGGCAGCACGCCGCTGGTGGTGGCCGATGGCGCCCGCGTGCTGGGCGTGATCGAGCTCAAGGACGTGGTCAAGCACGGCATACGCGAACGCTTTGCCGAGCTGCGCCGCATGGGCATCAAGACCGTGATGATCACGGGCGACAATCCGCTCACGGCCGCCGCCATTGCGGCCGAGGCCGGCGTGGACGACTACCTTGCCGAAGCCACGCCCGAGGACAAGCTGCGCCTGATCCGCGAACACCAGGCCGCAGGCCGGCTGGTGGCCATGACCGGCGACGGCACCAATGACGCACCCGCCCTGGCCCAGGCCGACGTGGCCGTGGCCATGAACAGCGGCACCCAGGCGGCCAAGGAAGCCGGCAACATGGTGGACCTGGACAGCAACCCGACCAAGCTCATCGAGGTCGTGGAGACCGGCAAGCAGATGCTGATGACGCGCGGCGCGCTGACCACCTTCAGCGTGGCCAACGACGTGGCCAAGTACTTCGCCATCATCCCGGCCGCCTTCGTGGGCACGTATCCGCAGCTGTCGGCGCTCAATGTCATGGGACTGGCCAGCCCGGGCTCGGCCATCCTGAGCGCCGTGATCTTCAACGCGCTGATCATCATCGTCCTGATACCGCTGGCCTTGCGTGGCGTGCCCTACCACGCCATCGGCGCCTCGGCCCTGCTGCGGCGCAACCTGCTGGTCTACGGGCTGGGGGGCCTGGTCGTCCCCTTCATCGGCATCAAGCTGATCGACATGCTGCTGGTGGCTTTCGGCCTGGCCTGATCTTTGGCGGCAAGCCTGCCCGCCCGGGCAGGCACCGCCTTGCTTTCTCTGTACAAAAACCAAGATGAAATCCGCTTCTTCCATGACGGCCGCTTGTGCCGTCCCCCGTTTCTTCCCCCGTGCCTCGCTGGCTGCACTGCTGTCGCTGGCGGCTGCGTCCTGCCATGCCCAGGCCGAGACCTCCCCAGTCAACGCTGCCAGTGCCGATGCCCAGCAATCGCCCGCACCCGCCTACGCGCTCACCGGCAGCGTGGCGCTGCTCAGCGACTACCGTTTCCGTGGCATCTCGCAAAGCTGGATGGGGCCGGCGCTGCAGGGCGGGCTGGAGCTGTCGCTGCCGCGCGGCGCCTACCTGGGCGTGTCCGGCTCCAGCGTGTCGCGCCACAGCTATCTGGACGGCCGCGCGCTGGAACTGGACCTGTACGGCGGCTGGCGCACCGAGCTGCTGCCGGGCTGGACGGGCGACATCGGCCTGCTGCACTACAACTACCCCGGCGCGCGCGTGCCCCGCGGGGATGGCAGCGGCGGCGTGCGCTACGACACCACCGAGGCCTATCTGGGCGTCACCCACGGCGGCTTCAGCGCCAAATGGTCGCTGGCGCTGACGCCTTACTTCGGCCTGCGCGACAGCACGGCGGCCACGGCCTTTGCCGAGGCACTTCCCGGCAGCGGCAGCTCACGCGGCAGCAGCTATCTGGACCTGAACTACCAGCATCCGCTGGGCGACTGGGCGGTGCTGGGCCTGCATGCCGGCCACACGCAGGTGCGCAACTACAGCGAGCTGTCGTACGCCGACTGGCGCGTCTCGCTGGCCCGCAGCTGGGGGCCATGGACGGCCACGCTGGCCTGGGCCGGCACCTCGGCCGACACGCGCTACTACCGCGCGGCCAATGCGGCAGGCCAGATGCAAAGCCTGGGCCGCAGCGGCTGGGTGCTGTCGCTGTCGGCGGCGTTCTAGTGTGGGGGCACGCTCTGGTGCTAGGCTGAGAACCATGCCCATTTCGTCCTCTGCCGAGCCGGCGCCGCCCGGTCTGCCGCGCCCCGATCCCGACGCCCTGGTCGCGCGCCTGCGCCATGAGCGGGCGCAGGAGGGGCGGGGCAAGCTGCGCATCTACTTCGGATCGAATGCAGGCGTGGGCAAGACCTACGCCATGCTGGCCGCCGCCCAGCGCGAACGCCAGGGGGGCCGCGAGGTTCTGGTGGGACTCGTGGAAACCCATGGCCGCAAGGAAACGGCGCAGCAGCTGCATGGCCTGGAGCAACTGCCGCTGCGCGAGCTGCCGCACCAGGGACGGACGCTGCGCGAGTTCGACCTGGATGCGGCGCTCGCGCGGCGTCCGCGCGTGCTGCTGCTCGATGAACTGGCGCACAGCAATGCGCCAGGCTCACGCCATCCCAAGCGCTGGCAGGACGTGCAGGAGTTGCTGGACGCAGGCATCGATGTCTGGACCACGATCAACGTGCAGCACCTGGAAAGCCTGAACGACGTGGTGGGCGGCATCGTCGGCATCACGGTGCGCGAGACCGTGCCCGACCAGATCTTCGACGATGCCGACGAGGTCATCGTCGTCGACATCTCGCCCGACGAGCTGCTGCGCCGCTTGAAGGACGGCAAGGTCTACATGATGGAGCAGGCCGAGCGGGCCTCGCGCAACTTCTTCAGGCGCGGCAACCTGCTGGCGCTGCGCGAGCTGGCACTGCGCCGCACGGCCGACCGCGTGGACGAGGACATGCGCGACTACCGGCGCGAGCGCTCCATAGGCACGGTCTGGCCTGCGCGTGAGCGCCTGCTGGTGGCCGTGGCAGGTCATGCGGGCGACGACGCCCTGGTGCGCCAGGTGGCGCGCATGGCACGCCGGCTGGATGCTGGCTGGATGGTGGTGTACGTGGACGCGCCCCAGCGCCAGCACCGCCCACGCAGCGTGCAGGCCGCCGTGCTCAAGACCCTGGCCCTGGCCGCACGCCTGGGGGCCGAGACGGCCACGCTGCCGGGCGCCGATGTGGCCGAGGCCCTGGTTGCCTTCGCGCGCGAGCGCAACGCCAGCCGCCTGGTGCTGGCCCAGCCGCCGCGCCCGGCATGGTCGCCCTGGCGCTGGTGGGGCCGCAGCCTGCCCGACCGCATCGTCCAGCTGCATCCCGACATCGACGTGCTGGTGCTCTCCGGGGGCTCCAGCGCGGCCCGGACCGAGGCCGCGCCTGCCGCACCGCTGCGGCGCAGGCCGCTGCCCTGGAAGGGCTATGCCGGCGTGACCCTGGCCTGCTTGACCGCCACGGTGCTGGCCGAGCAGCTGCTGCGCATCTTCGACCCGGCCAACGTGGTGATGCTGTTCCTGCTCATCGTCGTGCTGTCTTCGTTGCGCTGGGGGCGTGGCCCGGGCGCCTGGGCGGCGCTGCTGTCGGTACTGTGCTTCGACTTTTTCTTCGTGCCCCCGCGCGGATCCTTCCATGTCAACGACACGCAGTACCTGTTCACCTTCGTGCTGATGCTGGGCGTGGCCCTGGTCTGCGGCCAGCTCATGGCGCGGCTGCGCCACGAGGCGCGCGTGGCGGCCGAGCGCGAGCGGCGCGCGGGCGCCCTGGCGCGGCTGGCGCGCGACCTTTCGGGCGCGCTCACGCAGGAGCAGGTGGTGGAGATTGCGCTGAGCACGGTCTCGGGCGTGTTCGACGCCCAGGCCGGGCTGCTGTTGCCCGATGCCGACGAGCGCCTGCGCCCCGCCGGCGGCGGCTCCTGCCCCATGGACGACAGCATTGCGCGCTGGGCCATGGACCACGGCCAGCAGGCCGGCCAGGGCACGGACACGCTGCCGGCCGCGCCGGCCCGCTACGTGCCGCTGGCGGCGCCCGTGCGCATGCGGGGCGTACTGGTGCTGCAGCTGCGTGCGCCCCAGCGCCTGGAGGTGCCCGAGGAGCAGCGCCTGCTGGAGGCGTGTGCCAGCCAGGTGGCGCTGGCGCTGGAGCGTCAGCACTTCGTGGCCGTGGCCCAGCAGACCCAGATCGCCATGGAGGGCGAGCGCATGCGCAACACCTTGCTGTCCGCCGTCTCGCACGACCTGCGCACGCCGCTGACCACCATCCTGGGCGCGGCCGAGGCCGCGCAGCGCCATGTGCCGCCGGGCGGCGCAGCCGACATGCTGGAGCAGGTCCGCATCCAGGCCCAGGCCATGCAGCGACTGGTGGAGAACCTGCTGGACATGGCGCGCCTGCAGCAAGGCGGCGTGCACCTGCAGCGCGAATGGCTGCCGCTGGATGAAGTGGTCGGCAGCGCGCTGCGCCAGATGCGCGCGCGCCTGCACGAGCATCCCGTGAGCACCGACGTGCCCGCCAGCCTGCCGCTGCTGCAGCTCGATGCCGTGCTCATGGAGCGCGTGCTGGTCAACCTGCTGGACAACGCCGCCAAGTACACGCCGGCCGGCACGCCGCTGACCATCCACGCACGCGAACAGGACGGCGAGGTGCTTGTGGCCGTGCAGGATGGCGGGCCCGGCCTGCCGCCACACCTGCCCGTGGAGACGCTGTTCGAGCCCTTCACGCGCGGCACGGCCGAGTCCACCGTCTCGGGCATAGGTCTGGGGCTGGCGCTGGTGCGCAGCATTGTCGAGGCCCATGGCGGGCGCATCGAGGCCGCTGCCGCGCGCCCAGGCCCCGGCACCGTGTTCACGCTGCGCTTTCCGGTGCCGGAGCAGCCATTGCTCGATTAGAGTCTTGCGCCATGAGCACGCCCACCAACCGCATCCTGATGATCGAGGACGACCCCGGCATCCGCCGCTTCGTGCGTCTGGTGCTGGAGGACGAGGGCTGGCAGGTCTTCGAGGCCGACAGCGCGCGCCGGGGCCTGATCGAGGCGGCGAGCCGCCAGCCCGATCTGGTCATCCTCGACCTGGGCCTGCCGGATGCCGACGGCAAGCAGGTTCTCACCGAGCTGCGCGGATGGTCCTCCGTGCCCGTGCTCGTGCTTTCCGCGCGCGAGCGCGAGGACGAGAAGGTGGCCGCCCTGGACGCCGGCGCAGACGATTACCTGGTCAAGCCTTTCGGTGTGCCAGAGCTGCTGGCCCGGCTGCGCGTGATGCTGCGCCGCCGCCAGCAACTGGGGGCCGCAGGCGGCGCAGTTGCATCCAGCCAGGTGCACTTCGGCCAGGTGCAGGTGGACCTAGCCACGCACGAGGTGCGGCGTGCGGGCCAGCCGGTGCACCTCACGCCCATCGAATTCCGCCTGCTGGCGGCGCTGATCGCCGCCCAGGGCCGTGTGATGACCCACCGCCAGCTGCTGCTGCAGGTCTGGGGACCCGAATACCTGGGCCGTGCCCATTACCTGCGCGTGCACATGGCCAATCTGCGCCAGAAGATCGAGGACGAGCCGGCCCAGCCGCGCCACCTGGTGACCGAGCTGCAGGTGGGCTACCGGCTTGTGGGGCTGGGCGGTGAGGCATCCCCGGGATCGGTATAATCAGCGCCTCTCCGAGGAGCGTTGCAGCAGGCCCATTCACCAGATGCGGTCTGCGAGGCTCGGAGTCATACCTGCAACGACGCTCGCCCACGCTTTCTGTGCGGTGAGCTTTTTTTCGTCTCCCGCAGAACGTGGTTTTTCATTCATCTTTTGGAGAAAACCATGAACGCTGCTGTTCGTCCCGTTTCCGCCGACACGGCCATCGCTGACATTTCCCTCGCCGCCTGGGGCCGCAAGGAAATCCTGATCGCCGAAACCGAAATGCCCGGCCTGATGGCCACGCGCGAGGAATTCGCCGCGGCACAGCCCCTCAAGGGCGCGCGCATCGCCGGCTCGCTGCACATGACCATCCAGACGGCCGTGCTGATCGAGACGCTCAAGGCCCTGGGCGCCGACGTGCGCTGGGCCTCGTGCAACATTTTCTCGACGCAGGACCATGCCGCCGCCGCCATCGCCGCCACGGGCACGCCCGTGTTCGCCATCAAGGGTGAATCGCTGGCCGACTACTGGGACTACACCCACCGCATCTTTGAATTCGGCGCCGCCGGTACCGAAGGCGAAGGCCCCAACATGATCCTGGACGACGGCGGCGATGCCACCATGCTGCTGCACCTGGGCATGCGCGCCGAAAAGGACCTGTCCGTGCTGGACAACCCCGCCTCCGAGGAAGAGAAGATCGCCTTCGCCGCCATCCGCGCCAAGCTGGCCCAGGACCCCACCTGGTACACGCGCAAGAGCGCCCACATCATCGGCGTGACCGAAGAGACCACCACCGGCGTGCACCGCCTCAACGAGATGTCGGCCAAGGGCACGCTGAAGTTCCGCGCCATCAACGTCAACGACTCCGTCACCAAGAGCAAGTTCGACAACCTCTACGGCTGCCGCGAATCGCTGGTGGACGGCATCAAGCGCGCCACCGACGTGATGATCGCCGGCAAGGTCGCCGTGGTGGCCGGCTACGGCGACGTGGGCAAGGGCTGCGCCCAGGCGCTGCGCGCGCTGTCGGCCCAGGTCTGGGTCACCGAGATCGATCCCATCAACGCCCTGCAGGCCGCCATGGAAGGCTACAAGGTCGTGACCATGGAGTGGGCGGCAGACAAGGCCGACATCTTCGTGACCACCACCGGCAACCGCGACATCATCCGCCACGAGCACATGGTGGCCATGAAGAACGAAGCCATCGTCTGCAACATCGGCCACTTCGACAACGAGATCGACGTCGCCTCCATCGAGCAGTACCAGTGGGAAGAGATCAAGCCCCAGGTGGACCACATCACCTTCCCTGACGGCAAGAAGATCATCCTGCTGGCCAAGGGCCGCCTGGTGAACCTGGGCTGCGCCACCGGCCACCCCAGCTTCGTGATGAGCGCCTCGTTCGCCAACCAGACCATCGCCCAGATCGAGCTGTTCACCAAGCCCGATGCCTACGAGGTCGGCAAGGTCTACGTGCTGCCCAAGATCCTGGACGAGAAGGTTGCCCGCCTGCACCTGAAGAAGGTCGGCGCCATGCTGACCGAGCTGACGGACGGCCAGGCTGCCTATATCGGCGTGAGCAAGCAGGGGCCCTACAAGCCCGAAACTTATCGCTACTAAGCACCCCCTGAGGCGCTGACGCGCCTTCCCCCTCTCTATCCGCTTCGCGGGGGAGGGGGACGACGCCCTCGCTGCGGGGCGGCCCTTGCTTGGCGTCCCTGAGTTGGGTCGCGCCGGTTTCGGGCATTAGTCAACTGAGATTTCCTGGAGCGACGCTATGCGCGCAGATGTATTTTTGGTGGAAGCCGGCCATGCGGCCACGCGCTCGCAGGCGCAGCGGCTGATTGCGGGTGGCGTGCAGTGGCGCATGACGCCGCTGACGCCTTGGAAGAAGGTTGCCAAGAACGGCGACGAGATTCCCGCGGGTGCCGAGCTGCAGTTGCTGGACGGGGCCGAGGCCCGGTTCATCTCGCGCGGCGGGCTGAAGCTGGAAGGCGCGCTGGCGGCCACCAAGCTGTCGGTGGACGGCCTGCGCTGCCTGGACGTGGGCCAGAGCACGGGCGGTTTCACCGACTGCCTGCTGCAGGCAGGCGCCGCCCAGGTCATCGGCGTGGACGTGGGCCATGGCCAGCTGCATGACCGGCTGCGCTCGGATGCGCGCGTGATCTGCGTCGAAGGCGTCAATGCCCGCGCGGTGACGGCCGAGGGCTTGCAGGAGGCCTGCGAGGAAGTGCTGTCCGAACGCTGGGAAGAAGATCCCGACGACAACGACACCCAGCCCGTGGCGCCCTATGCCTGGATGCGCAACGGCGGCGTGGTCGACGAGGACTACGACGACAGCGACGACGCCAAGGAAAACGAGATCGAGGCCTTCAAGGCCGAGCGCGCGGCCAAGGGCAAGGCGCGCGATGAGGGCACGGTGGCCACGCAGCGCCGCCGCCGCGCCGAGTTTGCCGACGTGGACATCACGCCGCAGTTCGACTTCGTCACGGGCGATCTGTCCTTCATCTCTCTGACCCTGGTGCTGCCGGCCGTCACGCGCCTGCTCAAGCCGCATGGCCAGCTGCTGATGCTGGTCAAGCCGCAGTTCGAGCTGCAGCCGGGCCAAGTCGGCAAGGGTGGCATCGTGCGCGATGCGGCCCTGTTCACCGAGGTGGAGCAGCGCATCCGCACCTGCCTGGGCGAGCTGGGCCTGGAGGTCAAGGGCTGGATGGAGTCGGCCATCGAAGGCGGCGACGGCAACCGCGAATTCTTCGTGCATGCCCAGCAGGCGGCCGTGGTGAAGGAGCCAGAGCAGCCTGAAGCGCAGGACGACGACCAGCCCCGTTCGGCCGTGAAGGCAGCTCCTAAGCCGGCCGCGCCTAAGCGCGTGTCCCGCACCGTGCTGCGCGAGCAGCGCAACGAGCGTGTGATCGACACCAGTACCGAGTTCGGCGTGCCCGGTCCGGGCCGCGCCAAGCTGCGCAAACGCAACGAATGAAACACTGAGCAGCGAGTCTTACATGAGCTTTCCGATCAGCTTCGAGTTCTTCCCGACCAAGACGCCCGAGGGCGCGACCAAGCATGTGCAGGTGCGCAAGAACCTCTATGCGCGCAAGCCCCAGTTCTGCTCCGTCACCTATGGCGCGGGCGGCTCCACGCAGACGGGCACCTTCGCCATGGTGCGTGACATCCAGAACGAAGGCGTCAGCGCGGCATCGCATTTCTCCTGCGTGGGCGCCACGCACGACAAGGTGCGCGCCGAACTGCAGGAGCTGAAGGCCATGGGCGTGCGCCGCATCGTCGCGCTGCGCGGCGACCTGCCCAGCGGCTATGGCCTGGGTGGCGAATTCCAGTACGCCAGCGATCTCGTGGAATTCATCCGCCGCGAGTTCGGCGACTGGTTCCACATCGAGGTGGCGGCCTACCCGGAGGTCCATCCGCAGGCGAAATCCCCACAGTCCGATCTGGATGCGTTTGCGGCTAAAGTGCGCGCTGGCGCGGATTCCGCGATCACCCAATATTTCTACAATGCCGACGCCTACTGCCGTTTCGTTGATGCGGCGCGCGGCATGGGGCTTGATGCACCGGTTGTTCCCGGCATCATGCCCATCACCAGCTCTACGCAGCTGATGCGCTTCTCGGACGCCTGCGGCGCCGAGATCCCGCGCTGGATCCGCCTGCGTCTGCAGGCTTACGGAGATGACACGGCGTCCATTCGCGCCTTCGGCCTCGATGTCGTGTCCCGTCTATGCGAGCAGTTGCGCAGCCAGGGCGCTCCCGGGCTGCACTTCTATACGATGAACCAGAGCGTCGCCACGCTGGAAATCTGCGATCGATTGGGCCTTTGAGCGCGCAGCCACTGCGCTGGCCCCGGGCGACCCTCTAGAACTTGGGAACGGTCAGGCGTTCCCTGGAGGTTTTTGCCCATGGATCGTGGTTTTCGACGCCTGCACTGGCGCTGGCTGGCCATGTGCGCCATCACCGCCACCCTGGCCGGCTGCGCGCCGGCTCCCGTGGCACAAAGCGATGCCGAGTCCGGCGCCCTGACCGCAGGTGCGGCGGCAATGGATGAAGGCCAGACGCCAGCGGCCGTGCCCTCGGCCGGCAAGCGCGGTGGCCGCACATCGCGGACCGCGCAGCCGGCCAGCAAATCCCCGGATGCCAAGCCCTCCGAGTCGGCCTCGCCCGAAGACAGTGCCGAGGCGCCCTCCAATCCCGACTTCGCCCTCGTGCCCTCGCGCGACAGCGACCAGCAAGGCCTGGCCTCCTGGTATGGCCCGGGCCTGCATGGCCGGCTGACCGCCAGCGGCGAGCGTTTCGACAAGGAAGAATTGACGGCCGCGCACCGCAGCTTTGCCTTCGGCAGCCGCGTCTGCGTGCGCAGCGCCGCCACGGGCAAGACAGTGGTGGTGCGCATCAACGACCGCGGGCCGTTTGCGCCTGGTCGCGTGATCGATCTGAGCCAGGCCGCAGCGCAGGAGCTGGGCATGGTCGGCCTGGGCATCAAGCCCGTGGAGCTGTGGCAGCTCGACGATGGTGAGCAGGAATGCCCCGAAACCCTGGTCACGGCCAGGAAGGCCAAGTCCATCGAGAAGACGCAGCAGGCCAAGGCACAGGCACAGACAACACAGGCACGGACCCGGGTTCAGGCCAAGGCGCCAGTGCGTCCGCGTGTCCAGGCCAAGGCGCCTGCCCCCAGGCCCAATGCACGCACGGCCGTGGCCAGCCGTGCCGTCCCTGCCGACAAGCCGGTGGCGAAGGCTGCGGCGCCCGCCGCTGCCTCGTCCACCGCAGTGGCCTCTGCGGCCTCGAACGCGCGCTGAACGGGTTCAGCCGCCGGATTCGAGCGTGAAGGCCGCGTTCTCGTCCTGACCGAGCAGCTTGACCAGCTGCGGCATGGCCGGCTTGAGCTGTTCCTTGAGATTGAACGGCGGATTGATCAGGAACATGCCGCTGGCCGGCAGGCCGCCGCGCTCCGAGGTCTTGTTGCTCTTGACCGTGAGCTCCACATGCAGCCAGCTCCTGCCGGCCTTGGTGGTCATGGTCTTCAGGCGGCGCGGCAGATCGTGCGCCTCGGGGCGCGGGATGATCGGATACCAGAACGCATACGTGCCCGTGGCAAAGCGCTTGAGGCTGTCGGCCGCCATGTCCAGCACCTTGGCGTAGTCGCTCTTGAGCTCGTAGCTGGGGTCGCACAGCACCAGGGCTCGGCGCGACGGCGGCGGCAGGAATTTCTTGATGCCCTCGAAGCCGTCCTCGTGCAGCACGGCCACCTGGCGGCCCGCTTCGAGCTGGGCAATGTTGCCGGCCAGCGAGCGCATGTCGGTGGGATGCAGCTCGAAGACCTTGAGCTTGTCGCGCTCCTGCACGCGCAGCAGGGACTGGATGATGAACGGCGAGCCTGGGTAGTTGCGCAGCTGCGCGCCCTGGTTGAAGGAGCGCACCGAGGCGATGTAGGCCTGCAGCACCGGGGCCAGCTCGGACTCCTTGGCCTGGGCCAGGCGCAGGATGCCGTCTGCGGCCTCGCCGCTCTTGTTGGCATAGTCGCCATCCAGACGGTACAGGCCGGCGCCGGCGTGCGTGTCCAGCACCGTAAGGGCGGCCTCCTTCTGGAGGAGGTATTGCAGGGTGGCGATCAGCACGGTGTGCTTGAGCACATCGGCATGGTTGCCTGCATGGAAGGCGTGGCGGTAACTGAACATAGGCGTGATGGTAACCAGCCGCGCTGGCGGGTGGACACCCATGGCGGCTGCAAGGTTGCCCGGCGCTGGCGCCTCGCGGCGAGGGCTGCCGGGGACTTGCGGATCGGGGGGATGGTGCGGTTGCGCCAGTTTTGTATAATGGCGGGCTTCGCAGCGATTTTATGGGTCCCGCGGCGAAGTTTACATCCCCGCCTAAGAGGCTTCCTTTTTGAAGAAGCACCGACCGCGGAAAAGGGCCCGCCAAACCTTTCTTGAAAGAGAAAACTCATGTCTACATTCAGCGCAAAGCCCGCTGAGGTGCAACACGAGTGGTTTGTGATTGACGCCACCGATAAGGTGCTCGGACGTGTCGCCAGCGAAGTGGCACTCCGTCTGCGCGGCAAGCACAAGGCCATTTACACACCTCACGTTGACACCGGCGACTTCATCGTCATCATCAACGCCTCCAAGCTCAAGGTCACCGGCACCAAGAACCTGGACAAGGTGTACTACCGCCACTCTGGTTTCCCCGGCGGCATCACTGCCACCAACTTCCGCGACATGCAGGCCAAGTTCCCCGGCCGCGCTCTGGAAAAGGCCGTCAAGGGCATGCTGCCCAAGGGTCCCCTGGGCTACGCAATGATCAAGAAGCTCAAGGTGTACGGCGGTGCTGAGCATCCCCACACCGCCCAGCAGCCCAAGGCTCTGGAAATCTAAGGAGACCTAGATGATTGGTGATTGGAACAATGGCACCGGCCGTCGCAAATCCAGCGTCGCACGCGTGTTCCTGAAGAAGGGCTCCGGCAAGATTACCGTGAATGGCAAGGACATTCAGGAATACTTCGGCCGCGAAACCTCGATCATGATCGCAAAGCAGCCCCTGGCTCTGACGAGCAACCTGGAAGCTTTCGACATTCAAGTGAACGTCCACGGTGGTGGTGAATCCGGCCAGGCCGGCGCTACCCGCCACGGTATCACCCGCGCCCTGATCGACTATGACGCAGCGCTCAAGCCCGTCCTGAGCCAAGCCGGCTTCGTGACGCGTGACGCTCGTGAAGTCGAACGTAAGAAGGTCGGCCTGCGCTCCGCACGCCGCGCCAAGCAGTTCTCCAAGCGTTAATCCGCTGGCACTGCAGGAAAGTCCCCCGGGGCTTTCCCCAGAAAAAAACCGCCTTTGCCGGCGGTTTTTTTCTGGGCGATGCAAACCTTTCTCATTCAGTGGGCAATGCCCCCACTTGCACTGTCGTCAAGCCGGCAGCCCCGGGAATTCCCGAGCCCTTTGCTGTACCATTCGGGCCAATTGAGAACTTCGGAGTATCCCCATGAGCGCCGTCGCAGAAATCACCGAAACCACCACCGCCGAAATGCCCACCCCGATCGTCTTCACCGACAGCGCAGCTGCCAAGGTGGCCGATCTGATCGCCGAGGAAGGCAACCCTGACCTGAAGCTGCGCGTGTTCGTGCAAGGTGGCGGCTGCTCGGGCTTCCAGTACGGCTTCACCTTCGACGAGATCACCAACGAAGACGACACGACCATGACCAAGAATGGCGTGTCGCTGCTGATCGACGCCATGAGCTACCAGTACCTGGTGGGTGCCGAGATCGACTACAAGGAAGACCTGCAGGGCGCGCAGTTCGTGATCAAGAATCCCAACGCGTCCACCACCTGCGGCTGCGGATCGAGCTTCTCGGTGTAAGCCTTGTCGGCCGCGCTGCAGTGAAGCCCGCAGCAGCCCGCCGCACAACACGCCACCAACCGCCGCGCAGCAATGCGCAGGCGGTTTTTTAACGCCTGCGCATTGCTGCCTTGCCATGATTCCTGAAGACAAAAGCGCTTCCGCCTCCACCACATCCTCCTCGCGTTCGGTGCTCCTATGGCTCGTGGCCATCGGCTTTTTCATGCAGACGCTGGACGGCACCATCGTCAACACCGCGCTGCCCACCATGGCCGAGGCCCTGGGCGAGAGCCCGCTGCGCATGCAGTCCGTCATCGTCGCCTATTCGCTGACCATGGCCATGCTGATCCCGGCATCGGGCTGGATGGCCGACCGCTTCGGCACGCGGCGCGTCTACCTGTGGGCGATTGCGCTGTTCGTGCTGGGATCGGTGCTGTGCGCGATTGCGCCCAACCTGCAGCTGATGGTGGCCGCACGCGTGCTGCAGGGCATGGGCGGTGCGCTGCTCATGCCCGTGGGCCGGCTGGCCGTGCTGCGCGCCTTTCCGCGCGAGCAGTTCCTCAAGGCCATGAGCTTCGTGGCCATTCCCGGCCTGGTCGGGCCGCTGATCGGCCCCACGCTGGGCGGCTGGATGGTCGAGTACGTGAGCTGGCACTGGATCTTCCTGGTCAACGTGCCCGTGGGCCTGATCGGCCTGGCCGCCACCCTGCGCTTCATGCCCGTGGGCGACCGCTTCGCCGTCAAGCGCTTCGACGGCGTGGGCTATGCGCTGCTGGCCTTCGGCATGGTGGCCGTGTCGCTGGCGCTGGACAGCATGTCGGGCAAGGGCATCCACGGCGCCATGGTCTTCGTGCTGCTGATCTTCGGCCTGGCCAGCCTGGCCGCCTACTGGCTGCATGCGCTGCGCCGGCCCGACCCGCTGTTCGCCCCCGAGCTGTTCGCCGTGCGCAGCCTGCGCGTGGGCCTGCTGGGCAATCTGTTCTCGCGCCTGGGCAGCTCCTGCATGCCCTTCCTGATCCCGCTGGTGCTGCAGGTCTGCCTGGGCTTTTCGCCGCTGCAGGCCGGCATGATGATGCTGCCCACGGTGCTGGCCAGCATGGCCATGAAGCGCCAGACCACCACGCTGATCCAGCGCATCGGCTACCGCCGCGTGCTCATGGGCAACACCCTGGTGCTGTCGCTGATGATCGCCAGCTTCGGCACGGTCTCCACGGCGCTGCCGCTGTGGGTGGTCATCGTCCAGCTGCTGATCTTCGGCGCCACCAACTCCATGCAGTTCACGGCCATGAACACCGTCACGCTCAAGGACCTGGATGCCGGCAACGCCAGCAGCGGCAACAGCCTGCTGTCCATGGTGCAGATGCTGGCCATGGGCATGGGCGTGGCCGCCGCAGGTGCGGTGCTGGCCGGTTTCAGCGAATGGTTCGGCGGCGATACGCCGCAGCACACCCTCAATGCCTTCCGCGCCACCTTCGTCTGCATGGGCGCGGTGACGCTGGCCTCGACCATGATCTTCTCGCAGCTGGGCGACGATGAGGATGTGCGGCCCAAGCCTTTGGTGCCGGCCGAGCACGAGTGAGGGCTGTGCATGCCTTTTGCACCCTGAACCGCTGCAATCCACACTTTTGTTGCGGGTTTACCCTTGTTTTTGGCAAGGATATATGGCAGCCCGCATAGGAAATATCGAGGCCGTCTTATGCGTTTGGGCGGGGCTGGACTTAATCTCGCGTACATCCGCAGGACTTACGCAAGCAAGAACGCAAACACGCCATCGCCACAGGGCCAGCGGCTTTCTTCCTCGGAATTTGCGTAAGTCGTGATCCGAACAGTCCACGCACCAGCAGTTGCCCCCACGAGCATGAGCCAGAGCCCCAGTTCCCAACCCATCCGCTTCTATCACCGCGGCCAGATCGTCGAGGTACAGGGGCCGCATCCCACGCGCTCGGTGCTCGACTGGCTGCGCGGCGACGCGCGCTGCACCGGCACCAAGGAGGGCTGCAACGAAGGTGACTGCGGCGCCTGCACCGTGGTCATCGCCGAGCTGGCCGAAGACGGCGCGCCCGACGCCGTGGGCGGCCTGCAGCTGCAGACGGTCAATGCCTGCATCCAGTTCCTGCCCACGCTGCACGGCAAGGCGCTGTTCACGGTGGAGGACGTCAAGGGCCAGTGCGCCGGCAAGCAGGGCTGTGCCACGGGCAAGCCCGCAGGTGGTGCCGAGCTGCACCCCGTGCAGCAGGCGCTGGTGGACTGTCACGGCTCCCAATGCGGCTTTTGCACGCCGGGCTTCGTGATGTCGCTGTGGTCGGCCTACGAGCACCACCAGCAGGCCGGCACGCGTCCCTCGCGCCAGCAGCTGGCCGACGAGCTGTCGGGCAATCTGTGCCGCTGCACGGGCTACCGTCCCATCCTGGACGCAGGCCAGCGCATGTTCGACCTGCCCGCCACGCGCATGGCCACCGAACCCGTGGTGCAGGCGCTGCAGGGCCTGCGCGCGCAGGATGCCGGCCTGGACTACGCCGCTCCCAACGCCGCCCAGGGCGGCCGTGTGGACAGCTTCCACGCTCCGCGCACGCTGGACGAGCTGGCCGCCGTGTGCGAGACCAAGCCCCGCGCGCGCCTGCTGGCAGGTTCCACCGATGTGGGGCTGTGGGTGACCAAGCAGTTCCGCGACCTGGGCGACATCGTCTATGTGGGCGACGTGGCCGAGATGAAGCGCGTCGAGGAGCGCCGCGGCGCGGGCAGCCTGGACGGCGGCGAGCTGTACATCGGCGCCGGTGCCTCGCTGGAATCGGCCTGGTCGGCGCTGTCGCAGCGCTTCGAGGGGCTGACCGATGTGTGGCTGCGCTTTGCCTCCGTGCCCATCCGCCATGCGGGCACCATGGGCGGCAACGTGGCCAATGGCTCGCCCATTGGCGACTCCCCGCCCGTGCTGATGGCGCTGGACGCGCAGATCGAGCTGCGCAAGGGCGCGCGCGTGCGCCGCATGCCGCTGCATGACTTCTATCTGGACTACATGAAGAACCAGCTGGAACCGGGCGAGTTCGTGCAGGCACTGGCCGTGCCGCTGGACGCTGCACGGCGCCAGACCCGTGCCTACAAGATCAGCAAGCGCTTTGACTGCGACATCTCGGCGCTGTGCGCAGGGCTGGCCATCGAGCTCGATGGCGAGGTGGTGAAGTCCGCGCGCCTGGCCTTTGGCGGCATGGCCGCCGTGGTCAAGCGTGCGGCCCTGGCCGAGGCGGCCATCGTGGGCCAGCCCTGGGACCAGGCCGCAGTGAAGGCCGCCCAGGCCGCGCTGGCCCAGGACTTCAAGCCCATGTCCGACATGCGCGCCAGCGCCGACTACCGGCTCAAGGTGGCGCAGAACCTGCTGCAGCGCCTGTGGCTGGAGACACGTCCGCAGCAGCCGCTGCCGCTGCAGGCCACCAGCGTCTGGAGCGTGATGCCCCACGCAGTGCACCAAGGAGCCTGAAATGAACCGCCCCATCGACCCTTCCCTGCTGCACTCGTCCGAGGCCTTTGCGCATTACCTGAAGAACACCGCCTTCCGCGTGGACGAGCGTGCCGAGGCCGGTGCCCACACCCAGGGCCAGCGCGTGGGCATCAGCCGCCCGCATGAGTCGGCCCATCTGCATGTGGCCGGCGAGGCCGCCTACATCGACGACCTGCCCGAACTGGACGGCACGCTGCACTGTGCGCTGGGCCTGTCGCCCGTGGCCAATGGCCGGCTCAATGCGCTCAGGCTGGATGCCATCCGCGCCATGCCCGGCGTGGTGGCCGTGCTCACGGGCGAGGACATTCCCGGCGTCAACGACTGCGGCTCCATCATCCACGACGACCCCATCCTGTGCAGCGGCGAGATCCGCTACCTGGGCCAGCCGCTGTTCGCCGTGATCGCCGAAAGCCGCGAGGCGGCGCGCCTGGCTGCGGCCCAGGCCAAGGCGGCGGCCGACATCACGGCCGAGCCGCCCGTGCTCACGCCCCAGCAGGCGCATGAGCTGGGCCAGTACGTGCTGCCGCCCATGCACCTGGCGCGCAGCACGAATGAAGGCGGCGCGCGCCGCGCCATGGACGAGGCGCCGCACCGCCTGAAGTCATCGTTCTACGTGGGCGGCCAGGAGCAGTTCTACCTGGAAGGCCAGATCAGCTACGCCATCCCCAAGGAGGACGGCGCCGTCCACCTGTACTGCTCCACCCAGCACCCCAGCGAGATGCAGCACCTGGTGGCGCATGCGCTGGGCGTGGCCTCGCACGCCGTGCATGTGGAGTGCCGCCGCATGGGCGGCGGCTTCGGCGGCAAGGAGTCGCAGTCTGCCCTGTTCGCCTGCGTGGCCTCGGTGGCCGCGACGCGGCTGCGCCGCCCCGTCAAGCTGCGCCTGGACCGCGATGACGACTTCATGATCACGGGCCGCCGCCACTGCTTCTGGTACGAGTACGAGGTGGGCTACGACGACGAGGGCCGCATCCTCGGCGCCGAGATCTCCATGGTCTCGCGCGCCGGCCACTCGGCCGACCTGTCCGGCCCCGTGATGACGCGCGCGCTGTGCCACTTCGACAACACGTACTGGCTGCCCGATGTGTCCATGCACGGCTACTCCGGCAAGACCAATACGCAGAGCAATACGGCGTTCCGCGGCTTCGGCGGCCCGCAGGGCGCGATCGCCATCGAGAACATCATGGAGACGGTGGCGCGCGAGCTGGGGCGCGACGCGCTCGATGTGCGCCGCGTCAACTTCTACGGCAAGACCGAGCGCAATGTCACGCCCTATAGCCAGGTCGTGACCGACAACGTGATCCACGAGCTGGTGGCCGAGCTGGAGACCTGCAGCGACTACCGCGCGCGCCGCGATGCCATCGCCGAGTTCAACGCGGCCAGCCCCGTGCTCAAGCGCGGCCTGTCGCTGACGCCGCTCAAGTTCGGCATCTCCTTCAACGTCAAGCACTTCAACCAGGCCGGCGCCCTGGTCCATGTCTACAACGACGGCTCCATCCTCGTGAACCACGGCGGCACCGAGATGGGCCAGGGCCTGAACACCAAGGTGGCCCAGGTCGTGGCGCATGAGCTGGGCGTGGGCTTCGGTCGCGTGCGCGTCACGGCCACCGACACCACCAAGGTGGCCAATACCTCGGCCACGGCGGCATCGACGGGGGCCGACCTCAACGGCAAGGCCGCGCAGGACGCGGCGCGCCAGATCCGCGAGCGCCTGGCTGCCTGCGCCGCAGAGCGCCATGGCGGCCGCGCGGAGGACGTGCGCTTCGCCAACGATCAGGTCCACGTCAACGGCAAGGTGCTGGACTTCAAGGCCGTGGTGGGCGAGGCCTACATCGAGCGCGTGCAGCTGTGGTCCGACGGCTTCTATGCCACGCCCGGCCTGTCGTGGAACAAGGACACCATGCAGGGCCGGCCCTTCTTCTACTACGCCTACGGCGCCGCCGTGAGCGAGGTGGTGGTGGACACGCTGACCGGCGAGTTCAAGCTGCTGCGCGCCGACGTGCTGCACGACGTGGGCCGCTCGCTGAACCCCGCCGTGGACGTGGGCCAGGTCGAGGGCGCCTTCATCCAGGGCATGGGCTGGCTGACCACGGAAGAGCTGGTCTGGCACCCGCAAAGCGGCAAGCTCACCACGCACGCCCCGAGCACCTACAAGATCCCGACGGCCAACGACTGCCCGCCCGTGTTCAACGTGCGGCTGTTCGAGGGCGACAACTTCGAGGACTCCATCCACCGTAGCAAGGCCGTGGGCGAGCCGCCGCTGCTGCTGCCGTTCTCGGTGTTCTTCGCCATCCGCGATGCCATCTCGGCCGCGGGCGGGCACCGCAGCAACCCGCCGCTGCAATCGCCGGCCACGCCGGAATCCATCCTGCGCGCCATCGAGGCCGTGCAGGCCGCCGGGAGCTGAGCGGACCGGCGCCGCCCCCTCATTCCTTGAATCCGCGCGCAGCGATGCGCGCAACCAGGTCCATGGCCGCCCGGCAGGGTGCCATGCCTTGTGCCGGCCTGGACAGCCGGTGCTCAACCCTGGGCGCTTTCACAACCGTTGCGCCCCGCATGCGAAAACAACACGGAGACAATGCGATGAACTGGATGGAACGGGTGTTCAAGCTCAGTGAGCACGGCACCAATGTAAGAACCGAGCTGGTCGCGGGCCTGACGACCTTTCTGACGATGGCCTACATCATCTTCGTCAATCCCTCGATCCTGGGGGATGCGGGGATGCCCAAGGGGGCCGTCTTCGTGGCCACCTGCCTGATCGCGGCGCTGGGCACGACCATCATGGCGCTGTACGCCAACTATCCCATTGCGCTGGCGCCGGGCATGGGCCTGAACGCCTATTTCGCCTACGTGGTGGTGCTGCACATGGGCTTCACCTGGCAGGCCGCGCTGGGCGCGGTCTTCGTCTCGGGCTGCCTGTTCCTGCTGGTGACGCTGTTCGGCCTGCGGGAGCTGATCATCAAGGGCATACCGCAGTCCATACGCATAGCGATCACCGTGGGCATCGGCCTGTTCCTGGCGCTGATCGCGCTCAAGAGCGCGGGCATCGTCGCCGCGTCGCCGGCCACCTTCGTGACCCTGGGCGACCTGCACAAGCCCGAAGTCATCCTGGCCTCGCTGGGCTTTCTGATCATCGTGGTGCTGGACCGCCTGAAGGTGCCGGGCGCCATCCTGATCGGCATCGTCGTGGTCACCGTGGCCTCGTTCTTCTTCGCGGGCAACGAGTTCCACGGCGTGTTCTCGGCGCCGCCCTCCATTGCACCCACCTTCCTGCAGCTGGACATCAAGTCCGCGCTGACGGGCGGCATCCTCAACGTGGTGCTGGTGTTCTTCCTGGTCGAGCTGTTCGATGCCACGGGCACGCTGATGGGCGTGGCCAAGCGCGCGGGCCTGCTGGTGCCCAGCCGCATGGGACGATTCAACCGTTCGCTGCTGGCCGACAGCGGCGCCATCTTCGCGGGCTCGCTGCTGGGCACCTCCAGCACCACGGCCTACGTGGAAAGCGCGGCCGGTGTGCAGGCTGGCGGCCGCACGGGCCTGACGGCGCTGACCGTGGCCGCGCTCTTCCTGTGCTGCCTGTTCCTGTCGCCCCTGGCCGGCGTGGTGCCCGGCTACGCCACGGCGCCCGCGCTGTTCTTCGTGGCCTGCCTGATGCTCAAGGAGCTGACCGAGATCGAATGGGGCGAGACCACCGAGGCCATCCCCGCCGCCGTCACGGCACTGCTCATGCCCTTCACCTACTCGGTGGCCAATGGCCTGGCCTTCGGCTTCATCACCTATGCCGTGCTCAAGCTGTTCACGGGCCGTTCCAAGGAAGTGCACTGGATGGTGTGGCTGATCGGCGGCGTCTTCCTCTTCAAGTTCGTCTATATCGGCGGATAGCACCCCCTGAGGCGCTGACGCGCCTTCCCTCGTATGCACGGCGCCCTCTCTCGCTTCGCGGGAGGGGGACGACGCCCTCGCCGCGAGGCGGCTCTTGCTCGGCGTCCCTGCTTTTGGGCCGCGCCAGTTTCATAGGCTTTGGGCTCAGGCAAGATGTTTGGTGGGCCCATGCTTGGCGGATGCCTTGCATGGTTTTTTTTATGCGGGGTAGATGGCGCCCAGGATGCGCGGGCCGCGTGCGCCTGTGACGGCCGGCAGGTTGCCGGGCAGGCCCAGCAGGGCCTGGCGCGCCAGCCAGGCGAAGGCGGCGGCCTCCACCTGCTGCGGCGGCAGGCCGCGCGCGGCCGTGGTGTCCACGGCCACGCCGGGCAGCAGGGCGGCGATGCGCTGCATCAGCTGCGTGTTGAAGGCGCCGCCGCCGCAGACCAGCAGCTCGCCGCCGCCACGCCCGAAGCGCTGCACGGCACTGGCGCAGGCCCGGGCCGTGAATTCGGTGAGCGTGGCCTGCACGTCGGCGGGGCGGGCATCGGCGGCGCTGGTTGCACTGGCGGACAGATGGCCGGCCAGCCAGTCCGCGTGGAACAGGTCGCGCCCCGTGCTCTTGGGTGGCGGCTGCTGCAGGAAAGGCTCGGCCAGCAGGCGGTCGAGCAGGGCGGGCAGCACCTGGCCCGTGGCCGCCCACTGGCCGCCGTCGTCATAGGGCTGGCCCGTGTGTGTCTGGCACCAGCCGTCCATCAGCGCATTGCCGGGGCCGCAGTCGAAGCCCAGCACCGTGCCATCGCCGGCCAGCACGCTGAGATTGGCAATGCCGCCGATGTTGAGCACCAGCACCGTCTCGCCGGGCCGGCCGAACACGCCCTGGTGGAAGGCGGGCACCAGTGGCGCACCCTGGCCGCCAGCGGCCACGTCGCGGCTGCGCAGGTCGGCCACCACGGCAACGCCGCTGAGCTCGGCCAGCAGGGCCGGGCTGTTGAGCTGCAGCGTGTAGCCCGTGCCGTCGAACATCTGCGGCCGGTGGCGCACGGTCTGGCCGTGGGCGCCAATGGCGGCGATCTGCGCGGGCGCCAGGCCCGTGGCCTGCAGCAGTTCCCGCACCACCTCGGCATAGCTGCGCGCCAGCGCATTGGCCGCCAGCGCCGCGCGGTGCAGCTCGTCGCGGCCCTCGGGGGTGTTCAGGGCCAGCAGCTCGGCGCGCAGCGCGGCATCAAAGCCACGGCTGGCATGCCACAGCACCTGCGTGCCTTCGACAAAGTCCACAAGCACGCCATCCACCCCGTCTAGCGAGGTGCCGGACATCAGGCCTATGCAGTAGCGGTGGGCGATGGGGGAGGGGGCTGGCTGGTTCATGCCGGCAATGGTAGCCCTGCAGGACCCCGGGGCTGGCGATCACAAAGGATGCGTCTGAAACAACAAAGGCTGCCAGGGCAGCCTTTGGAGGGGGGTGCAGTGCTCAGCGCTCGGTGGCCAAGGCCAGCGCCTCGTTCGATGCCTGCAGCTCGATGCGCATCTGCGCGGCCATCTTGTCGAAGGCGGCGCGGCCGGCCTTGGAGACGGGGCGGGCGGCATCGGTGGCCTGGACGATGGTCATGGGGTCGCGGTGCTCGCCATTGACGCGGAACTCGAAGTGCAGGTGCGGGCCCGTGGCCCAGCCCGTGGAGCCCACGTTGCCGATGATGTCGCCCTGTTCCACGCGCTGGCCGCGCGTGACGCCGATGTGGCTCAGGTGGGCATAGACCGTGGTGTGGTTGTTGGCGTGGTCCACGAAGATCACGTTGCCGTAGCCGTTCTGCACTCCCGCGAAGGAGACGGTGCCGTCGCCCACGGTGCGTACCTTGGTGCCCGTGGGCGCCGCGAAGTCCGTTCCCAGGTGGGCTCGCCAGGTCTTGTGGATGGGGTGCATGCGCATGGCAAAGCCGCTGCTGATGCGCGAGAACTCCACGGGCGAGGTCAGATAGGCCTGGCGGCGACTCTTGCCGTCCATGGTGTAGTAGTCGCCCTTGGCCTTGCCTTCGTCCTGGAACCACAGGGCCTGCACGACCTTGCCGTTGTTGTGGAACTCGGCGCTGAGCACGCGGCCCGCGCGCAGCGGCTCGCCATCGGCTTCCAGCGATTCGTAGACCACCGAGAAGCGGTCGCCCTTGCGCAGGCCGCGGCGGAAGTCCACGTCGCCCTGGAAGATGTCGGCCATCTGCATGGCCACGGCGTCGGGAATGGAGGCCGCATCGGTGGCGGCGAACAGCGAGCTGCGGATGATGCCGCCGGCCAGGCGCGGCGAGGCGGTCAGCTTGCCCGTCTCGATGCGTGTGCTCAGTTCATTGTTCTTGCGCTCGACCACGAGGCGGCGGAAGCTGCCGTCCTCGTCAGGTGCCCAGCGCACGGTCAGCAGGGACAGCTGGTGGTCGGGCGTGGTCTCGGCCGTCACCAGGCGGCCGGCGCGGCCCAGCACATGCTGGCGCACCTGGTCGTTGCCGCGCATGAAGGCGGCGGCGGCCGGATCGGCCACGCCCAGGCGCTGCAGCAGGGTTTCGGCCGTGTCGCTGCCACGCGTGTATTCGGAACGGTACAGGGACATGCCCTGCACACTGTCGGTCAGCTCGGCCAGGGTCTGGCCTTCTGCCAGCGATTCCACGGGCGTGGACAGCATGCGCACCGGCAGGTCGGCCGGATCGGGTCCCAGGTTGGCCACGGCGAAGGCGCCGCCGCCGCCCGTGAGCAAGATGGCTGCCAGTGCCGCGGTGACACGCTGGGGGTGTTGCTGGATCACGGAGGTCAGCCGCGCAACAAGAG
The DNA here is from genome assembly GCF_043104415.1 of Delftia sp. WSY_16. Lineage (NCBI taxonomy): Bacteria > Pseudomonadati > Pseudomonadota > Betaproteobacteria > Burkholderiales > Comamonadaceae > Delftia > Delftia sp. WSY_16. Next base: position 247,393 of record NZ_JBICKS010000030.1, on the reverse strand, counting down.
CACCGCTGGCATGGTTCAAGCCATATTTCACAACATCAGATCCTTGGGTTGCGCGCATCCGGCCTGGGGGCCGGACAGCATCGCAGCGGCGGGATACGCTCTCCAGACGGGCAACAAGTCCGCGCTCTGTGGTGCGGAAAGGCGGGCGTCTAGAATTCGCCGCAGCGGGAAAATCCCCGGAGTATACCGACGCGGTCCTACGCGGCCTGGCGAAAAACCCTTATGAATCAATCTGCTGTTACAACATACCCGGTCACTGAAGGTGTAGGCCAAGCGCTTGAAATCACCCTGCGCGGCGTGGATGAACTGCTGCCCCAGGCCGACTGGGTGCAGAAACTGGCCCGCTCCGAGGCCACGGGCGTGCCGCTGCGCATCAAGCTGGGCCTGGATCCGACGGCGCCCGACATCCACCTGGGCCACACCGTGGTGCTCAACAAGATGCGCCAGTTGCAGGACCTGGGCCACCAGGTGATCTTCCTGATCGGCGATTTCACCACCCTGATCGGCGACCCTTCGGGTCGCAACAGCACGCGCCCGCCGCTGACGGCCGAGCAGATCAAGGTCAACGCCGAGACCTACTACACCCAGGCCGCCAAGGTGCTGGACCCGGCGCGCACCGAGGTGCGCTACAACAGCGAGTGGTGCGACAAGCTGGGCGCGCGCGGCATGATCGAGCTGTCGGCCAAGTACACGGTGGCCCGCATGATGGAGCGCAACGACTTCCACCAGCGCTTCACCGACGGCAGCTCCATCAGCCTGCATGAATTCCTCTACCCGCTGCTGCAGGGCTATGACTCGGTGGCGCTGCGCGCCGACCTGGAAATGGGCGGCACGGACCAGAAGTTCAACCTGCTCATGGGCCGCCACCTGCAGCAGGAATACGGGCAGGACACGCAGTGCGTGCTCACCATGCCGCTGCTGGTGGGCCTGGACGGCGAGCACAAGATGTCCAAGTCCAAGAACAACTACATCGGCATCACCGAGGACGCCAACACCATGTTCGCCAAGGTGCTGAGCATCTCGGACACGCTGATGTGGAACTGGTACACCCTGCTGTCGTTCAAGAGCCTGGCCGAGATCGCCGCGCTCAAGGCCGAGGTGGAAGGCGGGCGCAACCCCAAGGACGCCAAGGTGCTGCTGGCCAAGGAAATCACGGCGCGCTTTCACAGCGCGGCGCTGGCCGATGCGGCCGAGCAGGATTTCAACAACCGCAGCAAGGGCGGCATTCCCGACCAGATCGACGAGGTCAGCCTGTCGGGCGCGCCGCTGGGCATCGGTGCCCTGCTCAAGCAGGCCAACCTGGCGCCCTCGACCAGCGAGGCCAACCGCCTGATCGACGGCGGCGGCGTGCGCGTGGATGGCTCGGCCATCAGCGACCGGGGCCTCAAGCTCGAAGCCGGCACTTATGTGGTGCAGGTGGGCAAGCGCAAGTTTGCGCGCGTGACGCTGGGCTGATGCCCGCGCCGGGCCATGCGCCCGGCTGCACAGCAATGAAGGACGCCGGCATGCCCGCGTCCTTTTTTCATCGCCGGGCCGCCCCAAGATGAAAACGGCCCCCTCGGGGGGCGCGGACCTTGCGCAGCAAGGGGAGCATGGGGATTATTTTTCAAGCCGGGGGCGATTCGACGGTTTCGCGCGTGACCTCGGCCTGCTCCTGCAGCCACCGGCAGAAGGCGGCCACCTCGGGACGCGCTGCGCTGCGTGGGCCCACGATCAGCCAGTAGGCCAGCGGCGATTCCAGCCGGTGCGCGGGCAGCACCTCGACCAGGTCGCCAGCCGCCAGCGCATCGGCCACCAGCGGCAGCCGTGCAATGGCCAGGCCCTGGCCGGCCAGGGCGGCCTGCACGATCTGGTGGGCGTAGTTGAAGTACAGCCAGCGCGGCGGCTGCAGCTGGTCGCAGCCCTGCACGCCGAACCAGCGCTGCCAGCCCAGCCACTCCAGCTGGGGCATGCGGTGGGCGTCGCCGGTCTCGATCAGCGTGTAGCGCGCCGCGTCGGCCGGCGTCCTGAGCGGCGGGCCGCCGGCCAGCAGGCGCGGGCTGGCCACCACGGCCAATTGCTCGCCGAACAGGCGCTGCGCCTGGGGCCAGCCGTCGCCCGCACGGCCGTAGCGCAGGGCCAGATCCACATCGGTGGTGTCCAGGTCCATCACGGTGTCGCTGGTGTCGATGCGGATGTCGATATCGGGCCAGGCGCGCTGGAAGGACTCCAGGCGCGGGATCAGCCACATGGCGGCAAAGCTGGCCCAGGTGGTGATGGCCACGCTCTTGCGGCCCACGGTCTGGCGGATCTGGCGCACCGAGGCGTCGATCTGCTCCAGTGCGGGCGCCACCGAGCGCAGCAGCTGGGCGCCGGCCCCGGTCAGCTCCACGGCGCGCGTGTGGCGCAGGAACAGCGGCACGCCGACTTCATCCTCCAGCGACTGGATCTGGCGGCTCACGGCCGACTGCGTCAGCGACAGCTCGTCGGCGGCCGCGCGGAAATTCAGGTGCCGGGCCACGGCCAGGAAGGCACGCAGATGGCCGGCTCCGATGGCGCGTGTGCGCAGCAGGGGAACGGGTGCAGTGGTGGCATGGGGCATGGCGCCGCCAGCATACGTCAATCGTGTGACCGGCCGCAGCCCTTGGCGGGCAGATAATCGGCGGCGTTGCCGGCACAGGTTCTGGCGTTTTGGATGAATCACCTATGACAGCACCTCTGGATCTCGTCATCATGGCCGCGGGCAAGGGCACGCGCATGAAAAGCCGCCTTCCCAAAGTCCTTCAGCGCCTGGCGGGGCGCCCGCTGCTGGGCCATGTGCTGGCGACCGCAGCGCAGCTGGATGCGCGTTCGGCCGTGGTGGTCACGGGTCACGGCGCGGACCAGGTGGAGCCCGCCATGGCGGCGGCCTGCCAGGGCGGCTCCATGGCGCTGAAGTTCGTGCGCCAGGAGCCGCAGCTGGGCACGGGCCATGCGGTGCAGCAGGCCGTGCCTGCGCTGGCGGGCGACGGCATGGTCATCGTGCTCTCGGGCGATGTGCCGCTGACGCAGGCCGACACGCTGCGCGCCCTGGTCGATGCGGCCGATGGCCAGCGGCTGGCGCTGCTGACCGTGCGCCTGCCCGATCCCACGGGCTATGGCCGCATCGTGCGCGGCGAAGACGGCACGGTGCAGCGCATTGTCGAGCAAAAGGATGCCAATGACGCCCAGCGCGCCATCCAGGAAATCTACAGCGGCATCATGGCCGTGCCGGCCCGCCACCTGGCCGGCTGGCTGGCCCGCCTGACCAATGACAACGCCCAGGGCGAGTACTACCTGACCGACGTGGTCGCCATGGCCGTGGCCGACGGCGTGCCCGTGGTCGCGCACTGCATTGCCGACCCGGTGCAGGTGGCCGGCGTCAACAGCCCGCTGCAGCTGGCCGAGCTGGAGCGCGCCCACCAGGGCGCCCAGGCCCGCACGCTGATGGAGCAGGGCGTGCGCCTGGCCGACCCCGCGCGCTTTGACCTGCGCGACGACCCGCGCACCGGCCGCGCGGCCCGCCTGGTCTGCGGGCAGGATGTGGAGATCGACGTGGGCTGCATCTTCAGCGGCCATGTGGAGATTGGCGAAGGCGCGCGCATCGGCGCCTATTGCAGCATTGCCAACGCCACGATTGCGGCGGGCGCCGTCATCCATCCGTACACGCATGTCGATGGCGAGAAGGCCGGCGTCAGCGTGGGCGAGGGCGCCCTGGTGGGCCCGTTTGCGCGCCTGCGCCCCGGGGCGCAGCTGGGCCGCGAAGTGCACATCGGCAACTTCGTCGAGGTCAAGAACTCCGTGCTGGCCGATGGCGCCAAGGCCAACCACCTGGCCTACCTGGGCGATGCCACGGTGGGCGAGCGCGTCAACTACGGCGCCGGCTCCATCACGGCCAACTACGACGGCGTGAACAAGCACCGCACGGTGATCGAGGCCGACGTGCACATCGGCAGCAACTGCGTGCTGGTGGCGCCCGTCACCATTGGCGCGGGCGGCACGGTGGGCGGCGGCTCCACGGTCACCAAGAGCACCGAGCCTGGCGTGCTCACGGTATCGCGGGGCAGGCAGGTGAGCATCACCAGCTGGAAGCGCCCGGTCAAACTGCCCAAGTCCTGAGACTTCCGAGACACGTGGGCTCGAGGGCCCGCATCGCCGGCGGGTCCCGTACGGGGCAAGCCGATTTTCCGAATCTCCTGACCCTGTTCATGCCATGACGGAACCTTTCGCCCACCCTCCGCCCGACCCTGCCGCCGACCTGCAAGGCCCGCCCCGCACGCTGCAGGACGCGCTGGAGCGCCTGGCCCAGCGCGAGCAGGAGCTGCAGGCCCTGCGCGCCGCGCAGCAGGAATGGCTGCACGCGGTGTCGCACGACCTGCGCGCGCCGCTGCGCCATGTGCTGTCCTTCGGCCCCCTGGTGGACGAGCTGCTGTCGCAGGCCGCGCCTTCGCCGCAGGAACTGCAGGAGGCACGCGGCTTCCTGCAGACCATGGACCAGTCCGCCCGACGCATGGGCGGCATGCTCGACGGCCTGCTGGCCCTGGCGCGCGCCGCCCGCACGCCCATGCAGTGGCAGCCCATTGCCTTGCAGGAACTGCTGGAGCAGGCGCGCACGGCGGTGCTGGCGCAGCCGCGCTGGGCGGCCTGCGGCGCGGCGGCGCGGCTGCAATGGAGCCTGCCGCAGCAAAGTCCCGCCGTGCGTGCCGACGCGGCCCTGCTGCGCCAGGTGCTGGAGGCGCTGCTGGACAACGCCGTCAAGTTCACCCAGCCCGTGGCCCAGCCGCGCATTGCCATCGATGTGGAGCGCCATGCCGACGGCGGCATCACGCTCAGCGTGACGGACAACGGCGTGGGGTTCGACCCCTCGCGTGCGGGCGCGCTGTTCGGCATCTTCCAGCGCATGCACCGTGAGTCGGAGTTTCCGGGCCTGGGCACGGGCCTGGCCCTGGTGCGCGGCGTCATGCGCCGCCACGGCGGCGAGGCCACCATCCGCGCCACGCCGGCGGGCGGCTGCAGCGTATGCCTGAACTGGCCCGGCGGCGAAGTGCGGCGCACGGATCGCGGGCTCTGAGTCTGCCTGCCGCTGGCGCCAGCCCTCAGATCAGCGTGTCGTCCGGCTCGGGCTGGTGTGCCTGGCGCGAGGCCTCGCTGCCCGCGTCCGTGCCCGACCTGGTGGGCGCGCTGCCGGCCATCAGCGGCGCAGCAGGTATCACCTGGTCGCGCCCGGCGTCCTTGGCGCTGTAGAGCGCGCTGTCGGCCGCATTGATCCAGTCCTTGACCGACAGAAAGCTGGGGTCCGCCGCCGCCACGCCAATGCTGGCGCTGACGCGCAGATGCGGGTGCTCGCGCACGCGCAGCTGGCTCAGCTGGTTGCGTATGCGCAGGGCCACCGCATAGGCATCGTCCAGATGGGTGTGCATGCACAGCACGGCGAATTCATCGCCTCCGTAGCGGCCGGCCGCGTCATGCGATCGCAGGCAGTGCCGGATGGTCAGGCCGATGGCCTGCAGCACCTCGTCACCCACGGTGTGCCCAAAGCTGTCGTTGATGCGCTTGAAGTGGTCTATGTCCACGATCAGCAGGCAGGCCGAGGTCTGCGTCTGCCGGTAGTCGCGCAGCGCGGCGCGCGCCTTCTGCCACCAGTAGTCGCGGCTGTACAGCGTGGTCAGGGGGTCGATGCGGCTGAGCACCTGCAGCTTCACGTTCTGTCGTGCCAGCTTGCGCACCAGCTGGCGCGTGGACCAGCTGGAGAACACGCTGTGCAGCAGGAGCAGGGGCAGCATGCTCAGCTGCACTGCCAGGCTGGCCTCCCACTCGGGCGCGGGCCGCAGCAGCAGGGCCCCCGCGGCGGCGGCCAGGAAGGTGGCGAACAGCGATTGCAGCCAGCCGTCGCGCGTGGCCGTGTGGTTGCGGTCTGCAATGCTGATGGCCAGCAGCGCAATGCTGGGCAATGCACAGAAATGCATGACGGGAATCCAGCTGCCGATGATCAGCGCATCTATCTTCAGATTGGCGTGTTCGGCGCGGTGGCTGTCACGGCTGTGGCGGGCGTGGAGAAAGGCGATGTGCGGCCAGACCAGGGCGCTCACCAGCACAAAGCCCCAGACAGCCGTGCTGGCGCCCAGCTCGGTCATGGTCGTGCCCACGACGAGGCCACCCAAAGCCATGCTGGAGACGCGCAAGGGATAGGTGCGGCGATGGATGCGCTGGCGCAAGGACATGGCGGTGCGAGCCGAGTGCGCGCCGATTGCCTAGCGCGTCAGAAAGTGTTGTTGCATCAATTTGTATCATTGTCCCCGTGCGTGCGCAACGCCTTAAAGTCCAACGTTGCCCAAAGTTGGCGTTCGGGACACATTGCAGGCTTGCTGTCCTACGCAGTCCCGCCGCCGCGCAGTTTCCTGATGCGCACAATTACTCGCAAAATCAAGCGTCCTGGCCTCATTGGGCGCCTGTTCCGGGATTTGCCGGCGGCAGCGGCATGGCGGTGGAGAACTTGGCGCGCCTGACGCTGAAAAAACTCTTGACATTGCGCACGTTGGCGTCGCCCGTGAATAGCGCCCGGCTCAACTCCAGGTAGGCCGGCATGTCGGGCGCGGCCACCACGAGGATGAAATCAGGCCCCGCCGATACGCGCCAGCACTGCTGCACGGCGTCCAGCGCCACGGCGCGGCGCTCGAATCCGTCCAGCGCGTCACTGTCCTGGCGGTCCAGCGAGACCTCCACAATGGCCTGCAGCCCATGGCCCAGGGCGGCGGCCAGGCGTTCGGGCTGCAGGATGGCCACCTGCCGCTCGATCAGCCCGGACTCCTGCAGCCGCCGCACGCGGCGCAGGCAGGTGGGCGGCGACAGCTGCAGCAGCGCGGCCAGGGCCTGGTTGCTGCGGCTGCAGTCTTCTTGCAGCAGCTGCAGCAGCTGCAGGTCGGTAGCGTCCAGTTGAATGGAATTTTGGTTCATTTTTTTATTTATATTGAAATAATATTTCTTGAATGCCTGATGATGAAATATTAGTTCAATAGATAAGGAAATCTGGAGAGAAATTTCTTTTCAACCTGCGTAGCATCCGTCGTCATCTCGAAACAAGGAGCTTGTCCATGTGTGGCATCGTCGCAGCGGTTTCCTTCCGCGATATCGTCCCCGTTCTCGTCCAGGGCCTGCAGCGCCTGGAATATCGCGGCTATGACTCCTGCGGCGTGGCCGTGCAGGCGCTGGACGCACAGGGCGTGCACAGCCTGGGCCTGCGGCGCGCCCGCTCCACGGCGCGCGTAGCCGAACTCATGGACCAAGTGCAACAGGACAAGGTCATCGGCCACACCGGCATTGCCCACACGCGCTGGGCCACGCATGGCGAGCCGGCGGTGCGCAACGCCCATCCGCATTTCAGCCACGGCCCTGGCGTCTCGCCCGTGGCCGACACCGACCAGCCGGCCCGCGTGGCCCTGGTGCACAACGGCATCATCGAAAACTACGAAGCCCTGCGCGCCGAGCTGCAGTCCAAGGGCTATGTCTTCGCCAGCCAGACGGACACCGAGGTCATCGCCCACCTGGTGGACAGCCTCTACGGCGGCGACCTGTTCGAGGCCGTGCAGGCCGCCACGCAGCGCCTGCATGGCGCCTTTGCCATCGCGGTCATGCACAAGGACGAACCGCAGCGCGTGGTGGGCTCGCGCGCCGGCTCGCCGCTGATCCTGGGCGTGGGCCAGGACGGTGCCGAACACTTCCTGGCCAGCGACGCCATGGCCCTGGCCGGCGTGACCGACCAGATCGTCTACCTGGAAGAGGGCGACATCGTGGACCTGCAGCCTGGCCGCTACTGGCTGGTGGGCAAGGGCGGCGAGCGGCTGGCGCCCGAGCAGCGCCCCGTGCGCACCGTGCACGCCCACAGCGGCGCGGCCGAGCTGGGTCCCTACCGCCACTACATGCAAAAGGAAATCTTCGAGCAGCCGCGCGCCATTGCCGACACGCTGGAAGGCGTGCAGGCCATCGTGCCCGAGCTGTTCGACGGCGTGGCCTCGGACGGCAAGGCCGGCACTTCGGCCTGGCGCGTGTTCAAGGAGATCGACCGCGTGCTCATCCTGGCCTGCGGCACCAGCTACTACAGCGGCTGCACGGCCAAGTACTGGATCGAGTCGCTGGCCGGCCTGCCCTGCAGCGTGGAAGTGGCCAGCGAATACCGCTACCGCACCAGCGTTCCCCATCCCAAGACCCTGGTCGTCACCATCAGCCAGTCGGGCGAGACCGCCGACACCCTGGCCGCGCTGCGCCATGCTCAGAACCTGGGCATGAAGCACACGCTGACCGTCTGCAACGTGGCCACCAGCGCCATGGTGCGCGAATGCGAGCTGGCCTACATCACGCGCGCCGGCGTGGAGATCGGCGTGGCCTCCACCAAGGCCTTCACCACCCAGCTGGCGGGCCTGTTCCTGCTGACCCTGGCCCTGGCCCAGTCGCAAGGGCGGCTGAGCGAGGAAAAGGAGCAGCAATATCTGGCCGCCATGCGCCACCTGCCCGTGGCCCTGCAATCCGTGCTGGCGCTGGAGCCCCAGGTCATCAGCTGGTCCGAGGACTTCGCCAAGCGCGAGAACGCGCTCTTCCTGGGCCGTGGCATCCACTACCCGATTGCGCTGGAAGGCGCGCTCAAGCTCAAGGAAATCAGCTACATCCACGCCGAGGCCTATCCGGCCGGCGAGCTCAAGCACGGCCCGCTGGCCCTGGTGGACAGCGCCATGCCCGTGGTCACGGTGGCGCCCAACGACGAGCTGCTGGAAAAGCTCAAGAGCAACATGCAGGAAGTGCGTGCGCGCGGCGGCGTGCTCTATGTGCTGGCCGATGCCAAGACCAACATCGAAAGCAGCGAAGGCATGCACGTCATCCGCATGCCCGAGAACTACGGCGCGCTCAGCCCCATCCTGCACGTGGTCCCGCTGCAACTGCTGGCCTACCACACGGCCTGCGCACGCGGCACCGATGTGGACAAGCCGCGCAACCTGGCCAAGAGCGTGACGGTGGAGTGAGGCGGGGGCCGGGGTAGGGCGCAGGCCGTGGCCTGCCCTGGTCCTTCGTTGCCCCCTGTGCGAAATGTCCGTCGGACACCCGGCGGCTGGCCTACCTGCGGTGTCGCAACATGGGGCTGCGCACGCTCTGGCCGGTCCTACGGCTGAGCCGCATGTCCGGGCCCACACTGGTTACCAGCGCAGTGCATATCTGCGCTGCAGTCGGGCGCTTCGTTTGACGCGCCTCTTTGACCACCATGTGAAGGAGATACCCATGGCTCAGCAAAACGACCAGCAACAGCAGCAAAACAACCCGCAGCAGCAGAACCCGAACCAGCAAAACCCGGGACAGCAGCAGCAGGACAACCCCCAGCACAAGCAGCCTGGCCACAACCAGCCAGGCCAGCAGCAGCCCAATCAGCCCCGCTGACAGGCTGGGCGGCGTTCCGTTTGACGTGAGGATGGAACCATGAAACAGCTTCTTCCCACGAGAGGCCCGCAGCATCCGGCCTATGTTCCCATGCAGATGGGGCAACCCATCACGGACAGGAACTACAGCCAGATGCAGTGCAAGGCGAACGTCCGCCAACAAGGGCAGCCTTTGCGCCAGCCACAGCAACGCTGATTGATCGCAGCCAGCGCTGGTGCAGCGCTCCCTGGAACCGGCCGCCTTCGGGCGGCTTTTCCGTGTCGAGGGCCTGCCCTGGCCGGGGCCGCCGGAGATCTCCCCGCACAATGACGCCTTTCCAGCATCAACCTCCAAGGATTTCAACGATGACACTGCAGCGCCCCTGCTTCGTTTTGCCGACCCTGGTGCTCGCCCTGGGATTGTCGGGGTGTGCCGCGCCGCCTTCCAGCGGGCAGCTCGAGAAGGAGGAAGCGGAGCAGGCGAAGACGCTGTGGGTGATCAGCGAGGCCTTGAAGGCCAACATGGCCGTGGTGCTGGTGGCTGACCTGACGCCGCACAAGTCGCTGGCCGACGCCGACGGCATGTCCAAATGGACCTCGAACGTGCTGTGGACCCACCAGGACAGGCCGGAGATCGTGTTCGGCCGCAAGTTCCAGAACAACGCGCTGCAGCGCGATCCCAAGACCACCTACCTCTTCAAGGCCTTCGAGGTCCATGTCCTGCCCCCCGGCAAGTACCTGTTGACGGGCGGCGATGACTACTGGCTCAATGCCCGGCTCGACCAGCTGGGGGCCAAGGCGGGCGCTGCGGGCGCAGGCCGCGGCGCCAGCGGCACGGTGTCCCTGGCGCCCGAGACCTACCGAGAGTTCTATACCGAGATGAACTGGAAGGAGGCCACCACGCACACGCAGACCCGCACCGAGAAGTACTGCACCACGGTGCACCGTGCCTCGGGCCATTGCGTGGCCTGGGGCGAGCGGCAGGTCACGGACAGTACGCCGGGCATGGGTGCGGGCTACTACCAGGACACGGACTCGCGCGACATCCCCGCGCTCAAGGTCCAGGTGCGCGTGCCGCCCCGGCAGGCCCTGGCCAGTTTCACGCTGGAAGGCGGGCAGCTGGTGCTGAGCCAGCGCTCGTATCTGAAGACGCCCAGCTACCAGTTCCGCCAGGCGGGCTGCCGCAAGGTGGCGGCCGAGAAGGTCGAATGCCCGCTGGAGGACTTCACCGTCCACACGCTGCCGGTGCCCATGGAATTCACGCGCACCTATCTGGCCTCCCGCGCCAACGTGACCCCTGACCAGGAAAAACTCATGGCGCGGCTGGCGCCCATGCAGGTCACCACGCTGGGCCGCCAGGGCGCCGTCGATCCGATCTGGGGCACGCCGATCTCGCTGCGCAAGGGGCCTTGAGGTCCGGGCGCGGCCGATGGCCGATGGTCGATGGTCGTTGATCGGCTGCGTCGGGTGGCTGCCCTTTCCGTGCCCGGCCGGTTGTTGGCGGGCTGCGGCGACCGGTGCCTGCCTATGGGGTCACCAGGTGTGCGCGTAGCTGATCTTCAGCACCGTGCCGGCCGCTGGCAGGCGGCTGGTGTTGTTGTTGCTGCGCAGCAGCTGGCTGTAGAGCGGGAAGTACTGGCGGTTGAACAGGTTTTCCACGCCCAGGGACACACGGTTCTTGGGGTCGACCTTCCACTGGCTGATCAGGTCCACCGTGGTGTAGCCCCGTGTGTCATAGCGGCCGAAGCCGGTCTTGCCGCCCAGGCGGTAGTCCTTGGAGGCATAGGCGGTGGCCTGGAGGCGGTGGCTCCAGCGCGTGTCGGGCCGGTACTCCACATAGGCCGTGAGCTTGAGCGGAGGGATGCGAAAGCCCGTCATGTCCTGGTAGCCGCTGGCGGCCTGGGGCAGCTCGCGGCCCTTCATCCAGGTGAAGCTGCCGCCCACGCTCCAGTGGTCGTCGTCGCTGAAGTAGTCCAGGCCGCCTTCGATGCCATGGATCTTCTCGCGGGTGCGCAGCAGGGTCAGGCCATTGTTGAAGCTCTGCACGGCGCCCAGGTTGGAGCGCGACTGGAAGACGCTGAGGTTGGCCATCACGTTGGAGAACTTGCCGCGCCAGCCCATTTCATAGGTGTTGGTCTTGACCGCCTGCAGGTTGGAGTTGCCCAGGTTGAAGGCCGGCGTGGCATTGCGCACCACCACGCCGATGTCCGGCAGCTCGAAGCCCTGGCTGTACGAGGCATAGAGCTCCTGGCCGGGGACCGGCGTGAAGACCGTGCCCAGGTTGTAGGTCCAGGCGTTGTACCGGACGGTGCCGCCGTTCACGGGCTGGGGGCTGGGGACGCGTGACTGCGACAGCGGCGTGAAGTCATTGAAGCTGGCCTGGGCGCGGTCGTAGCGCAGGCCGCCTTCCGCCGACCATTGCGCATTGAACCGGTGCTGCAGCTGGGCGAAGGCGCCGATGCTGCGCGTGGTGACGGGCGGCATGTAGATCAGCTGGCCCGTCTTGTGGAAGACCAGGCCGCCGCTGGCGTCATAGGCCCGGGGATCGAAGATGTCGATGGGCATGTCGGTGCGCTCCTGGTTGAAGTCCGCACCCCAGATCAGCAGGCTCTTCTTGCCGGCGCCCAGCGGCGTCTTCAGGGTCAGGCGCCCGCCAAAGACCTCGGAGTTCTGCATGGACTGGTCGACATTGGCGCCCCGCACCGGCACCGCGCGTGCGTCGAAGGGCGCAAAACGGGTGAAGAAGTCCCGGTAGTAGAGCTGGGCGGCCAGCGTGCTGCCTGCGATGTCCCGGTTCTCGTAGTCCAGGCCCAGCATGGTGTTCTTGATCTGGTTCTGGTCGGCCAGCACCAGGCCCTTGATGGGGCGGGCCGCCGCCGTTCCTGCCGGCAGCCGCGCCACCGACGGGTCGGAGGCGTAGTCCGTGTCCTGGGCCGCGTTGTAGTGGCTGGCGGTCAATTGCAGGTGCTGGTCGGCATCGAGCTTGAAGCCGATCTTGGCCGAGGCGTTGTAGATGTTGGAGTCGAACAGGTCGCCCTGGCTGGGCTCGGGTGCAATGCGGTCGCCCCTGGCGTCGAAGGCGCCGCCCATGTGCCTGGCGCCCAGGCTCACCGAATAGTCGACCACCTCGCCGCCGCCGGACAGGTAGTGCTGCACCTCGCCGCCCAGCCCCGCGCCGCGCAGGCGGGACAGCGGGGCCGAGCCGGTGACGATGGTCTCGGCCCGCGTCTCGCCCGAGGGCCGCTTGGTGCGGATGGAGACAATGCCGCCCGCCGCACCGCTGCCGTAGATGGCGCTGCTGCCGCGCAGCACCTCGATCTGCTCGATGTCGGCCGGGTTGATGTTGGCCAGGTTCCTGGACGAGTCGCGGTTGGTGTTCAGCGGAACGCCGTCCACCAGCACCAGCATGTTGCGGCCCCGCAGCGTCTGGCCGTAGTCGGTGATGGTGTGGCTGGAGTCCGCCATGCCGGGGACCACCTTGCTGAGCATGGTGGCCAGGCTGTCCGAGCCCTGGCGCAGCTGCTCCACCTCCTGGCCTTCCAGGATCGTCACCTGCCGCGACGGTGCGACCAGGTTGTTCTGCGTGCGTGCGGTCACCGTGATGGCGGCAAGCTCCGTGGCCTGTGCTGCGACCAGGGCTGCGGCCGGCGCTGCGGGCACGGCCGCCGCTGCAGCGGACGGCGCCTGGCGGGCCGCCGCAGGCAGCTTCTCCAGCGCGTAGTTGCCCGCACCCGCGCGGCGCGCTGTCCAGCCTGACGTGTTCAGCAGCTGCGCAAAGCCGTCTTCCACGGAGAACGTGCCGGACAGGCCGCGTGTCTCCATGCCGACGAGCTGCTGCAGGTCCATGCCCAGGTTCACGCCTGCCTGCGCGGCAAAGGCCATCAGCGCCGGGCCCAGCGGACCCGGCTGGATCTGGTAGCTCCTGGCAGCGGCGCTGGCGGCCGGCTCGGCCGCCTGGACTGGCAGCGCGTGCAGCAGCAGCGAGGTGCTGACGGCCAGGGCCGCCAAGGCGGTGGCGCGCAGGCTGGCGCGTGGTCCGGCGGTGGAAGAAGGGGAGTGCATGGTGTTCTGTCCTCTGGGCTGTCGATGAAAGTGGTCTTCGCAAGCCTTGACAGGCGAGAGCGAAAAACCGGACAGCCACGGCAGAAAAAAATCGAATCAGCGCCGCGCCACCGTCACCCAGTACCGGCTGCGCTCGTGCACGCGCACCGGCAGGGTCTGGGCCAGCAGGGCCAGGATGCGGTCGGTGTCATGCAGCTGGTAGGTGCCGGAGACGCGCAGGTCGGCGACATCGTCGTCGCACCGCACAAGGCCCTCGCGGTAGCGCGACAGCTCGGCCAGGAAGTCCTGCAGGCGCAGGTTCTCGGCATAGAGCACGCCCAGCGTCCAGGCCGAGTCCCGCGGCGCCACCGGGCGGGTGGCGCTGGCGCCTTGTCCATCGAATTGCAGTTGCTCGCCCGCATGCACCACCACGGCCGTGGCCGATGCTGCCGGCGTGACGCGCACCGCGCCCTCCAGCACGGCCAGCGCCGTGCCCCGCTCCAGCTTGCGCACGATGAAGCGCGTGCCCAGGGCCTGCATCTGGCCGTCGTCTGTCTGCACCATGAAAGGCTGGGAGGCGTAGGGCGGGGCATGCGCGGTCTCGACCAGGATTTCCCCGGCATGCTGGCGGATGCGCCGCGCCGTGCCATCCATGCGCACGCTGATGGCCGAGGCCGTGTTCAGCTGCACGCGGCTGCCATCGGCCAGCGTGACCGCGCGGCGCTCGCCCCTGGCCGTGCGGTAGTCGGCCGTCCAGTCCTGCCAGGGCAGCTGGCGCCAGGCCAGCCAGCCCAGCGCAGGCGTGGCCAGGGCCAGCACGGCCGAGCGCAGCAACTGGCGCCGTGCCGCCGAGGGGCGCGCGCGGTTGAGCGTGGCCATGCCGACGGCGGCGGGCACGGTGTTGAAGCGGCCCTTGAGCTGCTCGGCACACTGCCAGATCTGCTCATGCCGGCTGCTCTGGCTGCGCCAGCGCGCCAGTTCGGCCTGCTCGGCCGCGCTGAAGTCCGATGCGTGCCTGCGGGCCAGCCAGCGGGCGGCCTCGTCCAGGATGCGTGCGTCTGCGGCCTGCATGCTCAGCGCTCCAGCATCACCAGCAGGCATTGCCGAAAGCCCTGGGCCATGTAGCGCGTCACGGTGCGCACGCTCAGCTGCATCCGGTCGGCAATGTCCTCGTAGGACAGGCCTTCCAGCTGGGACATGAGAAAGGCCGTGCGCACCCTGGCGGGCAGGGCGTCCAGCAGCGCATCGAGCTCCTGCAGCGTCTCCAGCAGGATGGCCCGCGCCTCCACGGACGGCACGGTGGCCTGGGGCAGGAGGTGCAGCGACGCCAGGTAGGCCTGCTCCAGCGAGCGGCGTTCGAGGTGATTGACCAGCAGCCGCCTGGCCACTGTCGTCAGGTAGGCCCGGGGCTCCCGGATGTCCTCGATGGCCTGCGTCCTGGCGCTGACCCAGATGCGCGTGAACGTGTCCTGGGCCAGGTCGGCCGCATCGCAGCGGTTGCCCAGCCTGCGTTGCAGCCACGCGACCAGCCAAGGGTTGTGCTGCGCGTACATGCTGCCCAGAGCCTGGCTGGCGCCACTGTCGGTGGATGGATGCACGTGCCGGGCCTTTCCTCTTGTGCGTCAAGAAACTGCCAGCATTTTATCCAGTTGATATGAATTCTCATTTGCATTGGGATCGGTGCGATCCCGCGCACCGGATCAGCCCGCCGCCGCCAGCCCGTCGAAGGTCGTGCTGGTCACCCAGTCGATGATCTGCGCGTGCGTGTACTGGCCCGACTCCTTGAGCAGGGCCACCACCGGATCGCAGGCCCGCGCGAACAGCGTGTAGAGCACCAGTTCGGCCGGCAGCGTGGCCTGCATCTGGCCGCTGGTCTGGGCCTCGGTGATCCAGATGCTCAGGCGGTTGCTCAGCGCGATCAGCCGGTCCATGTAGTCGTCGTTGGATTGCAGCGAGGCGCTGAGGTTGGAGTTCTGCGCGGGCAGGGAGGGCATCTCGCCTTCCAGCTGGGTCTGCATGGCCCAGCGCGTCACGGCCTTGAGCTGGTCCAGCGGGCGCGTGGGCGTGCCGGCCTCGGCCGCCAGGCTGGCTTCGTCGCGCAGGCCGTCCACGAAGGCCAGGGCGCGGTCCAGCACGCCCACCATGGCGGCCCCTGCCAGTTCTTCCTTGGAGGTGAACAGCTTGTACAGGCTGGCCTTGGCCATGCCGGCCTCGGCCGCCACCTCGTCCACCGTCATGGCGTCGTAGCCCTTGGTGGCCAGCAGCCGGTTGACGGCCGCCACGATGGCCTGCTCGCGCACGCGCTGTATCTGTTCTTTGATGGAGGAGCGGCTTGTCATAGCCATATTTTAGACCCGACAGGTCATATCCGATACCAAATAGTGCAAAGCGAATACGTTTGGTATATAGTTTGAACTCATCAGTTCACAGTTTGATCTTCATGGTCTGACTGATCGATTCAACCAGGAAGGACGCTCCCATGCATCGCATTGCAGTCATCGGGTCGGGGATTGCGGGGCTGGCCGCAGCACGGCGGCTGGCCGGCGCGCCGGGCGGGCATGGCGTGACCCTGCTGGAGGCAGGCAGCCATTTCGGCGGCCATGCCAACACGGTCGATCTGGCGCTGGGCGGCGTGAGCCAGGGGGTGGACACGGGCTTTCTGGTGTTCAACCACCGCACCTATCCGCTGCTGACCCGTCTGTTCGAAGAGCTGCAGGTGCCCACGGCGGAGGCCGAGATGTCGTTTTCCGTGCAGGTGCCGCAGGCCGGCGGCCGGGCGGGCCTGGAGTGGAGCGGCAGTTCGCTGGGCGGTGTGTTCGCCCAGCGCAGCAATCTGCTGCGGCCCCGTTTCCTGAAGATGCTGGCCGAGATCCTGCGCTTCAACCGCCTGACCACGCGCATCGCCGAGGAAGGCGATGAAGCGCGGCTGCGCAGCTGCATCGAAGATTTCCTGGACGACCACGGCTTCGGGCCGGCCTTTCGCCAGGACTATCTGCTGCCCATGATGGGCTGCATCTGGTCCTGCCCCACCGACCAGATGCTGCGCTTTCCCGTGGCCACGCTGATCCGCTTTTGCCACAACCACGGCCTGATCCAGGTCACGGACCGGCCGCAGTGGCGCACCGTGCGCGGTGGTTCGCGCCAGTATGTGCGGCGCATGGTGGCCGCGCTGCAAAAGGACGGCCGCCACGAGGTCCGGCTGAACGCGCCCGTGCTGGGCCTGCGCCGCGCCGCCCACGGCGTGCTGCTGCAGATGGCGCACGGCACGGAGCGGTTCGACGCCGTGGTGCTGGCCTGCCACAGCGACCAGGCCCTGCGCCTGCTGGGCTCCGATGCCACGCCGCTCGAGCGCAGCGTGCTGGGCGCCATCCGCTACCAGCCCAACCAGGCCGTGCTGCACACCGATGCCGGCGTGCTGCCGCGCCGCCCGGCGGCCTGGGCCGCCTGGAACTACGAACGCGCCGCCGATCCCGGAAAAGACCGGGCCGGCGTCTGCCTGCACTACCTGCTCAACCGCCTGCAGCCCCTGCCGTGGCAGCAGCCCGTGATGGTGTCGCTGAACCCGGTGCGCCCCATCGATGACAGCCAGGTCCACGCGCGCATCGAGTACAGCCACCCGGTGTTCGACCTGGCCGCCATCGAGGCCCAGGGCCGGGTGGATGCCCTGCAAGGCCAGCGCAGGACCTGGTTCTGCGGCGCATGGTGCGGCTACGGCTTCCATGAGGACGGCCTGCGCTCGGGCCTGGTCGCGGCCGACGGCCTGCTGCATGCCCTGCCGACCTTGCCCGTCCTGCCCGCCAGCGCGGCCTTCGAGGGGGTTGCATGACGGCCCGGCCGCTCATCGGCTTCGGCCATGTCTGGCACCGCCGCCTGCGGCCGGTGGAGCATGCCTTCCGCTACCCGGGCTATTTCCTCATGCTGCCCATGCGCAGCCTGCGCACGCACCCGGACGCCGCGCTCAGGCGCAACCGCCGTGGCTGGCTGAGCTTCCATGACAGCGACCACGGCGAGGGCGGCTGCGACGCGCTGGCCTGGTTCGAGCAGCTGCTGCACAGCGAAGGCATTGGCGACGCCGATGGCGAAGTCTGGCTGCACACCTTTCCGCGCGTGCTGGGCTACGTGTTCAAGCCCGTGAGCTTTTGGTATGCGCACCGCGCCGACGGGTCGCTGGCCGCCGTGCTGGCCGAGGTCAACAACACCTTTGGCGAGCGCCATGCCTATCTGCTGGCGGGGCCGGACCTGGCCTGGGGCCGGGAGCAGGTGGCGCGCAAGCAATTCCACGTCTCGCCGTTCTGCGAGGTGCGCGGCGAGTACCGCTTCCGCTTCGAGCGCAGCGAAGACCGCACCCTGGCGCGCGTGGACCTGCATGACGAGGACGGCCCGCTGCTGCAGACCAGCGTGGGCGGCGTGCTGCAGGCGCTGGATGCCGCCGCCGTGCGACGCGCCTTCTTCGGCACCCCTTTGATGACGCTGGGCGTGGTCGCCCGCATCCACTGGCACGCGCTGCGCCTTTGGGCCAAGCGCGTGCCTTTCCATGGCAAACCCTCCGCGCCCAAGCGCTTCGTCACAAGATGAACACTACCGCCGCCCCCCTGCTGAGCCCCACCGCCGCAGCGCCGCGCCGCACGCCTGCGCGGGCACGCCGTGTGCTGAACCTGCTCGAACGCCTGCCCCACGGGCAGCTGGACCTGGAGCAGCCCGATGGCCGCCTGCTGCACCTGCCCCGTCCGCCGTCGGGGGCTGCCGACGCGCATTGCGTGCTGCACGACTGGCGGGCGCTGGAGCGCACCCTGAAATCGGGCGACATCGGCCTGGCCGAGGGCTATATCGCCGGAGAATGGGACAGCCCCGACCTGGCCGCCCTGCTGCGCCTGTGCATGGCCAACCGCGACCATGTGCAAAGCCTGGTGTACGGCAGCTGGTGGGGCCGGCTGGGCTACCGCCTGCGCCACCTGCTGCAGCGCAATACGCGGGCCGGCAGCGCCAGGAACATCCATGCCCACTACGACCTGGGCAACGATTTCTACCGCCTGTGGCTGGACCCCGGCATGAGCTACAGCGCCGCCTGGTTCCAGGGGCGCACGGGTGAATCGCTGCGCCACGCCGACCTGCAGTACGCCCAGCAGGCCAAGCTCAGGCGCACGCTGGACGAGGTGAGGCTGCAGCCCGGCCAGCGCCTGCTGGAGATCGGCTGCGGCTGGGGCGGGCTGGCCGAGGCGGCGGCGCAGGAGTTCGGCGCCCGGGTCACGGGCGTGACGCTGTCGCGCGAGCAACTGGCCTGGGGACAGCAGCGCATGCGGCAGGCCGGCCTGGCCGACGCCGTGGAGCTGCGCTACCAGGACTACCGCGACCTGCCCGCGCGCCATGCGGGCGAGCCCTTCGACGCCATCGTCTCCATCGAGATGTTCGAGGCCGTGGGCCGAGAATACTGGCGCGGCTACTTCCAGACGCTGCGCGACTGCCTCAAGCCCGGGGGCCTGGCCTGCATACAGACCATCACGCTGCGCGAGGACCTGTTCGCGCGCTATCTGCGCTCCACCGACTTCATCCAGCAGTACATCTTCCCGGGCGGGCTGCTGCCCAGCATTCCTGCCTTCGAGCAGGAGGCACGGCGCGCCGGCCTGGTGGTGGAGCGCCGCATGGCCTTCGGCCGCGACTATGCGGAGACGCTGCGGCGCTGGCGCCAGGCCTTCGATCACCACCTCGACGCCGTGCGGGCCCAGGGCTTTGACGAGCGCTTCGTGCGCATCTGGACCTTCTACCTCGCCTACTGCGAGGCGGCCTTCGACACCGGCAACACCGATGTCGTCCAGTTCACGCTGCGCAGGCCCCTGCCATGAAATCGCCACCACGTCACATGCCGCGCCGCCAGGCGCTGGCCTGGGGCGCCGCCTGCGCCCTTGTCCCTTCACTGATCGCCATGCCCAACGAACTCCACGCCAAGACTCCGACTGCCGACCTTCCGGCCGAACTGCGCAGCGCCCTGCCGGCCGCGCGCCTGGTGGGCACGGGCGTGCTGCGCTTTTTCGGCCTGCGCGTGTACGAGGCACGGCTGTGGGCTGCACCGGGCTTTGTGCCCGAAGACTACGCCCGCCACCCGTTCGCGCTGGAGCTGGTCTATGACCGCAAGCTCGAAGGCGCGGCCATCGCCGAGCGCTCCATCGCCGAAATGCGCAGGGTCGACGGCTTCACCGAGGAGCAGTCCCGCCAATGGCTGGCGCTGATGAAGCAGGCGTTTCCCGATGTGGCTGCCCAGGACCGGCTGCTGGGCCTGAACGACGGCCAGGGCGAGGTGCGCTTCTTCCACAACGGGCGCCAGACTGCACAGCTGCGCGATGCGGACTATGCGCGCCTGTTCTTCGGCATCTGGCTCGCGCCCCAGACCTCGGCACCTGCCATGCGCAGCTCGCTGCTGGGCCAATCCTGAGCGCCCGGGACCACGCCATGGCCTCGCACCCTGCCGCCGCCCCCTTGCTGCCCTGGCGCACAGGGCTGGCCTATGGCGGCCTGGCCGCGCCGCTGGCGTTCGTGTCCCTGCCGCTGTATGTGAACCTGCCCTACCACTACGCCAGCGTGGCCGGTGCGCCGCTGGCGGGGCTGGGCGCGGTGCTGCTGGCCACGCGTGCCTTCGATGCCCTGGTGGACCCCGCCATCGGCCGCCAGGCCGACCGGCTGCTGCGCCGGGGCATGCGGCCAGCGTGGTGGGCGGCTGCACTGGCCAGCCTGCTGATGGTCCTGGGCTTCTGGGCGCTGTGGCATCCGCCGCGCGGTGCCCAGGCCGCCATGCTGGGCTGGCTGGCCTGCAGCCTGCTGGTGTGCACGCTGGCCTACAGCTTCGTCACCATCGTCCACCAGGCCTGGGGCACGCGCTGGGGCGGGCAGCCCGCCTGGCGGGCTCGCGTCACGGCCTGGCGCGAGGGCGCTACGCTGGGCGGTGTGCTGCTGGCCAGCGTGTTGCCGGCCTGGCTGGGCTTGGACGCCACCAGCGCCGTGCTGGCGCTGGGCCTGGCGCTGGGGCTGGTGGGGCTGTACCGGCTCAAGGCTCCGGTGACGCTGCCGCAGCAGGCCACGGCGGACACCTCTCGGATCTCACCATGGGCGGATGCCGGCTTTCGCCGGCTGCTGGCCGTCTTCATGGTCAACGGCGTGGCCGCGGCCATTCCGGCCACCTTGCTGCCCTTCTTCGTGGCCGACAGATTGCAGGTGCCCGGGATGCAGCCTCTGCTGCTGCTGTGCTTTTTTGGCGCGGCGGCCCTGGGCCTGCCGCTGTGGGTGAAGGCCGTCTCGCGCTGGGGCCTGGCGCCCAGCTGGCGCGCGGGCATGCTGGCCAGCGTGCTGGCCTTCGGCTTCACGCCCTGGCTGGGCACGGGTGACGGCCTGGCCTTCGCCGTGATCTGCCTGGCCAGCGGGCTGGCCCTGGGCGCGGATCTGGCCCTGCCGGGCGCACTGCTCACGGGCGTGATCCACGAGTCCGGCCAGGGCGGCCAGGGCGAGGGCCGCTACCTGGGGTGGTGGACCTGCGCCACCAAGCTCAACCTGGCCCTGGCCGCAGGGCTGGCCCTGCCCCTGCTGTCCGTTGCGGGCTACCGCAGCGGCAGCACCGATCCGGCCGGCCTGCAGGCCCTGGCCTGGGCCTATGGCGGGCTGCCCTGCCTGCTCAAACTGGCGGCGGCCGGGCTGCTCTGGCGCGCCGAGCGACTGCATTCTTCCTGGAGGCACACATGAGCCACATCACCCACTGCGCTTCGTTTTCACCACTGCGGCGCGCCTGCCTGGGGGCGGCATTGGCGCTGTCTCTGGCGGGCTGCGCCGGTCCTTCCGTGCAGGACTACGCCAAGGAGCAGCCGACGCTGGACCTGCGCCAGTACTTCAACGGGCCGCTGACGGCCCACGGCATGTTCACGGACCGCTCGGGCAAGGTGGTCAAGCGATTCACCGTGCGCATGACGGGCCGCTGGAATGGCGACGAGGGCACGCTCGATGAGCACTTCGTCTACAGCGACGGCAGCACGCAGCAGCGCATCTGGCATATCCGCCACCTGGGCGAGGGCCGCTACAGCGGCCGGGCCGACGACGTGGTGGGCGAGGCCCAGGGCCAGAGCGCGGGCAATGCCATCCGCTGGAGCTATGTGCTGGCCCTGCCCGTGGACGGAAGGGTCTGGAACGTCAGCATGGACGACTGGATGTACCTGATGGACGGGCGCACCCTGCTCAACCGCACGGCCATGAGCAAGCTCGGCCTGCACCTGGGCGACGTGACGCTGGCCATCATCAAGGAGTGATGGCCATGCCACTGTTATCCCGCCGGCTGAACCCGCCGCTGCGCGACTGGAAGGGCCGCTCGGCATGGCTTCTGGGCGCCTCCTCGGGCATAGGGCGCGCCACGGCCGAAGCGCTGCACGGCCAGGGCGCGCGCGTGATTGTCTCTGCGCGGCATGGCGGTGCGCTGCAGGATTTCGTGCGCGGCCGCGAAGGCTGCCTGGCCCTGCCGCTGGACGTGACCGATGCCCAGGCCGTGGCACAGGCAGCCCGTGCCGTGCGGGCCCATGTGGGCAGGGCGCCCGACCTGGTGGTGTACTGTGCCGGCCACTACCGGCCCCAGCGCGCCACCGAGTTCGACCTGGCCGAGATGCAGCGCCACCTGGCCGTGAACTATGGCGGCGCGCTGCACCTGCTCGATGCGGTGCTGCCCATGCTGCTGGAGGCCGGCCAGGGGCATCTGGCCCTGGTCGGCTCGGTGGCAGGCTATCGCGGGCTGCCCATGTCCCTGGCCTACGGTCCTACCAAGGCGGCGCTCAACAACCTGGCAGAAAACCTCTACCTGGACCTGCACGGCCCGGGCCTGGGCGTGTCCATCATCAACCCCGGCTTTGTCGATACGCCGCTGACGGCGCAAAACAGCTTCAGCATGCCGGCCCTGATCGGTGCCGACGAGGCCGCCCGTCACATGCTGCAGGGCTGGGCACAGGGGCGCTTCGAGATGAATTTTCCGCGCCGCTTCACACGCTGGGTGCGGCTGCTGCGCTGCCTGCCCGATGCCTGGTATTTCTCGGCGGTTCGCCGCATCACAGGAGCCTGAAACCGATGAGCACTGCCCTCGGCGATCCCCGACTGGACCGGCTGGCCCAGGCCTATGAGGCGCTGCGCCGCGACAACCTGCCGGCGCTGCTGGCCCTCTATGCGGAACAGGCCCGGTTCAAGGACCCGTTCAACGATGTGCGCGGCCACGCAGCGATACAGCGCGTGTTCGCCCACATGTTCGAGCAACTGGACCGGCCCCGCTTCGCCGTCAGCCAGGGCGCGGTGCAGGGGGACAGCGGCTTTTTGCTGTGGGAGCTGGGCTTTGTCAGGGCATCGGGCCAGCCCATGCACATCTGCGGCACCAGCTACCTGGAGTTCGATGCGCAGGGACTGGTGGCAGTGCACCGCGACTTCTGGGACCCGGTGGAGGAAATCTTCGCCAAGGTGCCCGTGCTGGGCGCCGTGGCCAGGGCGCTGCAGAACAAGCTCAGGGCTCCGCAGTAAGCAGCCTGGCCAATTGCGCCAGGGCGCCGTCCAGGTCGTCCAGGCCTGGGGCGCCCAGGCAGATGCGCAGCCCGCTGGCACGGTCGTGCGGCTCCACCATCAGCGAGCCCGGATCGGTCAGCGTCACGCCCAGCGCCGCTGCGGCCGACACCAGGCGGTCGGCGGCCTCGCGCTCCATGGGCAGCCAGGCGTTGTAGGCCTCGGGGTGCAGCACCAGGCGGCTGTCGCCCAGGTGTGGGGCAAGGTGCGATGCGGCCAGCCGCACGCGCCGCTGTGCCTCATGGCGCAGGTCGGCCTGCAGGGAGGCGACCACGCCCTGGGACAGCCATTCATCGACCACGGCGCATGACAGGGCCGAAGGAGCCATGGACAGCTCCTGCAGCGTCGCCAGCGCGGCGCCGCACAGCGCTGGCGGCAGCACCAGCGTGCCCACCTGCAGCCCCGGGCCCAGCGACTTGGACAGCCCGTTCACATGCAGGGTGATCTCGGGCGCCAGGGTCGCCAGGTGCGCAAGGCGCGCGTGATCGGGCGAGCAGGCGGCATACACGCCGTCCTCGATGATCCAGGCGCCTGCGTTCCGGCAGATATCCACGATCGCCCGCCTGCGCTCCGCGCCCATGGTGGCCGTGGTCGGGTTGTGCAGCGTGGGGGTGAGGTAGAGCACCTTGCCTTCGGCGGCGGGAATGCCTTGCAGCGCCTCGGCCAGCGCCTGCGGCAGCAGGCCCTGCGCGTCCATGGCCAGGCCCTGCAGGGCGCAGCCCTTGCGCCGGGCCAGGGCAATGGCGCCGGGGTAGGTGATGCGCTCGGTCAGCAGCCGGCCCCGGGGCTGGCAGACCAGGTCCAGGGCCAGGGACAGCGCCTGGCGCGCGCTGCTGGTCAGCACCATGTGGCCGGGTTCCACGTTCAGGCCCAGCGTCTGCAGCCAGCGCGCGAGCACGCGGCGATGCTCCGCATGTCCGCCCGGCGGCGCGTAGGAATTGAAGTGATCGGCATCGATGCGGCGCGCAATCGCGGTCAGCGTGCGCGCCAGCAGGCGTTCGCTGATGGCGGCCGGCGGCGCGTTGGAGGACAGGTCGATGGCCTCGCCGCCCTGCGTCCGCCGGGCGGCCACGAAGGTGCCCCTGCCCTTGACGCTGCGCGTCAGCCCCCGGCGCTCCAGCAGCGCATAGGCCCTGGTCACCGAGCCCAGGCCGATCTGCAGCCTGTCGGCCAGGTCTCTGTGGGCGGGAAGGCGGTCGCCGCCGGCCAGTCGGCCTTCCACGATGTCGTCGGCCAGGGCGCGCGCCAGCCGCTCGGCGGCACTGGCTTCAATGCGCGCAAGACGGGGTGTCCAGGGGGAGGGCAGGAGCATGATCGGGGCAAGGAAAAAAAGAGTGTGCCGTGACACTATTTCATTTATCGATAGTGTAACGTTCACCCCATGTTCAGCCACATCACCGTCGGCGCCCGTGATCTCGAGCGGGCCGGCCGCTTCTATGACGCGGTGCTTTCCCCGCTGGGACTGCAGCGCCGCGCCGTCCAGCCCGATGGCGGGCCGGCCGCGCTGTGCTGGGTGGCGCCGCAGGCTTCCTTGCCGCGCTTTTATGTCTACAGCCCCTTCAACGGCGAGCCGGCCACGGCGGGCAACGGCAGCATGGCGGCCTTTCTGGCGCCATCGCCCGAGGCGGTGGATGCGGCCCATGCCGCCGGCCTGGCGCGTGGCGGCAGCGACGAAGGCCCGCCCGGCCCGCGACCTCATTACGGCGATGGCTACTACGGTGCCTACCTGCGCGACCCCGACGGCAACAAGGTCCATGTGGTGCATCGCGCCGATGTGCGGCCGTAGCGCAGATCGGGACCGCCGTCCGTTTCCCCTTCTTTTCCTTCCCATGCAACAAGGACTGTCTTCATGAGCATTGCCGTTCATATGGTCGACGTTTTCGCCAGCGGCCCGCTGTCCGGCAATCCGCTGGTCGTGATCACCGGTGGGCAGGCGCTGACCACCGCACAGATGCAGCAGCTGACGCGCTGGTTCAATCTCTCCGAAACCGCATTCCTGCTGCCGCCCACGCAGGCGCAGGCCGACTACCGCGTGAGGATTTTCACGCTGGACCGGGAGATGCCTTTTGCCGGCCATCCCACGCTGGGCAGCTGCCATGCCTGGCTGTCCCAGCGCGGTGCGCCCAGGAACGCAGGCCACATCGTCCAGGAGTGCGGGGCGGGCCTGGTGCAGATACGGCAGGAGCATGGGCGGCTGGCATTCGCCGCGCCGCCCATGCTGCGCTTTGGCGCGCCCACCGCCGACGAGCTGGATGCCGCGCTGCGCATGCTGGGCATCACTGCCGAAGAGGTGCAGGCCGCCTCGTGGATAGACAACGGCCCCGGCTGGCTGGGCATCCGCCTGGCCTCGGCCGAGCAGGTGCTGGCGCTGAACCCGGCCCGGCAGTGGCCCACGCGCATGGACGTGGGCGTGGTGGGGCCCTATGCCAGGGGTATCGGCGGTGTCAGCCCTGCCGCCTGCGAGGTGCGCGCCTTCTTCTCCGATCACCAGGGCGCCATCGTCGAAGACCCCGTCACCGGCAGCCTCAACGCCTCGCTGGCGCAGTGGCTGTTTGCGACGGGGGTGATGGACAGCGACTACGTTGCCGCCCAGGGCCGCTGTCTGGGCCGTGACGGCCGCATCTTCCTGACCCGTGACGGCACGGGCCAGGTCTGGGTGGGCGGCACGGCGCGCACCCATGTCGAAGGCGCACTGAGCGGCCTTTGATCCACACCGAAAGAACCCACGAATGACAGCGATCCAGGAGAGCCCGCGCGCTCCCGTCTCATCGGCCAGGGCCAACCTGAAAATGCTGGTGCGCTACAAGGCCTGGGCCAACGGCCTGACCTTCAAGAGCGTGATGGAGCTGCCCGAAGGCGAGGCCTTGAAGCAGCGCCCCACGAGCTTCGGCAACATGGTGCGCACGCTGAACCACGTCCTTGTGGTGGAGGACATCTTCAGGCACCACCTGCAGGGCCGCAAACATGGCTACACCATGCGCAACACCGACCACACGCCCACGCTGCAGGCGCTGTGGGAATCCGTGCAGGCAATGGACCGCTGGTATGTGGAGTTCGTCGACGCATGCCCGGACGAGGAACTGGCGAAGGTCGTGCACTTCGAGTTCGTGGGCGGCGGGCAGGGCGCCATGACGCGCGAGCAGATCGTGCTGCACGTGGTGAACCACGGCAGCTACCACCGTGGCTTTGTCAGCGACATGATGTACCAGGTGCCCTTCGTGCCGCCGGCCAACGACCTGCCGGTGTTCCTCAGGGACTGCTACCGCGTGGACGAGCCGGCCTGCGGTTGAGGCAGGGCCAGGGCCTGCTGCGCCAGGGCGCCCTGGCGCACGGGCAGCGCAGGCGGCGCGTCGCAGGGCAGGGCCCATCCCTGGCGCAGCGCACCGGCAAAGCCGTCGGCCACGCGCGAGTAGGCGCGGCCGCTGGTCATCACCCGGGGCCGGGCCGACCAGGCGATGCGGGCGCCGCTGGCCGCCAGGCGGTCCACCAGGTCCTGGTCCTCGCCGCAGGTGCGTGCGTCGAACCCGCCGGCCTGGCGGTAGTGCCAGGCTGAGATGCCCAGGTTGGCGCCGTGCACGTGGCGGTGGCCGTCGCGGTCCGTGTAGGTGGTCTCGAAGTGCCGCCGCGCCGTGTCCGCCTGGACGCCGTGGGCCGACCAGTCGGCCACCTGCACCGTGCCGCAGACCACGTCGGCCTGAAGTGCCAGCTGGTCGGCCAGCCAGCTCGGCGAGACGGTGGTGTCGGCGTCCGTGAAGGCCAGCCAGCGGGCGCCCAGCAGCAGCAGGTACTCCGACCCCAGGGCCCGCGCCTTGCCCACGTTGCGCGCGGCAATGGACAACGGGATGGCGGGCCAGCGGCGCACGGCCGATTCGGTGGCGTCCTGGCAGCTGTCCAGCACCACCACGACGGCCACGGTCTCGCCTTGCAGGTCGGCATGGGCGGCCGCGCAAAACACGCTGTCCAGGCAGCGGCCTATGAGGTCTTCCTCGTCATGGGCTGGGATGCACACGCCGATCATCTGTCCGTCCTTTCAGGGGTTTTCTGCCAGATGTCCAGCTGGAAATCCGGTTCGCTGTGGCTCAGCAGCAAGTGCAGCTGCGCATGGGCCGACACGCTGTCATGCAGGGCGCGGGTGCTCTGCAGGTGATCGTGCGCCCCATGCCGCCAGTGGCACATGAGCCAGTGGCCGCCGCCCTGCAGCGAGGCCAGGCACTGGCGGTTGAAATGCGCCAGTGCCGCGTCGTCGAAGTAGTAGGCAAGCTCCGAGACCACGATGAGATCGAAGCCTTGCTGCGGCACCTGGGGCACCTGTGGCCATTGCCAGGGCAGGGGCAGGGCCTGCAGGTCCAGGCGGGCGCGGTCCTGCGGCGCAATCCGCTGCCGGCACAGATCCACGGCCCTGTCCGAGAAGTCGACGGCGCACAGCCGGTCGCAGCGCTGCAGCAGGCGCTGCGTGGCCTCGCCATTGCCGCAGCCGGGCTCGAAGCCGTGGGCATAGCGCTCGCGCGGCAGGGCGGCCAGCAGCAGGTCGCGCTTGCGCCGCTCGTACCAGCGTGATGCGACCTGCCAGGGGTCGGGGTCGGCCTGGTACATCTGCTCGAAGTGCTGCCGGGCGCCGTTCATAGAAACACCACTTCAAACGGACGCAGCAGGCGCTGCGTGGCCCAGGACGGCAGGATGGCGTCGCGGCCCGTGGACGGGTCGGGCAGCAGCTGGCTGCGAAAGCACGACAGGGCCTGGCGCTTGAGCGCCAGCTCCTGCGGCGCCAGCGCAATGGCGGCGGCGCGGTGCCAGGGCACGCGCGTGTCGCCGGGCTCGGCCCAGTGCCAGGCCCAGATCGGCAGCTCGAAGAGCCGGCAGCCCGTGCGCCGGGCTGCCGTGGCGCAGGCCTGGCCCGTGGCCTCGTGGTCCGGGTGACCGTCTTCGCGCCAGGTGCACAGCAGCGCATCCGAGGGCTGCAGCAACGGCTCCAGCCGCTGCAGCAACTGCGCTGCATGCTCGGCGATACGGCCGTCGGGCAGGCCCAGCCGCAGCACCTGCGCCTGCGGCGCAAGCAGGGCCAGGGCCTGGGTGCTCTCCTGCACGCGCTCGCGCACCAGCCGCTGCGGCGGCCACAGCGTCGAGTCGGGGTGGCTGGCTCCGCCATCGGTCACGGAGACGATGAGGCAGGGCATGCCCCGCTCGGCACAGCGGCGCAGCAGGCCGGCGCAGCCCAGGATCTCGTCATCGGGGTGCGGCGCGACGATGACGGCGCGGCGCCGGCCTTCCAGCAGGTCGTCCATGGATACCTGCGCTGGCCGGCGTTGCGCAAACCAGGCCTGCCAGCGCGATTCGGGCGTGCCCCGGCCCTCGATGAGGCGCGGCTTCACAGCATCCATGCCGCGCCTCCCGGTGCCTGCGAGGCCTGTGCCTTCTCGGCCAGCAGGCGGCCCAGCGCGGCCTGGTCGCGCTCGGCATGGCTTTGGCGGATGAAGACGGGCAGGTCGGCCATCAGCTGCGCCAGGCCCCTGTTCTTGCACAGTGGGCCGGGACCGATGGCGCGCGGCACGCGCCGCAGCACCTCTTCGGCGGCGGCTTCCACAGCCAGGCGGGCGCGGTTCACGGCCAGCAGGCAGGGGTCCGAGGGCGTGGCATCGATGCGGGCTGCAGCGTCGCGCAGCAGGCCGGCCGCGCCGGCCAGGGCCACATCCAGCGCGCCCAGGTGGGCCTGGCGGTGCGGGTCCTCGCCTTGACCGACGGCCTGCTGCAGATGGCTGGCGATGCGCGCTGCCGCGCCATGCCAGCAGGCCGCAACGCCCGCGCCGCCATGGTGAAAGCCGGGGCGGCTCAGGTACTGGCCCGGTTCGCCGACCAGCACGCCGGTGGCGCCGTCGAAATGCACGTCGGCGCTGGCGCTG
The DNA here is from genome assembly GCF_043104415.1 of Delftia sp. WSY_16. Taxonomy (NCBI): domain Bacteria; kingdom Pseudomonadati; phylum Pseudomonadota; class Betaproteobacteria; order Burkholderiales; family Comamonadaceae; genus Delftia; species Delftia sp. WSY_16. The sequence continues at coordinate 218,496 of NZ_JBICKS010000030.1, read as the reverse complement.
GCGGCCATGCCCACGGCCTGCCAGTGGCTGTCGTCCCTGCGGATGCCGGGCTGGTCCATGGTGACGGCGATCAGGCAGCGCCGGCCGTCGGCCAGCCAGCCGCTGACCAGGGCACGGTCCACCGCGCGCGCGCCCGAACACCAGGGCTTGTGGCCGGACAGCTGCACGGCCATGCCGGCATGTGCCGCAGCATGGGGGGCCGTGGGCGTGGCCTGCACGCGCTCGCCCGGCGGCTCGGCGCACCAGACGGCCCAGCGCAGTCCTTCGGTGCACAGGTCGGCCTGCAGTTCGGACAGGATGGCCAGGGCATCGGTATGGCCTTCATAGAGCTTGGCCAGGCTCAGGCTGTGGGCGGCCACCTCGGCCAGTGCGCGCCAGCGCTGCAGCGTGTGGCCATGGCCCGGCAGCGGCAGGCGGTCGGCGCCCTGCGCCACCAGCAGGGCCAACTGGTCCGCTGGCGACAGGTCCGTGTGGCCGCGCAAGGCCTGCGCCAGCGTGTCGCTGCATGTCCACGCATGGGCGTGCTCGTTGTCGTGCTGGGCCATCGCCGCTTGCCTTCCTTTTGTGTGTCGTGCGCAGCCCGGGAAATGGGGGTGGGGCCGGGCGATGCCATGGTGCCGGGAGGATGAACGCGGCGCCGCAGGAGCAGGAAGGCATTACCTGTCGGAGACCACCGACCGGCAGGCGTCCCGTTCCACGCCGTCGGCAGGGCAGGCGGCCAGCTCCAGGCGCAGCGGTGCCTGCTCCTGCCTGATCGAGGGAACGGGGATGCCGAAGGCTTCCCTTTCCCTGTGCTCCAGCGGCCTGGCCTCTTTCAAGGCAGACAGAAAGGCCTTGCGCCACCAGTGCACGTCCTGCTCGGCGATGCGCTGCAGCAGCCGCTGGTGCCGCTGACGCCTTTCCTGCAGCGGCATCTGCAGGGCCTGCTGCACCACGGCGGCCGTGCCGTGCACGTCGTAGGGATTGACCAGCATCGCCTCCTGCAGCTGCTCGGCCGCGCCGGCAAACCGCGACAGCACCAGCACGCCCGGGTCGGCCGGGTCCTGGGCCGCCACATATTCCTTGGCCACGAGGTTCATGCCGTCGCGCAGCGGCGTGACCAGGCCCACGGCCGCCGCGCGGCACAGGCCCGGAATGCCATCGCGCGGCAGGGTCTGGTGGATGTAGCGCACGGGCATCCAGTCCAGCTCGCCGTAGTCGCCGTTGACGGCGCCGCACAGCGATTCAAGCTCCCGCCGTATGTCGGCATACGCGTCCAGGCCCTCGCGCGTGGGCGAGCCGATCTGGATCAGCGTGGCGCGCCGGCGCTGCTCGGGATGGCGGGCCAGCAGCTCCCGAAAGGCACGCAGGCGCTGGGGCAGGCCCTTGGAGTAGTCCAGCCGGTCTATGCCCAGCAGCAGGCGGCGCTGGGCGTACTCGTGCTTCATGCGCTCGTACATGTCCCGCGAGGCGCCGCCCTGTGCAAGCGCCATGAAACCATCCACATCGATGCCTATGGGGAAGGCTCGGCAGACCAGGCGCTGCCCATGGGCACGCAAGGCGCCATCGCCCAGCGACTGGCCCCCGGCCTCGTCGCAGACATAGCGCTCGAAATGGTGCACGTCCTGGCGGGTCTGCAGGCCCACAAGGTCGTAGGCAAACAGGCAGCGCATCAGCCATGCATGCTCGGGAATGGCCGCCAGCAGGGTCGGCGGGGGCAATGGGATGTGCAGGAAAAAGCCGATGCGCTGGCGGCAGCCCAGGGCGCGCAGCTCGGCCGCCAGCGGGATCAGGTGGTAGTCATGCACCCAGAGGATGTCGTCCTGCGCCAGCAGGGGCAGCAGCCTGCGCGCAAGCAGCTGGTTCACGCGGCGGTAGCCGGCCGCATGGCCCGTGTCGAAGCTCGCCAGGTCCAGCCGTCCGTGAAAGACGGGCCACAGCACGCCGTTGCTGTAGCCCGCGTAGTAGCTGTCATGGTCCGCGCGGTCCAGGTCCACCGTGGCCAGCGTGACGTTGCCTGCCTGGGTGCGGTGCACATGGCCGGCCGGCGCGGCCTGGGCACCGTCGTCGGTGACGGTCCCGCTCCAGCCGAACCACAGGCCGCCCGTCTGCCGCAGCGCATCGCCCATGGCCACGGCAAGGCCCCCGGCTGCGGCCCTGCGCGGATCGGCCACGCGGTTGGAGATCACCACCAGCCGGCTCATGGCAGCACCTCCGCGCAGGTCTGCGCAGCCAGGTGCATGCATGCGGACTTCAGCCAGGCATGCACGGCCTGCGGGCTGCCCAGCCGGTGGCGGGCCCCGCTTGCGCCTTCGCCCACCTTGATCGCCATGCCGCCGTGCGCCTGCACCACGGCAAAGCCGCTCTCGTCCGTGACATCGTCACCGGCAAACACCGGGGTGCGGCCGGCGAACGGCGCTTCGCGCAGGAAGGCCGCAATGGCGTGGCCCTTGTCCACCCCTGCGGGCCTGACCTCCAGCACGCATTTGCCGTGCAGCAGCTCCAGCCCGGGCTGGTGCCGCAGTGCGCGGCCCAACATGTCCAGGCACAGCGCCGCCAGCTCTGGCGCACGCCGGTAGTGCAGTGCGACCGAGGAGCGCTTGCGCTCCACCAGCAGGCGCGGATGATCGGCCGCCAAGGCATTGCACATCTGCAGCACGGTCTCTGGCATGGCCGATGCCTGCATGTGCAGGCGGCCTGCGGCATCCCGCCGCTGCAGGCCGTGCTCGCAGGCGGCGGGCAGATGCAGCGGCGCCAGAAAGCGGTCCAGCATCTCGACCTGCCGACCCGTGACGATGGCCAGCGCACCGCCCAACAGACCCTGCAGCCTGGTCAGCATGGGGATCAGGCCGGGGTCTGGCGCAATGGCGTCCGGGGTCTCGGCCAGTGGCACGAGCGTGCCGTCGAAGTCGAGGAACAGGGCGGATCTGCAGGTGGGGAATGGGGGTGTTTCCATGGAGGCGCCAGGGTATGGGTTGCCGGTTTCGTGGATCGACATCAGGAAAGCGTCTGCTGCCATGGCCTGCTCACCGCTCGGCCTTGATGGAGCCGCGGATGTTGGTGATGGCCAGGCAGAACTGCAGGCTCACCAGCGCCCAGGCCGCCGTGGACCAGCCCCACAGCGCCCACAGCGCATTGCTGAGCATCAGGACCCAGAAGCCCAGGTTGCGCCTTTGCGCAGAACGCGAGCCCACACACCAGGCGCCGGCGATGGAGGCCAGAAAGGCAGGCCACTGGAGCCAGTCGGGAATGTCGGGCATGGGGTTGCTCCTGTATGAAGTGAAGCGCGGGCACCTCAGTTGCCGGGCCGTGCCGGGTCGTCTTCGTCGATGGAGTGGCATTCCTTGCAGGCTCCGCTTTCGTGCGCGCGGGCGGCCAGATTGACGTGGAAGGCCGCCCCTTGCTGCAGCTGCTCCCCGTCCAGAGCCCTTCGATGCCGGTCATGCGGTTGCTGGCAATCTTGTTGGCTGCCAGCAGCTCGTTGTGCTTCAGGTGCAAGCTTCAGGTGCCATCAAGGCTGCTTGCGCACCATCTTCTTGCGCCGTTCGGCATCCAGGCCCGGCGTCTGGCGCATGTCGGTATCGACCTGGCCGGAGGCGAGGTCGTCATGGGCCTGGCGCATCACCGGATCGGGCGCATCGCTGGTAGCGTCCAGGCTCTGGTCGCGCTCGTGCGGAAGGCGCAGGCCCTGTTCGGATGCGTCGGATGCATCGGATTCACCGGGCGCATGGGGCGCCTTGCCGACCTGTCCGGGCAGCTTGGTCTGGCCATCGCCCGACGGCTTCGCCTGTGTGGGTGCAGAGGACTTGGATGCGGATGGGGTCTTGTCTTTCATGGCGTCTTCCTTTCATTCGCGGGCCTGCGCAGGCGGCGCTTGGGCCATGGTCTCTTGGCCCTTTCGCAGCCGCCGTGGGACCACGCCGAAAGCGCAGGAACGAAAAGATGCCACGCGCATGAACGCCGTTCTCAGGCACGCCGATTGCCCTGTGCCGGGGTGCGAAAAATGGCCACAGGCCACTGGCGCGATGTCCGCAAGGCCCGGTCGCCGCGTTCCTACGGCACATGGCCGCAAGCGCGCACGCCGGCGGCGCGCCACGGCGATCACGATAGACATCACTTTCAACTGCCAAGGAGCACATTCCATGACGCAATCGAATCCCGCAAACCGTGACCCGCTGTCCGACGCGCCCGGCGCACATCCCGTGGGCACCGGCATAGGCGCTGCAGGCGGTGCCGTGACCGGCGCTGCATTCGGCGCAATGGGCGGCCCCATCGGTGCTGCCGTGGGCGGTGTGGCCGGTGCCGTGGTCGGCGGGCTGGCCGGCAAGGGCGCGGCCGAAGCCGTCAATCCCACGGTCGAGGACGCCTACTGGCGCGACGCCTACCAGAACGAGCCCTACTACGTGGCCGGCCGCAGCTACGAGGAGTACCGCCCCGCCTACGAGCTGGGCTGGAACGCGGCCGCCGCGCGCCGCGATGCCGATTTCGATGCCTTCGACGCCGAATGGGAGCGCGAATGGACCACGCGCCGTGGCGCCAGCCACCTGGACTGGGATCAGGCCCGGCCCGCAGCGCGCGCAGCCTGGGAGCGCGCAGGCGTTCGCGATGTCCGTGATGACACGGGGACCATCGTGGCACCGGCCTACACCGGCGACATCGACAACGACGATGTAGCCGACGTGCTCAACGACCTGCTCGAATCCTGCCGCGATGGCGAGTACGGCTTTCGCACCTCGGCCGAGAACGCCGACTCGCCGGACCTCAAGACCCTGTTCCTGCGCCACAGCGCCGAGTGCGGCGCCGCCGCGCTGGAGCTGGAGGCCGAGATCCGCAAGCTGGGCCGCGAGCCCGCATCGGGCGGCACGGTGGCCGGCGCGCTGCACCGGGGCTGGGTGTCGGTGAAGACGGCGCTGACCTCGCAGGACGACAAGGCCGTGCTGGAGGAGTGCGAGCGCGGCGAGGATTCCGCCGTGGCCCAGTACCGCAAGGCGCTCAAGCAGCCGTTGCCTCCGGCCATCCGCGTGATGGTGGAGCGCCAGGCCCAGGGCGCGCAGCGCAACCACGACGAAGTGCGCGATCTGCGCGACCGCATGCGCGCGGCCTCCTGACCCGGCACAGGATGCCTGGGGGTTGCTAGCCGCCTACGCCGTACGGCGCAAAGCGGCTGGCGTTCTCATCCACATGCAGCGCCTTTCCCACATAGGGAAAGGCGCGCTGCGTGCACTGGTCGCGCTCGCAGACCTTGCAGCCCATGCCGATGGGCGTGGCCGATTCCGGATCGCCCAGGTCCAGCCCCTTGGCATAGACCAGGCGCGCGGCATGGCGTATGTCGCAGCCCAGGCCGATGGAGAAGGTCTTGCGCGGCGAACCATAGCCGCGCTGACCGTGCGAGACCGAGCGTGCAATCCACAGGTAGCGCCGCCCGTCGGGCATGCTGGCGAGCTGGCGCAGCACCTGGTCGGGCTGGCCGAAGGCCTCGTACACCGTCCACAGCGGGCAGGTGCCGCCGGTGCGGCTGAAGTGGAAATGCGTGGCCGACTGGCGCTTGGAGATATTGCCCGCGCGGTCCACGCGCACAAAGAAGAAGGGCACGCCGGGCGCGCCGGGCCGCTGCAGCGTGCTCAGCCGGTGGCAGACGGTTTCAAAGCCCACGCCAAAGCGCTGGCCCAGCAGGTCGATGTCATAGCGCAGCTGCTCGGCCGATTCCAGGAACAGGTCGTAGGGCAGCAACAGCGCGCCCGCAAAGTAGTTGGCAAGGCCCACGCGGGCGAGCTTGCTTGAGGCCGGGTCGCCCTGGAAGGCGGCGGTGGCGATCAGCCGGTCCAGCGTGTCGCCCATCTCCAGCAAGGCCAGCTGCGTGCCCAGCTGGAAGGCCTGTTGCGCAGGCTCCAGCGCCGAGGACAGCCACAGCGAGCGCGTGGCCGGGTCGAACCGGCGCTGGCTTTGCCGGGAGTCTTCCAGGCGATGCACCTGCACGCCGTGGCGCTGCTGCAGCCGCCGGACCAGCCAGTCCGCCAGATGGCCCGGGTCCGCACGCGCCTCGCCGGCCAGAGCCTGGGCCGCGCGGTCCACTTCATCGAAGTAGTTCTGGTGCGCAAAGAAGAAATCGCGCACGGCCTCGAACGGCATGGTGCGCGCCACCGGCATGTCCGAGCGGTCATCGCCCAGCCTGAGCGACATGCTCTCGATGCGCTCCAGGGCTTCCAGATGGCGGCGGTGCAGCGCCATCACCGCACGTCCCAGGGCGGGCATCTGCGCGGCGACTTCCTGCAGCTCGGGCAGGGCAATGGATTCGGGCGCCTCGGCAAGGGCCTCGCGCAGGCCGGCGACCAGGCGCGCTTCCTCGTCCTCCGAGAACTGCTGGATATCGACGCCCAGCGCGCGGTTGAGCTTGAGCAGCACCGACACCGTCAGCGGCCGCTGGTTCTGCTCCAGCTGGTTCAGGTAGCTGGGCGACAGGCCCAGCGCGTGGGCCAGGGCGATCTGGGACAGGCCGTGCTCCGCGCGCAGTTTGCGCAGCTTGACGCCCATGAACGTCTTCTTCATGGCTGTTTCCTCGGGTGGCTGTTATTCGCAGAATTTGCAAATTCGCGGACTTCGTTTCGCAAGAATTCGCCTTTTCAGCACTATGGCAGGGGCGCTATTTTGCGTAAATTGCGAAACATGACAACACCCACCGGAACCGCCGAGCTGCATGAACTGGTATTGCCCGCGCTGGCCAACCACCACGGCACGCTGTTCGCGGGCCAGGGCCTGCAGCTCATGGCCAAGGCGGCCTTTCTCGCTGCGCGCAGCCTGGCACAGCGCGAGGTCGTGATGGCCGCCGTCACCGGCGTGGACTTCCTGGCGCCCGTGCCCGTGGGCCACGAGATCGTCCTGCGCGGCTGGGTCAGCCGCGTGGGGCGCAGCTCCATGACGGTCTGCGTCACCGCGTCGGCCCAGGCTCCGGGCATTGCCTGCGAGGACGTGCTCAAGGGCCTGTTCGAGATGGTGGCTGTCGACCACAACGGCCTTCCTGCGGCCATTGCCCATTCCTATCTGAACCAGGAGACCCTTCCATGAGTACCACGACCATCGACGCGCCATCTGCGTCCGCATTCAAGCCCAAGAAATCCGTCGCGCTGTCGGGCGTGACCGCCGGCAACACCGCGCTGTGCACCGTGGGCCGCTCGGGCAACGACCTGCACTATCGCGGCTACGACATCCTGGACATTGCCGAGGTCTGCGAGTTCGAGGAAATCGCCCATCTGCTGGTGCACGGCAAGCTGCCCACGCGCCCCGAACTGCAGGCCTACAAGACCAAATTGCAGGCGCTGCGCGGCCTGCCGGCCAGCGTCAGGCAGGCGTTGGAGCAGTTGCCTGCCGGCGCCCATCCGATGGACGTGATGCGCACCGGCGTCTCGGCCCTGGGCTGCGTGCTGCCCGAAAAGGACGACCACAACCTGGCGGGTGCCCGCGACATTGCCGACCGGCTCATGGCCAGCCTGGGCTCCATGCTGCTGTACTGGTACCACTGGAGCAATTCGGGCCGGCGCATCGAGGTGGAGACCGACGACGACTCCATCGGCGGCCACTTCCTGCACCTGCTGCACGGCCACCGGCCGTCCGAAGGCTGGGTGCGCGCCATGCACACCTCGCTCAACCTCTATGCAGAGCATGAGTTCAACGCCTCCACCTTCACGGCGCGCGTGATCGCGGGCACGGGCAGCGATATGTATTCCTCCATCGCGGGCGCCATCGGCGCGCTGCGCGGGCCCAAGCATGGCGGCGCCAACGAGGTGGCCTTCGAGATCCAGAAGCGCTACGACACGCCCGACGAGGCCGAGGCCGACATCCGCCGCCGCGTCGATGCCAAGGAAGTGGTGATCGGCTTCGGCCACCCGGTCTACACCGTCAGCGACCCGCGCAACGTGGTCATCAAGGGCGTGGCCAAGCGCCTGTCCGACGAGGCCGGAACCACCCGCATGTACGACATTGCCGACCGGCTGGAATCGGTGATGTGGGAGGTCAAGAAGATGTTCCCCAACCTGGACTGGTTCAGCGCCGTCAGCTACCACATGATGGGCGTGCCCACGGCCATGTTCACGCCGCTGTTCGTGATCGCGCGCACCAGCGGCTGGGCAGCGCACGTGATCGAGCAGCGCCAGGACAACAAGATCATCCGCCCCAGCGCCAACTACACGGGGCCGGATGACCAGAAGTTCGTGCCCCTCGATGCGCGCGCCTGAGCCGCCGCTGTCCTGAACCTGGCGGGCGGGCTGCAGGCCTGCCCGCATTGCATCCGCCCCATGAACAACGACCACAAGAAACCCCTGCCCGGCACCACGGTGCACTACATCGATGCCCGCGCCGCCGTCGATGCGCTCTCGCCCGGCGCCTGGGCACGCCTGCCCTACACCGCCCGCGTCCACGCCGAGAACCTCGTGCGCCGCGCCGATCCCTCGCAGCTGGACGGCTACCTGCTGCAGCTCATCGAGCGCCGGCGCGACATCGACTTTCCCTGGTACCCCGTGCGCGTGGTCTGCCACGACATCCTGGGCCAGACCGCCCTGGTGGACCTGGCCGGCCTGCGCGACGCCATCGCGGCCGAAGGCGGCGACCCGGCCCAGGTCAACCCCGTCGTGCCCGTGCAGCTCATCGTGGACCACTCGCTGGCCGTGGAGTGCGGCGGCTTCGATCCCGATGCCTTCGTGAAGAACCGCGCCATCGAGGACCGCCGCAACGAGGACCGCTTCCACTTCATCGAGTGGACAAAAAAAGCCTTCGCCAACGTGGACGTGATCCCCGCAGGGAACGGGATCATGCACCAGATCAATCTGGAGAAGATGTCCCCCGTGGTGACAGTGCAGGATGGCCTGGCCTTCCCGGATACCTGTGTCGGCACCGACTCGCACACGCCCCATGTCGATGCCCTGGGCGTGATCGCCGTGGGCGTGGGCGGCCTTGAGGCCGAGAACGTCATGCTGGGCCGCGCCTCCTGGATGCGCATGCCCGAGATCGTGGGCGTGCGCCTCACGGGCCGGCGCCAGGGCGGCATCACCGCCACCGACATCGTGCTGGCCCTGACCGAATTCCTGCGCCAGCAAAAGGTGGTGGGCGCCTATGTGGAATTCTTTGGCGAGGGCGCCGACAGCCTGAGCATCGGCGACCGCGCCACCATCTCCAACATGTGCCCCGAATACGGCGCCACGGCGGCCATGTTCTCCATTGACGACCAGACCCTGGCCTACCTGCGCCTGACCGGCCGCGACGAGGCCCAGGTGCGCCTGGTCGAGGCCTATGCGCGCACCGCAGGTTTCTGGAGCGACAGCCTGGCCGATGCCCAGTACGACCGCGTGCTGCAGTTCGACCTGTCCACCGTGGTGCGCAACATGGCCGGTCCCTCGAATCCGCACCGGCGCCTGCCCACCTCGGCCCTGGCCGAGCGCGGCATTGCCGATGCGGCCAAGCTGCAGGCCGCCCGCGCCCAGGAGCGCCAGGGCCTGATGCCCGATGGGGCCGTCATCATCGCGGCCATCACCAGCTGCACCAACACCAGCAACCCGCGCAATGTCATCGCCGCGGCGCTGCTGGCGCGCAATGCCAATCGCCTGGGTCTCACGCGCAAGCCCTGGGTCAAGTCCTCGCTGGCGCCGGGCTCCAAGGCCGTGGAGCTGTACCTGAAGGAGGCCGGCCTGCTCACCGAGCTGCAGCAACTGGGCTTTGGCATCGTCGCCTTTGCCTGCACCACCTGCAACGGCATGAGCGGCGCGCTGTACCCCAGGATCCAGCAGGAAATCGTCGAGCGCGACCTCTACGCCACGGCCGTGCTCTCGGGCAACCGCAACTTCGACGGGCGCATCCATCCGTATGCCAAACAGGCCTTCCTGGCCTCGCCGCCGCTGGTCGTGGCCTATGCGCTGGCGGGCACCATCCGCTTCGACATCGAGCAGGACGTGCTGGGCGTGGTGGACGGGCGCGAGATCCGCCTCAAGGACCTGTGGCCCGCCGACGAGGAGATCGACGCCATCGTCGAGCAAGCGGTCAAACCTGCGCAATTCCGCGCCGTCTACGACCCCATGTTCGCCATCCGCAAGGACGATGGCGACAAGGCACGGCCCCAGTACGACTGGCGCCCCCAGTCCACCTACATCCGCCGCCCGCCCTACTGGGATACCGAAGGCGTGGGCGCGCTGGCGGCCTTCCCGCGCACGCTGCGCAACATGCGGCCGCTGGCGCTGCTGCCCGACAACATCACCACCGACCACCTGTCGCCCTCCAACGCCATCCTGGCCGACAGCGCGGCGGGCGAATACCTGGCGCGCATGGGCCTGCCCGAGGAAGACTTCAACTCCTACGCCACCCACCGCGGCGATCACCTGACGGCCATGCGCGCCACCTTCGCCAACCCGCAGCTGGTCAACGAGATGGCCGTCATCGATGGCGTGCAGCACAAGGGCTCGCTGGCGCGCATCGAGCCCGAAGGCCGTGTGGTGCGCATGTGGGAGGCCATGGAAACCTACCTGAACCGCCGCCAGCCGCTGATCATCATCGCGGGCGCCGACTACGGCCAGGGCAGCTCGCGCGACTGGGCGGCCAAGGGAGTGCGGCTGGCCGGAGTCGAGGCCGTGGTGGCCGAAGGCTTCGAGCGCATCCACCGCACCAACCTCATCGGCATGGGCGTGCTGCCGCTGCAGTTCCTGCCGGGCACCGACCGCAAGACCCTGGGGCTGGACGGCACGGAGGTCTATGGCGTGGAAGGCGAGCGCACGCCGGGCACCCAACTCACGCTGGTGGTCGAGCGCAGAAACGGCCAGACGCTGCGCGTGCCCGTGACCTGCCGGCTGGACACGGCCGAGGAGGTATCGGTCTACGAGGCCGGCGGGGTGCTGCAGCGGTTTGCGCAGGACTTCCTGGCGCAGGCTCAGGCAGCCTGAGAAGGGGGCGTGCCAGCGGCCAGCGGCTGGCGCGCCAGCTCGATGAAGGCCTGCAGATAGTCGGTCTGCAGGTCCGCCACGCGCGCGCCCAGGAAGATCTGCTTGGCAATGCCCTGGGCGCCCAGGCGCACGGGCACCACGTCCAGCTTGCCCGCGTACTCCTGCACCAGCCAGCGCGGCAGGGCCGCCACGCCCCGGCCGCTGGCCACCATCTGCATCATGATGTCCGTGGTCTCTATGGCCTTCTGGCGGCGCGGCGTGATGCCGGCCGGCATGAGGAACTGGTTGTAGATGTCCAGCCGGTCCATGGGCACGGGATAGGTGATCAGCACCTCGGGCGCGAGCTGGGCGGCCTCCACGAAATCGGCCCCTGCCAGCGCATGCGCGCTGGAGACCACCAGCACCTGCTCGTAGTCGAACACGGGCACGAACTCCAGGCCCGCCTTGAACAGCGGATCGGGCGTGACCAGCAGGTCGATCTCGTAGCCGAACAGCGCGCCGATGCCGCCGAACTGGAATTTCTGCTTCACATCCACATCCACATCGGGCCAGCTCGCCAGATAGGGCGCGACGATCTTGAGCAGCCACTGGTAGCAGGGATGGCACTCCATGCCGATGCGCAGCGCGCCGCGCTCGCCCTGGGCGAACTGGCGCAGCCGCTCCTCGGCCAGGTCCAGCTGGGGCAGCACGCGCTGGGCCACGGCCAGCAGGTACTGGCCGGCTTGCGTCAGGCGCAGGCTGCGGCCTTCGCGCAGCCAGATGTCCGTGCCCAGCTGCTGCTCCAGCTTCTTCATGCTGTGGCTCAGCGCCGACTGCGTCACGCACAGCACGCCGGCCGCCGCCGTCAGCGAGCCCTGTTTTTCGACTTCACGGACGATGGCGAGGTGGGTGCGTTCCAACATTTTGGTGAGAAAAATTCATGGATTTTTGAACTAGAAAAATTTTAGTTCATTGATGCGAATCCATTCCATGGCTGCCTTCATCGATTGAAAGCAGTGCATGACCATCATCACCTCGGTTTCCCATCGGCGCCCGGCGTGCTACGCAGCCGGTGCGCCGGGCTGCAGGGCGCCGTGCAGGAAGGACTGCTCCATCACGGCCGCCACGCTGGCCCGCGCAACACGGCCGCGCCGCTCCGCATCCAGCAGGCCCACGGCCATGGAAAGCCACAGCTCGGTCATCGCCGCGGCCGTGATGTCGATGCGGAACACGCCGGCCTGCTGGCCGCGCAGGAAAAAGGCATCCATGGCCGCCACCCATTCGCTCTCTATCTGGCCGACCACCGAGATGTCGGAGCGCCAGAAATACATCAGGAACAGCAGCAGCGTCTGGTGGTCCTGGCAGTGGGCGGTGAGGCGGCGCAGCGCCTCCAGCGGCGCGTGGCGCTCCAGCTCGGCCGCGTGCATGGCGCGCGACAGGGTGTCGGCCGCATGCCCTATGAGCCGGTCGATGAGCTGGTCGCGCGTGGGGCAGAAGCGGTAGAGCGTGGCCTTGCTGATGCCGATGGCGCGTGCCAGCTCCTGCAGATTGGCCTTGGGATCGTCCAGCAGCGCCAGTGCCAGTGCGCCCAGCAGCTTGCCTTCGTCCTCTTGCTTGGTGCTCGTCATCGCTTGTCATGCCTCCTTGGAAAGTGCATGGATTTTATCTGTTGATGTTTTAAGGCATCAAATGAATCGATGTTGACTCATTTGATTCTGATATGTACCATCGCGGCCTTCGTATCGAACTCAATCAGGTTGTGAACATGAGCATGCGTCTGAACAAGCGACGTGGCCTGCCGCTGGCGGCCCTGGTGCTGGCCGCCCTGGCCGCCCTGGCAGCGGGCTGCGGCCGCAACGAGGCTCCGGCCGCAGCGGGTGACGCGCTGCCCGTGGTGCAGGCCGTCACCGTGCAGCCCGCGCCGCTGGCCCTGTCCAGCGAGCTGCCGGGCCGTATCGAGCCCGTGCGCGTGGCCGAGGTGCGTGCGCGGGTGGCCGGCATCGTGCTGCGCCGCCATTTCGAGGAAGGCGCCGACGTCCGGGCCGGCCAGGTGCTGTTCCAGATCGACCCGGCGCCCCTGCGCGCCGCCCTGTCCCGCGCCCAGGGCCAGCTGGCCAGCGCCGAAGCGGCCCTGATCGAAGCGCGTGCCGTGGTCGGCCGCAACGCGCCGCTGGTGGCCCAGGAGGCGGTCAGCCGCCAGGACTTCGAAGCCATGCAGGCCCGCCTGCAGGCGGCCCAGGCCGCGCGCCAGTCCGCCCAGGCCGAGGTGCAGGCGGCCGCCCTGAACCTGGAATACGCCACGGTCAGGGCGCCTATCGCGGGCCGCATCGGCCGTGCGCTGGTCACCGAGGGCGCCCTGGTGGGCCAGGGCGAGGCCACGCCCATGGCGCTGGTCCAGCAGCTCGACCCGGTCTATGCCGACTTCCAGCAGCCCGTGGCCGAAGCCCAGCGCCTGCGCGCGGCCCTGGCCGAGGGCCGCCTGGCACAGACAGCGGGCAAGGACGGCACGCCGGTCTCCCTGAAGGTGGACGGCACGGGCCTGCAGCGCACGGGGCAACTGCTGTTCTCGGATGTGACGGTGGACCGCGGCACCGGCCAGATGTCGCTGCGCGGGCGCTTCGACAACCGCGACGGCATGCTGCAGCCCGGCATGTATGTGCGCGTGACCGTGGGCCAGGGCGTGGACCCTGCCGCCATCCTGGTGCCGCAGCGGGCCGTGCAGCGCAGCACCGACGGGCAGGCCCACGTGCTGGTGGTGGATGGCCAGGACACGCTGCAGATGCGCCCCGTGCAGACCGCGGCCATGCATGGCGCGCAGTGGCAGATCAGCGCAGGCCTGAAGGGCGGCGAGCGCGTGGTGGTGGGCCGCATGGCGGGCCTGCAGCCCGGGGCGCGGGTTCAGGTCACGGCCCTTTCCGATGCCGCGGCCTCCCCTACGGCGGGGCTGTCCGGCACCTTCTGCGCCTCCGGCAGCTCCGCCACGTCCAGCGACTGAGCCGGCGCCTGCCCAAGGAATAGACCATGTCCAAGTTCTTCATCAACCGCCCCAACTTCGCCTGGGTGGTGGCCATCTTCATCATGCTCGCCGGGCTGCTGGCCATACCGGCGCTGCCCGTCTCCCAGTTTCCCAACGTGGCGCCGCCGCAGATCTCGATCACCGCCAACTATCCGGGCGCCTCCGCCACCACGGTGATGGAGTCGGTGACCAGCGTCATCGAGGAGGAGCTCAACGGCACCAAGGGGCTGCTGTACTTCGACTCCTCCAGCGGCTCCACGGGCCTGGCCGAGATCACGGCCACCTTCGCCCCGGGCACCGAGCCCGCGCTGGCCCAGGTGGAGGTGCAAAACCGCATCAAGAAGGCCGAGGCGCGCCTGCCCGCGTCCGTGATGCAGATGGGCCTGCAGGTCGAGCAGGCCAGCGCCAACTTCCTGATGATCTACTCGCTGACCTACAAGGACGGCAGCGGCGGCAACAGCGAGGTGGCCCTGTCCGACTACGCCGTGCGCAACATCAACAACGAGATCCGTCGCGTGCCCGGCGTGGGCAAGGTGCAGTTCTTCGCAGCCGATGTGGCCATGCGCGTGTGGGTCGATCCGAACAAGCTGCTGGGCTACGGCCTGTCGGTGGCGGACGTGAACGCGGCCATCGCCGCCCAGAACGCGCAGGTGCCGGCCGGCAGCTTTGGCGCCTCGCCCGCAGGGCCCGGCCAGGAGCTGAGCGCCACCATTGCCGTCAAGGGCACGCTGGCCTCGCCCGAGGAGTTCGGCCAGATCGTGCTGCGTGCCAGGGCCGATGGCTCGGCCGTGCGCCTGGCCGATGTGGCGCGGCTGGAGGTCGGCCAGCTGGACTACAGCTTTTCCTCGCGCGAGGACGGCCGCCAGGGCGTGGCCGCCGCCGTGCAGCTGGCGCCCGGGGCCAACGCCATGCAGACGGCCAAGGCCGTCAAGGCGCGCCTGGCCGAGCTGTCGCAGAACTTCCCTGCCGGTATCCAGTACGCCGTGCCCTATGACACCTCGCGCTTCGTGGAAGTGGCCATCGGCAAGGTCATCCAGACCCTGGTGGAGGCCGTGGCGCTGGTGTTCCTGGTGATGTGGCTGTTCCTGCAGAACCTGCGCTACACGCTGATTCCCACCATCGTCGTGCCCGTCTGCCTGGCCGGCACCCTGGGCGTGATGTATGCGCTGGGCTTTTCGGTGAACATGATGACCATGTTCGGCATGGTGCTGGCCATCGGCATCCTGGTGGACGACGCCATCGTGGTGGTGGAGAACGTGGAGCGCCTCATGGCCGAGGAGGGGCTGTCGCCGCTGGCCGCCACGGTCAAGGCCATGCAGCAGGTCTCGGGCGCCATCGTCGGTATCACCCTGGTGCTGGTGGCGGTGTTCCTGCCGCTGGCCTTCATGAGCGGCTCGGTGGGCGTGATCTACCGGCAGTTCTCGCTGTCGCTGGCCGTGTCCATCCTGTTCTCGGGCCTGCTGGCGCTGACCTTCACGCCGGCGCTGTGCGCCACGCTGCTCAAGCCCGTTGCCAAGGGCCACCACGCCGAGCGCAAGGGCTTCTTCGGCTGGTTCAACCGCCGCTTCGCGGCGCTGACCGAGCGCTTCGACCTGCTCAACCAGCGGCTGGTGCGCCGCGCCGGGCGCTGCATGCTGGTGTATGCCGCCATCGTGGCCGGGCTGGGCGTGGCGTACACGCGCATGCCCGAATCCTTCGTGCCCTACGAGGACATGGGCTACTACATCGTCGGCGTGCAGCTGCCGCCGGGCGCTACCACGGAGCGCACCAAGGCCATGGTCAAGGACATGGAGGACTATGTTCAGAGCCGCCCCGCCACGGCCCAGGCCGAGTTCCTGATGGGCTACAGCTTCTCGGGCATGGGGCAGAACGCGGCCCTGGCCTTCGTCACGCTCAAGGACTGGTCGGTGCGCGGCGCCGGGCAGGCATCGTGGGACGAGGTGCAGGCCTTCAACCAGCGCTTTGCCAGCCTGTCCGACGGCACCGTCATGGCCGTGGACCCGCCGCCCATCGACGGCCTGGGCAACTCCGGCGGCTTTGCGCTGCGCCTGCAGGACCGCGCCAGCCTGGGCCGCGAGGCGCTGATCGCCGCGCGCGACCAGCTGCTGGCCAAGGCCAATGCCTCGCCCATCATTGCCTACGCCATGATGGAAAACCTGGAGGATGCGCCCCAGCTGCGGCTGGACATCGACCGGCGCAAGGCGCAGGCCCAGGGCGTGGATTTCAGCGCCATCAACACGGCCCTGTCCACGGCCTACGGCTCGGCCGTGATCAACGAGTTCCCCAACGCGGGCCGCCTGCAGCGCGTGGTGGTGCAGGCCGATGCCCAGGCCCGCGCGCGGCCCGAGGACATCCTGCGCCTGCACGTGCCCAACGCCGCCGGCCAGCAGGTGCCGCTGTCGGCCTTTGCCACGGTGCGCTGGGAAAGCGGGCCGGTGCAGATCTCGCGCTACAACGGCTATCCGGCCTTCCGCATCTCGGGCGATGCCAAGCCGGGCCACACCACGGGCGAGGCCATGGCCGAGCTGGAACGCATCATGGCCGAGATGCCGCGCGGCATAGGCTACGAGTGGACGGCCCTGTCCTTCCAGGAGAAAGCCGCCGGTGCCCAGGCGCCCAAGCTGTTCGCGCTGGCCATCGTGGTGGTGTTCCTGCTGCTGGTGGCCCTGTACGAGAGCTGGAGCATTCCCGCCGCCGTGATGCTGATCGTGCCCATCGGCGCGCTGGGATCGGTGCTGGCCACCTCGGCCGTGGGCCTGTCCAACGACGTGTACTTCAAGGTGGGCCTGATCACCATCATCGGCCTGGCGGCCAAGAACGCCATCCTGATCGTGGAGTTCGCCAGGGACCTGCATGCGCAGGGGCACAGCCTGGCGCAGGCCGCGCTGCAGGCGGCGCGGCTGCGCTTTCGGCCCATCGTCATGACCTCGCTGGCCTTTATCCTGGGCGTGGTGCCGCTGGCGCTGGCCTCGGGCGCGGGCGCCTCCAGCCAGGCCGCCATCGGCTTCGGCGTGATTGGCGGCATGCTGTCGGCCACGCTGCTGGGGGTGGTCTTCGTTCCCGTCTTCTTCGTCTGGGTGCTGTCCCTGTCCCGGCGCAAGGCGCCGGCCGGCACCCCGCCTGCCCTGCAGGCCCCGGCAACCCGCATCGAGTAAGCGCCATGTCCATGCACTTCTTCCCACGCGCCCTGTGTGCGCTGGCCGCCAGCCTGGTGCTGGCGGGCTGCTCCCTCGCCCCGGTCCACCAGCGTCCGCAGGCGCCCATTCCCACGCAATGGCCGCAGCAGGATGCGGCGCCCGTGCTGTCCTCGTCGGCGGCCACGCTGGACTGGAACAGCTTCATCGCCGACCGCCAGCTGCGCCAGCTGGTGGACCTGGCCCAGGCCCACAACCGCGACCTGCGCCAGACCCTGCTCAACGTGGAGGCGGCACGCGCCCTGTACCAGGTGCAGCGCGCCGACCGCCTGCCGGGCGTGGGCCTGCAGGGCGGCGGCACGCGCCAGCGCCTGCCGGGCGACATGAATGCCACGGGCCAGCCGCAGGTGCAGGGCAGCTGGCAGGCCGGCCTGGGGCTGGCCGCCTTCGAGCTGGACCTGTTCGGCCGCGTGCGCAACCTGTCCGAAGCCGCCCTGGGCGAGTACCTGGCCACCGAAGAGGCCGCGCGCGCTGCCCGCATCAGCCTGGGCGCCGAGGTGGTGCAGGCCTACCTGTCCCGCGACGGGGCCCTGCGCCGCCTGCAACTGGCGCAGCGCACGCTGCAAAGCCGTGAATCCTCGCTGCGCCTGACCGCGCAGCGGCGCCAGGCGGGCACGGCCACCGCCCTGGATCACCAGGATGCCCTGGGCCTGGCCGCCCAGGCCCGCGCCGACGTGGAGCGCAGCGAACGCGAGCTGCGCCAGGCCGGCAACGCCCTGCTGCTGCTGACGGGCGTGGAGTATCTGGCGCCGTACCTGGCCGCACAGTCCGCAGGGTCTGCACAGTCGGCAAAGTCGTCCGACGTACCCCTGCTGCTGCAGGACCTGTCGGCCGGCACGCCTTCCGAACTGCTCATCCACCGGCCCGACATCCAGGCGGCCGAGCACCGGCTGCGCGCGCGCAGCGCGGACATTGGTGCGGCGCGCGCGGCCTTCTTCCCGCGCATCTCGCTCACCGGCTTCCTGGGATCGTCCAGCGCCGATCTGTCCGACCTGTTCCGCCCGGGCCAGCGCGCCTGGTCGTTCACTCCCCAGGTCACGCTGCCCCTCTTCGACGGGGGGCGCAACCGCGCCAACCTCGACCTGGCCGTGCTGCGCAAGGACATGGCCGTGGCAGCCTACGAGCAGGCCATCCAGACCGCCTTCCGCGAAGTGGCCGACGCCCTGGCCGCCACCGACACGCTGCGCCGCGAGGAAGCCGCGCGCCTGGCGCTGCGCGACAGCAGCCGCGAAAGCCTGCGGCTGGCGCAGGCCCGTTACCAGGCGGGGGTGGACGACCATCTGCGCTACCTGGACGCACAGCGCAACGCCTTCGCCAATGAAAGCGCCTACATCGATACCGTGACCCAGCGCCAGTTGGCGCTGGCCCAGCTGTTCCGCGTGCTGGGCGGCAGCTGGACGGCGCCGCCGCCTCACAGCGCCCCGAACACCTCCGGCAAGGCCGCATCGCGCGGCATGCCGCCATAGCTCTTGGTGCTGCCCTGGCTGTCGATCACCACGATGCCCGGCGTGCCACGGAAGCCCAGGGACATCATCAGCTTGCGGTGGGCCTCCAGCGCCTTGCGCACGTCGGGGCTGACGCTGAAGGCGGGCGCTATGCCGCCCTGGGCGGACTTCTTCTCGTGCTCCATCAGTGCGGCCGCGCGGTCCGGGGCCTGCAGGATGGCGGCGGCCTTGGCCGGGCTGTCGTCCCGGATCACGCCCACCAGGATGTGGCGCAGCTGCACCTTGCCCGCATCCACCCAGGGGCGTGCGGCCTCCCAGAACTTGTGGCAGTACTTGCAGTTGGGGTCGGTGAAGGTATAGATCACGCGCGGCGCATCGGCCTTGCCGTCGGGCACCCAGGTGGAGGTCTCCAGCTGCGCCTGCACGGTGTCGCCCGCCGGCTTGGCGGCCTGTGCCTTGGCCTGGGGGGCCTGGGCCGTGGCAGGGCCTTCTGCGGCCGTGGCCCATCCCGCCGCCAGAAAGAGGCTGGCAGCCATGCCTGCAAAAAGGACGGTGCGTTGAAGATGCATGGGAACTCCTTGAAACGATTGAATGAATGAGGGGGCGGCGCTGCGCGACAAGGGTGCAACGCCTGGTGCTGTGGCAACAGCGGCGGACGGTGTGAGTCGGAGTGCATCCGCCGCGTTCCATCGGTCCAGGAAATCGCTTGCGGCAATCTCGCACACGACGGCCGACCGGCCACACGCCGTTGCCGCCGCGTTGCAGCCCATGGGCTTCGCACGCCGCTGATTGTCATTGACACCCTTGCAGATGCTGCGCATCGGTGCTGGGCAGTCGTCATTGCAGACAGCCAGGGCGAGTGGGGCCGGTCCCGCCTCCGTGCTCAGGGCGCAGCGGCAATCTCGGTCTGGCCATCGGGCCCGGCCACCAGAGTGACGGGCAGGATCTGGGCCAGCATGCGTGCGAACTCGGCGGGGCGGCTGGTCTGGTAGGTGCCGCCAATGCGCAGAGCCGCCACGGCCGGGTCGTGCACCACCAGGCCGGTCGGCCCGTAGCGCTCCAGTTCCACCAGGGCGTCGGCCAGGGGCGTGTTCTCGAAGCGGATCAGTCCCTTGCGCCACAGCGCAATGCTGCCGGGCGCCACAGCCGACACCGGACCGAGCACGCCTGCAGGCGACACGCTCAGGGCCTGGCCAGCGACCAGGTCGGCAGGCGTTGCCGCGCCTTGCGCACCGGCCACGCGCACATGGCCTTCCTGCACGGCCACCTGGGCGCTGCCCGCCTCCATGCCCGTGGCGCGATAGCGCACGGAAAACCGCGTGCCGCCCACGGTGACGCGCGCCGGGCCGGCCAGCACATGAAAGGGCCTGGCACTGTCGGGTGCCACGGCGAACAGGATCTGCCCTTGCGTGATGCGCACCTCGCGCCGGTCGCGGTACAGAGTTACCTGCGCCTGGGTATCGGCATCCAGGGACAGTGCGGTGCCATCCGGCAAGGTGATGGTCTTGGCCTGGCCGCGTGGGGTCAGGTGGCTGCTGGTGAAGGTGGGCTGCTGCTGCCACTGGTGCCAGCCCACGCCCACGGCCAGGACCAGGGCAAGGGCAAGGGCCACCGTGCAGCACAGGGCCGCCAGGGCAGGTCGCGGCAGCAGGCGGGACCAGATCCAGCCTTGGCGCTCTTCGGAGGACGGGCGCTGCGAGGCCGGTTCCGGGTGTGCGTGAGGCGCCGACTGCGAGCGCCGGCGTGCCTGCTCCGCGCGCAGGCGCGCCACCTGTTCGGGGGGAATGGACCGCGCTGCCGCCAGGCTCTGGCCCAGGTGGCGCAAGGCGGCCTCGTGCGCCGTGCTGGCCGCCAGCCATTCGGTGAATTCGGCTTCTTCCTCGGCGGTCAGGCCTTGCTCCATGCGCGTGTGCCAGTCGGCCGCAGCGAGGTCGATGGGGTTTTGCCCGCGGAAGAACTCTTCCAGTTCGCGCACCTGCGCAGCCTTGTCCAGGGGCGCGGTGCAGGAGCGGTGGCGGCGCATGCGTGCGGCTTGCCGGCTTCAGAAGCTGGTCCAGTCCTGCGATTCGGCGGACGGCTTGGCCGCAGCCAGGCGTGCAGGGCTTGCAGGGCTTGCAGGGCTTGCAGGGCTTGCAGGGCGCGCGCCAGCTGCGGGTCGTGCCGGTGCCGGCCTGGCCGGCGCCAGCGCAGATGCCGTGGCCGCGCGCGTGGGCACGGACGCCGGCAGCGGCGCCTGCAAACGCGGCTGTTGCGCCGCGCGACCCTGGTCGCCCAGGCGGAAGATGGCCACGGCCTGCACCAGGCGCTGGGCCTGGGACTTGAGGCTGGAGGCCGCCGCCGCGCTTTCTTCCACCAGCGAGGCGTTTTGCTGCGTGACCTGGTCCATCTGGCTCATGGCCTGTCCGACCTGGGCCACGCCGGCGCTTTGCTCGTCGCTGGCATTGCTGATCTCGCCCATGAGGTCGGTCACGCGCTGTATGGATTGCAGCACCTCGGCCATGGTGGCGCCGGCCTGGTCGGCCAGCTCCGCGCCCTGGCTGACGCGCGTGGCGCTGTCAGTGATGAGCTGCTTGATCTCGCGGGCGGCCTGCGCGCTGCGCTGGGCCAGGGTGCGGACCTCGGCGGCCACCACGGCAAAGCCCTTGCCCTGTTCACCGGCGCGAGCGGCTTCGACAGCGGCATTGAGGGCGAGGATGTTGGTCTGGAAGGCGATGGAGTCGATCACGCCCACGATGTCGCCGATCTGGCGCGAGCTGGCATGGATGTCCTGCATGGCGCCGACGACTTCCTGCACCACGGTGCCGCCCTTGACCGCCACCTGGCTGGCGCCGAGCGCGAGCTGGTTGACCTGGCGCGCGTTGTCCGCGTTCTGCTGCACGGTGGAGGACAGCTCGTCCATGGAGGCCGCCGTCTGCTGCAGCGCGCTGGCCTGCTGCTCGGTGCGGCGGCTCAGGTCGGCATTGCCCTTGGCGATCTGCTCGCTGGCCACGGCCACGCTGTCGGCGTTGTTGCGCACGTCGCTGACCACGCTGGCCAGGCTCTGGTGCATGGCGTTGAGCGAGGCCTGCACGCTGCCGGCGGGCGCTTCGCTGCGCAGCAGTCCGGGGTCGAGGTTGCCGTCGGCTATCTGGCGGGCGACCTCGCCCAGCTGGGCCGGCTCGGCGCCCAGCGCGCGTGTCAGGCCGCGTGCGATCAGCCGGCCCATGAGCAGGGCCAGCACGAAGGCGACCGCGCTCATGCCGATCTGCATGTTGCGTTGCTGCACATAGGACTGCGTGGCCTGCTCCACCATGTCCTGGGCGTGCTGGCGCGTGAGCCGGCTGTACTCGTCGGTGGCCGCGATCAGCTGGGCCAGCAGCGGCCGGCACTCGCTGTTCATCTTGGCAATGGCCTCGTCGCGTTGCTGGCGCAGCGCCAGCGCGACGATGTCCAGCGCCACCGGGCCGTAGCGCTGCTCTATCTGGTCGATGCGGGCGACCAGGGCGCGTGCCTCCTCACCCACCCCGGGCGCGGCCACCAGGGCCTTGAGCTGGTCCAGCCGGGTCTTGACCTCGGCATGGGCGGCGTACACGGCCGCTTTTTCCAGCTCCAGGTCGGCCGGCGTGTTCACCAGCACCAGGTTGCGCGCCGCGATGGCACGGCTGTCCACGGCTGCGCGCACCTGTTCGGCCAGTTGGGCACGGGCGTTCACGCCATCGACGAACCGGGTCAGGTTGCGGTTGGCATCGTCCAGCGCCTGCAGAGCGGATACGGAAACCAGCGCGACCAGCAGAGCCAGGGCGGTGAAGGCGGCGTAGAGCTTGGTCTTGACGGTCCAGGTGCGGAGATTCATGGCGCTTTCCAGGTAGATGGTGCAAGTATCAGTTTTTATCAAAGAATAAGTGATTAATTTGATAAAAGCCCTTTGAAAATTGTTAAATTTCCATGAGAAGTGACAAATTCAGACGAGGCATCGGTTCAGCGTCACCGCTGCGCTTCCCATGCAGGCTGGATCAACAAAGCCCGCATTTCTTGAACGCCTGCGGGTGCTGCCCCTGCGGGACAGGCTGCGTCGGCGCTACAGTCGGTCCCCATCCCATGCATACCCCTCCCCACATACAAGGCTGGTGCCCCGGCGCCTGGCAGCCCATGGCCTCCGGCGATGGGCTGGTGGTGCGCGTGCGCCCGCCGCTGGGGCGGTTGACGGTGGTCCAGGCGCGGCGCCTGGCGCGCCTGGCCCTGGTGCATGGCAGTGGCGTGCTGGAGCTGTCCAGCCGCGCCAATGTGCAGCTGCGCGGCATTGCACCCGGTCGGC
Organism: Delftia sp. WSY_16; assembly: GCF_043104415.1. Taxonomy (NCBI): domain Bacteria; kingdom Pseudomonadati; phylum Pseudomonadota; class Betaproteobacteria; order Burkholderiales; family Comamonadaceae; genus Delftia; species Delftia sp. WSY_16. The sequence continues at coordinate 195,673 of NZ_JBICKS010000030.1, read as the reverse complement.
ACGCCGCCGTGCTGCGCGCCCTGGCGGCCGTGGGCCTGCTGGACGCCGACGCGGGCCGCGAGCGCCGCCGCAACCTGGTGATCGACCCGCTGTGCCGGCCGCAGGAGGCTGTCCATGCGCTGGGCCAGGCCCTGCAGCAGGCGCTGGATGCGGCCGACGACCTGGCCGGCCTGCCCGCCAAGTTCGGCTGGTCGGTGGAAGGCGCGCCGGGCCGGCTGGCCGGCGTGTCCGCCGATATCCGCCTGCAGCGCACCTCTACCGGCTGGCAGGTGCAGCCCGATGGACGGCAGCAGGCGCTGGCCGTGGCCGACGCGGACCAGGCCGTGGCCGCAGGCCTGGCGCTGGCGCGCTGGTTTGCCGGTCAGGCCGTCCTTCGCCGCGCCCAGGGCTTGCGGCCCGGGCGCATGGCCGCGGTGGCGGCGCAACTGCAGCCGCCCCCGGGACTGGACTGGGTGGAGACAGAAACCCCGGCCCACGGCGAAGGACCGGCGCCCGGTGCCGTGCCCGGCGTGGGCTGGCTGTTGGGCGCGCCGCTGGGCCGCTTGCCGGCCGTGGCGCTGGCGCGGCTGCTGCGCGCCTTGCCTGAGCAGGCCTTTTTGCGTGTCACGCCCTGGCGCATGCTGCTGGTGGAAGACCAAGACGCGGAAGCTGGCGCCGCCATGCCCCGCTGGTGGGCGGCTGCAGGGCTGGACAGCGCCGCTGACTGGATCACCCACGCCCATGACCCGCGCCTGCGCGTATCCGCCTGTACCGGCGCGCCGGGCTGCACCCAGGCCCTGGGTCCCACGCAGACATTGGCGCTGGAGCTGGCGCCGCAGGTGCCGCCCGGCGCGCACCTGCATGTGACCGGATGCGCCAAGGGCTGCGCGCGGCAGGCGCCGGCCACGGTGGTGCTGCGGGCAGAAGGTGAAGACGAGGGCGAAGGCCTCGTCTATTCCGTAGTGCGCCACGGCCGTGCCGGGGATAGGGCGCAGGAGCAGCGGACCCTGGCCTCGGTGCGAGACAATCCGGGATTGCTGTTTTCAAAAGAATAATGCTGCACCGCTACGAAACCGATGGCGCCGAGATCTACCGGCAGTCCTTTGCCACCATCCGCCGCGAGGCGGCGCTGGAACGCTTCACGCCTGTCGAGGAACGCGTGGTGGTGCGCATGATCCACGCCGCTGGCCTGGTGGAGCTGGCCCCGCACGTGGCCTTCTCGCCCGGCATGGCCGAGGCCGCCGCGCAGGCCCTGCAAAACGGCGCGCCCGTGCTGTGCGACGTGCGCATGGTCAGCGAGGGCATCACGCGCTCGCGCCTGCCCGCCGCCAACCCCATCATCTGCACGCTGCAGGACGAGCGCGTGCCCGCGCTGGCCCGTGACATGGGCAACACGCGCAGCGCCGCCGCGCTGGAGCTGTGGCGCCCGCACCTGGCCGGCGCCGTGGTGGCCATCGGCAATGCGCCCACGGCCCTGTTCCACCTGCTCAACATGCTGCAGGACCCGGCCTGCCCCCGGCCGGCCGCCATCATCGGCTGCCCCGTGGGCTTTGTGGGTGCCATGGAATCCAAGCAGGCGCTGATGCAGGACCTGCCCGTTCCCTGCATGGCCGTGCACGGCCGCCTGGGCGGCTCGGCCATCACCGTGGCCGCCATCAACGCACTGGCCAGCCATGTCGAGTAGGCAGCCGCGTCCCGGCCAGGGCGGGCCCGGCATTGTCTGCGTGGGCCTGGGCCCGGGCGACCCCGAACTCATGAGCGTCAAGGCCGACCGCCTGGTGCGCGGCGCCCGCCAGGTGGCGTTCTTCCGCAAGAAGGGCCGGCCCGGCAAGGCCCGCCAGCTGGTGGACGGCCTGCTGGCCCAAGGCGCTGCCGAGCACGCAATGGAATATCCGGTGACCACCGAGCTGCCCGTGGACAGCCCCGCCTATGTGGACCTGCTGGCGCGCTTCTACGACGACTGGTGCCTGCGCCTGGAAGCGCTGGCGCAGACCGGGCAGGTGGTGGTGCTGTGCGAGGGCGACCCCTTCCTCTACGGCTCCTTCATGCATCTGTACACCCGGCTGCGCGAACGCGGCCAGGTGCCGCTGGACGTGGTGCCCGGCATCCCCGGCATGGTGGGCTGCTGGCACGCCACGGGCGAGCCCATCACCTGGGGCGACGACGTGCTCAGCGTGATGACCGGCACCCTGTCGGAAGACGAGCTGGTGCGCCGCATGCAGTCCGCCGAGGCCCTGGTGGTCATGAAGGTCGGCCGCAACCTGCCGCGCATCCGCCGCGCCCTGCAGCGCACGGGCCGGCTGGAGGCCGCCTGGCTGGTGCAGAACGGCACCACGGACAGCGAGCAGGTCGCGCGCCTGGGCGATGTGTCCGACGACGCCTGCCCCTATTTCGCCATCGTGCTCGTGCACGGCCAGGGCCGCCGGCCGGAGGCCGCATGGTGAGCGCCGGCCGCCTGACGGTGGTGGGGCTGGGCCCGGGCGCACTGGACCAGATCACGCCCGAAGCCGCAGCCGCCTTGCACGCGGCCGACGATGTGGTCGGCTACCTGCCCTATGTGTCCCGCGCGCAGGCCCTGCTGGCGCAGGCGGGTCAGGGCCAGGCCGTGGCCTGGCATGCCTCGGACAACCGTGTGGAGCTGGAGCGCGCGCGCCAGGCGCTGGCGCTGGCCGCGCAGGGGCGGCAGGTGGTCGTGGTGTCTTCGGGCGACCCGGGCGTGTTCGCCATGGCGTCGGCCGTGTTCGAGGCCATGGAATCGGCCGATGCGGCGCAGGCCGCCGCCTGGCAGGCGCTCGATATCCAGGTGCTGCCCGGCATCACCGCCATGCTGGCCGCCGCCGCGCGGGCCGGCGCGCCGCTGGGCCATGACTTTTGCTGCATCAATCTCTCGGACAACCTCAAGCCCTGGCCTGTGATCGCGCGGCGCGTGGAACTGGCGGCCGAGGCCGACTTCGCCATGGCCTTCTACAACCCGCGCTCCAAGAGCCGGCCCGAAGGCTTTGTGCGCCTGCTGCAGCTGCTGCGCACCCGCTGCGAGCCGCAGCGCCTGCTGGTGTTCGCGCGCGCCGTGTCCACGCCCGAGGAACACTTGCACGTATGCACGCTGGCCGAGGCCACGCCCGAGATGGCCGACATGCGCACCGTGGTCCTGGTGGGCAACAGCGCCACGCGCCGCGTGGGCCGCTGGGTCTACACGCCACGCCACTACGGCATGGATGGCGGCGCGGGCGGTGCTGTCGGCGCCGTCGGCGCTGTCGGCAGCACGCCATGAGCAATCCAGTGCAGCACCGCAGCCACCGACCCGGTGCGCTGGCGCTGCGGCAGCGCCGGGCGCTGCACCATCACCACGGGCAGGCCCAGGGCACGTGCGGCATCGAGCTTGCCGCGCGTGGCCTCGCCGCCCGCGTTCTTGGCCACCAGCCATTCGATGCCGTGTGTGCGCAGCAAGGCTTCATCGTCTTCCGCGCTGAAAGGCCCGCGCCCCAGAACCACCGTGGTGTGGGGCAGGGGCAGGCTGCCGGGCCCGGGCGCATCGACCAGGCGCAGCAGATAGTGGTGCTGCGGCCGGCCCGCAAAGGCCGCAAGCTGCTTGCGGCCCACGGCCAGAAACACCCGGGCGGCTGCCTGGGGCAGGGCGGCAGCGGCGGCGTCCATGTCGGGCACGTCGATCCAGGCATCACCAGCACTGGCCTGCCAGGGCTCGCGCTCCAGCGCCAGCAGCGGCGTGCCGGTGGCGGCGCAGGCCTCGCAGGCATTGCGGCTCATCTGCGCGGCGAACGGATGGGTGGCATCGACCACATGGCTGATGGCCTGCCCGCGCAGGAATTGCGCCAGGCCCTGCGCGCCGCCAAAGCCTCCCACGCGCGTGGGCAGGGGCTGGGCCACGGGCGACTGCGTGACGCCCGCATACGAGAACACGGCGGCAATGCCGGCGCGGTGCAGGGCCTGGGCCAGCTGGCTGGCGCCGCTGGTGCCGCCCAGCAGGAGAACATGGGGCATGACTGATCCCTGGTTGACATTGGTGGGCCTGAACGAAGACGGCCTGGACGGCCTCGCGCCCGCCGCGCTGCGCGCACTGGACGCTGCCGAGACCGTTTTTGGCGGGCCGCGCCACCTGGCGCTGGCCCAGGCCGGCGAGCGGGGCCGCCCCTGGCCCGTGCCCTTTGACGTGGCGCCCGTGCTGGCCTGCCGTGGCCGGCCCACGGTGGTGCTGGCGTCGGGCGATCCGTTCTGGTTCGGGGCGGGCGGCAGCCTGGCGGCGCATCTGGCGCCGCAGGAGTGGCGCTGCCACGCCCAACCTTCGACATTTTCGCTGCTGGCGTCCCGCCTGGGCTGGAAGCTGGAAGACACGGTCTGCCTGGGCCTGCATGCCGGCCATGTCCAGCAGTTGCTGCCGCACCTGTCGCCAGGCCGCCAGTCGCTGGTGCTGCTGCGCGATGGCGCCGCCGTGGCCGCACTGGCGGACTGGCTGGTGCAGGAAGGCTGGGGCGACAGCCGCCTGGAGGTCATGGAATCCGTGGGCGGCCCGCGCGAGCGCCGCCGCGCATGGCGCGCCGCCGAAGCCGCCCAGGCCCTGGCCGCCGACCCTGCCTGCGCGCCCGTGGCCGTGGCCGTGCTCGCCCAGGGCGGCGCGGCCCTGCCGCTGGTGCCGGGCCGGCCCAATCACTGGTACGCCAACGACGGCCAGATCACCAAGGCCCCGGCCCGCGCGCTGACCCTGGCGGCTCTTGCGCCGCGCCACGGCGAATGCCTGTGGGATGTGGGCGGCGGCTCGGGCTCGGTGGCCGTGGAGTGGTGCCTGGCCGGTGGCTCTGCCATCAGCCTGGAGCAGCATGCGGCGCGTGCGGACAACATCCGCCTCAACGCCCGGCGCTTCGGTCTGCAGGCGCGCCTGCGCGTGGTGCAGGGCGTGGCGCCCGAGGCGCTGGCCGGGCTGCAGGCGCTGGCCCGGCCCCAGGCCGTGTTCGTGGGCGGGGGCTTTGACGCCGAATTGTTCGATCGCCTGCAGGCCCTCATGCCCGCAGGCTGCCGCCTGGTGGTCAATGCCGTGACGCTGGAGACCGAGGCCCTGCTGGTGCAACTGCAGGCCCAGCACGGCGGCCAGCTGCTGCGGCTGGAGATCTCCAGCGCCGAGCCGCTGGGCCGCATGCGCAGCTGGAAGGCTGCGCGGCCGCTGGTGCAGTGGAGCTGGCAGCGGTGAACCCGGACCAAGCCATCCCCCACCGCTGCGGCGTGCTGGGCCTGGGCCTGCACACCGACGCACTGCCCGATGCGCTGCAGGCGCTGTGGCAGCGGGCGCAGGCTTTCCTGCCGGAAAGCGCAGACGCAGGCGCCTGCGCGCCCCAGCCCATCTGCGCCGTGGCCGTGCTGGACACCAAGGCCGGCCACCCGGCGCTGGCCGCCTGGATGGCGGCTGTCGTGCCCACGGCCGTTCTGGTGCGTGTGCCGCCAGGGCAACTGCCTGGGCAGCCCGTGTTCACGCAGTCGCCGCGCATGCTGGCGCGCTATGGCACGGGCAGCGTGGCCGAGGCGGCGGCGCTGGCCGCCGCAGGCCCGCACTCCGCCCTGAGCGTGACCCGCCTGGTGGCGGACGATGGCAGCGCCACCCTGGCCCTGGCCGTGGGCCAGGGCGGTCCTCTGAACTGTTGCCTGGCCCACGCCAGCCAGGCCAAGAAACAAGGAGCAACGGCATGACCGTGCATTTCATCGGCGCCGGCCCCGGCGCCGCCGACCTGATCACCGTGCGCGGGCGCGACCTCATGGCGGCCTGCCCGGTCTGCCTGTACGCAGGCTCGCTGATACCGCGCGAGCTGCTGGCGCACTGCCCGCCGGGCGCGCGCATCGTCAACACCGCATCCATGAGCCTGGACGACATCGTGGCCGAGATCCAGGCCGCCGAGGCGCGTGGCGAAGACGTGGCGCGCCTGCACTCGGGCGACCTGTCCGTGTGGTCGGCCATGGGCGAGCAGCTGCGCCGCCTGCGCGAGGCCGGCATTGCCTACACCGTCACGCCCGGCGTGCCCTCGTTCGCGGCCGCCGCCGCCACGCTGGGCGCGGAGCTGACCCTGCCCGGCCTGTGCCAGTCCGTGGTGCTGACGCGCACCTCGGGCCGCGCCACGGCCATGCCCGAGGGCGAGAACCTGGCCGCCTTCGCGGCCACGGGCGCCGTGCTGGCCATCCATCTGTCCATCCATGTGGCCGCCAAGGTGCAGTCCGAGCTGCTGCCGCACTACGGCGCCGATTGCCCCGTGGCCATCGTCTGGCGCGCCAGCTGGCCTGACGAAACCGTGGTGCGCACCACGGTGGGCAGCCTGACCGAGGCCGTGGCCACCCACATGGAGCGCACGGCCCTGATCCTGGTGGGCCGCAGCCTGCAGGCCGAGGACTTCGGCGAAAGCCGCCTCTACGCGGCCGACTACGACCGCCGCTACCGCCCGCTGGGCACCGAGCCGCGCTTTCCCGCCACCGATGTGCATGCGAATGCCGCGCTGGATACCGCGAGGGATACCTTGAGGGACACCGTGAGCGACACCGTGATCGACGTGCCCCTCGGGAACCCCGCACCATGAGCGCCGCCCTGCCGCCCGTGGCGCTGAGCCTGATCGGCATCGGCACGGGCAACCCCGACCACCTCACGCGCGAAGCCCAGGCCGCCATGCAGGCCGCCGACCTGATCCTGCTGCCGCACAAGGGCGAGGACAAGGCCGAACTCGCCGCCCTGCGCCGCGACCTGTGCGATGCCGTGCTCACTGCGCCCGGCCCGCGCATCGAAGGCTTCGACATGCCCGTGCGCCGCAGCGTGGGCGACGACTACCTGGCCCAGGTCGATGAATGGCATGCGGCCATCACGCGCTGCTGGCAGGCGGCCATCACCCGGTCGATGGCCGATGGACTGGCGCCGCGAACGGCGGGCCAGCCCTTGCAGGTCGCCCTGCTGGTCTGGGGGGACCCGGCGCTGTACGACAGCACCCTGCGCATCGCGGCGCGCATGCAGCCGGCGCCGCACAGCGTGCGCGTGGTGGCGGGCATCAGCTCCATGCAGGTGCTGTGCGCCGCGCATGCGATTGCGCTCAACGGCATAGGCCAGCCCTTCGTGGTGACCACGGGCCGCCAGCTGCGCGAGCAGGGCTGGCCGCCCGGCGTGGACACGGCCGTGGTCATGCTGGACGGGCAATGCAGCTTCACCGAGCTGCCCTCCCACGGCCTGCACATCTGGTGGGGTGCCTACCTGGGCATGGACCGCCAGATGCTGGACAGCGGCCCGCTGGCCGAGGCCGCCCCGCGCATCGCGCAGGCCCGAGCCGCAGCGCGCGAGCGGCATGGCTGGATCATGGACATCTACCTGCTGCGGCGCGGGGACTGAGGCCGAGGCTGCTGCCGACGCCGGCCCTCTAGCTGCACACCCCCTTCATCAAGGAATCCCGCCATGCAGATGGACAACATCCCCTTCAACACCACCGACTGGGCCGCCGTGGCGCCCACCGAGCATTCGGCCGAGGCCGGCCAGGCGTTCTGGCGCACGCAGAACTTCGGCAACATCCGCGTGCGCACGGTGGAGTACACGCCCGGCTATGTCTCCGACCACTGGTGCACCAAGGGCCATGTGCTGCTGTGCCTGGAAGGGGAGCTGGAGACCGAACTGGCGGACGGCCGCCGCTTCACTCTGACACCCGGCATGAGCTACCAGGTGGCGGACAACGCCGAGCCGCACCGCTCGCGCTCGCCCAAGGGCGCCAGGCTCTTCGTGGTGGACTGAACCTGCAGGCACGATCGGCACGGCAGCGCGCTGCAGGTCTGCGACAGGTTCGCGCCGGCGCGGGCGAGAGCTGCGCAAACGTGCCGTCATTGAGTGGCGTACGGCAAGGCTTGCCAGGGTGCCCATGCCCGGGTGGTGGAATGCCTGACGGACGGCTCTCCAGGTACACAGTCATCGTCCATCAACTCAGCGGCGAAGTAGGCATTGCCGATGGCGACAGCCCCTGTGGCCGGGCTTGTGCACAATGAAGAGCTTTCGCCCAGCCTCTTCACGCGATGCAGCAAGAACCCGACTTCCTCCACAACCTGAACCAGGAATTCCGGGACGGCAGGCGCTGGCTGGACCGCACCATCGTGCTGGCCTATGCCGCCGCCGCCGGGCTGTGCGTGGTGGCCTTCACGCTGATGGCGGACGCGGGCTTCGAATTCTTCGAGAGCATCTACCACTGGCAGGGCGGCTGGGCCGTGCTGCTGTGGATGCCTGCCGTCACGGCGGGCGCCGTGTGGCTCACGCGGCGCTGGGCGCCGGGTGCGGCGGGATCGGGCATTCCGCAGGTGATCGCCACGCTGGACCCGGCGCTGGACTCCACGCAGCGCGGGCGCTTCGTGTCGCTGTGGCTGTCCTTCGCCAAGATGGCGCTGGCCAGCGCAGGCTTTGCGGCGGGGCTGTCCATCGGGCGCGAGGGGCCGTCGGTGCAGGTGGCCGCCGGTGTCATGCACCATGCGCGGCGCTGGTTCGGCCCGCATTCGGGCATCAGCCACCATGCGCTGCTGGTGGCCGGCGGCGCGGCCGGCATTGCGGCGGCCTTCAACGCGCCGCTGGCCGGCGTGGTCTTCGCCATCGAGGAGCTGTCGCGCAAGCTGGAGTCGCGCTCCAGCGGCCTGATCATCGCGGCCATCGTGCTGGCTGGCCTGATGGGCGTGTCGGCCTTCGGCAACCTCAGCTATTTCGGCCGCATCCAGGTGCCCCACCTGACCTGGGACGCGCTGCTGCCGGGCCTGTGCGTGACCCTGGCCTGCGGCGTGCTGGGAGGCCTCTTCGCCAAGCTGCTGGCCGCCTCGCTGACCCGCGCGCCCGAGCGGCTCAACCAACTGCGCGCGCGCTTTCCCATCCGCTTCGCGGCGGCGGTCGCGCTGGTGATCGCCGTCATCGGCATGGTCACGGGCGGCGCCACCTTCGGCGCGGGCTCGGAAGCCGTCAAGCACATGCTGGCGGGCCAGGCCGACGTGCCTTCGTTCTACGTCACCCTGAAGTTCATCGCCACCTGGCTGTCGGCCTGGGTGGGCGTGCCGGGCGGCATCTTCGCGCCCTCGCTGTCGATTGGCGCGGGCGTGGGCCACAACGTGGCCGGCCTCATGGGCGCAGACATCGCGCCCGCCCTCATCGCCATGGGCATGGCCGCCTTCCTGGCCGCCGTGACGCAGGCGCCGCTGACGGCCTTCATCATCGTCATGGAGATGGTGGACGGCCACTCCATGGTGCTCAGCCTCATGGCGGCGGCCATGCTGGCCAGCCTGGTCTCGCGCATGCTGGCCCGGCCGCTGTACGAGACGCTGGCCCAGCACATGCTGAGCATGGTGGTCGCACCTGCTCCTGCTCCTGCGTCGGCACCCGCACCGGTGCCCGAGCAGGCCTCTCCCCCGAAGGACCAGGACAAGCCCGCAGGCGCCTGAAGCGGGCGCGCTTGGCTGACAGCCAATGGCGAATGCCGATGGCCTGGGTGTGCTGCACGCCACGCCATGCTCCCTTCCTGAGTCCGGACGCAAACCCAAGGAAAGGAACGCGGCATGTGGGAGGAAGTGGCCAACACCCTGGTCGAGGAATTTTCCAGCCTGCCCGATGCGGCCGAGGTCACGCGCGTCATGGTGCGCCTGCTGCTGGCGGCGCTGCTGGGCGGCATCGTCGGCTACGAGCGCGAGCACAAGGGCAAGGCCGCAGGCCTGCGCACCCACATGCTGGTGGCCATGGGCGCGGCGCTGTTCGTGCTGGTGCCCGAGCGCGGCGGCATGGACATTGCCGACATGAGCCGCGTGATCCAGGGCGTGGTGGCCGGCGTGGGCTTCCTGGGCGCGGGCGCCATCATCAAGCGCCACTCCGAGGAACAGGTGCAGGGCCTGACCACGGCCGCCGGCATCTGGATGACGGCCGCCATCGGCGTGGCCTGCGGCCTGGGGCGCGAAGCCATCGCGCTGCTGGCCACGCTGCTGGCCATCGTCATCCTCGTGATGCTGCCGCACGTGGTCAGTGCGCCGCCGCCGCACGATGACGCGGAGCCGGACACCAAGCCGCGCGAGACCTGAGGGCGGGCTGCGGCTCAGGCGTGCGGCTGTGAGTCGGGTGGCGGGGACTCCGCCTGTGCCAGCAAACTGTCCCAATCGCCAGGAGGGTGCCCGTTGGCGAGCATTTTTCGGAACACCCTGTAGGCATCGTCGCTGCCCTCATAGGCTCGCCTGGTGTCCTCATCGTTGACCCAGGCGAACACGATGATTTTGCTGGGGGCGTGAAAGCGGAAGAACAGGCGGTACTGCTGGAAGAACCTGGCCCGAAACCAGTGCTTGTGCTCCTCGCCCAGGGTATGGCCCTGGCGGTAGTCTGGCCGCGTGGGATCCTGCGGGATGACATCGAATGCCAGCTTGCGGATCGCCGCCAATCGCTTGGTCGCGTTCTTGCGTGTGTACCCGCCAGGGTCCTTGGTTTTCAGACCCTCCACTTCGTGGCTCAACGCCTGTAGCTGGGCCAGGAAAAGCGGGTGCATGAATACCGTCCAGCCGTGGATGCGCAAGGGGGCGGGCGGTACGGCGCTCATTCGTCGTCTGCCAGAAGCGGTGCATCCAGATCGACCTCGATGCCTTCGGTCAGCGCCTGGATCTGCTGCGCCAGACGGGCATCCATGGTCTGCAGGCGCTCGGGGTGGGCTGCCATGTCCTGTGCCAGAAAGCCGAGAAACTGGCCCAGCACGGGATCGGCATCCTCGGCGGAGTCGGCGCGACTGAGCACGACCTCCCCGCCGGGCAGGATGGTGTAGTGGATCCTGTCGCGCTTGCTCAGGTGCAATGCGCGGCGAACGGCTTCGGGAATGGTGGTCTGGTAGCGGTCAGTGAGCGTGGATTCGGCTTCAAGTGTCGAAAACATGATGGCATCTCCTGATAGGCTGCCATGCATGGTAATGCAGGTGCATTACCATGCCCGGGCGAAAGGTTCCTTCCCGGAAAGCACGCGCATCCCGCCTCAGAAATCCACACTCGCACTCAGCGAGAACGTGCGCGGACCGCCCACCGTCAGGTAGCCCGAACCCGGGTAGCCGCCTACGGAGGCCCAGTAGTTGCGATCCGTCGCGTTGTCCACGCGCAGGCGCAGCGTGAGCAGCTTGCCCTGCACTTCGGTCATGTAGCGCACGCCCAGGTCCAGGCGGTTCCATCCGGCCACGCGCAGGGTGTTGACGTCGTTGGCGTAGCTGGCGCCGGTGTGCACCAGGCGGCCGTCCAGCGCCAGGCCGTTGATGCCCGGCACATCCCATTCCACGCCCGCCGTGGCCTGGAAGCGCGGCACGCCGATGACGCGCTTGCCGTCGGTGGTGGCTCGGCCCGTGCTTTGCTGCCTGGCGTCCAGCCAGGTGGCGCCGCCCAGCAGGCGCAGGCCGCGCATGGGTTCGCCGAAGACGTTGAATTCCACGCCCTGGTGGCGGTCCTTGCCGGCCGAGGTGAACAGGTTGCCGTCGATCAGCGAGCGCGGCTTGTCGGTGGAGAAGAAGGCCAGGCCGCCGCCCAGCTTGCCGCCGTCGTACTTGACGCCCACTTCCTTTTGCTTGGTCACGTAGGGCGACATCTGCTGGCCCGCGTTGGCGATGATGGTGTCGCCCGACTTGGCCGGCGCCGTGTCGCCCTGGGCCAGTCCCTCGATGTAGTTGCCGTACAGCGATACCTGGGGCGTGAGCTTGAACACCGCGCCCAGCACCGGGCTGGTGCGGCTCTGGTCATAGGCCGTGCGCACGCCGCCCTGGCTGGTGACCGCGCCGTTGCTGACGAGGCGGTAGCTCACCGAGTCGGTCTCTATCGTCTGGCGGCGCACGCCGGCCGTCACCAGCATGCGGCCGTCCATCAGCGACAGCGTGTCGCCCAGCGCAAAGCTGTTCAGGCGCGTGCCCCGGTTGTAGGCGGGGTTGGACAGGTCGTTGCCCAGGTAGTTGAGCGGTGTGATCGCGTAGTAGCGCGGGTCGTAGAGATTGGTGGCCAGCGTGTTGCTGCCCCCGCCGGTGCTCATGCCATAGGCGTTGTAGACCTTGAGGTCGAAGGCCGAGTAGCTGGCCACGATCTCATGGCCCACGCTGCCCGTATTCAGGCGTGCGCGCACGCCCAGCTCGCCTGTGCTCACGCGGTCCTTGCGCGCGTTGTCGAAGCGGCTGGTGGTGGCCGCGCCATTGCCGGCCGCCGCCAGCGTGATGTTGGCCAGCGAGTTGTTCTCGGAGCTGCGGCGCAGGCCGTAGGCGGCCCAGGCCGTCACGTTGCTGTTGATGTCCCATTCGCCGCGCAGCGTGCCGAACAGGTCGCGCTCGTCGGAATAGGTCCAGGGCTGGGCCCAGTTGGAGGAAGCATCGGGCGCCGCAGGAATGGCCGCCAGCCCTGCGCCCGGCGTGACATTGGTGCGCGTGCGCTTGAGGCGGTTGTCCTGCCAGCCGATGTCGCCCGACAGGCGCACATTGCGGCTGCGCCAGTCCATGCCCACGGACAGCAGATCGAGCTTGGAGCTTTCCTGGTCGATGGCGGTATCACCGCCCCGGTGCGCGGCATTGAGGCGGATGCCTGTGGCCTGGTCGGGGCCGAAGCGCCGGCTCACGTCGGCCGCCACAAAGGCCTGGCCGCCGCTGGCAATGCCTGCCGTCAGGCGCGACAGCGGATCGCTGCCCGCGCGCTTGGGCAGCAGGTTGATGTTGCCGCCCAGGCCGCCGCCATTGGGGCTGGCGCCCATCAGAAAGGCCGATGCGCCGCGCAGCAGCTCCACGCGCTCGAACAGCTCGGTGGCGATGTACTGGCGCGGCAGCAACGCATACAGGCCGTTGTAGGCCACGTCGTCCGAGCCCAGCACGAAGCCGCGCACGAAGTAGGACTCCTGGAAATTGCCGAAGCCGCGCGCCACGCGCACGGAAGGATCGTTCTGCAGCACATCGCCCACGCTCTTGGCCTGGCGGTCCTGGATCAGCTCGTTGGTGTAGCTGGTGATGGAGAACGGCGTCTCCATGTTGTCGCGCGTGCCCAGAATCCCGGCCCGCCCGCCGCGCGCCACCTGGCCGCCCGCGTAGGGCCTGGACAGGCCTTCAGCCGACGCATCGGCGCTGGCCTCCACGGTGACGGTGCCCAGCTCGGGCGCGGCCGTTGCCGTGGAAGGGGCAGGTTGGGCCCATGCGGCGCCAGCAGACAAAAGAAGGGCCAGGGCCCCGGCGATCGGGGTCAGCGTGTGGAGGGGGGAGTGCATGGAGAAAACGGGATGAGAATGCGGGATGAGAATGATTCCCAATAATTTTATCGATGCGACTCCCCCGTATGGAGCTTGTAGGGAGATGTGTCTGTTTGTGCCCACACTCCGCCTGGCCCGCCTTCACGCCTGTCCAAGCAGCTCCCACGAGCAGACCTGCGCCTCATCCTCCCCCTGCACGAACGCAACCCGCATGCCCAGCGCCTTGCCCATGCCTTGCACGGCCAGGCGCAGGGCGGTGGGCACGGCGCGGTCGCCCGTGATGACGACCATGCCCCGGCACAGCTGGCGCATGCGTTCGCGGTTGCGCTTGAAGAACAGGGCGCGCTGCTTGCGTTCTTCGTGGCTTTCCTCGGGGTGGTCGCCGGGCAGGTGGTCGGTGAGCAGCACGAAGTGCCGGCCCTGGTCGAGCAGGGATTCCAGCTGGCCTTCGGCCGATGCGTCTTCGTTGGTGCGGGCCTTCTGCGCCGCATGCTCGCGCAGGTAGACCAGGGGAAAGTGGGTGGTGTCGAGCAGCATGGCATTTCTCCTGAAAAGGGCGGGCCGTCAGTACAGGTCGTTCCTGACCGCATGGGCGTAGTGGGCGTTGGCCTGTTCCTGTTGGGCGGTATCCATGGCGGGCGCCGTGGCATCGGCCAACTGCGTGAGGGCGGCCATCATCTGGCCCACGGAGGGCAGGGCGGTGCGGTCCAGCTGGCTTGACGGGTTCCACAGGCCGGAGCGGTGGACGGCCTTGCCGCAGTGCAGCAGCACCTCGTCGACCAGGACCACGGTGGCGGTCTTGGGCGTGCCCCGGCCTTCGCTCAGTTCCTGCAGCAGATGGGGGTCGGTGGAGATGCGGCCGCGCCCGTTGATGCGCAGGAAGATGTCCAGCCCCGGGAACAGGAAGAGCATGGCCAGGCGGTCATCGGCCTGCAGGTTGCGCAGGGATTCGATGCGGTTGTTGCCGGGCCAGTCGGCAAAGGCCACGGTGCGCTCGTCCAGCACCTGCACAAAGCCGGGTGGCCCGCCGCGCGGCGAGGCATCCAGGCCGCGTTCGCCGGCCGTGGCCAGGCAAAAGAAGCTGGCCTGGCGCAGATAGGCCTCGTGGAAGTCGGACAGGCGGTCGCGCACGGCCTTCTGGATTCTTTCTGCCGGGGCGGCGTAGAGCAAGTCCAGGTCGATGGCCGGGCCTGGCGGGTCTGCAAGGGCGGTGTTGTCTGTGTGCATGGCACAAGCGTAAGAACAAAGGCGTTGGCGGCTGTAGACTGGATCAGCCAACAAATAGCTCAAAGACGCCATGCCCGATGCCATTCTTGAACTGGTCAGCCATGTGAACCGTGCCGATGGCCCCGTGCTGATAGCAGCCGTGGGCAACCAGGACGAGGAGCTGGCCTCCGAGCCGCACCGCCACGCGCGCGGCCAGCTGTTCGGCTCGCTGCGCGGGCTGCTGTCGGTGGGCGTGGAAGACGCGGTCTGGGTGGTGCCCGCCATCCATGCCGTGTGGCTGCCGCCGCACCAGCTGCATTCGGGCCGCTCCCATGGTCCCTTCCACGGCTGGAGCGTCTATGTGGCGGAGCCGGCCTGCGCCGACCTGCCGCAGCGGCCCTGCGCCATCCGCACCTCGGGCCTGTTGCGCGAGGCCGTGCTGCGCGCCGCCGGCTGGGGATGGCAGCAAGGCGTGCCCACAACGCAGCCCGTGCAACCAGGCCCTTCGGCGGACCAGGCCCGCGCCCATGTGATGGCGGTGATCCTGGACGAGATCCGCACCCTGCCCGTGGAGCCCCTGGGCCTGCCCCTGCCCGCCGACCCGCGCCTGCAGCGCATCGCCCGCGCACTGATCGCCGACCCGGCCGATGCCCGCGACCTGGAGGCCTGGGCGCGCTGGGCCGCAGTCAGCTCGCGCACGCTGAGCCGGCGCTTTGTCTCGGAGACGGGCTTCAGCTTCACCGCCTGGCGCCAGCGCGCGCGGCTGATGCGCTCGCTGGAGATGCTGGCCGCCGGCGCGCCTGTAACGAACATCGCGCTGGACCTGGGCTACGCCACGGCCAGCGCCTTCATCGGCTTGTTCCGGCGCACGTTCGGGGAGACGCCTGCGGCGTACCGGGGGAGGTTGGGGGCGAGTGCAAGCTGAGGCGGGGTCGGCGACTGGATTGCCACATGAAAGTAGGATCACTCACTTGCCTACAGGGAGCCTCCCATGCAGACCACTCAGCAAATGAGCATCACCTTGCCCAATGACATCGCCGATGCGGTCAGGGCCAAAGTGAGGGCCGGTGAGTACGCCAGCGAAAGCGAGGTGATCTGCGCGGGGTTGAAAGCGCTGATGGACAAGGATCGCGGCCTGGATAGCTGGCTGCACCTGGAGGTAGGCCCTGCTTATGACGCCTTGAGGGCTGATCCCTCCAGCGCCGTCACCCTCGGCCAGTTGCGGGAGCGTCTGGCTGCCGAGCGCAGCGGCGGCAACGGCGCGTGACGCTGCCCGCGTCGCTCCTGGGTGACTTCGCCTACAACCGCTGCAACTGCGCATTCAGATACGCATCGCGCGAGGGCAGCAGGTGCTCGGCGCACAGGCGGACCAGGGCGTCGCGGTCCTGGGCGCGCAGGGCTTCGATCATCTGCCAGTGTTCCTGGCGTGCGCGCTCGCGGTAGTCGGCCGAGACCAGGGAGGCGAAGCGGATGGGGTGGGTCTGGCGCGCGTATTCGGTGATGGCCTTGTGCAGCGTGTCGTTGCCCGCCAGCGCAAACAGTTCCTGGTGAAAGGCCAGGTTGATGCGGAACACCAGGCGAGCGTTGCCTTCGGCCACGGCGGCGTCGTGCTGCTGCTGGATGGCGGTCAGGCGGTCCAGGCTTTCGGGGGGAACGGGCAGGGGGATCTTGCGCGCGGCCTCGACTTCCAGCATGCCGCGCAGCTCGTACAGCTCCTGCACTTCCTGGGTGGAGAAGGAGCGCACCAGGGCGCCCACGTTCTTGCGGCGCTCGATGAGGCCCATGCGGTCCAGCGCGGCCAGGGCCTCGCGGGCCACATGGCGCTTGACGTCGAAGCGGGCCATGAGGTCGTCCTCCACCAGGCGTTCGCGCGGGTGCAGCCGGCCGAAGACCACGTCCTCTTCCAGCGCGGCCACCATGGCGCCCAGGGCGTCGGCTGCGGGGGCGGGTTCGGCATCCAGGGAAATCGGCAGTGAGGCGGCAGCGACCATCAAGACAGGCGGTTGGGACAAAGACGCCATTTTGTCCGAATTGACCGCCTGCGCCGACTATTCACGCCGGCCGGGAATGGTGCCGCGCTCGGTGGCGCAGCGCAGGAAGTCGAAGTCCACGCCCTGGTCGGCCTGGTTCACGGTGGTGAGGAAGAGCTTGCGGTAGCCGCGCTCGGCCGTGGGCACGGCCACCGGCTGCTCGCGGGCGCGGCGGGCCAGTTCCTCGTCGCCGACCTGCAGCGTCAGCTCGCGGCGCGCCACCGACAGCGTGATGCGGTCGCCATTCCTCACATGGGCCAGCGGCCCTCCCACGGCCGATTCGGGCGTGACGTGCAGCACGATGGTGCCGAAGGCCGTGCCGCTCATGCGCCCGTCGGAGATGCGCACGATGTCCTTGACGCCGGCCCGCGCCAGCTTGCGCGGGATGGGGATGTAGCCGGCCTCGGGCATGCCGGGCGCGCCCTTGGGGCCGATGTTCTTGAGCACGAGGATGTCGTCGGCCGTCACGTCCAGGTCGTCGCTGTCGATGCGGTGGGCCAGGTCGGCCGCGTTCTCGAAGACCACGGCGCGGCCTTCGTGCTCCATGAGCCGGGGATGGGCGGCCGACTGCTTGATGATGGCGCCGCCCGGCGCCAGGTTGCCCTGCAGCACGGCGATGCCGCCCTGCGGGTAGATGGGGTTGGAGCGCGGGCGCACCACGTCCTGCGCAAAGCCGGGGCCGGCGCGGTCGATCTCTTCGCCCAGCGTGCGGCCGGTGACGGTGAGGGCGTCCAGGTTCAGCAGGGGCTTGAGCTCGCGCAGCAGCGTGGCCATGCCGCCCGCGTGGTGGAAGTCCTCCATGTAGTGGTCGCCCGAGGGCTTGAGGTCCAGCAGCACGGGCGTGTCGCGGCCCATGCGGTCCAGGGCCTTGAGGTCGATGTCATAGCCCATGCGCCCCGCAATGGCGGCCAGGTGCACGAGCCCGTTGGTGGAGCCGCCGATGGCCAGCAGCACGCGCATGGCGTTCTCGAAGGCGGCGGGCGTGAGGATTTTGTCGATGGTCAGGCCCCCGCGCGCCATGCGCACGGCCTCGGTGCCGGTCTGCTCGGCAATGCGGATGCGGTCGGCCGTGACGGCGGGGGGCGAGGCGCCGCCGGGCACGGTCATGCCCAGCGCCTCGGCAATGCAGGCCATGGTGCTGGCCGTGCCCATGACCGAGCAGGTACCCACGCTGGCCACCAGCTGGTTGTTCACGTCGGCGATCTCTTCGGCGTCGATCTCTTCGGCGCGGAACTTGCCCCAGTAGCGGCGGCAGTCCGTGCAGGCGCCCACGCGCTCGCTGCGGTGCGAGCCGGTGAGCATCGACCCGGTGATCAGCTGGATGGCCGGAATGCCCGCCGAGGCCGCTCCCATCAACTGGGCCGGCACCGTCTTGTCGCAGCCGCCGATGAGCACGATGGCATCCATGGGCTGGGCGCGGATCATCTCCTCGGTGTCCATGGACATGAGGTTGCGCAGGTACATGCTGGTCGGCGCCGAGAAGCTTTCGTGCACCGAGATGGTGGGGAAGTCCATGGGCAGGCCACCCGCCAGCATCACGCCGCGCTTGACGGCCTCGATCAGCTGGGGCGCATTGCCGTGGCAGGGGTTGTAGCTGCTGCCCGTGTTGGTGATGCCTATGACGGGCCGCTGCAGCGCCGAGTCCGTGTAGCCCGCGCCCTTGATGAAGGCCTTGCGCAGGAACAGCGAAAAGCCGCGGTCGCCGTAGTTGGTCAGGCCCTTGGAGATGCCCGTGGCCGCATCGGCGGGGGCGATGTCATGGCCTGGAGCGCCATCGGGAGTCTTGGGGTCGGTCATGGGTGGGGTGCTTTGCAGAGGGTCTTGGCGGGGTCGGAAGGCAGGCGCTGCCTTGTCGTGGGGCAGGATAGCGGCGGATGCCGCGGATTATTATCGTCGTTATCACCTATATTATTAATAATCTATCTGGCCAACCATGCAGCCGTGCCCGGAGTGCGTGCCGGGCATGTTTTTCCGACACAAGACAAAAGGAGGAGACACCCATGGTTGTTGCTGCATCCCGCATCCGTCGCATTCATGCGCCCAACCGGCGCGCCGCCCTGGCTGCGGCGCTGCTGGCCGCGCTGGCGCTGGGCCCAGGCCTGGCCACGCCCGCGCTGGCCGACGGCGCCTATCCGGCCCGGCCCATCAAGCTGGTCGTTCCGTACACGCCCGGGGGCGCCACCGACGTGATCGGCCGCGTGGTGGGGCAAAGGCTCTCGCTGGCGCTGGGCCAGCCCGTGGTGGTGGAGAACCGGGCC
The DNA here is from genome assembly GCF_043104415.1 of Delftia sp. WSY_16. Classification (NCBI taxonomy): domain Bacteria; kingdom Pseudomonadati; phylum Pseudomonadota; class Betaproteobacteria; order Burkholderiales; family Comamonadaceae; genus Delftia; species Delftia sp. WSY_16. The sequence continues at coordinate 176,993 of NZ_JBICKS010000030.1, read as the reverse complement.
GGCGCGGCCGGCAACCTGGGCGCCGCGGCCGTGGCCAAGGAAAGGCCCGATGGCTATACGCTGCTGCTGGGCGCGCTGACCAGCCATTCCATCAACAGCGTGCTCATGCCTGCCACGGCGGGCTTCACCATGGACAAGAGCTTCGCGCCCATAGCCGTGGTGGGCCGCGTGCCGCTGGTGATCACCGTGGGGCCGTCGGTGACGTCGGCCAATCTGGCGGAGTTCATCGCGCTGGCCAAAGCGAAGCCGGGCGGGCTGAACTACGGCTCCTCGGGCAATGGCTCACCCCAGCATCTGGCGGCCGAGCTGTTCAAGCGGCAGGCCGGCGTGCCGCTGACGCACGTGCCCTACAAGGGCAGCACGCCCGCGCTCAACGACCTCATGGGCGGCCAGGTGGATGTGGTGTTCGACACCCTGCCCGCCACGCAGGGCTTCATCAAGGGCGGGCGGCTGCGCGGCCTGGCCGTGACCACGGCGCAGCGCGTGCCCTCCATTGCCGACATTCCCACCACGGCCGAGGCCGGGCTGTCGGGCTTCGAGGTGACGTCGATGTTCGGCCTGCTGGCGCCTGCGGGCACGCCCGCGCCCATCGTCGCCCGGCTCAGCGGCGCGCTCAAGGAGGTGATGGGGCAGCAGGAAGTGAAGGACGCCCTGGTCGCCCAGGGCGCCATGCCCACCTTCACCACGCCTGCCGAGGCGCGCATGCAGATCGCCAAGGAGGTGGGCCGCTGGTCGGCCGTGATCAAGGAGTCGGATATCAAGCCGGACTGAGGCCGGGTGCGGGGCGGGGCCGGGTGGGGCCGCGCTGATATCGGGAAGGGCACAAGCATATGCCCAAAGATTCGTTCCCCCGCGCCTGCATCGTGGCGATACTGGCCGGCCGCATTCCCTCCACCGCCTCAGCTTTTTCACCGCCGCACCGTGCTACCCGACCCAGTCCCCGACAGCGCGGCCGAAGCGCAGGTCGATCGCGTCATCGACGGCCTGCTCAACGGCCTGCAATGGCGCGCCAGCGTGTTCCATGTGGGGCAGTACTGCGGGCGCTGGCGGGCCTCCACGGCGGGGCGCGCGCGGGCCAGCTTTCACCTGATCCTGGACGGGCGCTGCTGGCTGCACCTGCCGGGCCAGCCCTCGGTGGAGCTGCAGCCGCGCGACGGCGTGTTCCTCTCGCGCGACGTGCCGCATTTCATCTCGCCCTATGCCGACCCGGACATGGCCTGCGCCCCGCAGGCCATGCGCCCCGCCACGGGCGATGCCGGCATCGGAGAGACGGCGCTGGCCTGCGGCTTCTTCACCTTCGAGGGGCCCATGCGCGGCCTGCTGGTCGATGCCTTCCCCGACCACCTGGTGCTGCGCGGCGACGACCATGCGATGAGCGGCGCCTCCATGCTGTTCGACCTGATGCGCGCCGAGGCGCTGCGCACGGGCACCGAGCCCTCGGCCGTGATGGACCGGCTGGTGGGCCTGCTGTTCTTCTACGGCCTGCGCCAGCTGGCGCATGGCGATGCGCGGGCGCGCGGCATCTGGAGCCTGCTGCGCCGGCCGGGCTTTGCGCCGCTGGTGGCCGAGCTGCTGCGCGAGCCGGCCCGCAACTGGAGCGTGGCCGACATGGCCGCGCGCGTGTGCCTGTCGCGCGCCACGTTCTTTCGGCAGTTCGCCGAGGCCTGCGGCCAGCCGCCCCAGCAATTCCTGCTGCTGCTGCGCATGCAGCTGGCCGCGCGCCGCCTGGCCCAGGGCGAGGCGATAGGCCAGGTGGCCGAGGCCGTGGGCTACGAGTCCTACGCGGCATTCTCGCGCGCCTTCAAGCGCGTGATGGGCGAGCAGCCCGGCGCCTGGCAGCGCGCGCAGGCACGCTGCTGCTGAGCCGGCATCCGGGCCCGCCGCATCTGCCTGCGGGTTGACACGTTCGGGCATAAATCCGCGACGCGGCGGCATTGATGGCAAGGGGGGCGCGGCCGATCATGAAGGCATTCCTTCATTCCTGCAAAGCACCATGGCACGCCTGACCCTGCACACCCCGCAAACCGCCCCTGAAGCCAGCCGCCCCTTCGTGGAGCGCGCCCTGGCCGGCAACGGATTCCTGCCCAACCTGATCGCCATCCTGGCCAACTCGCCCCAGGCGCTGGAGACCTATGTGACCGTGGGCCAGATCAACGCGCGCGCCCAGCTCACGCTGGCCGAGCGCGAGGTGGTGCAGATCACGGCGGCGCGCATCCATGGCTGCGACTTCTGCGTGGCCGGCCACACCAAGCTGGCCTTCAAGCAGGCCGGCCTGACCCAGGCCGAGGTGGTGGCGCTGCAGGACGGCCGGGACACGGGCCAGCCCCGCCTGGACGCCGTGCGCCGCTTTGCCGAAGCCGTGATCGCCACGCGCGGCGCCGTCGCCGACGAGGCCCTGGCCGCCTTCCATGCAGCAGGCCTGAGCGAGCAGCAGGCGCTGGAGGTGGTGCTGGGCATCAGCCTGGCCACGCTGTGCAACTTTGCCAACAGCCTGGCGCAAAGCCCCGTCAACCCGCAGCTGCAGCCCTATCTGCCCGAACAGTTCCGACAACCGCAGGAGAACGCACATGCTGGCTGATTCGCTGCGGCAGTGGCTGGACGCCCATGCCGACTCCCTGGACGAAGGCCCCGCGCATGCGCACGAAGTGCTGCCCCGGCTGGCGCAGCACCGCCTGTTCGGCCTGGGCGTGCCCGTGGCCGAGGGCGGGCAGGGTGGCAGCCTGGGCGATGCGCTGGAGGCCATTGCCGGCGTGGCCGGGCATTCGCTGACGGCGGGCTTCGTGTTCTGGGCGCAGCGCGCCTTTGTCGAATACCTGCTGCAGTCGCCCAACGCGGCGCTGCGCCAGCGCTGGCTGCCGGGCCTGCTGCAGGGCACGCAGGCGGGCGCCACGGGCCTGTCCAACGCCATGAAGTACCTGGGCGGCATCGAGGCCCTGCAGGTCGAGGCCACGCCCGTCGGCTCCGGCAACGCCGACGGCCTTGCACTGCGCGGGCGCGTGCCCTGGGCCACCAACCTGGTGCCGCCGGGTCGCTTCGTGGTGGCCGTTGCCGTCTCGCGCAGCGACGGTGCAAAGCCCTTCGTGGCCGCGCTGCCCGGCGATGCGGCGGGCCTGCAGCGCAGCGCCGACCTGGACCTGATCGCGCTGCGCGGCAGCCATACGGCGGCGCTGTCCATCGAGGGGCTGCAGATCGGTCCGGCCGATGTGATCCATGCCGACGCCAACCATTTCCTGCCGCGCGTGCGGCCCGCCTTCATGGGCCTGCAGCTGGGGCTGTGCATCGGCCTGGCGCGCGCCTCGCTGGCGGCGGCCTCGGCCCGTGCCGGCGCCGGGCGCGATGTGCTGGGCGGCCCGCTGCAGCAGCAGCGCCACGCGCTGGAACTGGCCACGGCCACGCTGCATGCCGGCCTGTCCGACGGGCGTTTTCTTGACCGACCTCAAGCCCTGTTCCGCCTGCGCCTGGAATTGAACGACATCGTGCAGCAGTCCCTGCAGCTGGAACTGCACGCCAGTGGCGGGCGCGCTTATCATCGCGACCAGCCGCTGGGATTTGCGCGCCGTTGGCGCGAGGCGGCCTTCATCCCCATCGTGACGCCCAGCGTCACGCAGCTACAGGGTGCGCTGGCTGGCGCGGCCCTGGCAACCACCAGTTCATGACCCAGACGGAAGCTTTCTCCCCTGACGCTCCCGCGCCCGTGCTGCAGGCACGCGGCGCGGGCTTTGGCTATGCGCCCGGCAAGGCCGTGTTCGAGGACATCTCCCTGAGCATTGCCCCGCGCGAGATCGTCTGCCTGCTCGGCGGCAGCGGCTGCGGCAAGTCCTCGCTGCTGCGCGTGCTCGGCGGCCTGGAGTCGCCGGACGGCGGCGCCTGGAGCCGGGGCGAGCTCCAGTTCCTCGGACAGCCGCTGACCGCGCCGCACCCGCGCGCGGGCTTCGTGTTCCAGCAGCCCAGCCTGCTGCCCTGGCTGGACGCGCGGCGCAACGTGGGCTTCGGCCTGGACTTCGAGCGACAGCCGAAGCTGGAGGCCGAGGCCCGCCGCCAGCGCGTGGAGCAGGCGCTGCAGGCCGTGGGCCTGGGCGGCAGTGGCGCGCTCTACCCCTCGCAGTTGTCGGGCGGCATGGCCCAGCGCGTGGCCCTGGCGCGCGCCCTGGCCCGCGAGCCGCAGCTGCTGCTGGCTGACGAGCCGTTCTCGGCCCTGGACGCCATCACGCGCGCCGAGATGCAGGAGCTGATGGTGGACGTGGTCCACCGCTGGCACACGGCCGCGCTGCTGGTCACGCATGACATCGACGAGGCCATCCTCGTGGGCGACCGCATCCTGCTGATGGGCGGGCGGCCCGGCCACATCGTGCGCGAATGGCGCGTGGACATAGCGCGCCCGCGCGAGGACCAGGCCGCCGCCGTGACCGCGCTGCGGCTGGACATCCTCTCGGCCCTGCACGGCGTGCGCCATGCGGCCCAGGCCTGATCCGGCTCGCCTGCCTGCCTGCCCGCCTGCCGATCCGCCTGCAGATCCGCCATTTCTTCGACTTCAACCATGCTCTTCTGAAAGGTCTTTCGCATGAGCTTCCAGGACCACCCTTCCTACACCCACATCTGCGCTTCGTCGGACTGCGGCTGCGGCCTCACGCGGCGCGACATGCTGCGCCTGGGCGCGCTGGCCACGGCCTCGGTGGCCGCGCCGCTGCTGGCCGCAGGCGATGCGCGCGCCCAGGGCTTCAAGGGCGATGACCAGCCCGTGAAGATCGGCTACCTGCCCATCACCGACGCCACGCCGCTGCTGGTGGCCCACGGCAACGGCCTGTTCGAGGCCGAAGGCCTCAAGGCCGAGGCGCCGCGCCTGTTCCGCTCCTGGGCCCAGATCGTCGAGGCCTTCGTCTCGGGCCAGGTCAACGTCATCCACCTGCTCACGCCCTCCACGCTGTGGGTGCGCTACGGCGCCAAGTTCCCCGCCAAGATCGTGGCCTGGAACCACGTCAACGGCTCGGGCCTGACCGTGCTGCCCGAGATCCAGAAGGTGCAGGACCTGGGCGGCAAGACCGTGGCGATCCCGTTCTGGTACTCCATCCACAACATCCTGCTGCAGGACGTGCTGCGCAAGGCCGGCCTCACGGCCGTGACGCGGGCGCGCGGCGGCGCCATTGCGGCCAACGAGGTCAACCTCGTCGTGCTGGCACCGGCCGAAATGGTCTCGGCCCTGGCCGGCAAGTCGATTGCGGGCTTCATCGTGGCCGAGCCCTTCAATGCCGCCGCCGAGATCGCGGGCGTGGGCAAGATGCTGCGCTTCTCGGGCGATGTCTGGAAGGACCACGCCTGCTGCGTCACCTTCCTGGCCGAGCGCGATATCGCCGACAAGCCCGAATGGGCCCAGCGCGTGACCAATGCCGTGGTCAAGGCCCAGCTGTGGACGCGCGACAACCGCCTGGCCGCCGCGCGCCTGCTGTCGAGCACAGGCGAGCGCCGCTACACGCCGCATCCGCAGCAGACGCTGTCCAAGGTGCTGGCCGCCACCGACTACGCCAGCTACGAGGCCAGCGGCGTGGTCGTCAACAAGGGCTGGCACCAGCGGCGCATCGACTTCCAGCCCTATCCCTATCCGTCGTACACCGAGCAGCTGGTGCGCGCCATCAAGGCCACCAAGGTCGAGGGCGACACGCGCTTCCTCGACAAGCTGGAGCCCAAGTTCGCGGCCACCGACCTGGTGGACGACCGCTTCGTGCGCAAGGCCATCCAGGCCGTGGGCGGCCCGCAGGTCTTCGGCATTCCGGCCGATTTCTCGCGCCGCGAAACCATCGTGGTCTGAGCCAGGTGTTGCGACGTATTGGATTGCCGCTGCTGGGCGCGGCCCTGGTCCTGGCCCTGTGGTGGGTGGGCGGCGCGCTGCTGGCGCGCAGCACGCCCGTGGCTGCGGCCTTCGCGCCCTGGCCGTCGCTGCAGGCGCTGGGCCAGCTGCTGACGGGCGCCGACATCTGGATGCACACCCTGCTGAGCCTGCAGCGCGTGGCCGTGGGCCTGCTACTGGCCTTTGTGGTCGGCGTGCCGCTGGGTGTGCTGGTGGGCCTGTCGCGCGGGTTCTCGCAGGCGTTTTCGCCCGTGTTCCAGTTCCTGCGCATGATCTCGCCGCTGTCGTGGATGCCCATTGCCGTGATGGTGCTGGGCGTGGGCGACGCGCCCGTGTACTTCCTGCTGGCCTTCGCCGCCGTCTGGCCCATCCTGCTGAGCACGGCGGCCGGCGTGGCCCAGCTGGACCGCAACTGGCTGCTGCTGGCGCGCAGCCTGTCGGCCACGCGCACCGAGACCGTGCTGCGCGTGGTGCTGCCCGGCATCACGGCCCAGATCCTCACGGGCGTGCGCCTGGCCATCGGCATCATCTGGATCGTGCTGGTGCCCGCAGAAATGCTGGGCGTATCGGCCGGCCTGGGCTACTTCATCCTCGACACGCGCGACCGCCTGGCGTATTCGGAGCTGATGGCCGCCGTGGTGCTGATCGGCGCCCTGGGCTATGCGCTGGACCATGCGGCGCGCTGGCTGCACCAGCGCTGGATGCATTCGGCCTGAGGCCTGCGGGCAGGCGGTGGCATCAGGTGCTGCATCAGGTGCCGCATCAGGTGCCGTGCACGCGGCGCAGCCGCAGTCCTGCCCATCCCGTCAGCACGGCGCACAGCAGCACTCCCCAGGGGCCCAGCGCGGGCACGGGGGTGGCTGTGGCCGGGGCCGGGGCTGCGGGCTCCACGGTCTGGGCCCATGCGCCGCTGTCCGCGGCGAGATAGTTCGCATCGCCGCCGTACCGGGCTACGATGGCATGCGGGCCGGCCGCCGTCAGTTGGGTGGTGGCGATGATGGCCCTGGCATTGGACAAACCCGCCGTGCCCAGCGACAGGCCGCCAGCCATGATTTCGACCGTTCCCGTGGGGACGGCGGCGGTGCCCAGGGAGACATCGGGTGCGACCACCACGGAGAAGGACAGCGACTGCCCGGAACGCGAGGGATTGGCGCTGGAGGTCAGCGTGACACGGGAGGGGCCCTGTCCCACCGCCGCCATCTGCACCGCCTGCGTAGCCGCGTCATGGTCCGCATCGCCGAGCTGGCTGGCGTTGATCGTGCATGTCCCTGCGGCCTGGAAGCGGATGGTGCTGCCGGAGGCGCTGCAGATCGCCGCGGTCAATGCATCCACGGCGAACATGACGGGGTTTCCCGAGGCGCCTCCGACGGCGGCCACGTCATAGGTATCCCCCACCCGTGCGCCGGCCGGTGGTGCCGTGGTGAAGGTGATGGCCTGCGGCGCTTTGGCGATGGCACCTGCCGCCGCCGGGCAACTGGTATCGCTGGCCGGCCAGTAGCGGTTGCCCGTCCCCGTGAACGTTTCGCCGCCACAGTTGTTGCCGGGCGCGTTGTTCGTGATCTGGTTGCCGTGGAGTGTGCGGGGGCGGGTGAGCGTGAACGAGACGCCGGCACCCGAGCCCGGAGACACCAGCACGTTGCCGGTGACGGTGCTGTCGGTCATGGTGGTCGGCACCCCGCTGCGCAGGCCCCCGCCCAGCGTGCGGGCCGTGTTGCCGGACAGGCGGCTGCGCTCCACCGTCAGCGAGCCGCTGCCCGTGCTGTAGATGGCACCGCCCTGTCCCCCTGCCTGGTTGCCGCTGAACACACTGTCCACGATGGTCACCGTGCTGTCGCGGCTGTACAGTCCCCCGCCGTTGATGCCGGCCGTGCTGTCCTGCACCACGCTGCGCTCCAGGCGCAGGGTGACGCCGTTGTCCAGGTAGATGGCGCCGCCGTCTTCACCGGCGGCGGTCTGCCCGCCGCGCAGTGTCAGGCCGCGCAGCGTGAGCTGGACACCGCTGCCCTGGGCCGACACCAGGCGGGAGGCATTGCCCCCATCGAGCGCCACCCGCTGGTCCCCGTCGATCGTGATGTCCGAGGTGGTGAAGTTGAGGTCGATGGAATGGCCTGCCAATGCAATGGCGGTGAGGCTGCCTGCCGGAAAGACGGCCGGGTCGAACACGATGGTGTCCGCGCCATTGCCCGATATGCATGCGCCGTTGCCCCAACTGCCGTCATCCATCTGGGCACTGGTCAATGCCTCATTCAGGCTGCAGTCCGCTGCACCGGGCGTGTTGTCCGTGGTATTGACCACGATGGTCGCGGCCTGGCCATTGAGTGCCAGCAGGCTGCACAGCGCGCCAGGCACTGCCAGAAGCCGGAGGCGTCGAAGGGGTCTGTGAAGAAAAGCGTGCACGGTTCCTCCCGTTGCGCTGCGTGTCCCGGGCAGACCCGCGCGCTGTTGTTGCGGACCGCGTGACCTTAGCTTTCTGCGAAGATCGTGAAAATGTGCCGACGGCACATCGCAGGCCTGAAAATGCGGCCTCAGCCGGCCCACCTATCGCCAGCACCTCGAGCACGCCATTGGATTTCGCGACATGACCCTGTCAACGCAGCAACTGGGGCAACTCAATCAGGCCATCCTCGCGGTGCACGGCGCGCCCGATCTGCACGCGCTGGCCACGCATTTGCTGCACGCGCTGCGCCTGGTGGTGCCGGGTGACATTCGGGTGGTGGATTTCTCCGGCATTGCGGAAGTCCGTGGCTGCACGGCCTACGATCCGGTGCGGGCCATTTCCTCCGAAGTCAACGCTGCGGTGCACCGGCATCTGGCCGACAACCCCTTGTATCGGCAGCGCCAGACGCAGGCCGCCAGCATTTCCGACCTGCTGACTCGCGGGCAATGGCAACGTACGGCGCTCTATGCCCAGGCCTACTCCCAGGTGGGCCAGCAGGACGGACTCGCGCTGGACGTGGACCTGGGCCACGGCGCGATGCTGACCCTCAATGTCACACGCGCCTCGCGCGGCTACACGGCTGCGGAGCGCATGGCGCTGACCTTGCTGGGGCCGCATGCGCAGGCGCAGTGGCGGCGCCTGAGCCAGCAGCAGCGAATCAGCCAGGCGGCATGGCAGGCGCTCTCACCGGGCTCGCCGGCTGCCGACGTGCTGAGCCCGCGCGAACGTGAAGTGCTGCAATGGGTCGCCAACGGCAACACCAACGCAGAAATCGCCACCATGCTGGAGTTGCGTGCAGGCACGGTGAAGCGGCACCTGGAAAACATCTACCGCAAGCTGGGAGCCGCCAATCGGCAGGACGCCTTGTCGAGGATGCGCAGTCCGGATTTCTAGCGCGTGTCGCGCGCTTGTGCGAACCCGCGCGTGCGCCGTGCGCGGGGCCAGCCCTTCGAGAAGCAGGGAAACCGGCCCTACGGCAAGACGCTCCGGCAGGCAATGCCAAACCGCTGGGCCAGCGCGTGCAGGCGGCTGTCTCGCGACCACAGGCTTGCTCGACGTAAGCGGTGCAGCTACGTCCGGCATAGTTTTACCTACAGGTTTCGCGCCAGCACAATAAAAGTCCGCCCAAGCCATACGGCGGACTTCCTGAAATCCACTGTGCCGAGGCCTCATGTTTTGTTTTGCCAGTTGCTCTCCTGTCGGCTTCAACGCCGTCCTTCTCAGCGGCGGTACGTTGCCATTTCTGGTGTCCGACGGCATGTTGTTTCAACCATTGCAGTGAGGCAGCGCATGGAGCAGGAAGTGAGATGCGCGAACTGCAATCGAAAGCTCGCCATGGGCGTCTTTCAGCTACTGAACATCAAGTGCCCGCGTTGCGGCACGTTGAATTCCCTGAGGGTCCAAGCGAACCCCCCACCCGAGTGCCGCCGAGCGCCTTCGACTCCATCCATTGAATAGGAGGCCTCCATGGCTCAAGTTTCCAAGGTTCTCGTCTCGGATCAGTACATGCCGCCGGACAACATCCAGCAGTACAAAAGCACGACGGGTTTCCCTCTTGTTTACGATTCGCGGCATATCAATCCGCATGCGCTCGTGTTCGACAACACGGGGCGTCCTGCCAACTACAACCCTGCCAACAACCGCCACACCATCGTGATGGATGTGCGCTTCAGCGATGGCTATCTGGCCGCTTGCCACATGGGCATCATTGCCAGGCACAAAGGCTCATACAGTGTGGCGGGTGACAACCGTGGCGGTGCTGTCATTGCGGGCAATTGGGGCTATTCGCCAGGCAGCGTGGCGCTTGAGGAAATTGAGATCACCAACACCAAGGACAACGGTGACTCGCACCATCGTCCGTCCGCTCAATATCCGCGTGGTGCCATCGGCGAGGCCAAGCTCGAGGAACTGCGCTGGTATCGACTGGTGATCGAAAGCATTTCCAAGAACGGCAGCATCGGCCACGCAGTCCGGGCAACGGACAAGAGTACGGGCCAGACCGTATTCAGCCTGCCAACCTTCTGGTCGGATTACTCGGCCAACTATGACTCCCGTGACGCAGGCAAGGTGGTATTGTTCAGCATCAGTGATCCCAACAAGCCTGCCGCCGGCTTTGTCTATACACGCCTGATCAGCTATTGGTCGGATGCTGACGAGGTGATAGCCAATCCGTAAGTGATCTGAGAGCGGGTTCCAGGGCAGCGTGTGGCCGTATCGCCGCCATGCCCTGGTCCTTCTGGCAGGGAGTGGTCAATACGCATGCTGCCATGCGTTGCGCATCGTGCTGCCTTTGGTGGAAAGCTAGTCTGTAGGCGAGGGCCAGCGACACGCAATCTCCTGGGAGTCCGGCATATCGGTTGCCCTGCCGCCAAGTGCTGCGAGGCGTTTGGCTGCCTGCACCCTCACGAAAGTTCTGAGGACCTGTTGGAACAGATCTGCCTCGTCCATGCCTGGCTCCAACATCTTCAGGGCTTCTTCGTACAAGGCATCGTCGATCGTCACGGTGATCCGCATGGCGGGCCCTCTGTCATCAAAACAGATGCAATTCTGGGCTTGCGCCAGCCTGCAGACAAGCGCGCTTCCCTCCGAAGTGGTCACTCCTGTTTTGCTATGATGACTGTATAAAGATACAGTTTTCGAGCGGCCTGGCTGCCCGATCTGCCAGGCCCATGCTCCCTCCCCACCGCTTCTACTACCTGCACAACTTCCAGCGCGCGCTGGACTGGATTGGCCAGCGTTACGGCGATCTGCTGGACGCGCCCGAGCAGGCATTCCTCACCCGTTTCACGCAGCTGCCCCAGCCCTCGCAGGCGCTGATGGTGCGTTTGCTGATGCGGCGCGGGCCCTGGTTTCGGGCCGGCAAGCTGGTGTATGAAGAGATTCCCGCCATTGCTGACGCGGCCGCGCCCCTGCTGGATCTTGGCTGGCTGGACGCGGACCACCCCATGGCGCTGGAGGAGCTGTTTGCGCTGCACACCAAGCCCGAGCTGCTGCAGCTGTTCGCAGGCGCACCCGTTCACTCAGGCCTGCGCAAGGCCGAGCTTTTGCAGGCCCTGCAGCCCCTGCACGAGGCGCCCAGGCCCTATGCGCAGTGGCAGCCCCAGGGCGTCGGAGCCGGCGAAGCCGCCTGGCGCGTGATGGTGGGCGCGCTGTGCGAGCGCTTTCGGCTGATGTTCTTCGGCAACCTCTACCAGGACTGGTCGGAATTCGTGCTGGCCGACCTGGGCGTGTTCCGCTACGAGGCCGTGGCCTTCGATGCGGCGTCACGGGCCTTCCAGTCGCGTGACGATGTCGATGGCTACCTGGCCCTGCAGGCCTGCCGCGCGGCGCTGGATGAGGGCGTGGAGATCGATGCGCTGCTGCAGCAGGTGGCCGGCTGCGCCAGCGGCAATGCCTGGCTGGAGCAGCGCCGCGCCAAGGTGCTGCTGCGCATAGGCCAGGCCTGCGAACGCATGCAGGACTGGGAGCGTGCCGAGCAGGCCTATGCGCAAAGCCGCTACCCCGGCGCCCGCCACCGGCGCATGCGTGTGTACGAGCGCATGGAGCGCTTTGCCGATGCCATGGCGCTGGCCCAGGCCGCCCAGGCCCAGCCCGAGAGCGACGAGGAACTACAGCGCGTGGCGCGCATGCTGCCGCGCCTGCGCCGCAGCCTGGGGCAGGGCGCACGCGGGCGTGCGGCGGCGCTGGCGCCCGTGGTGGCGCAGATGCGCATGGACGTGGAGCTGGAGCTGCCGGCGCGGCCCGCATCGGTCGAATACGTGCTGCGCGACCATTGGCACAGCGACTCCGCGCCGGTGTTCTACGTGGAGAACGCGCTCATCAACTCGCTGTTCGGCCTGCTGTGCTGGCCGGCCATCTTCGCGCCGCTGCCGGGCGCCTTCTTCCACCCGTTCCAGAGCGGCCCGGCCGACCTGTCCGCGCCCGACTTCGTGCAGCGGCGCGCAGCCTTGTTCGAGGAATGCCTGGCGCATCTGGACGATGGCAGCTGGCGCGAGGTCATCGTGCAGCGCCATGCCGACAAGCAGGGCCTGCAGTCGCCCTTCGTGTTCTGGGGCACGCTGAGCGCGCCGCTGCTTGCGCTGGCGCTGGACTGCATTCCGGCCGCCCACCTCAAGCTGTTCTTTGCGCGGCTGCTGCGCGACGTGCAGGCCAACCGCACGGGCTTTCCCGATCTGGTGCGTTTCTGGCCGGCCGAGCGCCGCTACGAACTGGTCGAGGCCAAGGCCCCCGGCGACAAGCTGCAGGACAACCAGATCCGCTGGCTGCAGTACTGTGCCGAGCACGGCATTCCCGTGCGCGTGTGCCATGTGCAGTGGCGCGGCCAGCCGCTGGGAGAGGCCGCGTGAGCTACACCGTGGCCGTGCGCGCGCTGTGCGAGTTCACGGCGCGCGCGGGCGACCTGGACCTGCGCTTCACGCCCGCGCCCAGCGCACTGGAGGGCATGGCCGGCCACAGCCTGGTGCAGTCGCGCAGGGGCAAGGACTACGAGACCGAGATCAGCCTGGCCGGTGAATACGGCGACCTGCGCGTGCGCGGCCGCGCCGACGGCTTCGACGCCGGGGCTGGCCAGCTCGAGGAAATCAAGACCTACCGGGGCCAGATCGAGGGCGTGCGCGCCCACCACCGCGCCCTGCACTGGGCCCAGGCGCGCATCTACGCCCATCTGCTGTGCCAGGCGCGCGGCCTGCAGCGGCTGCGCGTGGCCCTGGTGTATTTCAACGTGGGCAACTCGGAGGAAACCGTGCTGGTGCAGGAGGAAGACGCGGCCACGCTGCGCGCCTTCTTCGAGCAGCAATGCGCGCTGTTCCTGGACTGGGCGCGCAGCGAGGCCGCCCACCGCGCGACGCGCGAGGCGGCGCTGGCCGCGCTGCGCTTTCCCATGCAGGGCTTTCGCGCGGGCCAGCGCGAGCTGGCCGTGGCCGTCTATCGCGTGGCGCGCGCGCAGCAGGGCGGCCAGTGCCTGATGGCGCAGGCGCCCACGGGCATCGGCAAGACGCTGGGCACCATCTTCCCCATGCTCAAGGCCATGCCGGACCAGGGCCTGGACCGCCTGTTCTTCCTCACGGCCAAGGGCACGGGCCATGGCTTGGCGCTGCAGGCGCTGGCCAGCGTGAACCGGCAGATCGCCGAGCAGCACCAGCCACCGCCGCAGGAACCGGCTGCGCCACAACCTCCGCCCTCGCCACCCTCGCCACCCGCAAGGCTGCGCGTGCTCGCCATCCTGGCGCGCGACAAGGCCTGCGAGCATCCCGACAAGGCCTGCCACGGCGACTCCTGCTCGCTGGCGCGCGGCTTCTTCGACCGCCTGCCCGCCGCGCGCGCCGCCGCGCTGCAGCAGGTGCCCTGGGACCCGCCTGCCGTGCGTGCCGTGGCGCTGGCGCACGACATCTGCCCCTACTACCTGGCCCAGGAACTGGTGCGCTGGAGCGATGTGGTCGTGGCCGACTACCACTACTTCTACGACAGCGCCGCCATGCTGTACGCGCTCACCCAGGCCCAGCAATGGAAGGTGGGCGTGCTGGTGGACGAAGCCCACAACCTGCTCGAGCGCGCGCGCCGCATGTACACGGCCGAGCTGTCGCAGTTCGCACTGGCGGCCGCCCGCAAGTCGGCCACCGGTGCCGTGCGCAAGGCGCTGGACCGGTTCAGCCGAAGCTGGAGTGCGCTGAACAGGGAGCAGACCGCCAGCTACCAGGCCCATGAGGAAGTGCCCGCAGGCCTGCTGGGCGCCGCGCAGCGCGCCGTGGCCGCCATCGCCGACGCCAATGCCGACAGCCCCATGCTGCCCGGCGACCCCGTGCTGGATTTTTACTGGGAGGCGCTGCAGTTCATGGCGCTGGCCGAGCAGTTCGGCGGCCATGCGCTGTTCGATGTCCACCTGCTGCCCGGGCGCCCAGGCCCCCGTCGCACGCCGGCATCCACGCTGTGCATACGCTGCGTGGTGCCCGCGCCCCACCTGGCGGCACGCCATGCGGCGGCCCATGCCTCGGTGCTGTTCTCGGGCACGCTGAGCCCGCCGCACTTCTACCGCGACATCCTGGGCCTGCCCGAAGGCACGCACTGGCTGGAGGCCGAATCGCCCTTCCAGGCCGACCAGCTCGATGTGCAGGTGGCCGGCCACATCTCCACGCGCTACCGCGACCGCGACCGTTCGCTGCGGCCCATCGCCGATCTCGTGGCCGCGCAGTACGCGCGCCGGCCCGGCAACTACCTGTGCTTTTTCAGCAGCTTCGACTACCTGCAGCGCGTGGCCGAATGCCTGCAGCGTGCCCATCCCGATCTGCCGGTCTGGCTGCAGACCCCCTCCATGGACGAAGAGGGCCGCGCGGCCTTCCTGGCCCGCTTCACCGAAGCCGGTCAGGGCGTGGGCTTCGCCGTGCTGGGCGGGGCGTTCTCCGAGGGCGTGGACCTGCCCGGCGAGCGCCTCATCGGCGCCTTCGTGGCCACGCTGGGCCTGCCCCAGGTCAATCCCGTGAACGAAGAGATGAAGCGCGCCATGGACCGCCAGTTCGGCGCGGACAAGGGCTATGACTACAGCTATCTCTACCCGGGCCTGCGCAAGGTGGTCCAGGCCGCAGGCCGCGTCATCCGCAGCGAGCGCGACCGCGGCGTGGTCTTTCTCATCGACGACCGCTATCGGCGCGGCGAGGTGCAGGCGCTGCTGCCGCGCTGGTGGCGGGTGGAGGGCATGCGATGATCCGGGGCCGCACCAGTCCGCGACTGCCATCCCATCCCCATCCAGTCCCCCATCCCGCCCCCATCCAGGAGCCTTCCGAATGCCCCGCATGCGCTGCGCCATCCTTGCATTGACCCTGGGCCTGCTGGCCGGCGGCCCGGCTGCGGCAGGCGTGGTGCAGCCTGTGCCTGACAGGCAGGCCAGCGAGAACAAGATGCCGGCCTATCCCAAGGAAGCCAGGCGGCTGGAGCAGGAAGGCAAGGTGGTGCTGCGGGTTCTGGTGGGCGCCAGCGGAAAGGCACTGGCCGTGGATGTGGCAGACAGCAGCGGCTATCCTCTGCTCGACCAGGAGGCGCTGGACGCCGTGCGGACGTGGCGCTTTGTCCCCGGCACGCGCGACGGCGTGCCGGACAGCATGTGGACGCGCGTGCCCGTCACCTTCCTGCTGAAATAGCGGCATGCCGGTGGTGGCAGGTGTGTACCCGGTGCGTGCCCTGCGCAGCGACACAAGGAGCATTCCATGAAGATCGTCATCACCAGCGTGCTCGTCGACGACCAGGACAAGGCCCTGGCCTTCTACCGCGACGTGCTCGGCTTCGTTCTCAAGCACGACATTCCCATGGGCGGCGACGCGCGCTGGCTCACCCTGACATCGCCCGGCGATGCCGATGGCGTGGAGCTGCTGCTCGAACCCGACATGCACCCGGCCGCCAGGCCGTTCAAGACCGCCCTGCATGCCGACGGCGTGCCGGCCACCTTCTTCGGCGTGGACGACGTGCAGGCCGAGTACGAGCGCCTGAGCGCGGCCGGCGTGTGCTTCACCAGGCCGCCGACGCATCTGGGGCCGGTCACGATTGCGGTGTTCGACGACACCTGCGGCAATCTCATACAGATCAACCAGCGGCATTGAGCGGGGCCTGCGGCCCCTGCGGCCCTTGCGCGCTCAGTCCCTGGCGGTGGGCTTGTCGTGCCGGGGCGGATCGATGCGCTCGATATTGCCCAGCAGCAGCGCGCGCCCCGCAAAGGTGCCGCCGGCGGTCTCCAGCGCAAAGCGCTCGGTGTCGCGGCCGCGCACTTCGGACTCCAGCGTCCGGGCCTCGTCCTCGGTGGCGCCCAGGGCCAGCACGGCGTGGCGGCCCATGAGCAGGGCGGACTCGAAGCTCTCGCGTACGACATGGTCGGCGTCCTTCTGGATCAGCTCCAGCGCGTGCTCTCGGTCATAGGCGCGCACGATGAGGCGGGCGTGCGGGCATTCGTGGCGCACATTCTCCACGATGCGCGTGGCGGCGGCCTTGCTGTCCACGCAGACCAGGATGGCGCTGGCATGGCTGGCGCCGGCCGCATGCAGGATGTCGGCGCGCGCGCCGTCGCCGAAGTAGACCTTGAAGCCGTAGGGCTCGGCGTTGCGGATCACGTCGGGGTCGTTGTCGATGATGGACAGTCTGGCCCCATGCGCCAGCGGCCCCTGGCTGGCGATCTGGCCCACGCGGCCGAAGCCGATGACCAGCACGTTGCCGCGCAGGTCCTGCGGCGCCTCCACGCCGTCCAGCGACACGGCCTGGGCGCCGGCCAGGCGCTTGTGCAGCACCACCACCAGCGGCGTGATGGCCATGGACAGCACGACGATGGCCGTCATGTTGGCATGCACCTCGGGGCTGAGCACCTTGAGCTTGAGCGCCTCGGCAAACAGCACGAAGGCGAACTCCCCGCCCTGGGCCATGAGGATGGCGCGGTCCAGCGCATCGGCATGGCTGCTGCGCGCCACGCGGGCCACGGCATAGATGCACAGCGCCTTGCCCAGCATCAGCGCCACCACGCCCATGCCCACGATGCGCCAGTTCAGCGCCACCACCTCCAGGTTCAGCGCCATGCCCACGCCCAGGAAGAACAGGCCCAGCAGCAGGCCGCGGAAGGGCTCCACATCGGCCTCCAGCTGGTGGCGGAACGAGGATTCGGACAGCAGCACGCCCGCCACAAAGGCGCCCATGGCCATGGACAGGCCGCCCATCTCCATCAGCAGGGCGGCGCCCAGCACCACCAGCAGCGCGGCGGCCGTCATCACCTCGCGCGCCTTGGCCTTGGCCAGGATGCGGAACAGCGGGTTCAGCAGCCACAGGCCCGCGCCCACCAGCGCGCCCAGCGACAGCAGGGCCACGCCCGCGCGTTGCCACAGGGGCGAGGTGGCCACGGGCGCCGCATCGGCCGGCGCCAGAAAGGCCACGGCGGCCAGCAGCGGCACGATGAGCAGGTCCTCGAACAGCAGGATGGAGACGATGCGCTGGCCGCGCGGCGCCAGGATGTCGCCACGCTCGGCCAGCACCTGCATGACGATGGCCGTGGAGGTCAGCACGAAGCCCGCGCCGCTCACGAAGGCCACCTGCCACGGAAAGCCGAAGGCCATGCCCACGCCCGTGAGCAGCAGCGCGCACACCACCACCTGCAGGCTGCCCAGCCCGAAGATCTGGCCGCGCAGATCCCACAGGTGCGAAGGCTTCATCTCCAGCCCGATGACGAAGAGGAACATCACCACGCCCAGCTCGGCCACGTGCAGGATGGTCTGCGCGTCCGTCACCAGGCCCAGCCCGTAGGGGCCTATGGCCAGGCCAGCGGCCAGGTAGCCGAGCACGGCGCCCAGGCCCAGCCGCTTGAACAGCGGCACGGCCACCACGGCGGCCCCCAGCAGCGTGACGATTCCTACGAGCTGGCTTGCATTGCCTTCAGCGGCCATGTTGTGTTTCCTTTGTGCGTGCGTGCGGCAAGGCGGATTTCCATCCGCGAATTTGCGCGCAGGATAGCAAAGCCCGGTCCTGTGTAGAATCGCGCCCCCTCTGTGCCCCCCCTCTGCGCTTACCTCACCGCCCAGCGCCATGCCCCAGATCCTCGTCCACGACCTCCGCAAGACCTACCGCATCCATGAGCGCGACCCCGGCGTGATGGGTGCGCTGCGCGCGCTGGTGCATCCGCGCCATCGCACGGTGCAGGCGCTGGATGGCGTGTCGTTCGCACTGGAGCGTGGCGAGCTGCTGGGCTTCATTGGCCCCAACGGCGCGGGCAAGTCCACCACCATCAAGATCCTGTCGGGCATCCTGCGGCCCGATGGCGGGCGCGTGGAGGTGGACGGGCGCGACCCCTTCGCCGACCGCCAGCGCCATGTGGGCCGCATCGGCGTGGTCTTCGGGCAGCGCTCGCAGCTGTGGTGGGACCTGCCCGTGGGCGATGGCTTCAACCTGCTGCGCGACCTGTACCGCGTCGATCCCGCACGCTACGGGCGCACGCGCGACGAGCTGGTGGCGCTGCTGAACCTGGAGCGCGTGCTGGACCAGCCCGTGCGCCAGCTGTCCCTGGGCCAGCGCATGCGCGCCGAGATCGCCGCGGCCCTGCTGCACGAGCCCGAGATCCTGTTCCTGGACGAGCCCACCATCGGCCTGGACGCACCCTCCAAGCTGGCCGTGCGCGAGTTCGTGCTGCGCGCCAACCACGAGCGCGGCACCACGGTGCTGCTGACCACGCATGACATGCACGACATCGAGGCGCTGGCGCGGCGCGTGATCGTCATCGGCCATGGCCGCGTGCTGGCCGACTGCGCGGTCGATGCGCTGCGCGCCCAGGTGGTGGCAGCGCAGGGCGAGGGGCGTGGAGGTGGTGATGGCGAAGGCAATGGAGAAGACATGGCCATCGAGGCCGTGATCGCCCGCTTCTACGCCATGCACGGAGCGGCCGAAGGCTGAGCCGGCATGACGCTGCGTGAACTCCTGCGCCCCTATGTGGCGGCCTTTGCATCGCGGTTCCTGGTGATGCTGCAGTACCGCACGGCCGCCTACGCGGGCTTTGCCACGCAGTGCTGGTGGGGCGCCATCAAGACCATGGTGCTGGCGGCGTTCTACGGCAGTGCCTCGGCATCGGCCGGCGCGCCCATCTCGCTGGAGCACGCCATCACCTACACCTGGCTGGCGCAGGGCCTGTTCGCGCTGCTGCCCTGGAGCGGCGACCCCGACGTGGCATTGGCCGTGCGCACGGGCGCCATCGCCTATGACCGGCTGCGGCCCGTGGATGCCTATGCGCTGTGGTTCGTGCGCTCGGCTGGCTGGATCGCCGCGCGCGTGCTGCCGCGCGTGGCGCTGATGGTGGCGTTTGCAGGGCTGGCCCTGCCGCTGACGGGGCTGGGCGCCTGGGGCTGGCAGCCGCCGGCCGGCTGGGCCGCAGGCCTGGGCTTTGCCGCCTCCATGCTGCTGGCGCTGCTGCTGTCCACGGCACTGGTCATGCTGCTGAATGTTGCCGCCGCCGCCGCGCTCAATGAAAAAGGCATCAACACGCTGGCCGCGCCCGTGGTCATCGTGCTGTCGGGCAACCTGCTGCCGCTGGCGCTGATGCCCGACGCCTGGCAGACCGCGCTGCTGCTGCAGCCGCTGGCCGGCGTGATGGACATTCCTGCGCGCATCTATTTCGGCCAGATGGCCGGTGCGCAGATGCTGGCCTGCCTTGCGCTGCAGGTGTTGTGGATTGCCGTGATCGTGGCCCTGGGCCGCATGGCCATGGCGCGCACCATGCGCGGCCTCGAAGTGCAGGGCGGGTGAGCGCCATGGCCAAGCACAAAGGATCGCTGTCCATGTTCCTGCGCCTGGCGCTGGCCTCGCTGGGCGGGCAGGCGCGCTACCCGGCCTCGGCGCTGATGCTGACCCTGGGCCAGTTCCTGGTCACGGGCATCGAGGTCATCGCCGTCTGGGCGCTGTTCCACCGGTTTGGCGAGGTGCAGGGCTGGCGCATCGGCGAAGTGGCCGTGTTCTATGGCCTGGTGAACTGCATGTTCGCCCTGGCCGATGCGCTGGGCCGGGGCTTCGACGTGCTGGGCACGCAGTTCCTGCGCACGGGCGCCTTCGACCGCCTGCTGCTGCGTCCGCGCCCCGTGTGGCTGCAGCTCATGGGCCATGACGTGCGCATCAGCCGCCTGGGCCGCCTGCTGCAGGGCCTGATGGTGCTGGGCTTTGCCACGGCCCAGGGCGCCGTGGCGTGGACGCCCCAGGCCGTCGCCGTGGCGCTGTTCGCCGTGGCGGGTGGCGTGGCGCTGTTCCTGGGCATCCTGGTGCTGCAGGGCGCGCTCTCGTTCTGGACCGTGGAAAGCCTGGAAGCCGCCAATGTGCTGAGCTACGGCAGCGTCGAGGCCGCCCAGTACCCCCTGGCCCTGTACGCGCAGTGGTTCCGCCGCCTGCTGACCTTCGCCGTGCCGCTGGCCTGCGTGGCCTACTACCCGGCGCTGGCCGTGCTGGGCAAGCCCGACCCGCTGGGCGCGCCGGCCTGGCTGGGCTGGGTCTCGCCGCTGGCCGGCTTTGCCTTCCTCTGGCTGGCCTCGGGCGCCTGGCGCATGGGGGTGAGGCATTACGCGTCCACGGGCAGTTGAAGCCGCCGCAGGCGCCGGTGCATAACACGCTCTAGACTGCGCGCTTGCCTTACTCCGGACACCAGACCATGACAGCAGATGAACGCTTCGCCCAGGCCGCCCTCGAGCTCGGCCACCGCTTCGATGGCGAGATCAAGATAGGCGGCAACTACAGCCCCGTCGTGCGCGACGGCCAGCAGCTGTTCGTCAGCGGGCAGATTCCCCGCGTGGGCGATGAAGTGCTCTACGTGGGGACGGTCGGCGCCGGGATCGACCTGGCATCGGCCAGAACGGCCGCCGCCATCTGTGCCATGCGGGCCCTGGCCTTCGTGCAGCGCGCGGCCGGCTCGCTCGATGCCGTGCGCGCCGTTGCACGCATCACCGTCTATGTGCGCTCGGCGCCCGATTTCACCCAGCAAAGCGAGGTGGCCGATGGCGCCTCCGACCTCATCGCCCGGGTGCTGGGCCCCGTGGGTGCCCACACGCGCACTTCGGTGGGCGTGCTGCAGCTGCCCAAGGGTGCGGCCGTGGAGCTGGACCTGATCGCCCGCGTGGACTGATCGCGCTACCCCTATCCCTATTCCTATCCCTGGCCCGCTGGCGTTTCGTTGCGCGCCTTCCAGGCCCGCAGCGCCTGGCGGTACTCGTCCATGGCCAGGTCATAGCTGTCGAAGATGCAGGGGTCGCAGCCATTGCCGCAGCAGGCGTCCAGGTCGGGCTGCTCGGGCGGCTGGGGCATGGGGTCGGCGGAGGCGGCGGAATCTGCGGAATCTGGGAGAGGCGCGGTGGTCATGGGGGTGATTGTCCAGCAGCTCCTGCCGTGGCTGCTGCGCGCGGGCTAAAGGGCATGGGGCCGCCAGGGTGCAAGTTCAACTCAAACAGCGCGGCGCCGGGAAATCGATCACGCTGCGGATGATCTCGCGCATTTCCGTGATCAGCGGCCGGGCATCGTCGCGGCGCCATTGCACGGTGTAGGTCAGCGGGGCCAGCGCGCTGTGCTTTGCGGCCTCGGCGCTGCCGTCCAGCACGCGCAGGCGGCCGCGTTGCTGCAGGGCCAGGGCCCATTGCTCGGGCATGTAGGTGAAGCCCAGGCCGTCCACCACCATGCCCACCACGGCGCCCCAGCTGTTGCAGGAAAGGCGCCGCTCCACGGCCAGGCCGTGGCGGCCCAGCCAGTCGTCCAGCGTGCGCGTGGCGCCCGAGCCGGTGGGCAGGGCGATCAGCAGTTGCTCGTGCACCAGGCGCCGGGGCAGGCCGGTGCCGGCGCGGGCGATGAAGTCGTCGCTGGCGGCCCAGACGAAGCGCACCTGGGCGACCTGCTCGAAGGCCAGGCTGCTGCGCGACGATGGCCCGGCGATGACCACGCAGTCCAGCTCGCCATCGACGATGCGCTGCTCCAGCACCTGGCCGATGTCGGTGTGGGGCTCCAGCTGCAGGTCGGGGTGCAGCTCGGCCACCTTCTGCACCAGCCGGGGCAGCCAGGTCAGGCCGCTGAGTTCGCCAAAGCCGATGCGGCAGCGGCCCTGCAGGCCCACGCTGCGGCCCGCCGCCTCGCGCAGCTGGGCGGCGCCGTGCAGCAGCTCGCGGATGCGCGGCAGCAGCTGCTCGCCCTGGGGCGTGAGTTCGGCGGCGCGGCCGCTGCGGTCGAACAGCTGCACGCCCAGCGAAGCCTCCAGCTCCGCAATGCGCTTGGACAGCGATGAGACCGACAGGTGCACGCGGTCGGCGGCCACGCTGAAGTTCAGGCAGGTGGCGGCCCAGTAGAAGGCTTCGAGCTGTTTGAGGGTCATGGCGATATTTTCACAAAAGCGAAACATTGATTCCTATTTATTTCGCTTTTCTTTGGAATTGCGCCCTCCTACATTGGCTGGCAATGCCTAAGCCTGCCGTCCCTGCCGTCCCTGCCGTCCCTGCCGTCCCTGCCGTCCCTGCCGTCCCTGCCGCTTCCGCCACGCCACCGCGCCGCCTGCGCGGCGTGCTGTCGCTTGACGATTTCGAGCGGCTGGCGCGGCGCCATCTGCCGCGCCCCATCCATGCCTACATCAGCGGCGCGGTGGAGGACAACGCCTCGCTGGCGGACAACCGCCGCGCCTTTGCCGAGCTGGCCTTCGTGCCGCGCGCGCTGGTGGGCGTGGCACAGCGCGACCCCTCCTTCGAGCTGTTCGGGCGCCGCTACGGCGCGCCCTTCGGCGTGGCGCCCATGGGCATTGCCGCGCTGTCGGCCTACCGGGGCGACCTGGTGCTGGCCCAGGCCGCACAGCAGGCGGGCGTGCCGGCCATCATGAGCGGCTCCTCGCTGATCCGTCTGGAGGAGGTGATGGCGGCCGCGCCCCACACCTGGTTCCAGGCCTACCTGCCGGGCGACCAGGGCCAGATCGATGCGCTGCTGGACCGCGTGGCCGCCGCCGGCGTGCAGACCCTGGTGATCACGGTGGACACGCCCGTGGCCGCCAACCGCGAGAACAATGTGCGCGCCGGTTTCTCCACGCCGCTGCGGCCCGGGCCGGGCCTGGCCTGGCAGGGCATCAGCCACCCGCGCTGGCTGTTCGGCAGCTTTCTCAAGACCCTGTGGCGCCACGGCATGCCGCATTTCGAGAACAACTATGCGCACCGGGGCGCGCCCATCCTGTCGGCCAGCGTGATGCGCGATTTCTCGGACCGCTCCCACCTGGCCTGGCCGCATCTGGCCGCCGTCCGCCAGCGCTGGCAGGGGCAGCTCGTGGTCAAGGGCATTCTTTCGGCCGCAGACGCCGTGCTGGCGCGCGACCACGGGGCCGACGGCCTCATCGTCTCCAACCACGGCGGGCGCCAGCTCGACGGCGCCGTGGCACCGCTGCGCGTGCTGCCCGGCATCGTGCGCGCCGTGCCTGGCCTGCCCGTGATGCTGGACAGCGGCGTGCGCCGGGGCACCGACGTGCTCAAGGCCCTGGCCCTGGGCGCGCGCTGCGTGTTCGTGGGCAGGCCCTTCAACTACGCGGCCTCGGTGGGCGGACCTGCGGGCGTGACCCACGCCATGGCCCTGCTGCGCGAGGAGGTGCTGCGCGACATGGCCATGCTGGGTGCCACGCGCCTGGACCAGATCACGCCGGCCTGCGTGCGCCATGCGCAGGCCTGGGATGCTTTCTGAGCGGCAAGACAGCGGTATCGACACAGACAACAGACACAGACACGGACACAGACGGAGACACAGCAGTGAGCAAGATTCCCGGATTCCATATCCACGCCCGGCCCGAGGCCGCCCTTGGCGATGCGCTGCTGCAGCGCTACCGCGGCTTTCCGGTCGCCAATGTCAGCGACGCCATGAGCCGCACCACGGGCACCTCGGCGCTGCGGCCCTTCCATCGCCGCCAGGGGCCGCTGGTGGGCCGTGCGCTGACCGTGCGCACGCGGCCCGGCGACAACCTCATGGTGCACCAGGCCATCGACATCTGCGGCCCCGGCGACGTGATCGTGGTGGACGCGGGCGGCGCCGGGCCCAACGCCATCATTGGCGAGATCATGCTGGCGCTGATGATGGCGCGCGGCGCGGCCGGCATCGTCATCGACGGGCTGATCCGCGACAGCGACACCATCGGCCAGCACGGCCTGCCCGTGTATGCGCGCGGCGTCTCGCACCGTGGCCCCTACAAGGACGGCCCCGGCGAGCTGCATGTGCCCGTGAGCATCGACGGCATGGTCGTCCACCCGGGCGACCTGGTGCTGGGCGACGGCGACGGCCTGCTGGCCGTGCCCGCCGCCGAGGCCGCCGCCATTGCCGACCGCGTGGAGGCCATACAGCGCGACGAGGCCGACGTGCTCGCCGCCATTGCCGCAGGCCGCGCCGACCGCTCCTGGGTGGCGCGCACGCTGGCCGCCAAGGGGGTGCTGTGATGGACCGCCGCGTTGTCCGTTTCGACTACTGGCTGGATGCGGCCTTCGACCGCATCGTCTCGGCCGCGCCTGGCGTGCAACTGGTCACCTGCCGGCGCGAGGGCGACGATGCCGCCGCCTGGCAGGCCCTGGCCGGCGCACAGGTCTACCAGATCACGGCCGCCAAGGACGAGCTGCCGCGCCACTGGTTCGCCACGGCGGACCTGCTGGCGCGCTGC
The DNA here is from genome assembly GCF_043104415.1 of Delftia sp. WSY_16. Lineage (NCBI taxonomy): Bacteria > Pseudomonadati > Pseudomonadota > Betaproteobacteria > Burkholderiales > Comamonadaceae > Delftia > Delftia sp. WSY_16. Next base: position 152,576 of record NZ_JBICKS010000030.1, on the reverse strand, counting down.
CCCGATCTGCTGGCCGTGTCCTCCAGCGGCTCGGGCTGCGACACCATCGACATTGAGGCCTGCACGCGCGCCGGCGTGGCCGTGATGAACCAGTCGGGCGGCAACGCGGATTCGGTGGCCGAGATGGCCATCGGGCTGATGCTGTCCGTGCTGCGCCGCATCAACGAATCCGACCGCCTGCTGCGCGCCCCTGCCCGGGGCTTCAGCCGCGAGGACGTGATGGGCCACGAGCTGCGCGGCCGCACCCTGGGCCTGGTGGGCGTGGGCGAGGCCGGCAGCCGCGTCGCGGCCCTGGGCCGGGCCTTCGGCATGCAGGTGATCGGCTGCGACCCGGCCTACGACGCGGCCGGCCTGGCAGCGCGCGGGGCCGAGGCCGTCGGCTTCGACGAGCTGCTGCAGCGCGCGGACATCGTCTCCCTACACTGCCCGCGCGATGCCTCCACGCTGGGGCTCATGAACGCCGCTGCCTTTGCGGCCATGCGGCCGGGCGCCATCTTCGTGAGCACGGCGCGCGGCGGTATCCATGACGAGGCCGCCCTGCACGCCGCCCTGGCCAGCGGCCACCTGGCCGGCGCCGGGCTCGATGTCTGGGACCAGGAGCCGCCGCCCGCCTCTCATCCGCTGCTGGCCCTGCCCCAGGTGGTGGCCACCTTCCACACCGCCGGTGTCACGCACGAGGCCCGGCGTAACAACGCCGAGCTGGCCGCCACCCAGATCGTGCAGTTGCTGGCCGACGGCCAGCGGCCCGCGCGCCTGGTCAATCCCGAGGTCTGGCCGCATGCGCGCGAGCGCATCGCCAGGGCCTTGGACCTGTCCCCTTCCCCGTTCCGTTAGCCGCTTCCTTCACCATGACTAAAAAGCCTCTCAGACCACTGCAAGAGGCGACCCAGGAGACAAAGATGACACAGCAAGCAAGGCGCGCATTGTGCGCAGGCCTGGCCGCCGCCTGCATGGCGCTGCCGGCCCTGGCCCAGGCTCAGACCCAGACTCAGGACGAGGCCCCCTATCCCTCGCGCAACATCGAGATGATCGTGGCCTACGGACCCGGCGGCGGCACCGACCTGGTGGCGCGGCTGCTGGCCCGCCATCTGGAAAAGAAGCTGGGCGGCAGCGTGGTCGTGCTCAACCGCCCCGGCGCGGGCGGCGGCATCGGCTTTGGCGAACTGGCGCGGGCCAAGCCGGACGGCTACACCATCGGCTTCATCAACACGCCCAACGTGCTGACCATTCCCATCGAGCGCAAGAGCAGCTTCCACTGGAGCCAGTACGACCTGCTGGGCAACCTGGTGGACGACCCGGGCGGCTTCGCCATCCACAACAGCAACGCCATCACCACGCTGGCCGGCCTGGCCGCCTACGCCCGGGCCAACCCCGGCGCCGTGACCGTGGGCACCACGGGCACGGGCTCGGACGACCACCTGGCCATGCTGCTGTTCGCCAAGGCCACGGGCACGCAGCTCACCCATGTGCCCTACAAGGGCGCGGGCGAGGTGCGCGCCGCCGCCACGGGCCAGCAGATCACCATTGGCGCCATCAACGTGGGCGAGGTGCTGGCCTACCAGAAGGGCGGCACTCCCATCCGCCTGCTGGGCCAGATGTCGGCCGCGCGCAGCTCGCTGGCGCCGCAGGTGCCTACGTTCAAGGAGCAGGGCATCGATATCGAGCTGGCCTCCCTGCGCGGCCTGGCAGCGCCCAAGGGCTTGCCCGAAGGCGTGCGCAAAAAGCTGGTCGATGCCGTGGCCGCCATCGCGGCCGACCCGCAGTTCAGGCAGCAGGCCGAGGCCATGTACGCGCCGCTGCGCTACCTGGCACCGCCCGCCTACGCGGCCGAGCTGGAGCGCACCGAGGCCGGCTTTCGCAAGCTCTGGACCGAGATGCCCTGGCAGGACGGCAAGCCCTGAAGGCCCTGGCCATGCAAACCTTTGAATGGACAAGGACGACTGCCATGACCCCTCTGTCGCGCCGCAGCCTGGCTGCGCTGGCCCTGTGCGCCCTGGCCCTGCCGGCCCTGGCGCAAGGCCCCATCACCCTCATCGTGGGCTGGCCTGCGGGCGGCCCCTCCGACAACGTGGCGCGGCTGGCGGCCACGCGCATGAGCGAGGCCCTGGGCCAGCCCATCACCATCGACAACCGGGCCGGTGCGGGCGGCAACCTGGGCAGCGACGCGGCGGCCCGCGCAAGGCCCGATGGCAACACCATCATGCTGGCCACCGTGGCCTCGCACGGCCTGAACTCCGCGCTCTACGCCAAGCTCAACCACGACCCGCTCAAGGACTTCGCGCCCATCGGCATGATCACCACCTCGCCCAGCGTGCTGCTGGTGCCCGTGGCCTCGCCGCTGCGCTCGGTCAACGATCTGCTGGAGGCGGCGCGCGCCAGGCCGGGCCAGCTCAACTACGGCTCGGGCGGCGTGGGCTCCAGCCAGCATCTGGCCGGCGCCAGCTTCAAGCAGCTCACGGGCGTGGATGTCACCCACATCCCCTACAAGGGCACGGCCCCGGCCATGACCGACCTGATGGCGGGCCGCGTGGACTTCGTGCTCACCACGGGCGCCATCCCCTTCATCCGCTCGGGCAAGCTGCGCGCCCTGGCCGTGGCCTCACGCCAGCGCCTGCCGGCCCTGCCCGATGTGCCAACGTTCGAGGAAGCAGGCGTCAAGGGCTTCTACACCGACTCCTGGTACGGCCTGGTTGCCCCGGCCGGCACGCCGCGTGCGGCGCTGGAGCGCCTGAACGGCGCACTGGCTACGGCGCTGCGCAATCCCGAGGTGCAAAAGCAGTTCATCGACCAAGGCTCGCTGCCCGTCAAGCCCATGGACGTGGACGCGTTCTGGCGCTTCGTGCGCGAGCAGATGCCCGTGGCGGCCGAGCAGGTGCGGGTGTCGGGGGCCAGAGCCGAGTGAGCGCAGCCGGGGGCGGGCGGCCACGCAGGATCGGCACGGGCGCCTGCGCAGCCGCAATGCAGCCAGCGTGTCACTGGCAGGTCACTGGCAGGTCACTGGTAGTTGAGCGTGAAGGTGGCCCGTCCGTTGGCCAGGCCCGTGGTGACGGAGGGCTGGGTCTGGACATAGCGCGCCGTCAATGGAATCACGTGGTTGCTGGTGTTTGGGGTGATGGTGCCCGCCTGCCACTGGTTGGGATTGCCGAAGTTGGCGGAGTCCTCGCCGTAGCTGATGACCTTGTCGCTGCTGCGGATCTGGATGCCGATGCCGGCAGCCCCTCCGGTCACCGTCAGCACATCGGAGCGGTTGGCGGCATCGTTGGCATCCGTGAGCGTGACGAACGGGCGCAGGGTGGAATTGGCTTCGCCCCCGGTGCATATCAGTTCCAGATCGAATGGCTGGGGCGCGGAGGTAGCGCCTATCCCGTTGAACAGTGACCTGTTGATTCGCTGCAGGTTCACGGCGATGTTGCTCGTCTTCACCCGGCAACTGGCGCCTGTGCGCACCACGGTGCTGCCGGTCGCCTTCACGATCCAGTTATTGCAAAGGCTATTGCAGTCAAACCGGGCGGATGCATAGCTGCTGACGCTGAAAGTGCCCGATTGAACGGCGCCTGTCTTGATGAGTTGCATCCATATGGTTTGCTCATGTACATCATTCCTTAGCCATCCCGTGGCTCCTGCATTGTTGGACGTAGTGGTGATGGACATGGTTTTGCCATTGGGGAAATTCCTGGCTTTCCATATGGCACGCCAACGGACTCCTATTCCGCGCAAAGATGTGGAGTAGATCTCGCCGTCCAGCGTAGTGGGGTTCATGATTTGGGGCCATATTTCTGAAGATGGCCCCGAAAGCACACTGTAGGAAATTGTGTCGAGGGTGGATTTGACCATGGGCGATTCCCATAGCACTGATCCATTCATGATATTTCCTGCGGGAACGTTGATGATTTCCGGTAATTGGATGGTGGACGACGCCGGGGTAAATATGCCTCCATGAATGGAGCTTACAGAAAAGCAAAGCGTTGCCGTAATGAGAAAATATCTGATTTTTTTCATATGAATGAAACCGGAAACGATGCAGGAGAGTTTGATGGGCGCGCTCCAAAGTCTATTCCTATGATTGATGGAAATCCATAGGATCATTCTGATATTGGCAATGCTTTTTCATGACTCCAATGCCGTGTTCCGTCCGCTGCCGTGGCGCGGCATGGCCACCGGGGCCGGCCTGCGGCACACCTGGCGCAAGCGGCGCCAACGACGTGGGCGGCCGCCTGGGCACGGCCGCCTGGGCATGGGCGCCACGGGCGACGCCTTTGCAAGACGCCTGGGCTGAGCCGGTGGCTCAACCCCGCCTGCGCGCCGCCAGCCCCTGCACCACGGCCGCCAGCCGGTCGATTTCCTCGGTGGTGTTGTAGAAGGCCAGCGAGGGCCGCACCGTGGTCTCCACGCCGAAGCGCCGCAGGATGGGCTGGGCGCAGTGGTGGCCGGTGCGCACGGCGATGCCTTCGGCGTTGAGCGCTTCGCCCACCTCGGCCGTGGTCCAGCCCTTGAGCACGAAGGACAGCACGCTGGCCTTGTCGGCCGCCGTGCCGATCAGGCGCAGGCCGGTGATAGGCGCCAGCGCCTGTGTGCCGTACTGCAGCAGATCGTGCTCGTAGCGCGCGATGCGCTCCATGCCCAGGGCCTGCACGTAGTCGATGGCGGCGCCCAGGCCCACGGCGTCGGCAATGTTGCCTGTGCCGGCCTCGAAGGTGTTGGGCAGGGGCTGGTAGACGGTTTTCTCGAAGGTCACGTCGGCAATCATGTTGCCGCCGCCCTGCCAGGGCGGCATGTCCTCCAGCACCTCGCGCCGTCCCCAGACCACGCCGATGCCCGTGGGCCCGAAGACCTTGTGGCCCGAGAACACGAAGAAGTCCGCACCGATGGCCTGCACGTCCACGGCCATGTGCGAGACCGACTGCGCGCCATCGACCAGGGCCCGGGCGCCCGCCTGGTGGGCCAGCTCCACGATCTGCTGCACGGGCACGACCGTGCCCAGCGCGTTGGAGACCTGGGTGACGGAGACGATCTTGGTGCGCGGGTTCAGCAGCCTGCGGTATTCATCGATGAGCACCTGGCCCGAGTCGTCCACCGGGATCACGCGGATCTTCGCGCCCTTGGCGGCCGCCAGCTGCTGCCAGGGCACGATGTTGGCGTGGTGCTCCAGGTGGGAGACGATGATCTCGTCGCCCTCGCCCACATGCTGCCAGCCCCAGCTCTTGGCCACGAGGTTGATGGCCTCGGTGGTGCCGCGCACGAAGATGACCTCGTTCACGTCGGGCGCGTTGATGAAGCGGCGCACGCGCTCGCGCGCGCCCTCGTAGGCGTCGGTGGCGCGCGCGGCCAGTTCATGCGCCGCGCGGTGGATGTTGGAGTTCTCGTGCTCGTAGAAGTGGCGGATGCGCTCGATTACCGCGCGCGGCTTGTGCGTGGTGGCCGCGTTGTCCAGCCAGGCCAGCGGACGGCCGTTGACGCGCTCTGACAGGATGGGAAAGTCCCGGCGCACGGCATGCACGTCGAAGGGCGCCTGCACGCCGGCCGTGCCATGCCTTGCCCCGTGCGAAGCCTGCTGGCGCTGCAGCGGATGGGCCGGCGTGGTGTAGCCGGCTGGCAGCACCACGGGATCGACAAAGTAAAAGCGCGGCTCGGCCGAAGGCACGGTGGACGCTATGCCGGGCCCTTCGGTGGGCACGCCGATGCGCGGCACGGCGGGTGACGCAGGTGACGCAGGTGCCGTGAACGGGAGCGCGGCCAGCGCATCCAGCGGATCGCCCTGGCGCTGGGGCACGCCCAGCACCTGCGATCCCAGGCGCGGCTCGTAGGCGGGCAGGGCGCTCACGACATGGTCGGGCACGCCGTTGCCGGCCTGGGCATGGGGCAGCAGCGCGGGCGCGCGGTGGGCCAGCGAGGCCAGCGGCGCGGGCGAGGCCGGCAGCAGGTTGCTGCCCGGCGCCAGGCCCTGCGGGATGGGCGTGCCCGGCACGCCGGGGCCCAGGCCTGCGGGGCTGGCCAGCGGCGAGCCGGGCGGCGCCACGTTCACGGGGGCCTGCACGCCAGCAGGCAGGCCGGGCAGGGCAGGAGCCGATCCCGGTGCGGCGGAGAACAGGGCGTTGGCCATGCGCGCCAGCGCCTCGGGGTCGAAGGGCGCCTGGGGCGCCACGGAGGTGATTGCAGACACGGTCAACGCCCGGCCTCTTTACTTGTAGGTGTCGGGATAGTCGTGGTACTTGCCGATCTCGACATCGTCGAGCACGGCCAGCGCGTCGGGCGTGAGCACGGCCAGCGAGCAGTACAGCGAGATCAGGTAGGACGCGATGGCATGGTTGTTGATGCCCATGAAGCGCACCGACAGGCCCGGGCTTTGCTCGCCCGGCAGGCCGGGCTGGTACAGGCCGACCACGCCCTGGCGCTTGTCGCCCACGCGCAGCAGCAGGATCTTGCTCTTGCCATCGGCCACGGGCACCTTGTCCGAGGGGATCAGCGGAATGCCGCGCCAGGTGATGAACTGCGAGCCGAACAGGCTGACCGTGGGCGGCGGCGTGCCGCGGCGCGTGGCCTCGCGGCCGAAGGCGGCAATGGCCAGCGGATGGGTCAGGAAGAAGGCGGGCTCCTTCCAGACCTTGGTCAGCAGCTCGTCCAGGTCGTCGGGCGTGGGTGCGCCGGTCAGCGGGAAGATGCGCTGCTCGTCCGTGACCTGGGCCAGCAGGCCGTAGTCGGGGTTGTTGATGAGCTCGCTTTCCTGGTTCTCCTTGATGGTCTCGATGGTCAGGCGCAGCTGTTCCTTGATCTGGTCATGCGGGCTGCTGTAGAGGTCGGAGATGCGCGTGTGCACATCCAGGATGGTGGAGACGGCGTTGAGGAAGTACTCGCGCGGCTGCTCCTCGTAGTCCACATAGGTGCGCGGCAGCTGGTTGTCTTCCTGCTTGGCCGTGCAGGTGACCTTGATGGCCTCCGGGTTCTTGACGCGGTTGAGGCGGTAGATGCCCGCCTCCACCGGCGACCATTGCAGCAGGTGCGTCAGCCAGCGCGGGCTGATGGTCGAAAGCTGGGGAACGGTTTTGGTTGCGTTGGCCAGTTGCCGCGCGGCGTTGTCGCCTAGCGCGGTCGTGCCGCCCACTGTTGCCGACATGTGCAGACTCCGTGATCAGTTCAGGAAAAAGGGAAGGGGAAGGAAGGGAAACAGGGCCAGTGTCCCGGCCCGCGCACATGTCTTCAACATGCTATAGCCGCCAAGCGCAGGCCCCGCACCAGCTGGTCGTGGGCCACGGTCTCGCCGCGCATGACCAGGGCCGAGGGCTGCACGCCCAGCGAGACGGCCAGCTTCTCCACGGTCAGCAGCGAGGCGATGACGCGGCCGCGCTCTATCTCGCCCACGTAGGAGCGGTTCAGGTCCGAGTGCTCGGCCAGCCGCTCCTGCGACCAGCCATGGGCCTCGCGCGCCTGGCGCACGGCAATGCCGAAGCTGGTGACAAGCCGAGTGCTCATAGGGCCACCTCCCGGGGCTGCTGCGCGTGCTCGCGCGCATGGGCCTGGGTGACATGGGCGCCGGGCGGCACGTCCTCGGTCACCCAGACATTGCCGCCGATGACGGCGCCGCGCCCCAGCGTGACGCGCCCCAGGATGGTGGCGCCCGCGTAGATGACCACGTCGTCCTCCACCACCGGATGGCGCGCCAGGCCCTTGCGCAGGTGGCCGTGCTCATCGGTGGGAAAGCGCTTGGCGCCCAGGGTGACGGCCTGGTACAGCCGCACGCGCTCGCCGATCACGGCGGTCTCGCCGATCACCACGCCCGTGCCGTGGTCCATGAAAAAGCCCCGCCCGATCTTCGCGCCCGGGTGGATGTCGATGCCCGTCTGCGCATGCGACAGCTCGGCCACGATGCGCGCCAGCAGCGGCTGCTCCAGCAGGTACAGCTGGTGGGCCAGGCGGTGGTGGATCATGGCCAGCACGCCCGGATAGCACAGCAGCACCTCGTCCACGCTGCGCGCGGCAGGATCGCCCTGGAAGGCGGCCAGCACATCGCTGTCGAGCAGGCGGCGGATCTGGGGCAGGGACTCGGCGAAGGCGCGGGCGATGTCCAGCGCCATGGCATCGGCGCCCGCTGCCGTGTGGGGCGCGGACAGCCGCAGCTCCAGCCGTATCTGGCCCAGCAGCGCATGCAGGGCCGAGTCCAGCTGGTGGGCCACGAAGATGTCCTCGCTTTCCTGGCGCAGGTCGTGCGGGCCCAGGCGCATGGGAAACAGGGCTGCCTTGAGCTGGTCGATGAGGGTGGAAAGCGCGTCGCGCGAGGGAAACTCGCGCGCCCCGGGCTCCTGGGTGCGGCCGTGCGCCTCGCGCCATTCGCGGCGCGCCGCATGCAGGTTCTGGGTGAGTCCGGCAATGTCGAAACTGGCCATCTGCGTGCTCCTTCAGTCTTGAATCCAGGGCAGGCCGTGGAAGCGCCAGCCGTCGTTTTTGCCGCGCTGCTGACGCGCGTCGATCTCGCCCTCGAAGCCTTCGAGCACGTTGAACACATGGGCGAATCCGGCCTGGGCCGCCACCTGGGCCGCCAGCACCGAGCGCTTGCCGCTGCGGCACAGCAGCAGGGCCACGGCCTCCTTGCCGCCGTGCGGGGCCAGGCGCGCTTCCAGCTCGCGGGCAAAGCGCGGGTTGCGCGTCAGGGCCGTGCCCGTGGCCCAGGGCACGTGCAGGGTGCCGGGCACCTGGCCGACGAACTTGCGTTCCTCGGCCGTGCGCACATCGACCAGCACGGCCTGGCCGGCCTGCACCAGCGCCCAGGCCACGGGCGGGCGCACGCCGCCTGCGTGGCCCAGCCCCTGTGCGCGGGCGTGGTCCTGTGCCTCCTGCAGCGCCCGGGGCAAGGCGGTTTCCAAAGTGAGGGCTGTCATGTCGTCGTCCTTGCGGAGAGTTCGCGGGTTGGTGGCTATGGGCACCAATCTAAGAACTTCGCGGCAAGCCACCAACGAACAAGAGCGGCGTTTGATAGAAGCAAAACGTCTATGAAGGCGCCGCGTGGCGCCATGCCCGGTTCGGGTGATCAGGCCGTCAGCAGCCGCTGCAGCATCCACAGGTTCAGCGACACCACCAGGGCCGCGCAGCCCCACAGCACCGCCGCCATCCTGGGGCCAAAGGCCAGCTCCCCCAGCGTCTTGCGCCGCGTGGTGAACAGCAGCAGCGGCACGATGGCAAACGGCAATTGCAGGCTCAGCACCACCTGGCTGAACACCAGCAGAGCGCTGGCGCCGGTGCTGCCGAACCAGGCGGTGGCCACCACGGCGGGCACGATGGCGATGCAGCGCGTCAGCAGGGCGCGCAGCGCGGGCGACAGGCGGATCTGCAAGAAGCCTTCCATCACGATCTGCCCGGCCAGCGTGCCCGTGACCGAAGAACTCAGCCCCGAGGCCAGCAGCGCCACGCCGAACACCGCGCTGGCGATGCCCACGCCCAGCAGCGGCGACAGCAGGTGGTAGGCGTCCGACAGCTCGGTCACCGGCGCCTGGCCGGGCCGGTTGAACGCGCCGGCCGCCACCACCAGGATGGCGGCGTTCACGAACAGCGCCAGCCCCAGCGCCACCGTGGAGTCCAGCGTGGCCAGGCGGATGGCCTGCCGCGTGCCCTGGGGCGTGGTGTCATGCCGGCGTGTCTGCACGATGGACGAATGCAGGTACAGGTTGTGCGGCATCACCGTGGCCCCCACGATGCCCACGGCCAGGTACAGCATCTGCGGATTGGCCACGATCTCCATGCCCGGCAGCAGGCCGCGAAGCACGGCCGCCACGGGCGGCTGCAGCCACACCAGCTGGGCGGCAAAGCACAGGCCGATCAATGCCACCAGGGCGATCACCACCGACTCCAGGCAGCGAAAGCCCCGGCTTTGCAGCGCCAGGATCAGCATCACATCCACCACCGTGATGCACACGCCGGCCAGCAGCGGCAGGCCGAACAGCAGGTTCAGGCCGATGGCCATGCCCAGCACCTCGGCCAGGTTGCAGGCCACGATGGCGATCTCGCAGAAGAACCACAGCACCAGGTTGATGCGCGGGGAAAACTGCGCGCGGCAGGCCTGGGCCAGGTCCCGCCCGCTGGCCAGGCCCAGGCGCACGGCCGCCGCCTGGAACAGCATGGCCATCAGGTTGGAGGCAAAGATCACCGCCAGCAGCGAGTAGCCGAACTGCGAGCCGCCCGCGATGGAGGTGGCCCAGTTGCCCGGGTCCATGTAGCCCACGGCCACCATGTAGCCGGGCCCGGCAAACGCCAGCACGCGGCGCGCGTTGTCCGAGCGGCTGGCGCCGCGCGGCACGGCAATGCTGCGATGCACCTGCGGCAGGCTGGGCGTGCCCGCGTGGCCGTTGTCCGGCTCGATGGAGCCGAAACGGCCCTGTTCAGCCGCAAGCACGGTGTCGTTCATGGGGGCCTTTCCGCCGGCGGGGGCACGCGGTTGCAGGGGGATGCCTATCGGGCCGTCGGCACCAGGCCGCTGGCGGGTGCCATGGGTGCGGCGGCGGGTGCGGCATCGGTGCCTGCGCCGCGCCACAGCGCCACGAGATCTCCGGTCACGATGACCGCGCCGGCCAGCACAATCAGGCTGCCCACGCAGCGGCGCGCCACGGTGGAAGGTTTCAGGCGCCGCGGCGTGCGGCCCGGCGTGCTGGCCGGCGTGCGGGGGGCGGATGAGGAAGGCAGAAGGGACATCATGGCAACTCCTTGGCAGGGGAACGCTTGTCTCGGGCCAGCCCCGGGGAAGCCCGCCTGCCCCGGCCGGTGCGGGGCAGGCGGGCGGTCCGCGTCAGGCGTAGGCGCTGCTCATCACCAGCGAGCCGTTCACGCCGGACGGGAAGAACCCGCCCTTGGTCGCCGTGTCCTTGGTCAGGTACACGATGTTCAGCACGTCGCCCGGCGAGCGGCTGTAGGCGATGCCGTTGGCATCCAGCGGCACGATGTTGGACGTCGTGGCATCCCCCGTGATGCCCTGGTCCACGTCGGTGGAGCCGTCCAGGCTGTCGCGCGCATCCGAGATGGCGCCGGCCGCCGTGCGCAGCGCGGGCGTGGCCAGTCCCTTGGCGTACAGCACCGTGCGCACCAGACCTGCGTGGTAGGCCTCGGCGGCCAGGATGCCGGCGGCTGCCTCCAGATAGGTCTTGTTGGTGATCAGCGGCGATGCGCCCTTGTAGGCGGTGACGCCCACGTCCTCGAAGATGAAGGCCCCCAGCAGGAAGTTCTCGTCACTCGCATAGGGATCGAAGGCCGTGCCCGCGCCCACCAGCCCGGCCGCTCGCGCCGCCACCGAGAAGGCGCCGTTCGGGTCGGTGCCGCCGATGTCGATCTGCGGCTGCGCCACTGCGGCCGAACCCAGCGCCGCGCGCAGGAAGGCCACGTGGGCGATCTCGTCCTGGGCGATCTCCTTGGCGTACTGCGCCACAACGGGGTCCTTGAAGGCCACGGCACGGCCGCCCGTGATGGCGCCCTGCGTGCCCACGCCCGACTGCAGGTTGGCGGGCAGGCCGGTGCCGAACACCGCGTAGTGATAGAACTGCGACTCCAGATACTCCAGGTTGAGGGCGAAGTTCAGGATCTCCGCATCCGTGGGCCCGTTGGCCTGCGCATTCGCATCGCCTCCGCCGCCGCCGCAGGCGGACAGGATCACCCCGCCCGCCATGCCCACGGCCACGCCGCTGGTCTTGCGGAAGAACTGGCGCCTGTCCTCCAGCTTCTTGGCACGTTTTTGCAAAACCCCGATCAACACTGATTCGTCAGACATGATGGTTCCTCTCGGTTCGCGGCAGGCGCGAACGGTCAACGTGAAGAATGCGCCTCCGGCCGAAAGCACACGGGTGTGGCGAAAGCGCGTTCCACTGAAGAGGTGGCCACCTGCTCCAGGGGAATGGGATGCGTCCCCGCTATCCGGCAGTACGCAGGCCGCGCAGGTCTGGATGTGCCGCAATTGAAAGTGGTTGTAACTTTTTGTGTTTGACGTCGATCGCCGTTTTTTTTGAATCCAGACCCCGCTGCGCTGCGTATCCAGATCAGCCGGAATCGTTCGGCTTGTCATCAACCCGCTAGGAGCATTCCATGATCTCGATTCAAAACACCCGCAAGCTGGCCTCGTTCGGCCTGGCCATCGTGATGTCGGCTGCCTCCGTGGCTGCCATGGCCGATGTGATGGTGGGCGGCGCACCCATGCTGCCGTCCAAGGACATCATCGACAACGCCGTCAACTCCAAGGACCACACCACCCTGGTCGCAGCCGTCAAGGCGGCGGGCCTGGTCGACACGCTCAAGGGCCCGGGTCCGTTCACCGTGTTCGCGCCCACCAATGCCGCCTTCGAGGCCCTGCCCGCAGGCACGGTGGACACCCTGCTCAAGCCCGAGAACAAGGGCACGCTGACCACGGTGCTGACCTACCACGTGGTGTCCGGCAAGTGGGATGCAGCGGCGCTGTCCAAGATGATCAAGGACGGCAAGGGCATGGCCAGCATCAAGACCGTCAGCGGCGGCACGCTGGTGGCCAAGTCCAGCGGCTCCAAGATCATGCTGACCGATGAAAAGGGCGGCACGGCCACGGTGACGATTCCCGACGTCTACCAGTCCAACGGCGTGATCCACGTGATCGACAAGGTGCTGCTGCCCAAGTGAGCGGCACAGGCAGCGAGCGGGCCGGCCACTGACCGCCGTGGTCAGTGGCCGGAGCCTTGCGCCTTCGCCATGCGCCTTGCGGGCGCAACGCCGCAAGCCGCTGCCGGCGTCCCGGCCTGCGCGGCCAGCTTGGACAGCCGCCAGCGCGTCAGGTCGTCCGCGCCGGGGCCGGCCTCCACGCGCAGCTCGGAAAAGGGCACGCTGCGGCCCGACTCCTCCTCCACCAGCGCCAGCCGCAGGGGCGTGCCCGACTGCGCACGCACAAAGCGCATGGGCGGCTGCGCTTCTTGCTGCAGGCGCCACCGGTCGCCGACCTGGGCCAGCGCCTGGATCACCAGGGACAGGTCGCGGCCCTTGGGCGTGAGCAGGTACTCGTAGCGGTCCGGGCCGCTTTGGTAGAGGCGGCGCTCGACCAGGCCGGACTGCTCCAGCTGGCGCAGGCGGTCGGTCAGCGTGGCGTTGGTGATGTCCGTGGACTTTCTCAGGTCGTCATAGCGGCTCAGGCCCAGCATCAGGTCGCGCAGCACCAGCATGGCCCAGCGGTCGCCTACGGCCTCCAGCGTGGTGGCGATCGAGCAGGCCATGCCCTCGAAGCTCTTGGATCGCATGGAATTCCTCGTTGTCTGTTCGCGTTGTCGCAGGCCTGGAGTGTCTCAGCAAAACGCAAGCCCGGCCCGCAAAGGTGGATTGCGTGCTTGTAGCTCTAATGATTGAAGTTTATAGTTGAAGCCACTTTCAACCACCGCTTGACCCAAGCAAGGACTTCTCCCATGAGCACGCATCAAGGCACCGCCGTCGTCACTGGCGCCTCCTCCGGCATCGGCGCCGTCTATGCCGATCGCCTGGCCGCACGCGGCCATGACCTGATCCTGGTCGCACGCCGCCTGGACCGGCTGCAGGCGCTGGCACAGCGCCTGCGCGACGACCATGGCCGCCAGGTCGAGGTGGTGGCCGCCGACCTGGCCGACGCCGCCGGCCTGCAGCGCGTGGAGGCGCTGCTGTCGGGTGAGCGTGACATCCGCATGCTGGTGAACTGCGCCGGCCTGGGAGCCCTGGGCCCGGCCGCCCAGGTGGATGCGGGCGAGGTCGATCGCATGGTCATGGTCAACATCCATGCGCTGACGCGGCTGTCGCTGGCGGCGGCGCGGCTTTTCGCCACGCGCGGCCGGGGCACGCTGATCAACATCGGCTCCATCCTGGCCGTGATGCCGGTGCCGGGCGCCTCCAGCTACGGCGCCTCCAAGGCCTATGTGCTGAACTTCACGCGCTCGCTGCAGGCCGAGCTCGCTTCCAGCGGCGTCATGGTGCAGGCCGTGATGCCAAGCCTGGTGCGCTCGGAGTTCTTCGGGGGCAAGCCTTCTCCTTTTCCCGAGCACCTGTTCATGTCGCCCGAGACCCTGGTGGACACGGCCCTGGCGGCGCTGGACCAGGGCGAGGCCATCTGCTTTCCCACGCTGGGCAGCACGACCGCCTGGCTGGACTTTGACCAATCGCGCGCCAATCTCGTCAAGGCGTTGACGCTCAGCGGCGTGCCGGCGGCGCGCTACCAGGCTGCGGATGCAGGCCAGCCGGCCTGACGGCCGCGCTGCGTCGCCACCCCGGATTCCCGTACTCCTCTTTTTTTGTCCCCGGAGAAAGCCATGCCCCTGTGGAAGATCTACCACCCCGAAAACGCCTTCAGCGATGAAGACAAACAGGCCATCGCCCAGCGCATCACGGCCGTCTACGGCGACCTGCCGCGCTTTTACGTGGGCGTGGTGTTCGAGGCCGTGGCGCGCACTTCGTTCTTCATCGGCGGCGAGCCTGCCGACGATTTCGTGCGCATCTCCGTGGACCACATCGCGCGGCAGATCCGCGACGAGGAGACCAAGACACGGTTCCTCGAAGGCGTGCGGCGGCAGCTGTCCCCCTTCATTGCCGACCGTGGCCTGCGCTGGGAGATGCATGTGGACGAGACACCCTTCAGCCTGTGGAGCATCCAGGGCCTGCGCCCGCCCGTGCCGGGCACGCCCGAGGGCGAGAAATGGCGCCTGGACAATCGGCCCTCGCCCCTCTGAGGACCTGCCTGCACCTCAGCGCAGCGACAGCCCCGCCGACTGGATCGCGCGGGCGTAGCGCGGGCGCTCGCTTTGCAGGCTCTGGCCCAGGTCGGCTGGGGAGCCGCCCGCCACCTTGAAGCCCATGTGCTCCAGCTGCGCGCGCACATCGGGCGCCTGCAGCACGGTCTGCAGGTCGCGGTTGATCTTGGCGACGATGGGCGCAGGCGTGCCGGCCGGGGCGAAGTAGCCCTGCCAGCTTTCCACCGAGAAGCCGGGCACGCCGGCCTCGGCCATGGTGGGTACCTGGGGCAGGGCGTCGGAGCGGTAGGGCGTGGTCACGGCCAGGGCGCGCAGCTTGCCGGCGCGCACGTACTCGGTCACGGCGGCCAGCGTGATCAGCGTGGCGTCGGTATGGCCGCCCAGCACGTCCAGCGCGGCGGGGCCACCGCCCGGGTAGGGAATGTAGTTGACCTTGGCGCCCGTCTCCTGCGTGAGGATTTCATGCGCCACATGGGCAATGCCGCCATTGCCGGGCAGGCCCAGGCTGATGCTTTGCGGCTTGGCCTTGGCGCGGGCCAGATAGTCGCCCAGCGTGTTCAGGCCCGTGCCGGGGTTGACCACCAGCACCTGCGGATTGACCACGGCCTTGATGATGGGCGTGAAGGCCTTTTGCGTGTCGTAGGGCAGCTGGGCGAACAGCAGGCCGTTGAGCGTGAGGCCTTCGCCCTGCTGCAGCAGGGTGTAGCCGTCGGGCGCGGCCTTGGCCACCTTGGCCGCGCCGATGGTGCCGCTGGCCCCGGCCACGTTCTCCACCACCACCGACTGGCCCCACAGCGCGGCCAGCTTGTCGGCCAGCGTGCGCGTGAGCTTGTCGGCGCTGCCCCCGGGCGCCACGGGCACGATGATGCGCACCGGCTTGTTCGGAAAGCTTTCGGCCGAGGCCAGGGCCGCCGGCGCGTGCAGGGCCAGGGCGGAGAACAGGGGAAGCAGCAGCGCGCGCAGCGCAGACGGGGTGCGGATCATGGGAGTGCCGGAGTGCAGAGAGTCGATGCCCGCAGTCTGGGAGGCTCCTGGCGCGGCGTGAACTAAGCATTGCGGCTATGCATATGCGGCTGCCGCACAACGTGCGTCACGCTTGCGCCACGCATGCGCGCGCAGTGCCCAAAGCTCATATCCATATCTGCAATGCGTCGTTGGCGCCGGGGCGGGAGAGGCCTAACTTCGTGTCCTCCCGCGAACGTCCTCCCAGGCACTCCCATGACACAGACCCATCTCTCCATCGACTTCAGCGGCAGCGACGTGGCCAGCCGCCGCGCAGCCGCCATCACCGGCTTCATCGCCACGGCCCGGCGCCTGCTCCCCGATCCCGAGCGGGCCACGCCCGAGCAACTGCAGGCCGTGGCCCGCGAGCTGGAGGCGCTGGGCCTGCAGCGCGAACTGTTCCCGCACGCGCACTTTCCTGTCTCGGCCAGCAACCCGGCCCAGGTCTACCGGCTCAGCGAAGACCTGGGCGGGCGCTATGCGCTGTACCTTTCCACCGGCCTGCCGGGCAAGTCCCAGCCGCCGCATGACCACACCACCTGGGCCATCATCGCGGGCGTCGAAGGCGTGGAGCGCAACGTGTTCTTCACACGCGGCAAGACCGACGACCCGCTGCGCGACACCCTGGCGGTGGGCCGCAGCGTCGATGTGGGCAGCGGAACCTCGGTGGTGCTCACGCCCACCGACGTGCACACCATCGAGCTGATCGGCGAGGAACCCGGCCTGCACCTGCATTTCTACGGGCGCGGCCTGGAGCGCATGCCCGAGCGCGTGGTCTTCGAGAGCCTGGAGGGTGGCAGCTTCCGCACCTTCGGCCCGCCCAAGTCCATTCGCCATGCGCTGGTCACTCCCGCCGCTCTCCGGCAAGCGCTGGCCGATGGCGAGGAAATCGCCGTGCTCGACGTGCGCGAGGCCGGTGTCTTCGCGCACCGCCACATCCTGTTCGCGGCGCCGGCCCCGGCCTGGCGGCTGGAGCAGCTCATCGATCGCCTGGTGCCGCGCCGCGGCACGCGCATCGTGCTGGTGGATGGCGACGGCACGCTGGCCCATGAAGCCGCCGCCAAGCTCGTGCGCCTGGGCTGGCCCAACGTCTCCGTGCTCGAAGGCGGCACCGAAGGCTGGGCGGCCGAGGGGCTGGAAATCTTCAGCGGCACCAACGTGCCCAGCAAGGCCTTCGGCGAAGTCATCGAGCATGAAAAGCACACGCCCTGGATCACCTCGGACGAGCTGGGCGAGCGCGTGCAGCGCGGCGACAACATCGTCGTCGTCGACAGCCGCACGCCCGAGGAATTCGCGGCCTTCAGCCTGCCCTTTGCCCTGAGCGTGCCGGGGGCCGAACTGGTCTACCGCATCGGCGAAATCGCCCCGGACCCGCAAACCCTGGTCGTCGTCAACTGCGCGGGCCGCACGCGCTCCATCGTGGGCGCTCAGACCCTGATCGACGCCGGCATCCCCAACCAGGTCGTCTCGCTGCGCAACGGCACCATGGACTGGCTGCTCACCGGCCGCAGGCTGGCCCATGGCCGCCGCACCCCGCTGCCCGAGCCCGGCGCCATCGCCCTGGCCACCGCACGCGAGCGCGCAGCCAGCGTGGCACAGCGCGCGGGCGTGCAATCCATTGATGCGGCCGAACTGGCCCGCTTCGAGTCCGAAGCCACCGAACGCACGCTCTACCGCTTCGACGTGCGCACCCGCGAGGAATACCAGGCCGGCCACCTGCCCGGCTGGCGTTGGGCGCCGGGCGGCCAACTCGTGCAGGCCACCGACGAGTACGCGGCCACGCGCGGCGCACGCATCGTGCTGGCCGACTGGGACGGCGTGCGCGCCCTCACCACCGGCGCCTGGCTGGCCCAACTGGGCTGGGAAGTCTTCACCTACGTTCCGCCCACGCTGGCCACCCTGGAGGTCGGCGCCGAACCCGTGCGCGTGCTCGCCTCCCACGCGCCTGCGCCCCAGCTGTCCGTGCAGCAGGCGCAGGAACTGCTGGGCGAAGGCCGCGCCATCGTCTTCGACGTGGACAGCCGGCCCGCCTTCGAGAAGCAGCACATCGCCGGTGCGCGCTTTGCCGTGCCTGATCGTCTGCCCTCCTTCGTGCAGGCCCTGCCGCCAGCGCAGGTCGTGGTGCTGACCTCGCCGGACGGCGTGCTGGCCCGTAGCGTGGCGGCCGAACTGGCGGCGCGTACGGGGCGCGATGTGCGCTCCGTCGTCGGCGGCACTTCTGCCTGGGCTGCTGCCGGGCTGCCGCTGGGGCAGGGGGATGCGGATGTGCTGACGGGGGATGATGACCAGTGGTACAGCCCTTATGCGCATCGGGATCTGGGGTTGAGGGATGCGGGGTTTCGGGCTTATCTGGATTGGGAGTTGGGGTTGGTTGAGCAGTTGGAGCGGGATGGGTGGGCTGCTGGGATTCGGCTGGTGCCTGCTGTTTGAGGTGAGGCTGGCTCTTGGTCTGCTTTTGCCCCTGCCGGGTGGTTGTTTTTCGAGGCCGGGTTTCGGCCCGGCGGCCGACCTACTTTCTTATCGCGCGACCGGAGTGCCGGCCATAAGAAAGTAGGCAAAGAAGCGCGCCCCGAACTGCCCACGACCCTTCGCTTCGCTGCGGGCGACCTGCGTTGGGCGGGATGCGGGGTGTGCCGCAGAACTCGCTGCGCGCTGGCGCGCTTCGCTCAAACAACTGCGGCGAGTCAGATGACGAAGCAGCCCTGTCCTTCGGCAGGGCTGCCACCCCGCATCCCGCCCAACGCAGGCGTGGGCAGAAGGGGGGAGGCTGAGGGACAGCCAACAGCCAACAGCCAACAGCCAACAGCCGAACGCCAAAAATGCAAACAGCCGATGCGCCATTGTTGCGCTCGGCTGTTTTTCGTGGGCTGAGGCTACTGCTTCAGACCTCGGGTTTGGCGGTGTTGCGCAGAAGATAGATCTCGTCTTCCACGTAGGTGGCCAGCCGCTCTGCACTGTGCTGAATGGTGCGCAAGGCGTTGGTCACCACGTCGGTATCGCGCATGCCGTCGGGCGATAGCAACCACGCCTGGGCAAGCTGGGAGATGGAAGAGACCTCGTTGCAGCTCATCTGGACCATTCGGTTCACCTCGGTGATGGAGAAGTTCAACTGCGTGGTTCTGGCGCTGGTGGATCGTGTTTCCTGCTTCATGGCCTGACCCTCCGTGTGATGGTGAGGGTTGCGAGGCTTATGGACGCTGTATGCATGGTTGCGTGCTCCGTATTCAGACGAGACAAGGCCTCTCTGATGGGGAGGCCAGCACCAGCTGCGATCGGTGTTCTTACGCACCAGCCCCTGAACAGGGGGCCGGTCGAAATGATAGAGGCTTTGGACGACAAGCGCGCTCAAAAAAAGGCCGAGCGAAGCGACGGCCCGTCACAACTCCCCGTATGTCAGCGCCTGCGGCGTGGTGGTTGCGGGGTTGCAGTCCTGCCGAAGGACAGGACTGCTTCGTGATCTGACTCGCTGCGGTTGTCTGAGCGGCGCGCGAAGCGCAAAGCGAGTTCCGCAGCGAACCCCGCAACCGCCACGACGCAGGTTGCCCCGCAGCGAAGCGAAGGGGTCGCGGACATTCGGGTCGCCTTTGCTTTGCCTACTTTCCTTTGGCGAAACAAAGGAAAGTAGGTCGGCCGCCGGGCCGAGACCCGGCCTCGAAAAGAAACCCCCCGGCAGGGCCAGAACCAGCAAGCGCAGCAAACGCAGCAAACGCAGCAAACGCAGCAGCGCCCAAAAATCTCAGGCAGCCAACCTGAACCGCTCCACCACCCCCCCAAACCCCCTCTCCAGATCCGCAATCAAATCCAAAGGATCCTCCAGCCCCACATGCAGCCGCACCACAGGCGCAGTCCCCGTCCACACACTGTGCTCCCGCAACCGCTCAGGCTGCGCCACCAGCGCCAGGCTCTCGTACCCGCCCCAGGAAGCCCCCTGCGCAAACTGCCGCAACGAGTCAACGAACACGGCGCCGGCACCGGCGTCCACCCCTTCGGCAAACGCGAATGACACCAGCCCGCTGGCCCCGCTGAAGTCCCGCTTCCACAGCGCATGGCCGGGATCGGATGGCAGGGCCGGGTAGAAGACGCGGCCGACCTGGGGCTGCTGCTCCAGCCACTGCGCGATTTCGGTGGCGTGGCGCTGGTGCTGGGCCAGGCGCACGGGCAGGGTGCGCAGGCCGCGCAGTGCCAGGTAGGCGTCGTCGGCGCCTATGGTCAGGCCCAGGGCCTCGTAGGCGGTGGATATCTTTTTGGACAGCGCGGGGCCGTCGGTGATGACGATGCCCTGCATCACGTCCGAGTGGCCGGCGATGTACTTGGTCGCGGCCTGGATGGAGAGGTTGGCGCCGTGCTCCAGGGGCTGGTAGAACCAGCCGCCGCTCCAGGTGTTGTCGGTAGCCACGGCAATGCCGTGCTGGCGTGCCACGGCGGCCAGGGCGGGCAGGTCCAGCACCTCGTAGAGCAGGGAGCTGGGCGATTCCAGGTAGACCAGGCGGGTGTTGGGGCGGATCTTGCCGGCCAGATCGTCGCGCGAGGGCGAGAAGTACTCCAGCGTGATGCCCAGGCGCTGCAGCAAGGTGGCGTCCACGCGGCGCACGGGCGAGTAGACGCTGTCGGCCACCAGGGCATGGTCGCCGGGCGAGAGCAGGGCGATGAGCACCAGGGTGATGGCGGACAGGCCCGAGGGCGTGAGAAATGCGCGGTGCCCGCCCTCCAGCGCGACCACGGCGTCTTCCAGCGCGCGGTGCGTGTCCAGGCCGTGGCGGCCGTAGGAGGCCACGCGCTCGCCGGCCTCGCGGCGGTGGTGCAGGTCGGCGTAGGCGGCGCTGTCGGCAAAGCGCACGGTGCTGGTGCGCACCACGGGCACGTTGACGGGGCCGGAGCCGCCCTGCAGCGGCGGCGTGCCTGCGTGCAGCAGGCGGGTCGACGGGCCCAGGGGCCGTTGCTTGTCTTGGGGGGTGCTCATGCCACGGCCTCGCTGGGACGGAAGTAGGCGGCGTTGTAGTTCTTGACTTCGCCGGTGTCGGGGTCGATGGCCACGCGGCCGCTCAGGGTTTCCAGCGGCTGGCCGTAGAGATGGAAGTGCAGCGTGGGCTGCTCGCCCACGACGGCAATGCTGTGGATGTCATCGGGCAGGAAGGCGATGGAGGCGCCCGGCTGCACGGTGAATTCGCGCGCCAGGTGGATGCTGGCGCGTGCGGGGTCGCTGCGGTCGTCCGTGCGTTCGTAGAGGCGGTTGAGTTCCTGGCCTTCGACGGCAACGATCACGGCCCAGGTCGTGTGGTTGTGCGGGGCCGTGGTCTTGCCGGGGTTGATGGAGTTCAGGTACAGGGCCAGGCCCGCATCGCCATCGGCCGGGTTGAGGCGGTAGCGCGTGGAGGCGCCCACGCCTTCGGTCTGCGCGGGCGGGGGAAAGTCCGCGCGGCTGAACAAGGCCTTGTGCTCGGCCAGCTGCTCCAGGCGTGAGGTGATGGCCGACAGGGTGCTGCGGTCGGGCGCGCCGGCCTGCAGCAGCTGGCGCACGTCGGCCAGGGCGGCATCCACGGCCTGGCGCCGCCGGGCGGCGGTGTCTGTATGGGTGTCTGTATCTGCGCCTGTGCCGGCCGGGGTTTCAGTCTTTGTTTCTGCGGTCATGGGGATGTGCTCCTGAAGGTGGGGGATCAAAGGGCAAAGCGCAGGCTGTTGAAGGGCAGCGGCGTTGTGGCCGGGGCGGCTGGCGCAGGCCTGGACCGTGCACCATCGCCCAGGGCGCGCTGCAGGAATTCGCGCGTGCGCTCGCTGCGCGGGCTGCCGAAGATCTGGGCGGCCGGGCCGTGCTCGACAATGCGGCCGGCCTCGGTGAAATAGACCTGGTCGCTGACCTCTTCGGCAAAGCGCATTTCGTGCGTGACCAGCACGCAGGTCATGCCGTCCCTGACCAGGTCGCGGATCACGGTCAGCACCTCGCCCACGGTCTCGGGGTCCAGGGCCGAGGTCACTTCGTCGAACAAAATCAGCTCGGGCCGCATGGCCAGGGCACGCGCAATGGCCACGCGCTGCTGCTGGCCGCCGGACAGCTCGCCGGGGTAGGCGGATTCCTTGTGGTCCAGGCGCACCTTCTGCAGCAGGGCGCGGGCCTCGCGCTCGGCCGTGGCGCGGTCGCGGCCGACCACGCGCGTGGGGGCGATGACCAGGTTCTCCAGCACCGACAGATGGGGGAACAGGTTGTACTGCTGGAAGACGAAGCCCACGCGCTTGCGCAGGGCGATCAGCTCGGCCTCGGTGCGCAACTGGTCCACGCGCGTGCCCGCCACCGAGATGGCGCCGCGCTGGGGCCGCAGCAGGCCGGTGATGCAGCGCAGGATGGTGGACTTGCCCGAGCCCGAGGGCCCGATGATGGTCACCGCCTCGCCGCGCCGCACCTGCACGTCGATGCCCTGGAGCACCTGGTTGTCGCCAAAGGACAGGTGTACATCCTGCAGTTGGACCAGTGCGGGCGCCGTGCCTGCTGGGGCATCGGCAGTGGCGAGTTGGGAGAGAAAGGAGTCAGTGGCGTTCATGGCGTCGCTCCAGGGCGCGGGTGGCGCGGGCAATCGGATAGCAATAGGCGAAAAACAGCGCGAGCAGCGTGAAGTACACAAGGATGGTGAAGTCCGTGCGTGCCACGGTGTTGCTGGCGATCTGGGCGGTGTCTACCACGTCGTGCACGCCCACCAGCGAGGCCAGCGAGGTGCTCATGGTGATGCTGGCGTAGAGGTTCATCCACGGCGGCAGCATGCGGCGCACGCACTGCGGCAGCACGATGAGGCGGAAGATCTCGCTGCGGCGAAAGGCCAGCGACTGGGCTGCCTCCCACTGCGCGCTGGGAATGGACTGGATGGCGCCCCGGAAGATCTCGGCCACGTTGGCGCTGGTGGGCAGGGCCAGGCCCAGCACCACCTTGACCCAGTCGGGGAACGGAAAGGTCCAGCCCACCAGCTTCAGCTCGAACGGGAACACATAGGTGGTGAAGTAGATGAGCACCAGGATGGGCGCATTGCGAAACAGCTGCACATACCAGCGCACGCCCGTGCGCACGGCCGGCGTGGGCGACAGCGACAGGGCGCCCAGCACCAGGCCGGCCACGGTGCCGATGGCCACGGCCAGCACGCTGATCTCGATGTTGACCAGGAGGCCGCGCAGCAGCGCGGGCAGCCATTTCGACAGGTGCACGAAGGCGGGCGGGGCGCTGTCCGTGGCGGCCCAGCAGGCGCACAGGGCCAGCAGTGCGGTGCCTGCGATCAGCCAGGGGCTGCGCGCCGCGCGCAGCAGGGCGGCAGGCAGCGGGCGGGGCGCGGCGCCGGGGTTCAGGGTGGCTTCATTGGCCATAGCCGGGCATCCTCAGGTGTTGTTCCAGCCAGCGGCCCGCCAGGCTGACCAGCCAGGTCAGCAGGCCGAACCACAGCAGGATGAGCAGCAGCAGCTCCAGCACGTTGTCGCGCTGCGACCAGATCATGATGGACTCGTAGGTCACGTCGCCCACGGCGATGGCCGAGGCCACGGCCGTCATCTTCACCAGGTCCACCAGGTTGTTGGTCAGCGAGGGCAGGGCAAAGCGCACGGCCAGCGGCAGCTGCACGCGCACCAGCAGCTGGCGCTGCGAAAAGCCCAGCGAGCGTGCCGCCTCCAGCGTGGTGGCGGGCACGGCCTCGATGCCGGCGCGCAGCGCCTCGGCATGGAACACGCCCTTGTGCAGCGAGACCACGATCACCACCCAGACAAAGGGCGTGAGCGGGTTGTTGCCCGCGCCCCAGTCGCGCAGCTGCTGGGTGATCAGCATGTTGAGCACCAGGAAGGCGCAGTACAGCTGCACCAGCGTGGGCGTGTTGCGCGTGACCTCCACAAAGGCGCGCGCAGGCCGTGCCAGCCAGGCGCGGCCCGAGGTCAGGGCCGCCGCCAGCGCCACGCCGGCCGCCAGGCTGCCGGCAATGGTCAGCAGGGCCAGCTGCACGGTCACGAACATGCCGCGCACAAAGGCCTGGCGCTCGGCCACGTCCAGCACGAAGGCGTAGTTCAGGCCCAGGCCCTTGAGCGCTTGCACGCCCTGGGCAAGCAGGCTGTCGTTCATGGCACGGCCTCCAGGGCGGCCGGCTGTGCATGCGCTTGCGCTTGTGCAGCGGGGTCTTTCAGCGCGGCCACGGCGCGTGCAATGCGGGCCGTGGCCTCGACCAGCACCTCGTCGCTGGCGGCCGTGGAGATGCGGAAGTAGGGCGACAGTCCGTAGGCCCTGCCATCCACGGCAGCCACGCCTTCGGACTCCAGCAGCCATTCGGTCAGGTCGGTGTCGCTGGCGATGGGCTGGCCGTCCGGGCGCAGGTGGCCTATCAGCGCGCCGCAGTGCACAAAGGCAAAGAACGATCCGCCCGGCGGCAGCAGGGCCAGGCCCGGCACCTGGTCCAGCGCCTGGGTGACCCGTTGCGCGCGCCGCGCATAGGCGTTGCGGGCCTGCTGCACAAAGCTCTGGTCGGGCGACTGCAGCGCCGCCGCGGCTGCGGCCTGGGCCACGGAATTGGGGCCCGACGAGGCCTGCGACTGGATCACCACCATGGCCTGCACCAGCGCGGCCGGGCCTGCGCCCCAGCCGATGCGCCAGCCGGTCATGGCATAGGTCTTGGAGACGCCGTTGACCAGCAGCGTGCGCTCGCGCAGGTCGGGGGCCACGGCCAGCCAGTGCGCGGGGGCCTGGGGCGTGAACCAGATGTGCTCGTACAGCTCGTCGAGCAGCACCAGCACCTGCGGATGAAGGCGCAGCACCTGGGCCAGGGCGGCCAGTTCCTCGCGGCTGTAGACGGCGCCCGAGGGGTTGCCCGGCGTGTTCAGCACCAGCCAGCGCGTGCGCGGCGTGATGGCGGCCTGCAGCACGGCTGGCGTGAGCTTGAAGCCCTGCTCAATGCCGCAGTCCACGATGACCGGCGTGCCGTCGTTCACGCGCACGATGTCGGGAAACGAAGGCCAGTACGGCGCGGGCACGATGACCTCGTCGCCCGCATCCAGCGTGGCCGCCAGCGCGTTGTAGATCACCTGCTTGCCGCCGTTGCTGACGATGATCTGCCCGGCGTCGAAGTCCAGACCGTTCTCGCGCCGGTACTTGGCGCTGATGGCCTGGCGCAGCGCGGCCGTGCCGGGCGTGGGCGTGTACTTGGTTTCGCCACGGGCCAGGGCCGCGATGGCGGCCTGCTTGATGGGCTCGGGCGTGTCGAAATCGGGCTCGCCCGTGGTCAGCGCAATGATGTCGCGGCCCTGGCGGGCCAGGGCCGTGGCCCGCGCGCTGGCCGCGGCATTGGGCGAGAGCCTGACGCGCTGCACGCGCTGCGAAAGGGGAAAAGGCGTGGTCATGGCGTGGGGCCTTCCTGGAATGCGGCGGCTGGCGTTGGAGAAACCTGCGGCAAGTCGTGCGGCAAATCGTCCGGCAGGGCTTGCAGCACCTTGCCGGGATTGAGCAGGCCCAGCGGGTCGAAGGCCTGCTTGAGACGCCGCATGAGCTGCAGCTCCACGGCGCTCTTGTAGCGGGGCAGCAGGTCGCGCTTGGTCTGGCCCACGCCGTGCTCGGCGCTGATGGAGCCGCCATGGGCGTGCACGCTGTCGTGCACCACCTCGTGGATGGCGTCTTCCTGGGCAAACAGTTGCGCGGGCGTGCTGTCCGGCGCGTGCGACACGTTGTAGTGCAGGTTGCCGTCGCCCAGGTGCCCGAAGGCCACGGGCCGCACGGCGCCAAAGCGCGCCTGCAGCAGCGCGGCCGTGGCCGCAAGAAAGTCGGGGAAGCGCGAGATGGGCACCGACACGTCGTGCTTGATGTTGCGGCCGTCGCGCCGCTGGGCCTCGCCCAGGGCCTGGTCGCGCAGCCGCCACAGGGCCTGGCTTTGCTGCAGGCTCTCGGCAATGGCGGCATCGGTGACCAGGCCGTCCTCGAAGGCCTGGCCCACCACGCACTCGAAGCGCTGGCGCGCATGGTCCTCGCCCTCGCTGTCGGACAGCTCGATCAGCGCAAACCAGGGCGCCTTGAGCGCCAGCGGTATCGGCTGCTCGGGCACATGGCGGGCTATCAGGCCCAGGGCCGTGTCCGACATCAGCTCGAACGCCGTCAGGCTGGCGCCGAAGCCCGCCCGCGCCTGGCTGAGGAAGGCCACCGCATCGCGTATGCAGCCAAAGGCCAGCAGGGCCGTGTGCTGGGCGCGGGGCAGCGGATGCAGGCGCAGCGTGGCCGCCGTGATGATGCCCAGCGTGCCTTCGCTGCCCACGTACAGGTCGCGCAGCGCATAGCCGGTGTTGTCCTTGCGCAGCCCGCGCAGGCCGTCCCAGATGTCGCCCTCGGCCGTCACCACTTCCAGGCCCAGCACCAGCTCGCGCGCGTTGCCGTAGCGCAGCACCTGGGTGCCGCCCGCGTTGGTGGACAGGTTGCCGCCAATGGTGCAGCTGCCCTCGGAGCCCAGGCTGAGGGGAAACAGCCGGTCCGCATCGCGCGCTGCCTGCTGCACATGGGCCAGCACGGCGCCGGCTTCCACGGTCAGGGTGTCGTTGTCGGTGTCTATGGCGCGCACGCGGTTCAGGCGCGCCAGCGACAGCAGCACGGCGTGGCCCGAGGCGTCGGGCGTGGCGCCGCCCATCAGCCCGGTGTTGCCGCCCTGGGCCACGATGGGCGTGCGGTGGGCGCGGCACAGGCGCACCAGCTGCGCCACCTGGGCCGTGTCGGCGGGCCGTGCCACGGCCAGGGCCTGGCCCGTGAGGCGGCCATGCTGGTCGGTCAGGTAGCCGGCCGCATCGGCACCTGTGAGCACATGGGCGTCGCCCAGGGCGTGGCGCAGCGCGGTGATGAGGTCGGCGGGGCCGGTGATGTGGCCGCTGGTGCTGGTGCGGGTGCTGGTGCTGGTGTGGGTGCTCATGCGGGCGCCTTCCTGAACTTGTCGCGCAGCTGGTGCAGCAGCGGCGTGGGCGTCATGCCGTTGCGCTGCTCCACCTCGATCAGCCAGCCCGTGCGGTGCCAGTCCTGCACGATGCGGTCGATGGCCGCCTGCGTGTCGGACTCGCCCTTGCGCAGCCAGATCACCGAGGGCGAGGGAATGATGTCCGCGGGCGAGACGATCTCGTAGTCCTTCCAGTCCGCATTGCTGGCCACGAGTTCGCGCAGCGTGGGGCTGACATGCACGGCGGCCGCGCAGTTGCCGCCCTTGAGGGCCAGCAGCGACTCGGGCTGGCCCCGGAAGGCCTTGATCTGGGCGCCGTATTGATCGGCCAGCGGCTTGGTGAAATTGCTGCCCTGCGACACGCACACGGGCTTGCCGCGCAGGTCGTCCCACTGGCGCACGCCGCTGCCCTTCTTGGCGATGCCGGCGCCGCCGACTTCCTCGAACGGCGTGGGCACGAAGGACAGGATCTCGCTGCGCTCCTGCGTCCACTGCATGTTGGCGATCAGGATGTCCACCTTGCCCTGCTGCAGGAACTGCACGCGGTTGGACGGCTGGACCTGCACGGTCTCCACTCCCACGCCCAGGCCCTTGGCCACGCCTTCGGACAGCTGCACGTTGTAGCCCACGTGCCTTTGCGTGACGGGGTCGATGGTGCCGAACGGCGGCCCCGAAAGCATCACGCCCACCACGATCTTGCCGCGCTGCTTGATGCGGTCCAGCGTGGCGTCGGCATGGGCTGCCAGGGCCGTGAGGGCGAGCAGGGCCGCCAGTGCGGTGCGAGTCGGCTTCATGGCTTGGCTCCCTTGACGGCGGCCTGGGTTGCCTGCGCATCGGCTTGTGCTGCCGCATACACCGCGAAGTCGTAGGGCGCGCGGTCGAACTGGCCCTTCAGCGCGCGCTCGTGGCGCTCGGCGATCCAGGTGTCGGGCACGCCGCTGGCGCGGGCCACCTTGAGCAGAAAGCCCGTGCGGTGCCAGTCCTGGATGGCCTTGTCCACGAAGGCTTGGGTGTCGGCCTCGCCGCGGCGCGTCCACACCACGGTGGGCGAGGGAATCAACTGGTCCTGCGTGCCCAGCTCGAAGTCCTTCCACTCGGCTGCATTCGGGCCGGTGAGCTTTTCATAAAGGGCGGGCTGGATATGGACCGAAGCCGCGCAGGTGCCGCCCTTGAGCGCCAGCAGCGACTCGGGAATGCCGCGCAGGCCCTTGACCACGGCGCCATAGCTCTCGGCCAGGGGCTTGGCGAAGTTGCTGCCCTGCGACACGCAGGCCACCTTGCCGCGCAGGTCTTCCCAGCGCTTGATGCCGCTGGCCTTGGCCACCAGGGCGCCGCCGCCGATCAGGTCATAGGGCGTGGGCGCGAACGAGAGGATCTCGCTGCGCTCCTGCGTCCACTGGATGTTGGCGATCAACAGGTCCACCTTGCCGCTTTGCAGGAACTGCACGCGCGTGGAGGCCGTCACGGGAACCGTCTCCAGCGGCACGCCCAGGCGGCGCGCGATGTCGGCGGCCAGCTCGGACTGGTAGCCGCCGGTCTTGCCGGTGGCGGGGTCCAGCACGCCGAACGGCGGGCTGGCGCCATCAATGCCCACGGACAGCTTGCCGCGTTGCTTGATCTTGTCCAGCGTGGCATCGGCGTGGGCGGCGCCGGCGCCCAGCAGCAGGGCCAGGGCGGCGGCAAGGGGAGGAAGAAGGCGGGGCATGCGTGAATCCATCAGGGAACGGAAGGCCCGGCCCCGTCTTGCGGGGCCTGGGCCTGGGTGGTCGGGAAAAAAGTAGGGGTGGACCGCCGTGGCGGCCGGCGGTCAGCTGGCGGACTTGAACTTGGCCTGCAGCTCGGGCAGCAGCGGGTTGGCCGGCTCTATGCCCACGCGCTTTTCGGCGGCGATCAGCCAGCCCGTGCGGTGCCAGTCCTGCACCACCTTGTCCACGGCGGCGATGGTGTCGGCCTCGCCCTTGCGGGTCCAGACCACGGAAGGCGCGGGCAGCACCTCGCCGGCGATGGGGGCCGAGTACTGCGCCCATTCGGGGTTGCTGCGCAGCAGCGGGTAGATCAGCGTGCTGTCATGCACGGCGGCCACGCAGTTGCCGCCCTTGAGCGCCAGCAGCGAGTCCGACGAGCTCTTGTAGCCATGCACCTGGGCGCCGTACTCGCTGGCCAGCGGCTTGGCAAAGCTGCTGCCTTGGGACACGCACACGGGCTTGCCGCGCAGGTCTTCCCACTTGGCGATGCCGCTGCCCTTGCGCACGGCGGCAATGCCGCCCACGCGGTAGAAGGGCGTGGGCGCGTAGCCCAGGGTCTCGGCACGGTCGGGGTTGAGCTCCATGGAGGCGATCAGCAGATCCACCTTGCCGGCCTGCAGGAACTGCACGCGCGTGGCGGTCTGCACCTGGACCAGCTCGGCCTCCACGCCCAGGCCCTTGGCCAGGGCGCGTGCCAGCTCGGGGTTCCAGCCCACGAGCTGCTGGGTGGACGGGTCGATGGAGCCGAAGGGCCCGCCATTGACCAGCACGCCAATGGTGACCTTGCCGCGCTGCTTGATCTTGTCCAGCGTGGCATCGGCCCGGGCCTGGGTGCAGGCCAGGGCCAGCGCGGCGGCGATGAAGGTCAGGGATGCGGAAAGGGTGGCGCGGGGCTGGCGGCGCAGGGTGGGGCTTGTGTGCATGGCGGGAGCAGGGGGAGCGGGGAATAACAGGGCCAACGAAAGATGCGTACGCCCGCATCTTCTGGCCGCCCTTGACCCACGGCAACAAAGCTTTGGGAGCATGTTTATGCGCTTTGCGTCGCTGCATCAGGGTGATCACCAGGGGAATGTGGGCCCGAGGCAGGGCGGGTCGATGGTGTAATCGCGACGGCCGGGGTGCTGCGCCCACCGGCACCTCCCAGCGAGCCCTCTTCCATGCACCAAGCCCTAGCGTCCCTACTCGCCCCTCTCGCCTGCGCCGCCCTGCTGTGTGCCAGCCCCGTGGCCTGGGCCGCCAATCCCACCAGCTCGGGCAATTGCGAGGAAAGCTCCACCAACATGTCCGAGGTGCGCGCCTGCCTGCACGAGCAGAACGTGGCCATGGTCAAGGCCGCCTACGTCTCGCTGTCGCTCAAGCTCAAGGCCCGCATGCCCCAGGCGTCGGAAGAGCTGGAAGTGGCGCAGAGGAACTGGGTGCAGTACGCGCGCAGTGCCTGCGAGTTCCTCTCTGAATTCAATTCCGCCAGCTTTGCCAAGGACGATGCGCGCGCCAACTGCTGGAGCGACTTCGCCCGCGCCCGCGCCAAGCAGCTCAAGTCCTGGGAAATGCAGCTGGACAAGAAGCCCTGAGGGCGGGGATGCTGCTCACTGGTAGTTCAGCGTGAAGGTGGCCCTGCCGTTGGCCTGCCCCGTCGTGACTGCCGCAGCGGTCTGCACGTATTTGGCAGTCAGCGGGATCTTGAACTGGGCAACGCCCTGGACGATGGTTCCCGCACTCCATTGGTTGGTGTTGCCAGGCACGTTGGAATCCGGGCCGTAGCCGAGAGCGGTGCCATCCTTCAGTATCTGTATGCCTATTCCGGTGGCAACCGGCTTGCCGTCTGGCGCGGTCTGGCTCAAGGTCAGGACGGTGCTCTGATTGCTGGTGTCGTTGGCATCGGTGAGCGTGATGTGGGGGCGCAGAACGCTTTCGGGCGCGCCGCCCTTGCATTCCAGCGTGATGTCGAAGTGCTGGGGGATGGAGGTGGATTGGAGGCCCGTGAATCGCAGGATGGGCACAGCGCCCATGGGTACGGAGATGGTCGAGGCGGCCACCGAGCAGGAGGGACCGACCACCACCCTGGTGCGGCCGGACAGGTTGACGTTTCCTGCGGTGCAGCTGGGGCACTGGAATCGCATCTCGACGTTCATCCCGGAGCCCGTTAGCACGCCAGCGGAAACGCTCCCGGTTTTCACCAGCTCGATCCAGACATCCTGGGGGTGTGAACTGACATTCCAAAAATAACCCAGTGCGCCCGAATTATTTTCTGATTCGGTGGTAATGGGCATGGTTCTGCCACTGGGAGCGCTGGGGCCGCGCCATGTTGCCCACCAGCGGATTCCAATGCCGGGAATATTGGTGCTGTAGACATTATTGTATCCGGGCGTCTTGTTTCCGGATTGAACATTGGCGGCTACAACAGCTTTGGAAACATCGTACTCGAATGCCGTATTCAGCACTGCTCGAAGATTAAATACGGTTGCCGTAGACTTCCATAGCGTCGATCCGTTGGCGTAATTTCCGGGTACTGTTATTTCCTCGGGCAGTGAAATGCTGGAACTGGTGGGGGAGAATACGCCCCCGGCAAAGGCATTGGTGTTCATCGTTGCCGCTGAAAAGGCGATGAGAAATGGAAGGGCGATCAATGCAAGGCGGCGTACTTGCGAAGGAAATGAGGGAATGAAAGAAAAATGCATGATACTGATTCGGTCCATTGCTGAAGTATGATTCTCGAAAATATCACGCAATAGTTTTATCGAACTTTTGAGTGAATAATGAGGGGCTGGAAATGAAAGCATCGAATCATTCGATGTGTGGCCTCTTAGGTATTTCACACTCTACGCCGAAGATATGAGTTGATGCAATCAGATTGTTCTGAAAATGGAGCGTGGCTCAGTCAAAAGCCGCCCATGCACGCCATTCGTAAAGAGCAAGGCCCGCGTGTCACGGAGCCCGGGTGCGTGGGAGGTCGTGCAGACAAGCCAGGTTCAGTCCGCTCGCGGCCCCGGCGACTGTCGTGAGCGCGCCAGGCCGCTCAGGTACTGAGAGGTGCGGTCGAAGAAGCGTCCCTGGCACCTCTGGCGGCTTGCCAGAGCGCATCGGCCAGGGCTGTGATCTCAGGGGCCAGGTGCAGGCGTTCCAGCCAGCGGTCCGCAATGCCGCTGGCGCCGTGGAGGGCTCCTGCCAACTGGCCCGTGATGGCTGCCGTGGTGTCGGCGTCATCGCCCAGGTTGGCGGCCTGCAGCACTGCGCCTTCAAAGCTGTCATGCCTCGCAAAGCACCACAGGGCCGCCTCCAGGCTGTCCACTACGTAGCCGCTGCCGCGAATCTGTGCGGCCGGCTTGTCGCGATAGTCGCCACGGGCAATCTCCCGCAGGCGCGGGCTGGCGCTGTGTTCCAGGACACCGCCCAGATCCAGCACCTGCTGCCGGGGCAGGCCGCGCAGTGCCCGGCACAGCGCCACGGCGAACAGGCGGCAGGCCTGCAGGCATTCAGGTGCCGCATGGGTCGTGCGTGAGCTGAGTTCAGCCATGCGCTGCACCAGGTCCTCGTCGGGGCCGAAGAACATGGGCACGGGCGCCAGCCGCATCAGGGAGCCGTTGCCGGCCTGGTCCGGGTCGGGCGATCCGGCCAGCGGATCGCCGGTGTCCAGGAAGCGCTGGATGGCCGCCCTGGTGGCCATGCCGATGTCAAAGCAGTTGCCGGTGGAACTCCAGTACCCCCATTCGTACCAGTTGGCATAGCGCGTCATCTGGTCCTGCGGGTCGCAGCCGCCGCGCTGGAGCAGGCTTTCGGCCAGGCACAGGGCCATGGAGGTGTCGTCGGTCCACTTGCCTGCGGGCAGCGAGAACGGGCCGCCGCCGACCATGTCGGTCAGCGGCGCAAAGCTGCCGCGCGGCTGGAATTCCAGCGTCGTTCCCACGGCGTCGCCGCAGGCCAGGCCCAGCAGGGCACCACGGTATCGGTCCAGCGTGTCCATGGCCATGCCTGTGCTCTTGATCATGGTCGGTCAGGGAGCGGTGCTGCGCAGCCGCGCCCGCACCTGCATGAGGGCAAAGCCCAGCAGGTTCAGGCCCTGCCAGCGCGCGGGGTCGGTGACGCGCACATCGTCGGCAGCCAGGCCGATGCCCCAGATGGCGTCCACGGGGCTGGCTTCCACCAGCACGCGGTCGCCCGTGTTCAGCAGATAGCCGGCCAGGGCTGGGTTCTGGGAGAACTTGGCCTGGTTGGCGCGCACCACGATGCCCATGCGCGCGGCCACCCAGGCCGCTTCATCGAAGCCCTGGATGCCACGCCCCAGCTTCTTGGCCTCGCCCGGCGTGCGGCAGCGCACGATGGCGGCGTGCGCCGCCTCGTCGCCAAACAGCCGCGCCTTGCCCGCCATCATGAAATGCTCGGCCGTGGGGTAGTGCTGGCCATCGACCTCGAAGCCTGCCTCGAACCACTGGCTCATGCAGGTCTTGCCGATGGAGCCATCGGCCGCAGGCTGGTGGCCCCAGAACGGCAGAAAGCGCGGGGTGAGACCCTGGGCCATGGCGTGCTGGAGGTCTTGCAGGGAGGCGATGTGGTCTGTGGTGGTCATACGGAGTTCTCAGGTGCGCAATTCTTCCTGTCGAGCCGCACGTAGACGCGCTCCACGGGAGTCATGAGCATCGGATTTCCATCCTGGGCATGGGCCCGCTGCTCGGTGACGAAGGATGTCATGTCAATGACCTCCAGCAGTTCCTCCGTGGCGAAACTGCGTAGCAGCTTGCCACGCAAGCCCAGCTGGATGGCACGCAACGGCAGCTTGGCGCCGCTGGGGGCATGGTCCGGATCCCATTGCTGGCGCACCTCGGAGGTGGCCACCGCTTGCTGCCACTCGAGCAGGCCAGCGTAGAGCCGGGGGTTGAAGGTGGAAGGTACGGCGGCATCCAGCAGGCTCTCGAAGAAAGTCCGGCGTATGCGCAGGCCGAGGATGACTTCCTGGCCGGCCTTGGTCGCCCAGCCGCAGCGATACATCATCCAGAGGAAATTGGGCTTGATCCAGCTCATGCGCGTGAAGCTGAAGTCCGGGCCGCCGAACCGGCCATGCTCCAGCGCGTGAAGGCCGATGGCCGGGCGATAGGCCTGGTAGACCACCACGGTGGAGTCGTCGTAGTGGGCGAGGATGTGCTCTCCCTCGGAAGGCCAGGTGGCAGATTGCTGCAGGTAGGGTGCTGTTGCGAGATTCATGGTCTGTTCGTTGTCGTTGTCGCTGTCGTTGTTGTTGTTGTAGGTGTTCTGAGGGCGCTGCGCCACGCTGCAGGGCCGGTCCTTCACACCACCAGGCAGCCCTGCCGATCCGACAGGCCGATGGTGGCCTGCATGCCCGCCGTGAACTGCAGGTAGTCGGCCTCCATGCCGTCCGAGAAGATGACGCCATGGTCGGGCATGCGCGAGCGCAGGGTCAGCGGCTGGCCGGCGGTGACCTGGCCGTAGACCAGTTCGGCCGTGGAGGAGCGGCTGGGAAAGGGCTCGCGCACGGCGAAGTCCAGGCGTGGCGCATCCCAGGCGAAGGGCTGGTAGTCGAAGTCGGTGGACGCGCCGCGCACGGCGCGGGCAATGCCCATAGATCCCGTGACGATGCTCTTGATCCAGGCCGACGAGCCCAGCCCCGTGGCGACGATGAGGCCGGAGGACGACTGGGATTCCTGCCGGTCGCCCAGCGCGATGTCGTACAGGGCGGAGGTGTGGCTGCGCGGGCCGATGAACAGGTCGTTGGCGGCGCGCAGCACCTGGCCGTCGCTCAGGCGTGCCTCGGCCAGGGTGACGGCGCGCGTGGGACGGCGGTTGGCGGCCACGTCGCCCAGCAGGGCGGCCAGGTCGGCGGGGGCGAAGGGCAGCAGCAGGCCGTCCCAGCGCGCGGGCTCGGGGTTGACGCCGATGAGCGGCTGGCCGTCCAGGTATTTCATGGTGTTGGCCACCATGCCGTCCTGGCCCAGCGCCACCACGATGTCGTCGGCGCCGAAGACGAAGTTGGGCACCAGGGCGCGGTCCACGATCTGGTAGCGGCCGCGTGCCTCCAGCGCCTGCACCACGGCCTGCAGGGCGGCGGCGTAGGCGGCGCTTTCGCGCAGGTAGTCGCCGAAGTCTGCGCCCAGGTGCTCGATGTAGAAGCGCGCCTGGGACAGCGTGTGGTACCTGGCCACCAGCTCATCGAGCCGCGTGCGCCGCACCACCAGCACGGTCTTGCGTTCATTGGCGTTCACGGCGGCTCCTTGCGGGTTCGGTATCGGCCACGGCAGCTGCATGGCCTGCACCGGCGCCCATGAGCGACTGCAGCAGCTCGGGCGAGACGTTGAGCTGGCCGATGCGCTCGGCCTTCTCGGCAATGCCGCCAAAGGCCTGGGCGATGAGCTGGCCCGGCTGCATGCCCACGGCGGCCAGCGATTGCACGATGCGCGGATCGGCCTTTTCCAGGGCCTGCATGACGGCGCCCACGCGGTAGGCCTCGGCCTCGGCCAGGGTGCGGCTGTTGGCGGCCTGGCCTTCGACGAAGTCGCGGCGGCTGGCCTCCAGCGCCACGTCGGCGGACATCTGTTCGGCGCGCAGCTCGTTTTCCTTGCGCATCTGGGCGGCCTTGGCTTCCAGCTGGGCCTCGCGGATCTGGCGCTTTTTCTTTTCCACGGCCACGTCGGTATCGAGCTCGTTCTGGCGGATGGCGCGCTCGTTTTCCACGGCAGCCATGCGGCGGGCATACACGGCGTCGTCGGCGGCCTTGAGGTTGGACTCGCGCGCCTCGGCCTCCAGGGCGCGGGCGATGTCGGGCGTGGGTTTGACGGCCATGACCGAGACGCCCAGGATCTCCAGCCCCAGCGCCTCGATCTCGGGCTGGGCGGCCAGCTCCTGCTGGGCCGTGCGCGCAATGAGTGCCGAGGAGCGCAGCGCCTGCTTGAGCTCCAGCGCCTGCACGGCCTGCTGGATGATGACCTCGGCCTGCATGGTCACGCGGTCGCCCAGGCGCTGCGGGTCTTCGGACAGGTATTTCTGGCCGTCGCGCGCCAGGGAGAAGTCCATCAGCGTGGCGGTCTGGCGCGGTGTGCTGATGCGGTAGGTGACCTGGCCCTGCACGGTGACGCTCTGGAAGTCGGCCGTCACCAGCTCCAGCATGAAGTGGCAGTCCTGGCTGCCCACGGGCACCGCGACCAGGGTGGTGGTGGGCGCGTAGTAGAAGAAGGACTGGCCCGCACCCTCGCGCACCACCTTGCCGGCGCGGAACTGCATGAGGTGGACCGTGGGTTGGGACTTGATGAAACGGATGCCGAACATGGTGTTTCTCCTTTAAGTTGCTCTGTGCAACTTGTATGGGTTGCATAGTGCAACTTAAAATCCGGCACGTCAAGCACAATCCATCCCATGGCTGAAAAAAATTCCCCATCCCCGCAGGGCGCGCTGGACTTCCCGCGCCCGTTCACCACGGTGGACGTGGTCATCTTCACGGTGGCAGACGATGCCCTGCAGGTGCTGCTGGTGCAGCGCCCCACGGCGGGCAGCGAGCCCTTCCCGGGGCTGTGGGCGCTGCCCGGCGGCTTTGTGGATGTGCGCCAGGACGCGGACCTGCTGGCCTGCGCGCGGCGCAAGCTGCTGGACAAGACGGGCGTGGACAGCCCCTACCTGGAGCAGCTGGGAAGCTGGGGCGGCGCGGCGCGCGACCCGCGTGGCTGGTCGGCCACGCATGTGTATTTCGCGCTGATCCCGGGCCATGACCTGATCCTGGCCAAGGGAGCGAATGCGGCCGATGTGTCGTGGTTTGCCGTCGATGAACTGCTGCGCGCGCCTGCGCTGGCCTTCGACCACGGCGAGATCCTGCGCGCAGCGGTGGAGCGGTTGCGGGGCAAGGTGGAGTACACCTCGCTGCCGGCCTTTCTGCTGCCCGAGCCCTTCACGCTGCCGCAGCTGCAGCAGGCCTACGAAGTGGTGCTGGGCCGCCCCGTGGACAAGAGCGGTTTTCGCACGCGCATGATGGCGGCCGGCTTTCTGGTGGAGGCCGGCCAGGTGGAGGGCACGTCACGCCGCCCCGCCATGGGCTACCGCCTGGCCGACCGCAGCGCGCCCGTGGTGTTTCCGCGCACTTTCAGCCCGCGCGGGTGAGGGCGGCCTTCGATCAGGGCCAGGATCAGGATCAGGCGCCCAGCAGGCTGCAAAAGCGCTGCATGTCCACGTTGCCGCCGCTCAGGATGATGCCCACGCGCCGGCCGCGCAGCTCCTCGCCTTTCTGGCGCGCGGCGGCCAGGCCCAGGCACCCGGTGGGCTCGACCACGAGCTTCATGCGCGTGGCCAGGAAGCCCATGGCATCGACCAGCTCGGCATCGCTGGCGGTGAGGATGTCGGTCACGTCGCGCTGGATGATGGGGAAGGTGATGCCGCCCAGGTGCTGGGTCTGGGCGCCGTCGGCAATGGTCTTTGGGGTGTCTATGTGGACGATGCGGCCTGCGCGCAGCGACTGCTGGCCGTCGTTGCCGGCCTCGGGCTCCACGCCGTAGAGGGCGCAGCCGGGGCTGAGCGCGCGTGTGGACAGGGCGGTGCCCGACAGCAGGCCACCGCCGCCCAGCGGCACGAAGAGGGCGTCGAGCGGGCCGGTTTCCTCCAACAGTTCCTTGGCGGCCGTGCCCTGGCCGGCCAGCACGTCGGCATGGTCGTAGGGCGGGATCAGGGTCAGGCCGTGGCGCTCGGCCAGGTCGCGGCCGATCTGCTCGCGGTCTTCGGTATAGCGGTCGTAGACCACCACCTGGCCGCCATAGCCTTTGGTGGCCGCCACCTTGGCGGCCGGCGCGTCATGCGGCATGACGATGGTGGCGGGGATCTCCAGCAGCCGCGCTGCCAGGGCGATGGCCTGGGCGTGGTTGCCCGAGGAAAACGCCACCACGCCGGCCTTGCGCTGCGCGGCGCTGAAGCGAGACAGGGCGTTGAAGGCGCCCCGGAACTTGAAGGCGCCCATGCGCTGCAGGTTCTCGCACTTCAGGAAGACACGGGCGCCCAGCGCCTCGTCCAGCGTGCGCGAGGTGAGCACGGGCGTGCGGTGGGCATGGCCCTGGATGCGTTGGGCCGCTGCGGCCACGTCGTCATAGGTGGGAAGGCTTGTCATCGGTACGGGAGAGAAGGGGTTGCTGATCGGCGGGGTGCCGGGAGCTACTTGGCGTAGCTGTAGACCGTGGCGCGCGACACGCCCAGGTGGGCGGCAATGGTCTCCATGGAGCGGCGAAGGTCCAGCAGGCCGTCGCCCTTGAGTTCACGGACCAGGGCGCGCCGCTCCTCGGGCTTGAGGGCGCGCGGCGTGGTCGCCAGGCGCGCCGCGAACTGGTCGATGCGGGCGCGCACCGCGTCGGCACCGGCCCCGGCGCCCATGGGCGCCAGCATTTCGCGGGCCGGCGTGTCGCCGCTGACGGCGGCAAAGCGGTTGAGCATGCTCTGGAAGCCCTGGAACATCGTCAGGTCCACATTCATGCACAGGGCGGCGATGTAGCGGCCCTCGGAGTCGCGGATGCCGATGGACGTGCTCTTGGCCTGGCGGCCATCGGCGAACTGGTTGGGGTAGTTGGCGATGACCTGCTCGTAGCCGGCGTCCTGGATGCGGGCCAGGCCCAGCTCGGTCGCGCCCTGGCCGACCTCGCGGCCCGAGAGATTGTTGTGGATGGCCAGCACCGCATGGGACGGGTCGAGCAGGTCATGCACCACCACCTCGCAGAACGGGGCAAGGGTCTGGCCCAGGCCTTCGGCGATCTTGGCCACCTGTTCCAGCAGTTGGCGCTGCTCGGGAGTGCGTTGTGTCATATTGGACATTTTGTTTTGAATTGGACAAAATGTCAAAACTCAGGCGACCTGCCTTTTTGTCCGTTTCTTGTGCTCCCTGCCATGTTCGACACCCTTGTTCACCTGCTGCAATCCCAGGACGCGCGCTTTCGCGTGATCGAGCACCCTGCCGAGGGCCGCTCCGACCTCGTCGCCGAAATCCGGGGCACGGCACCCGGCCAGGGCGCCAAGGCCATGCTCTGCAAGAGCCGCGATGCGGCCGGTGCGGGCGATCCCCAGCTGTTCCTGGCCGTGCTGCCCGGCGACCGCAAGCTGGACTTCAAGCGCCTGGCCCAGGCCGTGGGCGTGCGCAAGGCCACGCTGGCCTCGCCAGAGGAGGCCCAGGCCGCCACCGGCTGCGTGATGGGATCGGTGCCGCCGTTCTCCTTCAACCCGCAGGTGCGCCTGGTGGTGGACCCGGCACTGGTGGAGCGCTTTGCCGAGATCGCCTTCAATGCGGGCCGGCTGGACCGCTCCATCGTGCTGGACTCGGCCGACTATGTGCGCATTGCCCGGCCCGCGCTGCACAGCCTGAGCGGGGATGGCGCCGATTGACCCGGGGGCCGGGCGGTGCCCACAATCGCAGCAACGCCCGCACATCCTCTCCTGACCATGACCACCCCTGCCAGGCAGTTCCCCGACCGGCCCGATGCGGCCGGCTTTGTGCGTGCGGCGCTGGCTGCCGCACTGGCCCAGGTGCAGTCGCATATGGATGCCGTGGACGCCGGCAGCGGCGAGGCCGAACGCATCCACCAGCTGCGCGTGGCCCTGCGGCGCCTGCGCACCCTGCTGCGCGAATGCGCAGGGCTGGCGCCCGGCATGCGCGCCGAATGGGATGCCCCGCTGGCCCTGGCCTTTGCGCGCCTGGGCACGCTGCGCGATGCCGGCACCCTGGCCGACGTGGTGCGGCCGCTGCTGCAGGACGCCGATGCGCCCTTGTGCGATTGGGCCGTGCCGGATGCCGGGCAGGCCGACGCGGACGCGGCCGCTGCGGTCCGCGAGCCGCAGTTCCTGCAAACGCTGGCCGAGATCCATGCGCTGGCGCAGGCGCCTGCAGGCAAGCGGCAGCCCGGCCTGGTCAGCCTGTCCGCCGCAGGCACGCGCAAGTACCTGGCACGGCGGCTGGCGCGCCTGCACCGCCAGGTGCTGCGCGACGGCCGGCAGTTCGACCGCCTGCCGCTGGCGCAGCAGCACCGCGTGCGCAAGCGGCTCAAGCGCCTGCGCTACCTGGCGGACTTTGCGCGGGAATTCGCGCCCGGAATGTGGCCCGGCAAAAAGGGCCGGCGCTTTGCCGAGGCGCTGGTGCCCGCCCAGGACGCGCTGGGCCTGCACAACGACATGGCCGTGGCGGCCGCGCTTTTTCGTGACGAGGCCGGCACGGATCCGCGCGCCTGGTTTGCCGCCGGCTACCTGCAGGCCCGCCTGGCCACCAGCGCGCGCAGCAGCCGCCGCGCGCTGCGTGCGCTGGCCCGCGTGTCGGGCTTCTGGGCCTAGACCGCATCAGCGATAATCCGCCGCTGGCGCACCGCCGCAGCCCCTGGGCCGTGGCGGTGCGCTGTTGCTGAAGGTGCCCCATGCCGCTTGCCGGCCAGGGGTTCAACGGGAAGCAGGTGCGCGATGCCATCGAGGTGGCCGCTCGCAATGCCTGCGCTGCCCCCGCAACGGTCAGCGGAATACAACTCCCCACGCTGGCGCGCCACCCACCGGTTGCGCGCCGCAAGCCACTGTGTCTGGACGGACATGGGAAGGCGGGGATGCCTGCTGCAGCGCGCCCACGATGCGCGCCGCAGCGTTCCGCAAGCCCGGATACCGGCCTTCTGCATTGCTTTCGGACGCCGCGGGAGTGCGCCTGTCCGGTCCGGCCCCAGCCTGCGCTGGCGTGGCCGGCTCCGGCGTGCGCGCCGTGCGGCGTGGTTCAGACGATAGGCCCCACGGGTGACTGGGGCAGTTGGATTCAACGCATGCGCTTCGCTTCTTTGGCCGCCGATTGTTCCGGCCCCTTTCCCCTTCCTCCCTTCCTGCGCCCGGCCACCGCTGCGGCCGTGCTGGCCTGCTGCGCCGCGGCGGCCGGCGCCGCACAGGAACCGGCGGCCGGTAAAGCCGGTGCATCCGCCGACGATGCGCTGGACGCCGTCTTCGTGACCGCCACGGCGCGGCCCGAGGCGCGCAGCCGCATCGCGGGCACCACGCAGACCATCGACCGCGAGGCCATAGAGCGCTCCAGCGCGCGCTCGGTCACCGACCTGCTGGCCGAGAACGCCGTGGGCTTTCTCAGCGAATGGACGGCGGCCCAGACCTCGATGAACCTGCGCGGCGCCTCCACCGACGGCCAGGGGCGCGACTTCCGCAGCCAGGTGCTGGTGCTGGTCAACGGCCGGCGCGCGGGCACGGCCAACCTGTCCAAGCTCAGCCCCTCGGATGTGGAGCGCATCGAGATCGTGCGCGGCCCGTCCTCGGTGATCTACGGCAGCCAGGCCATGGGCGGGGTGGTCAACATCATCATGAAGACGGGAGCGACCGCACCCGGCACGCGCGCCCAGGTCCAGGCCGGTTCATGGGACCTGTGGCGTACCGATGCGCAGACGGCCGGCGCCAATGACCGCTTCGACTGGTACTTCGGCGTGAGCGCAGGCGGGCGCGGCGACTACGAGTCGGGCGACGGCGGCACGCGCATGGAGAACACGGGCTGGAAGCGGCGCGGCGCCAGTGGCGCCCTGGGCTGGCAGCTGCACGAGCTGCACCGCGTGGAGCTGCAGCTGCGCACGGACGGCATCTACAACGCGGGCTTTCGCGGATCGGGCGCCAACATCTACAGCCGCGACAACCGCAGCAACCGCTCGCTGGACCTGACCTACGAGGGCGCGCTGCCCGGCCAGCGCCTGAGCTGGACGACCCACCTCTACAGCCTGGTCGATACCGATGAGTTCAACTGGGCCTCGCCCGTGATCCGCTCGGGCAACAGCGCCGTGCCCGGCACGGCGCGCGACTACAACCACCGCCAGCTGGACGCCACGGGCCTGCGCTTTCAGCCGCGCCTGCGTGTCAGCCAGACCAATGACCTGCTGATGGGCTTTGACTGGGAGCGCAGCAAGCTGCGCTCCGACCGCCTGCGCGTGGCCATGCCGGGCGGCCCGGCGGGCCAGGTTGCGCCCTACGACAACAACCAGACCGAGCAGGTGCACGCGCTGTACGTCGAGGACGCGCAGACCCTGTTCGACGACCGCCTCACGCTGCGCGCCGGCCTGCGCAAGACCTGGGGCACGACACGCTTCGACGAGACGCCCAACCTGGCCCTGGCC
The DNA here is from genome assembly GCF_043104415.1 of Delftia sp. WSY_16. Classification (NCBI taxonomy): domain Bacteria; kingdom Pseudomonadati; phylum Pseudomonadota; class Betaproteobacteria; order Burkholderiales; family Comamonadaceae; genus Delftia; species Delftia sp. WSY_16. Next base: position 111,132 of record NZ_JBICKS010000030.1, on the reverse strand, counting down.
CAGGCCAGCACGCGCGACTACGACAACCACACCTGGTCGGCCGGCGCCACCTGGAAGGCCACGGACCGGCTTACGCTGCGCGCTGCGGCCTCCACGGGCTTTCGCGCGCCCACGGCCACGGAGCTGGCCTCGGACTTCACGGCCGTCGGCGGTGGCCGCACCTTCGGCAACCCCAACCTCAAGCCCGAGACCAGCCGCCAGATCGAGGTCGGCGCCGCGCTGCAGCAGCCCGGCTGGCGCGTGGATGCGGCCCTGTTCCAGAACACCATCAGCGACCGCATCATCACCGTCTCGCGCGGGGCCACGACCAATACCTCGGACTACGCCAACAACGCGGCCGACATCGTGGCGCGCGGCCTGGAAATGCAGGCCGACATGGACCTGGCGCGGGCGCTGAACCTGACGGGCCACCAGCTCAAGGCCTGGGCTGGCGGCTACTACCACTTCAGCATGCGGGACAAGGGATCGCCAGCGTCGGCCAATACCGACAAGGTGCAGCGCATGTACCGCTACGAGGCCTCGGCCGGCGTGCGCTACGGGCGCGGCAGCGGGCGCCTGCAGGGCGACTGGAGCCTGCAGCTGTCCACGCTGCTGCGCGGTCCCATGTGGTACGACACGGAAGAGGCGCTGCTCATCCCGCAGGGCGAGCCCCGCAGCACCTTCATCCACCGCAAGGGCGCCTTCACCATCTGGAACCTGCGTGCCGACTACCGCGTGTCGCCGGGCGTCAAGCTGTTCGCGGCCGTGAACAACCTGTTCGACCTGAACCGCCATCCCATCTTCATCGCGCTGGACCGCGCGCCCTGCATCGCCAACCCGGCGTACCAGAACGGCGGCTGCGGAACGTCGATGGCCGGGCGCGAACTCATGGTCGGCCTGCAAGCAGAGTTTTGAGGACCATGGCATGAGGCAATCCAGCACCACGCGCCGCCAGTTGCTGCGCCAGGGCGCGGCGGCGGCCCTGGGCTGCGGCCTGCCCGCGGCCTGGGCCGACACCGTCGCTGCAGGCGGTCCGGTGGTGCTGCAGGATGCGCTGGGCCGGCGCGTGGAGATTGCCGCGCCGCCGCAGCGCATCGTCTCCATCTTTGCCTCCAACACCGAGCTGGTGGCCGCGCTGGGCCTGCTGGACCGCGTGGTGGGCGTGGAGGATTTCACGCGCTTTCCGCCGGGCGTGGAGCGCATTCCCAAGGTGGGCGGGCGGCTGGGGTTTTCGGTGGACGCCGTGGTGGCGCGCCAGCCGGACCTGGTCATCGTCACGCCCGCGCGCCAGGCAGCGCACCAGCTGGTCGATCCCATGGAGCGCATCGGCGTGCCGGTGATGGTGCTGCTCAGCCGCTCGCTGGCCGAGGTGATGGACAACCTGCGCCTGGTGGCCCGCGCCACGGGCGTGCAGGCGCGCGGCCAGGCGCTGGCCCTGGCGCAGGAGGCGCGGCTGCTGCGCGTGGACCGGCAGGTGGCCGGCCAGCCCCGGCCGCGCGCCCTCATGGTCACGGGCCGGCTGGGCAACGGCATGCTGCTGGCGGCACGCCCTGGCACCTATACCGGCGAGGCCATGGTGCGCGCGGGCGCTTCGTTCGCGCTGGACGGCCTGGGCACCGTGCCCCAGGTCTCGCCCGAGGCCGTGCTGGCCGCCGACCCCGACGTGCTGCTGTTCGCTGGCACGCAGGAGGCCATGCAGGACCTGATCGGCCAGCGCGGCTGGCGCGACCTGCGTGCCGTGCGCGGCGGCCGGGCCACCACGGTGGCGCGTGCCGAGTTCCTGATTCCCGGGCCGCGCACCTTCGGCGGCGTGGAAAAGCTCTCGCGCTGGCTGCACCCTGCGGCCTGGGCCGGGGAGGCCGCATGAATTCCCTTTCACATCCACCTGCGTGGCGCCCCTGGGCCGGTGCGGTCCTGCTGCTGCTGGCCAGCCTGCTGATCGCCGCCTGCGCGGGCCACCAGTGGGCCAGCCCTGCCGACCTGCTGGCCGCGCTGGGCGGCGAAGACAGCCTGCGCAGCCGGCTGCTGCTGCAGTGGCGCGTGCCGCGCGTGCTGGCAGCCGCCCTGGTGGGCGCGCTGCTGGGGCTGTCGGGCGCCATCTTCCAGGGCGTGTTCCGCAATCCGCTGGCCGAGCCCTATCTGCTGGGCGCCTCGGGCGGCGCGGCGCTGGGGGCGACTGTCGCCCTGCTGGTTCCGATGCATCTATTGTTCGGCCTGCCCCAGGCCTGGACGCTGCCCGTGCTGGCCTTTGCGGGCGCCTGGGGCTCGACCGTGCTGGTGCTGGCCGTCTCGCGCGTGGCCGGTGCCACCGATGCGGCCGGCATGCTGCTGGCCGGCGTGGCGCTGGCGGCCGTGCTGGGCGCGCTGCGCTCGTTCCTGATGCTGGCGCTGTCCGATGAGACGGTGAGCCTGCAGGTGGTGCTCAGCTGGGTGCTGGGCGGCATACAGACGCCGTCGTGGAGCGGCCTGGGCCTGCTGGCCGGCGCCTCCCTGGCCTGCCTGGCCGGGGCCATGGCGCTGGCGCGCGGGCTGGACCTGCTGGGCCTGGGGCAGGATGCGGCCCAGGGCTTCGGCCTGGACGTGGCGCGCTTCACGCCGCTGGCCGTGCTGGCCGGCTCGCTGGTGGTGGCCGTGGCCGTGGCCTATGGCGGGCTGGTGGCTTTCGTGGGCCTGGCTGCGCCGCACATCGCGCGCTGGATGGCGGGACCGCTGCACCGCGCGGCCCTGCCGGCGTCGGCGCTCACGGGCGCCATCATCGTCACGCTGGCCGATGCGATTGCGCGCAGCGTGCTGCCGCCGGCCGAAATCCCGCTGGGCCTGGTCACGGCCGTGGCCGGCGGGCCCTTCTTCATCGTGCTGCTGGCGCGCAGGCTGAGGTCCGCATGAACGATCAAGCCATGGACGACGCCGTGCCACGCCTGCAGGCCCGGTCCCTCACGCTGCGCCATCGTGGCCGCAGCGTGCTCGATGCGGTCTCTGTGCAGCTGCCCCCGCGCGGCGCCGTGGCCCTGGTCGGACCCAATGGCGCAGGCAAGTCCAGCCTGCTGTCCCTGCTGGCGGGGCTGCAGGCGCCTGCATCCGGCAGCGTGCTGCTGGACGGGCAAGACATCGCAACCCTGCCCGTGGCCGAGCGCGCACGCCGCGTGGGCTACATGCCCCAGCGCTTTGCGCCGCACTGGGACCTGACGCTGGCCGAGCTCACGCACATGCGGCTGGCGGGCCGGGGTGGTGTCGAGGCGGCCATTGCAGGCGCCGGGCTGCAGGATTTCGCGCGCAGGCGCTGGTCCACGCTGTCCGGCGGCGAGCAGGCGCGTGCCCTGCTGGCCACCGTGCTGGCCACCGACCCGCCCGTGCTGCTGGCCGACGAGCCCGGCGCCGCGCTGGACGTGCGCCACCGCCTGGCCCTGGTGCAGGCGCTGGCGCAGCGTGGGCGCGAGCGGCTGGTGCTGGTGGTCATGCATGACCTGGACCTGGCGCTGGCGCACTTCGGGCGCGTCATCGTGCTGGACCAGGGGCGCATTGCGCTCGATGGAGCCCCTGCCGAGCTGCTGCATGCGCCGGGGCTGGATGCCGTGTTCGGCGTGGATTTCGAGCGCATCGACGCACCCCCGCAAACCTTGCTGCGCGCGCGGCTGAAACAGGAGAACTGACCCCATGCGCATCGATCTGGCCGGCTGGACGCGCGACGCCACGCGCGGCGGGCACCGTGAATTCCTGGCGCTGTTCGAGCGCGCCGAGCGCCTGGGTTTCGAGGGCGTGTGGTTCAACGAATTCCGCGTGCCCGATACCGCCTGGCCCTATCCCTCGCCCCTGCTGCTGGCCGCCGCCGTGCTGGCGCGCACCGAGCGGCTGCGCGTGGGCACCTCGGTGCTGGTGCTGCCGCTGCACCACCCGCTGATGCTGGCCGAGGAGATTGCCCAGCTGGACCTGCAAAGCGCCGGCCGCATCGACGTGGGCGTGGGCCGGGGCACGGAGCCGGCCGCGCTGCGCGCCCTGCAGATCGATGCGGACTGCACGCGCGAACGCTTTGCGCAGTCCTGCCGCATCCTGGTGGAGGCGCTGTCGGGCAGGCCCATCGTGGCGGGGCAGGGGCCGTGGAGCTTCGAGGACCGGCCCGCCCTGCCTTCGACCGTGCAGCGCCCCCATCCTCCGATCTATGTGGCCGGCTCCACGGCAGAGACCCTGGGCTTTGCCGTCGATCAGAATCTGCCCCTGCTGCTGAGCCTGGAGCCGCCCGAAGGCATGCAGCTGGAGCGCCTGGAGGCCGCTGCCCGGGAGCGCGGGCGCGATGCCGCCGCGCTGCGTGCGCGTTCATCGCTGGCGCGCTATGTCTGCATCGGTGCCGACGAGGCCGCCGTGCAGGCCCGGCTGGCCACGCTGTGGCCGCAGCTGTACCAGCGCCGCGTGTACTTCGCGGGCAAGCGCGGCGTGCCGGCCGACCAGGTGCTGCCCATCGATGTGACGCGCGTGCTGGCCGAGCAATTCATCCATGGCACGCCCGAGCAGTGCCATGCGCAGATCACCGCCTTGCGCGAGCGCACGGGCATTGGCCAGCTGCGCTGCGTCTTCAACGCCAACGGCCTGTGGAGCGACGCCCAGGCCCTCGCCGGCATGGAGCTGTTTGCGCAGGAGGTTCTTCCTTCATTGCGCAGCGCCGTGCCTTTCGCCACCGTCTGACTTCCTCTTTTTTCTGGAGAACCTTCCATGCAAACCGCCAAGATTCCCGCCACCATCGTCACCGGCTTCCTGGGCAGCGGCAAGACCACGCTGCTGCGCCACATCCTGGACAACGCCGATGGCCGGCGCATCGCGGTCATCGTCAACGAGTTCGGCGAGCTGGGCATCGACGGCGAGATCCTCAAGGGCTGCGGCATCGGCTGCGACGACGAGGGCAACGAGCGCGAAGGCGCGCTGTACGAGCTGGCCAACGGCTGCATGTGCTGCACGGTGCAGGAGGAGTTCTTCCCCGTGATGCGCGCGCTGGCCGAGCGCCGCGACCAGATCGACGCCGTGATCATCGAGACCTCGGGCCTGGCCCTGCCCAAGCCCCTGGTCCAGGCCTTCCAGTGGCCCGAGATCGCCAACGTGTTCACCGTGGACGCGGTGGTCACCGTGGTGGACACGCCAGCGGCCGCCAGCGGCCAGTTCGCCGCCAATCCCCAGGCCGTGGACGAGCTGCGCCGCGCCGACCCCAACCTGGACCACGAATCGCCGCTGCACGAACTCTTCGAGGACCAGCTGGGCGCGGCCGACCTGGTGGTGCTCAACAAGACCGACCTGGCCGATGCCGAGGCCCTGGCGCGCGTGACCGCCCTGGTGCGCGAGGAGCTGCCGCCCGAGGTCAAGATCGTGCAATCGTCCCAGGGCCGCCTGCCGCTGGACGTGGTGCTGGGCCTGGCCAAGGCGGCCGAGACCACCATCGACCAGCGCGTGAGCCACCACGACCACGACGAGGACCATGACCACGACGACTTCGACTCCTACGTGATCGACCTGCCCGCCGTGGACCGCGACCGCCTGCTGGCCGCGCTGGAGACGCTGGTGGAGCAGCACAGCATCCTGCGCGTCAAGGGCTTTGCCGAGATCCCGGGCAAGCCCATGCGCTGGCTGCTGCAGGGCGTGGGCCGCCGCTTCGACCACCATTTCGACCGCGCCTGGCGCGAGGGCGAGGCACGCGGCACGCGCCTGGTGTTCATCGGGCAAGACCTTGACGAAGCAGCGCTGCGCAAGGGCCTGGAGAATGTGGCCGCCTGACCTTCCGATTCCGCACTGAAACCTGTTCCATGCACCTGCTGTCCACGCGCCCCGGCGGCTTCGTCGAGGACGAGAGCATCGTCACCCGCCTCGACCAGACGCCGGCCGACATCGTCATCCTGAGCTCGGCCGACACCACGCTGGCCCTGCTGTCCTCGGCCGTGGCCGCGCTGGCCGGGGCGTCGGCGGACTTCCCTTCGGTGCGGCTGGCCAATCTGCTGTACCTGCGCCAGCCGGCCTCGCTGGACCTGTATGTGGACGAGGTGCTGCGCCATGCCCGCGTGGTCATCGTGGACCACCTGGGCTCGGAGTCGGCCTGGCCCTACGGCATCGAGCAGATCGGCTCTCTGGCGCGCCGCAAGGGGCAGCGCCTGGCCATGTTCTCGGGTGACCTGCAGGAAGACCCGCACCTGCTGGCGCGCAGCACGCTGCCGGCCGCCGCCTGCCGCCAGCTGTGGCAGTACCTGCGCTCGGGCGGCGCGGCCAATGCGCGCGAGTTCCTCAAGGCCACCGTCTACCACGGGCTGGACCGGGGCGATGCGCCGCTGCCGCCGCGCACCCTGCCTCAGGCAGCCGTGCACGTGCCGCCTGCGCTGTTCGAGAACGCCCCCAACCCTGCCCAGGTGCAGGCCCATGACGTGGCCGGCATCGACGACCTGCAGCGCGCCTGGACGCCGGGTGCGCCCACGGTGGCCCTGGTGTTCTACCGCTCCCACCTGCTGGCGGGCAATACGGCGGCCTTCGACGCCATGGCCCTGTCGCTGCAGCAGCGCGGCATGAACCCGCTGCCCGTGGCGCTGGACTCGCTCAAGGACCCGCTGTGCCTGGCCACGCTGCGCCAGCTCTGCGAAGACCATGCCGTGCAGCTGGTGCTCAACACCACGGCGTTCTCGGCGCTGGAATCGGGCACGGCCCTGGCCGGCGATGCGCCCGTGCTGCAGGTCATTGCCAGCGGCGGCAACCGCGAGGACTGGTGGGCCGACAGCCAGGGCCTGCGCCCGCGCGACATCGCCATGCAGGTGGTGCTGCCCGAGATGGATGGCCGCATCATCACGCGCGCCATCAGCTTCAAGGGCCTGTCCCACCGCTGCGCCTTCACCCAGGCCGACGTGGTGGCCTACCAGCCCGAGCCCGACCGCGTGGACTTCGTGGCCGACCTGGCCTGGCGCTGGTGCCGCCTGCGCAGCCTGCCCGCGCGCGACAAGCGCCTGGCCCTGGTGCTGGCCAACTATCCGGGCAGCGAAGGCCGCATCGGCAGCGGCGTGGGGCTGGATACGCCGGCCTCGGTGATCGCCATCCTGCAGCACCTGGCGGCCGAAGGGCACGAGCTGGGCGACCCCGCGCAGCTGCCCGCCGATGGCGAGGCGCTGATGCACACCCTGCAGCAGGGCATTGCCAACGACCCGGCCCAATGGCCGCTGCGCCCGGCCTGGCAAAGCTATGCGCTGGACGAATACCTGGCGCGCCTGGCCGCGCTGCCGGACGGCATGGCCGACGCCATCACGGCGCGCTGGGGCGCGCCCGAGGCCGACCCGCTGCTGCGCCAGGGCCGCTTCATGATCGCGGGCCTGCGCCTGGGCCATGTCTTTGTCGGCATACAGCCGGCGCGTGCATTGGTCGGTAAAGGCATGGGCGCGCAGGACTATGCGAGCTACCACGATGCCGAGCTGGTGCCGCCCCACGGCTACCTGGCCTTCTACTTCTGGCTGCGCGACCGCTTTGCCGTGGACGCCATGGTCCACGTGGGCAAGCATGGCAACCTCGAATGGCTGCCGGGCAAGAGCCTGGCGCTGTCGGGCGCGTGCTGGCCCGATGCCATCCTGGGCCCGCTGCCCCATCTCTACCCCTTCATCGTCAACGATCCCGGCGAAGGCGCCCAGGCCAAGCGCCGCAGCCAGGCCGTGATCATCGACCACCTGATGCCGCCGCTGACGCGCGCCGAAAACCACGGCCCGCTGCAGGACCTGGAGCGCCTGGTGGACGAGTACTACGACGCGCTGCTGGTCGATGCGCGGCGCGGCGCGCTGCTGCGCCGCCAGATCCTGGACATCGTGCGCCGCCAGCACCTGGACCAGGAGCTGGACCTGGCGCCCGGTGCCGCGCAGGACGACGATGCCGTGCTCGAACGCATAGACGCCTACCTGTGCGAGCTCAAGGAAACCCAGATCCGCGACGGCCTGCATGTCTTCGGCGCCTCGCCTCAAGGCCGCCAGCGCCGCGACACGCTGCTGGCGCTGGCGCGCTTCCCGTCGGACGAAGGCCAGGGCCTGATCCAGGCGCTGGCCGCCGACCTGCTGGACAGCCCCGGGTTCGACCCGCTGCGCATGGAGCCCGCACGCCCCTGGACCGGCGCGCGCCCCGCCGCCCTGCAGGCCGTGAGCGACGAGCCCTGGCGCCATGAGGGAGACACGCGCGAGCGCCTGGAGCTGCTGGCCCAGCAACTGCTGGAAGGTGAGGCCCCGGCCGGTGACTGGCCGCAGACGCGCGCCGCGCTGGCGCAGGTGCATGCCGTGCTGGCGCCCGCGCTGGATGCCTGTGGCGGCGAGGAACTGCGCCAGCTGCTGCGCGGGCTGCAGGGCCGCTTCGTGCCGCCCGGGCCCAGCGGATCGCCCTCGCGCGGGCGGCCCGACGTGCTGCCCACGGGGCGCAATTTCTACACGCTGGACACGCGCGCCATTCCCACCCAGGCCGCCTGGGAGCTGGGCCAGCAGGCCACGCTCAGGCTGCTGGAGCGCTATCTGCAGGAGCACGGCGAATACCCGCGCACCCTGGGCCTGTCGGTCTGGGGCACGGCCACCATGCGCACGGGTGGCGATGACATCGCCCAGGCCTTTGCGCTGATCGGGGTGCGCCCCAAATGGGCGCCCGGCAGCCAGCGCGTGGTGGACTTCGAGGTGGTGCCGCGCGTGGGCATGGGCCGGCCGCGCGTGGATGTGACGCTGCGCATCTCGGGCTTCTTCCGCGATGCCTTCCCGGGCGCCGTGCAGATGTTCGACGCGGCCGTGCAGGCCGTGGCCGCGCTGGACGAAGACGCCGAGGACAACCCCATACGCGCGCGCATCCTGGCCGAGGCCGAGCAGCTGCGGGCGCAGGGCATGGACGCCGTGCAGGCCCGCCTGCAGGCCGGCTGGCGCGTGTTCGGCGCGCCACCCGGCCACTATGGATCGGGCCTGGGTGGACTGTTCCAGAGCGGCGACTGGCAGGGCGATGCCGACCTGGCCCAGGCCTACCTGGGCTGGAGCCAGCATGCCTACGGCCAGGACGCCGAGGGCGTGCCCGCAGGCGATGCGCTGCGCCGCCGCCTGGGCGAGCTCGACGTGGTGGCCCACAACCAGGACAGCCGCGAGCACGACATCCTCGACTCGGGCGACTACTTCCAGTTCCAGGGCGGCATGGCCTCGGCCGTGCGCCACCTCTCGGGCCGCCAGCCCGCGCTCTACCACGGCGACCATGCCAACCCGGCCCAGCCGCGCGTGCGCTCGCTCAAGGAGGAGATTGCGCGCGTGGTGCGCTCGCGCGTCACCAATCCCAAGTGGATGGACGGCGCCAAGCGCCATGGCTACAAGGGCGCCTTCGAGATGGCGGCCACGGTGGACTATCTCTTCGGCTTCGACGCCACCACGCAGCAGGTGGGCGACCACCAGTACGCCCTGGTGGCCGACGCCTATGTGCTGGACGCGGCCACGCGCGACTTTCTCGTGCAGCACAATCCGCAGGCCCTGCGCGACATGCTGGAGCGCCTGCTCGAAGCCATGCAGCGCGGCCTGTGGGAGCAGCCCGGCGACTATCGCCAGCAGCTGGAAGACCTGCTGCTGGAACATGAAAACCATCTCGAAGGATTGCGCGCATGACCGCATCTCCTGACCTGGGCAGCGGCGCCCCGCCCGCGCTGCCGCCGCTGTTTCCCTTTGCCGCCATTGCCGGCCAGCCCCTGCTGTGCCAGGCGCTGCTGCTGGCCGCCATCGACCCGCAACTGGGCGGCGTGCTGATCGAGGGGCCGCGCGGCACGGCCAAGTCCACGGCCGCGCGCGCGCTGGCCGAGCTCATCGATGCCGCGCCCTTCGTCACGCTGCCGCTGGGCGCCTCGCTGGAGCATCTGGCCGGCTCGCTGGACCTGGGCCAGGCCATGGCCGGGCATGCGCTCAAATTCGCGCCCGGCCTGCTGGCGCGCGCCCATGGCGGCGTGCTCTATGTGGACGAGATCAACCTGCTGCCCGATGCCCTGGTCGATGTGCTGCTGGATGCGGCCGCCAGCGGCGTCAACGTGGTCGAGCGCGACGGCATCTCCCACCGCCACGCGGCGCGCTTCGTGCTGGTGGGCACCATGAACCCCGAGGAAGGCCAGCTGCGCCCGCAGTTGCTGGACCGCCTGGGCCTGTGCGTGCGCCTGGCCAATGTGGAGGACCCGGCCCAGCGCCAGGCCATCGTGCGCGCGCGGCTGCTGTTCGATGCCGACCCGGCCGCCTTCCGCGCCCGCCATGCAGACGCCCAGGCCGCGCTGGCCGCGCAGCTGCGCACGGCACGCGAGCGCCTGCAGCCGGCCGGCGCGCTGCCCTGGTCCGACGCGGTGCTGCAGGCCGCCGGAGCGCTGTGCATTGCCGCCCAGGTGGACGGCCTGCGGGCCGACCTGGTGCTGCTGCGCGCCGCCCGCGCCTGGGCCGCCTGGCTGGGCGATGCCGAGGTCAGGCCCGACCATGTGCAGGCCGTGGCCGAGCTGGTGCTGGTGCACCGCCGCAAGCCGGGGGCGCCGCAGCCACAGCCGCAGCAGCAGCCATCCCCACAGCAAGCGCCATCGAATCCGCCTTCGCAGTCGCCGGCACAAATCCGGCCGCCTGCAGAATCCACGGCCAACGGCGCAGGCGACAGCCCGCCCTCCGAGGCTGACTGGGGCGCCATGCCGCCCGAGCCCGTGGGCCTGCTGCGTGTCGCCGTGCCCTCATTGCTTGCCCGCGAGGCCGCAAAGGCGGGAGCGCCCGCCGCAAAAAAAGCCTGAGCCCCCGCGGCCCCGCGCCACAGGCAAGGGGTGCGGGGGCGGGCCAGCAGGCCGCCAGCCAACCCCGGCTGGCTCAGTCGCAAGGCGGGCAGACCACCGGCAGCTGGGACTGGCCGCGCACGCTGGCCGCGCGCGGCGCCCAGGCGCTGGCGCCCGAACATCTGCAGCGCCGCCGCGAGCCGCCGCAGGCCACGCGGCTGCATTGCTTTGTGCTCGATTGCTCGGCCTCCATGGCCGCCAGCGGCGCACTGGCGCGGGCCAAGGGCGTGCTGCTGTCGCTGATGGAAGAGGCCTACCGCCGCCGCGAGCAGGTGGCGCTGATCTGCTTTGCGGGCACGCGCGTGGAATTGCGCCTGCCGCCGCGCAAGGCTGCGGCCTGGAATGACGACTGGATCGCTCCCATTGGCGGGGGCGGCGGCACGCCGCTGCAGGCGGCCGTGGAGCAGGCGGGCCAGTTGCTGCAGCGCCATTGCGGCGCAGAGGCCTCCTGCCAGGGCTGGCTGTGGCTGCTCACCGACGGCCGCACGCGCGAGCGGCCCGCGCGGCCTGCGGCGGCGCAGGAGGCAGGCATCGTGGACTTTGAATCAGGCCGCGTGCGCCTGGGCCGGGCCGCTGCGCTGGCCGCTGCCTGGGACGCACGCCATGTGCGGGCCGATGATTTCGCAGGCTGATCTGCGGCTCTGACGAGGTCAGGCCGGCCAGCTCAGCTCGAACAGCGCGCCGCCGCGCTCGCCCGGCAGGCATTGCGCCCGCCCGCCATGGGCCTGGGCAATGGCCTGGACCACGGCCAGGCCCAGTCCGCTGCCCTTGCTGGCCCCCACGCCGGCGTTTTTGCGGCTGCGGGCGCCTTCGCCGCGCTGGAAGGCGTCGAAGATGCGCGGCGCAAGGTCCGCCGCCACGCCGGGGCCGCTGTCTTCCACGCGCACGGTGCACAGGCCCTGGCGCACGCGCGCGGCCACCAGCAGGGGGCCGGGCTGCGCATACAGCATGGCGTTCTCCAGCAGGGCCAGCAGGGCCTGGCGTATGCGCACGGGGTCGCAGACCACGGGCTGCTCGTCCAGCTCCAGCGCCAGTTGCAGGCCCGCCTGCTCCAGCGCCGGCCCCACGGCCAGGGTCACCGATCGCACCTCGCCGGCCAGGCAGGTCTGGCGCAGCTCCAGATGCAGGTGGCCGTTGTCCTGCAGGCCCAGCAGGCGCAGATCGTCGATCAGGCGGGTCAGCCCCTCGACCTGGGTCATCAGGCTGGCCAGCATGTCCTTGCTGGGCAGGAAGACGCCGTCGGACAGGCCTTGCAGCCGTCCGCTGAGGATGGTCACGGGCGTGCGCAGCTCATGGGCGATGGCCGCGCTCCAGAAGGCGCGCTCCTGCGCCATGCCTTCCAGGCGCTGGGCCAGGCTGTTGAAGTCGTGCACCAGCTGGGCGGCCTCGTGCAGCGCGCTGTCGTCGGTGTGCGCGCGCGCCGAGAGGTCGCCCTGGGCCAGCTGGCGCAGGCTGATGGCCACCGAGTCCAGCGAGGGCAGGATGCGCCGCGACAGCCGCGTGGCCACGAAGATGGCGATCAGCAGGGCGATGACCAGGGTCAGCAGCACCCAGGCCAGCTCCACGCTGGAGGGCATCCAGCCGTCGGAGACGCTGGCCGGGTGAAAGGTCAGCAGCAGTGCATAGAAGGCGTACGAACCCAGCACGCACAGCACGACCACGGCCAGCGTGACGGCCGACATGGTCAGCACCACCTGCCGGCGCAGGCCCGGCACTGCGCTCATGGGTCCATCCCCAGCCGGTAGCCCACGCTGCGCACGCTGTCGGGCATGCCCTGCAGGCCCAGGCCTTCGAGCTTCTTGCGCAGCTTGCTGATGTGGCTGTCCACGGTGCGTTCCAGCGTGTGGCCTTCGGGCAGGCAACTGAGCAGCAGCTCGGCGCGGCTGAACACGCGCCGGGGCGAACGCACCAGGCTGGCCAGCAGGTTGAATTCGGTCACGGTGAGTTCGGGCACATGCGTGGCGCCCTGCACCTGCACGCTGACCTCGCGGCTGTCCAGGTCCACGCGAAAGGGGCCGGCCTGCAGCAGCTTGGTATCGCGGAGCCGGCCCTGGCCGCAGCGGCGCAGCACGGCCTGCACGCGCGCCACGACCTCGGCCGCATTGAAGGGCTTGCCCACGTAGTCGTCCGCGCCAATGCGCAGGCCGATGAGCTTGTCCACGTCCTGGTTGAGGGCGGTGAGCATGATGACGGGCGTGTCGCCGCGCCGGCGGATTTCGGACAGCACCTGCCAGCCGTCGAGGCGTGGCATCTGCACGTCGAGAAGAACGAGATCGGGTTTCAAGTGGTGATGCAGTTCAAGGGCCTGCTGGCCATCGGCGGCATGGACGGTGCGCAGGTCGCTGCGGGCCAGGTAGGCGCACAGGATGTCTGCGATCTCGGGCTCGTCCTCGGCAACGAGGATGAGCGATGTCGATGGCTGGAAAGGCAAGGGCTGGGCAATGATAGAAGCCATTTTGGGGTCGCGGCGGGGGCTGTGTTCATCTCCATCGTTCTTCCACATTTCCCGGGCCGAAATGCCATCGAAAGAACGCAAGCTGTTTCCCTGTGCCGCCGCCATTGGCCGGCATGCGAAACAAATCCCTGAATATGAAGTCACAGCGGCAATGCCGTATGAGCGGGTGGGAGAGCTGTTAGCTTTGCAGCGGCTCCATGGATGAATGGCCCTGGCGGCAACACGCCGCAGGCCGAAGCCGCACCGGCAGGAGTTTCCTCCATCCCCATGCCTCCTGGCAATCTGGATTTGCATCCGGATGGCCCCTCAGATGATTCGGCGCCAGGCGCCGTATTTTTTCCGCAGCGCGCCCTGGCGCGCATTGAAAACCAGACCTCGCGTCCATGCCACAGTTCTTCATTCACCGGCCCGTCTTTGCCTGGGTCATCGCGCTGTTCATCGTGCTGCTGGGCGTGCTCGCCATCCCGCAATTGCCGATATCGCGCTATCCCACGGTGGCGCCGCCCACGGTGAGCCTGTATGCCACCTATCCGGGCGCCACGCCCAAGACGCTCAATGATTCCGTGGTCTCGCTGATCGAGCGCGAGCTGTCCAGCGTCCGCCACCTGCTGTACTTCGAGTCCTCGGTGGACACCTCGGGCTCGGCCGAGATCAAGGCCACCTTCAAGCCCGGCACCAACCCGGAGCTGGCCCAGGTGGATGTGCAAAACCGCATCAAGGCCGTGGAGCCGCGCCTGCCGCAGGCCGTGCGCCAGAACGGGCTGCAGGTGGAGTCGGCCACGTCGAGCTTTCTGCTGCTGGTGGGCCTGATCTCGCCGGGCGGCGAGTTCGACGAGCTGGCACTCAATGACTACATGGCGCGCAACATCGTGGAGGAGCTGCGCCGCATCGAGGGCGTGGGCCGCGTGCAGCTGTTCGGTACCGAGCAGGCCATGCGCGTCTGGGTCGATCCGGCCAAGCTGATTTCCTACGGGCTGTCCATGGGCGACCTCACCCAGGCCATACAGCAGCAGAACATGCAGATCGCCCCGGGCCGCGTGGGCGATGCGCCGACCGCGCCGGGCCAGCGCGTGACCACGCCGCTGACGGTGCAGGGCCAGCTGACCTCGCCCGCGCAGTTCGCGGCCATCGTGCTGCGCGCCCATGCCGACGGCTCCCGCCTGGTGCTGGGCGACGTGGCGCGCGTGGAGCTGGGCGCGCAGTCCTATGCCTTCTCCAACCGCGAGGACGGCAAGCCCGCCACCAGTGCCGCCGTGCAGCTGTCGCCCGGTGCCAATGCCGTGCGCACGGCCGCTGCCGTGCAAAAGCGCATGGCCGAGCTGGCCTCCATCCTGCCGCAGGGCATGCAGCACACCATCTCGTTCAACACCGCGCCCTTCGTCAAGATCTCCATCGAGAAGGTGGTGCAGACCCTGGTCGAGGCCATGGTGCTGGTCTTCCTGGTGATGTACCTGTTCCTGCAGAACCTGCGCTACACGCTGATCCCGGCCATCGTGGCGCCCGTGGCGCTGCTGGGCACCTTCGCCGTGATGCTGGTGGCGGGCTTTTCCATCAACGTGCTGACCATGTTCGGCATGGTGCTGGCCATCGGCATCATCGTGGATGACGCCATCGTCGTGGTGGAGAACGTGGAGCGCCTCATGGCCGAGGAAGGCCTGTCGCCGCGCGATGCCACGCTCAAGGCCATGAAGGAGATCACGGGCGCCATCATCGGCATCACCCTGGTGCTGACGGCGGTGTTCATTCCCATGGCGTTCGCCAGCGGCTCGGTGGGCGTGATCTACCAGCAGTTCACGCTGTCCATGGCCGTGTCCATCCTGTTCTCGGCCTTCCTGGCCCTGAGCCTGACGCCGGCGCTGTGCGCCACCTTGCTCAAGCCGGTGGCGGCAGGCCACCATGAGAAGAAAGGCTTCTTCGGCTGGTTCAACCGCGGCTTCGAGCGGCTGACGAACCGCTACGAGGCCCATGTCACGGGCCTGGTCCGGCGCACGGGCCGCATGATGCTGCTGTTCGCGGCCATCGTGGCCATCCTGGTGTTTGCGCTGCGCCAGCTGCCATCGGCCTTCCTGCCCGAGGAGGACCAGGGCTACTTCATGACCTCCATCCAGCTGCCGGCCGATGCCACGGCCGAGCGCACGCTGGACGTGGTCAAGCGCTATGAGGAGCATGTGGCGCAGCGCCCCGGCATCGCCTCCAGCATCTCGGTGCTGGGCTTCAGCTTCGCGGGCTCGGGCCCGAACGCGGCCATGGCCTTCACCACGCTCAAGGACTGGGACCAGCGCAACGGCGCCACGGCCGGCGAGGAAGTCTCGCTCGCGCAAAAGGCCATGGAACACGCGCCCGAGGGCGCCATCATGGTGCTGCAGCCCCCGGCCATCGATGAGCTGGGCACTTCCTCGGGCTTCACCATGTACCTGCAGGACCGCACGGGCCAGGGCCATGCCGCGCTCAAGTCGGCCACCGACCAGTTGCTGGCGCTGGCCGGCAGCAGCAGCGTGCTGGGCTCGGCCTACCAGGACAGCCTGCCTTCGGGCACCAGCGTGCGGCTGGAGATCGACCGCCAGAAGGCCCAGGCCCTGGGCGTGGGCTTTGCCGCCATCAGCGAGACGCTGTCCACGGCCATGGGCTCGCTGTACGTCAACGACTTCCCCAACGCCGGGCGCATGCAGCAGGTCATCGTGCAGGCCGACGCGCCCGCGCGCATGCAGATCGATGATGTGCTCCGGCTGAACGTGCGCAACGCTGCGGGCGGCATGGTGCCGCTGGCCGAGTTCGCCACGCCCGTGTGGTCCGAGACGCCGCTGCAGCTGGTGCGCTACCAGGGCTTCCTGGCGTCGCGCATCTCGGGCACGCCTGCGCCCGGCACATCCAGCGGCGCGGCCATGGCCGAGATGGAGCGGCTGGTGGCCCAGCTGCCGCCCGGCTTTGCCGTGGCCTGGACCGGCCAGTCGCTACAGGAGCGCCAGTCGGCCGCGCAGGCGCCCCTGCTCATGGCCCTGTCCATGCTGGTGGTCTTCCTGGTGCTGGCCGCGCTGTACGAGAGCTGGTCCATCCCGCTGTCGGTGATGCTGGTCGTGCCCCTGGGCCTGCTGGGCGCGGTGGCGGCCGTGCTGCTGCGCGGCATGCCCAACGATGTGTTCTTCAAGGTGGGCCTGATCACCATCATCGGCCTGTCGGCCAAGAACGCCATCCTGATCGTGGAATTTGCCAAGCAGCTGCGCGAGGAAGGCCAGGACCTGCGCGAGGCCGCCATCAAGGCCGCGCGCCTGCGGCTGCGGCCCATCCTCATGACCTCGCTGGCCTTTGCGCTGGGCGTGGTGCCGCTGATGCTGGCATCGGGCGCCAGCGCCGAGACCCAGCACGCCATCGGCACGGGCGTGTTCGGCGGCATGGTCAGCGGCACGGTGCTGGCGGTGTTCTTCGTGCCCGTCTTCTTCGTCTTCGTCCTTGAATGGCAGCGGCGCATCGCCGGGCCGCGCGGCAGCGCGCGCCGGCCGCCGCCTGCTGCCGACCCCGGAACATAAACACATGCCCCTCTGGATCGCGCTCAACGCCCTGTGCTTTCAGGGCCGCCCGCCGGCACAGTCTTCGAACCCTTGCGCGCCATCGGCGCCTGCAGCCCCCGCGCGGCAGGCCGGGCCCACCGGACCCGAGCCGCCGCGTGCAAACGCCGGTGCGCATGCCGGCCCCCTTGGCCCCGACGGCGCCGATGGCGCCCCCTCCGGCACGGCCAGCACGTCCGTCCCATGATTTCTATAATGGCGGCTTCGTTCGCCATTGCAGGAGGTATTCGTCCCATGCGCCATTGATGCTGCCGCTATCCCAGCGGCCCGCTTTTCCCGACCCTGCCCACCGCACGCGCAATGCATGCAAAGCGGCAAGGAACTGCGTTGGCATCCATGAACCGCGATATGACGAATACCACGATCACGCTCGACGGCGTTTCCTGCGTGCTGCCCGATGGCAGCCCCCTTTTCTCCGATCTTTCCGAAACCCTGGACCACCGCCGCACCGGCCTGGTGGGGCGCAACGGCGTGGGCAAGTCGCGGCTGGCGCGCATCCTGGCCGGGCTGGATGCGCCCTCGCAGGGCCGCTGCCTGCGCTCGGGGCAGGTGCTGTACCTGGCCCAGCGCACGGACTGGCACGGCCAGCCTTCGGTGGCGGCGCTGGCCGGGCTGCAGCCCGCGCTGGAGGCGCTGGCGCGCATCGAGGCCGGCAGTTGCGAGCCCCGCGACTTCGAGCTGCTGGCCGACCGCTGGGACCTGCGCCAGCGCCTGCAGGCCCAGCTGGAGCTGGCGGGCCTGGGTCATCTGCGTGCCGATACGCCGGGCCACGCCCTCAGCGGCGGCGAGGCCATGCGCGCGGCCCTGGCGGGCGCGCTGCTGTCGGGCGCCGACCACCTGGTGCTGGACGAGCCCAGCAACCACCTGGACCGCGAAAGCCGCCAGGCCCTGGCCGCGCAACTGCAGCGCTGGCCCGGTGGCCTGGTCGTGGTCAGTCATGACCGCAGTCTGCTGCAGGGCATGGAACGCATCGTGGAGCTGTCGCCGCAGGGGCTTCGCAGCTACGGCGGCGGCTACGCCTTCTATGCCGAAGCCAAGGCGCGCGAGATGGCCTCGGCGGTGCAACTGCTGGAGCAGCGCAAGCTGGAGCGCCGCCGCGAAACGCAGCAGTTGCGCGAGCAGCAGGAGCGCCAGCAGCGCCGCGAGGCGCGCGGCCGCCGCCAGGGCCAGGAGGCCAACCAGGCGCGCATTCTGCTGGACCGGCAAAAGGAGCGCAGCCAGGCGTCGGCCGGCCGCCTGCGCCGCCAGCAGGCGGACACGCGCGAAGCGCTGGACCAGCGCGTGCGCGAGGCGGCGCGCCAGATCGACCTGCAGGCCGACATCCGCTTGCAGGCGCCGCCACCGGTAGGTGCTCCCTGCGACGTGGTGGCGCTGCTGGACGATGTGCTGCTGCCGTTTTCCCCGGGGCCGCGCCTGAACCTGTCTCTGTACGGCGGCCAGCGCCTGGCCGTGACCGGTCCCAACGGCTGCGGCAAGACGCGCCTGCTCGATGTGCTGTCAGGCCGCCTTGCGCCCCAGGCGGGCGAGGTGCGCCGCATGCAGGCCTGTGCCTACCTGGACCAGCGCCTGTCCCTGTTGCAGCCCGGGCGCACGGTGATGGAGCAGTTGCAGGACGCATGCCCCGGCACCCCCGTGGATGTGTTGCGCACACGCCTGGCCTGGCTCGGGCTGGCGGCCCGGCAGGTGGAGCAGCCCGCGGGTCGGCTCAGCGGCGGCGAGCAGCTCAAGGCTGCCCTGGCCTGCGCGCTGCATGCCGAGCCGCCCGCGCCCCTGCTCCTGCTGGACGAGCCCTGCAACCACCTGGACCTTCCTTCCCTGCAGGCGCTGGAGGGCATGCTGCGCGGCTACGCCGGCACGCTGGTCGTGGTCTCGCATGACGAGGATTTTCTGCAGGCCATCGGGCTGACCGAACGCCTGATGTGGTCGCCGCAGGGCTGGCGAATGGAGTCCGCCTAGCTTTCCTGCGCTATCAGCGCCTGCAGTGCGCGCACATCGGTCACCAGCAGCGCCTGGCGCCCCTCCTTGCGCAGCAGGCCGCGCCGGGTGAGGGCGCCCAGCTCGCGCGTGACCTGCTCGCGGTTGGTGCTGATCTTGCTGGCCAGCACCGAGTGCGAAGGCACGGGGCTGATGAGGGCCGTGTGCTCGGGCGATACGCCCGCCTCCCGGGCCAGGCGCAGCAGCTCCCTGTGCAGGCGCGTGGGCACGCCCAGGGTGCTCAGTTCCATGACGCGGTCGGTCAGCCGGCGCACCAGGCCGGCCAGGCCCTCCATCATGCGCAAGGCGATGGCGGGCTCGCGCGCCAGCAGGGCCAGGAAGTCCTGGCGCGAGAGGCTGGCCAGCAGCGAGGATTCCAGGGTGACCACATCGGTGGAGCGGGCCTGGCCGTCAATGGCCGCCAGGTCGCCGAAGTGCTCGCCGGGCCCGTAGTCGCGGAAGCTGACCTCGCGCCCGCCCGGCGAATAGGTGGTGATGCGCACGCGCCCGCTGACCAGGAAGAACACGTCGCTGCCCGTGGAGCAGCGATTGAACACGGGCTGGCGGGCCTGCAGCGGGCGCCATTCGCAGTCGGCGGCGATGCGGTCCAGGCTGGCGGTGCCCAGGCCCTCGAACAGGGTGATGCCGCGCAGGGCGAAGCTGGAGGGCTGGGTGGGGTGGGCCATGGAACCAATAGCGGGCGGAATGTACAAAGATTCTGGATCGGGCTGCGCTGTCCCAAGTTCCTTCAAGCCGCCATTGTTCCTGTCTTGTCCTGCCGTCGGGCGCATCATCCGTTTCCATGGCCCGTGTCCTTCCTCCGTCCCTGCCGTCCCTGCGCAGTCTCCACTGGTCCACCGGCCTGGTGCTGTGGACCTATGCGGCGCTGCACCTGTCCAACCATGCCCTGGGCCTGGTCTCGCTGGCCACGGCCGAGGCCGTGCGCGAGCTGGTCCACGGCGTGTGGCGATCCCTGCCCGGCAGCCTGCTGCTCTACGGCGCGCTGGCCGTGCACATGGGGCTGGCGCTGCAGGCGCTGGCGCGGCGGCGCAGTCTGCGCATGCCGGCGCTGGAGGCCGTGCGGCTGCTGCTGGGCCTGAGCCTGCCGCTGCTGCTGGCCCTGCACGTGCCGGCCACGCGGCTGGCGCAGGAGGCCTGGGGCGTGGACCCCTCGTATGCGCGCATCGTGCGTTCTTCCTGGAATCCCTCCAGCATGGCCATCCAGCTGCTGCTGATGGCGGCCGCGTGGACCCACGGCTGCATGGGCCTGCACATGGCCATGCGTGCGCGCGGCTGGTGGCGGCGCTGGCAGCCGCTGCTGCTCACGGCCGCCGTGCTGCTGCCCGTGCTGGCGGCGCTGGGAATCGTCTCCATGGCGCGCGAGATCGCGGCGGCCGGTGTGCCCGCGCCGGCCGGGCCTTCGCCGCAGGCGGCGCAGCTGCTGCGCGATCTGACATCGGGGCTGCGCCAGGGCTGGCTGGCCGGCCTGGCTGCCTTGCTGGCCGGCCCCTGGCTGTGGCGGCGCATGCGCCTGCGCGGCGCCCGCCAGGTGCTGCTGCACTATCCGGGCCGCACGGTGCAGGTGCCCCAGGGCATGAGCGTGCTCGAAGCCAGCCGCGAGCATGGCATTGCCCATTTGTCGCTGTGCGGCGGCAGGGCGCGCTGCTCCACCTGCCGGGTGCGCGTGTCCGGCCCGGCGGCCCACCTGCCTGCGCCGGTGCGGGACGAGCGCCTCACGCTGGAGCGCGTGGGCGCGCCGCAGGACGTGCGGCTGGCCTGCCAGCTGCGGCCCACGGGCGATGTGCAGGTGGCGCCGCTGTTTCGCTCGCCGGCAGCCGCCCAGGCCGGGCGGGGCGATGAGCAGCGCGAGGTCCGCGAAGTGCGCGCGGTGGCCATCCTGTTCGTGGACCTGCGCCGCTGGTCGGGCCTGGCCGAGCGGCAATGGCCCGTGGACCTGTCCTGGGTGCTGGACCAGTATTTCGAGCGCGTGGGCCAGGCCGTGCACGACAGCGGCGGCATGGCCAACCAGTTCATCGGCGACAGCGTGATGGCCATCTTCGGCCTGGATACCGACCTGGACACGGCCTGCCGCCAGGCCGTGCAGGCCAGCGCCCTCATCGACCGGCGCATGCAGGAGTGGAGCGCGAGCTTCGAGGCGCAGTTCGGCCAGCCGGTGGATTTCGGCATGGGGCTGCACGCGGGGCGCGCCGCCGTGGGGCGCGTGGGCTTCGAGCACACCACCACCTTCACGGCTGTGGGCGAGGTGGTCAACACGGCCAGCCGCCTGCAGGAGTACACCAAGAGCGCCCAGGCGCGGCTGGTGCTGTCGCTGGAGGTGGCGCGCCGCGCGGGCGCGGCCGATGGCCTGGGTGAAGTCCGGCAGGTGCAGGTGCGCGGGCGCTCCGAGCCCTTGCCGGCCCTGCATGTGGCACGGCCCGGCCTGCAGTGGCCCTGAGCGTGGATGGTGAGCGTGGGAGCTGGAGAGTTTGCGCAAAGCTGTGCGTTTAGGCACTGACGCGCAGGCGGGCGAAGACGAGACTGCAGCCATGCAGAACGCAATCACGCGCTGCAGGATTTGACAAAGGATTCGCCATGAAGCACGCAAAGACCCTCTTCGCCATCACCGCCCTTTCTGCCGCACTTTCCTCCGCGTTGTGGCCGGGCATGGCCTCGGCCGCACCGGCTGCCACGGTATCTGCAGAAACCTGGTTCGGCGCCGAGCCCGCCAGCTCCGGCCCCGCGCTGTCGCGCGCCGAAGTGCAGGCCGACCTGGCCCTGTGGAACCGCGCCGGCCTCAACGTCTACCGCGAGTCCGATGTGAACCACTGGGATGCCGACTACCAGCAGCGCCTGGCCCAGTACCAGCGCATGCGCAGCGGCCCCGAGTACCTGGCCGAAGTGCAGCGCCTGGGCGGCTCGGTGAAAGCGGCCGAAGGCCAGGGTTCCGGTCGTGTCCCGGGTTGAGCCGACGATGCGCGCCGCCACGCATTCCACTGCCCATGCCGCCGCATCGCCCTGGGCCGACTTCGCGCCGCTGCTGGCCCGGGTGCTGCTGAGCCTGCTGTTCATCTACAGCGGCATCGGCAAGCTGATGGGGCCGGAGGGCACCATGGCCTATATCGCCAAGGCGGGCCTGCCGCTGCCCATGCTGTCGTATGCCATGGCGCTGGTGGTGGAGCTGGGCGTGGCCACGGCCCTGCTGCTGGGCTGGCGCACCCGCGAGGCCGCGGCCGTGATGGCCGTGTTCAGCGTCATGTCGGCGCTGATGTTCCACAACCAGTTCGGCGACAAGGGCCAGCTGGTGCAGTTCCTGAAGAACCTGGCGATCGCCGGGGGATTCGTGCAACTGATGCTGGCGCCCGTGGCGCGCTGGAGCCTGGACGCACGGCGCAAGGCCTCGCGTTGAGCACGAGCCAGTGATCCCTGGCGCTGTGCGTTACCCATAGCCCATGAAACCGGCGCGCCCGAAAAGCCAGGGACACCGAGGAAGGGCCGCCCCGCCCCGAGGGTGTCGTCCCCCTCCCTCGCGAAGCGAGTAGAGAGGGGGAAGCGGCGTCAGCCGCTCAGGGGGTGTCTTTGTCTCACACCTTGATGCCTTTTTCAGCCAGGCGTCGGGCGTAGGCGGCCAGGATCAGCCGCTCCGAATGCACCAGGTAGTCATTGAGTGCGGCAGCGGCCTCGGCCGGCTTGCCGTCCTCGAACTGCTGCAGGATGCGCGCATTCATGTCCACATAGGGCGCATGCAGGAAGTGCGGGTCGCGCAGCAGGCCGAAGGCCAGCCGCAGCTCGGCCAGCAGGTGCTCGAACATGGTGTCCAGGCGCTCGCTGTCGGCCAGCTGCACCACGGCCTTGTGGAAACTCATGTTGGCCGTGCCCACGCCGGACCAGTCCTGGGCCTCGCGGTGGCGCTGCGCTGCCTCCACGGCTTCGCGCATCAGGCTGCGAGCCGGGTGCATGGGATAGGCCTGGGCCAGCGCCTGGCACTCCACCATGCGGCGCACGCGGTAGATGTCGATGATGGAGGCGATGCTGGGCGCCGCCACCGACACGCCCTTGTTGGGCTCGTGCACCAGCAGGCCTTCCTTGGTCAGCAGCCGGAAGGCCTCGCGCAGCGTGTTGCGCGAGATCTGCAGGCTTTCGCTGAGCGAGGCTTCCGACAGCTTCTGCCCGGGCTCCCAGGCACCATCGATGAGCTTGCTGCGCAGCTGCTCGGTCACGCGGTCGGTCAGGTTGAGGATGTCGGTGCTGCGGGTCATGGTGATGGGGGATGCAAGGGTCGATGGGCAGTGTAGCCAGGGCCGGCACTCCTGCCGGCCTCGCGTGGTGCTCAGTTGTCGTGATGCAGCCGCGTGAAGGTCTGCAGGGTGCTGTCCACGGCCTCGTCGTCAATGTGGCGGTGCGTGACCAGGCGCAGCAGGCCCGCGCTGCCCGTGCGCACCAGCACGCCGGCTTCGGCCAGGCGTGCCTCCCAAAGGCGCGCATCGGCCGCGCTGGTGCCCACGCGCACCTGCACGATGTTGGTCTGCGGCAGTTCGGCCGCGCACCATGCCGGGTGGATGGCGCGCAGGCCCTGGTGCAGGCGGCGGGCGCGTGCGTGGTCCTCGGCCAGGCGATCGACCATGTGCTCCAGCGCCACCAGGCCCGCCGCCGCGATCACGCCGGCCTGGCGCATGGTGCCGCCCAGCATGCGCCGTATGCCGCGCGCCCGCGTGATGAAGTCGGCCGGGCCCATGAGCACCGAGCCCACCGGAGCCGACAGGCCCTTGGACAGGCAGACGGTGACCGAGTCCGTGTGTGCGGCGATCTCGCGGCAGGACAGGCCCAGTGCCACGGCGGCATTGAACAGGCGCGCGCCATCGGTATGCACGGGCACGCCATGGCGGGCGGCCAGGGCATGCAGGGCCGCCAGCGACTCGGGCGCCGCGACGCTGCCGCCCCGTGCGTTGTGGGTGTTCTCCACGGCCACGAGGGCGCTGGGGCAGCGCGCGGATGCCGAGGTGTCCAGCGCCGCTTCCAGAGCGGGCAGGGCGATCAGGCCGCCGTCGCCGGGCAGGCTGCGGTAGTGCATGCCGGTCAGGCCCGCGGCTGCGCGCTCGGCGTTCAGCAGATGGCTGCCGGCCTCGGCCAGTACCTCGCCGGGCATGCGGCCATGGGCGAGCACGGCCACGAGGTTGCCCATGGTGCCGCTGGCCACGAACAGGCCTGCGGCCTTGCCAAAGCGCTGGGCCGCCGTCTCTTCCAGCGCACGCACCGTCGGGTCGCCGTCCAGGCCGTCGTCGCCCAGCGGGGCGCAGGCCATGGCTTCGAGCATCTGCGGCGTGGGGCGCGTGACGGTGTCGCTGCGCAGGTCAACGGCGTCGTGGTGATGGTGCAGGGAGGGCATTCAGTCCGCCTTGATGTTGCGTTCCTTGATGACGCGGGCCCAGCGTGCGGCGTCGGTCTCCATCTGGGCCCCGAACTCCGCCGCAGTGCGCGGCGTCAGTTCCAGCCCCAGGGACTGCAGCTTGGTCTGGAGCGCGGGCGTGGCCATGGCGCGGGCCACGGCATCGTGCAGCGCGGTCTGTATGCCGGGGGGCAACCGGGCAGGCGCCAGCAGGCCGAACCAGTGCAGCACGGTCAGGCCGCGCACGCCGCTTTCGGCCATCGTGGGCACCTGGGGCAGGGCCGGCGAGCGCTGGGCACCGGTGGTGGCCAGGGCGCGCAGCGCGCCGCTTTTGATATGGGGGATCACGGTGGGGGCCGAGGAGAACATGCTCTCGGTATGGCCGGCCACCACGTCGGCGACGGCCTGGCCCGAGCCCTTGTAGGGAATGTGGGTGATGAAGGTGTCCGTCTGCTGCTTGAACAGCTCGCCTGCCAGATGCGTGGCCGTGCCCGTGCCGCCCGAGGCGAAGTTGATCTGGCCGGGCCGTGCCTTGGCCATCGCGATGTATTCCTTCACGCTCTGCGCCTTGAGCTTGGGGTTGACGGCCAGCACCAGCGGCGAGGAGCCGATCAGGGCCACGGGCGTGAAGTCCTTGAGCGCGTCGTACGGTGTCTTGTAGAGACTGGGCGTGATGGTGTGCGGCATGTCGGCCAGGAGCAGCGTGTAGCCGTCGGGCGCGGCGCGTGCCACCAGCTCGGCGCCCAGCATGGCCGAGGCGCCGGGCTTGTTGTCCACGACCACGGGCTGACCCAGTTCGCGCGACAGCTCCGTGCCCAGCGCGCGGGCGATGTTGTCCGAGCCGCCTCCGGCCGTGTAGGGCACGACGATGCGCACGGGCTGCGCAGGCCATTTCTGCGCCAGGGCAAGACCGGGCAGGGCAGCCGCTGCCAGGATGAGCAGGCGGCGCTGCAGGCCCCGGTGCGAAGCGGGATGTGCAGCAGGGTGCAAGGCGGGGTGCGGAAGTGGGTGACGTTCGGCAGGCATGGCGAAGGCTCCTTGGTGCAGCGACAGGAAGAAACGATGGGCCGATCCGCCAGCGGCCTGGCCCGCAAGCCACCCGCCTTCATCAACCGATGAAGCGCCCCGCATTGCCCAGCACGCCCAGGTCGATGAAGCTGGAGCCGACATGGGGCGTCTGGCCGCTGTAGTCGATGACGAAGCCGCCCATGTCCCAGTTGCGGATGCCGGCCAGCGCCGAGCGCAGCTTGGCCTGGCTGGGGTCGCGGCCTGCGCGTTCCAGGCCCTCGGCCAGCACGCGTGTGTTCACATAGGCTTCCAGCGTGCCCAGCGAGAACTCCTGCTGCCCGTGGGCGCGCATGGCGGCCTGGTAGTCGCGCACCACCTGCAGCTTGGCCTGGTGCGGCGCGGGAACGACCATGGTCAGGGCAATGCCCCGGGCGTCCTCGCCCAGCGGCTTGAGGCTGTCGTTGGGCAGGGTCACGCTCAGGCCGGTGAGCAGCACGCCGGGCGCGCTCTTGCGCAGGCCGCGCACCAGATCGACCGACACCGTGCCAGCCGTGGCCAGCAGCACGGCCGAGGGGTGGGCCGCGTCCACTTTGTTCAACACATCGGCCAGATTCTTGCCATCGGTGGCGATGGCCGCCTGCACGGCGGGGGCCATCTTCTCGGCCTCCAGGGCGCGCGTGGCGTCCTCCAGCATTTCGCGGCCGTAGGCGTTGTCCAGGTAGACGATGCCAATGCCCTTGAGCCCCATGCCCGCAAGGCGCTGGACCAGGCGTCGGACCTCGGTGGTGTAGCTGGCGCGCACATGGAAGACGTTGCGCGATCCCTTGCGCAGCGACGAGGCGCCCGTGAACGGCGCCACATAGGGAACGCCGGCTTCCTCGATCAGCGGGATGACGGCGGCGTTGTTGGGCGTGCCCACGCAGGACAGAAGGGCAAAGGCCGTGCCCTTGGAGAGCATCTGCCGCACGTTGTCGGCCGAGCGCTGGGGCACGTAGCCGTCGTCAACCATCTGCAGCTGCAGCGTGCGGCCCTGGATGCCGCCACGTGCGTTGATCTGCGCCATGGCCGCTTCCGTGCCCAGCTTGATGTCGGAGCCGAACCCGGCCAGCGGGCCGCTCATGGCGGCCGAGCAGCCGATGGTGATGGTCTTGGCGGACAGGCCTGCCTCATCGGCGAAGGCATTGCGCACGAAGGCCGGCGCCAGCGCGGGAACCGCTGCGATGGCTGCAGCACGGGGAAGCAGGGAAACAAGTTGACGGCGTTGCATGGATTCAGAGCTCGGACAAAAGGGATGGGAGCAGGAAGGTGCCATTCACGCCGACTGCCACGCGTGCGCCGCAGGCCGGGAGGGCGGCCCATTGTAGGAGGCGGCCTCGTCACAGGCGATACCGGGGCAGGGGCATTGTTGTGTTAATGCCTTCTATGGATGTTCAATATCCGATAGCTTTTGGCATTTGAAAACCCCGTGCGTGCTCAATCCTTGGGCAACGATATGCGGGTTTGTACTATCAGCATGCGCTGATTGTCTTATTCACAATTCGTTTCTGTAAGACAAATTCTTTGTTTTGTTGAACAAAACCAGGTTGGCAGCGCACTCCACGCCACCGGGTTGGGCCTGCGGGGCGGCTTGACGGCCGCTCCGCACCGGGGGTGTGAAGGGGGAATCAACATGCTGACTGACGTCAATCTCTGGCCGCTTATCGGGGTGGCCATCATCGTTGCGGGCTTCGTGCTGCGCTTCAATCCCATGCTGGTCGTGATCGTCACGGCCATCGGCACGGCACTGGCGGCGGGCTTTCCCGTCGACAAGGTGCTGGCCACCATCGGCACGGGCTTCATCAAGACGCGCAACCTGCCGCTGATCATCCTGCTGCCGCTGGCCGTGATCGGCCTGCTGGAGCGCCATGGCCTGCGCCAGCACGCGCAAAACTGGATCAGCTCCATCAAGTCGGCCACCGCTGGCCGCCTGCTCATCGTCTACCTGGCGGCGCGCCAGCTGACGGCCGCCGTGGGCCTGACCAGCCTGGGCGGACACCCGCAGATGGTGCGTCCGCTGCTGGCGCCCATGGCCGAAGGCGCGACCCAGTCGCGCTTCGGCATCCTGCCCGCCAAGGTGCGTGACAAGCTGCGCGCCTACTCGGCCGCCACGGACAACGTGGGCCTGTTCTTCGGCGAGGACATCTTCGTGGCCTTCGGCGCCATCGTGCTGATGACCACCTTCCTGAAGGAAGCCGGCATCGAGGTCGAGCCCATCCACGTCGCGCTGTGGGGCATTCCCACGGCCATCTGCGCCTTCGTGATCCACGCCTGGCGCCTGGGTCGCCTGGACCGCATGCTCGAGCGCGAGCTGGCCCAGTACAAGGCGGGCGTCGCAGCCGACGCGGCCAATGCCAACGCCACCCAAGCCAAGGGAGCCTGAAATGACGCTGACCATCCAACACCTGTACTACCTGGTCGGCTTCGTCCTGGCCGTCACGGCCGTGATGACGCTGCGCGATGCCAGCAACCCCAAGCGCTGGTCCAGCGGCCTGTTCTGGGCGCTGTATGCAGCCGTCTTCCTGGTGGGCAATGAACTGCCGCCCGTGGTCGTGGGCGTGATCGCCGTGGCCATGGCGCTGATCGCCGGCTTCGGTGGCGTGGGCAGCGGCCGCCACGCGCCGCGCAGCGATGCAGAATACCTGGCCAGCGCCAAGCGCCTGGGCAACAAGCTGTTCGTGCCGGCCCTGGCGATTCCGCTGATCACCATGGTGGGCACGCTGAGCGCCTCGCACCTGGTCTTCGGCGGAACGCCCCTGCTGGACCCCAAGGCCACCACGCTGGTGAGCCTGGGCGTGGGCTGCGTGCTGGCGCTGGGCCTGGCCTGCTGGCTGACCCGCGAGACGCCGGCCCAGGGCATGCGCGAATCGCGCCGCCTGACCGATGCGCTGGGCTGGGCCCTGGTGCTGCCCCAGATGCTGGGCATGCTGGGCCTGGTGTTCTCGGACGCCGGCGTGGGCAAGGCCGTGGCCTATGTGACCACCACCTATATCAACATGGACATCCGCTTCGTGGCCGTGGCCGTCTACGTGCTCGGCATGGCGCTGTTCACGGTGGTGATGGGCAATGGCTTCGCGGCCTTCCCGGTGATGACGGGCGGCGTGGGCGTGCCCATTCTGGTGGGCGTCTACCATGGCGACCCGGCCGTGATGGCGGCCATCGGCATGCTCTCGGGCTACTGCGGCACCCTGCTGACGCCCATGGCGGCCAACTTCAACCTGGTGCCCGCCGCGCTGCTGGAGATCGACAAGAATGCCGTGATCCGCGCCCAGGTGCCCACGGCCCTGGCCCTGCTGACGGCCAACGTCTTCCTCATGTATTTCCTGATGTTCCGTTAAAGGACGGACTGTTGCCATGACCGATTCCACTTCCCCGCGCATCCTGGTGACCGGCTTCGAGCCGTTCGAGCAGGACCCTGTCAATCCCTCGTGGGAAGTGGCGCGTGCCCTGCATGGCGAGATCGTGGAGGGCGCCACCGTCCACGGCCTGCAGCTGCGCTGCGTGTTCGGCGAATCGCTGCGCCAGCTGCAGGAGGCGCTTGCGCAGCTGCAGCCGGTGCTGGTCATCAGCCTGGGCCTGGCCGGCGGCCGCAGCGAGTTCACGCCCGAGCGCGTGGCCATCAATATCGACGACGCCCGCATTCCCGACCATGCGGCGCGCCAGCCCGTGGACCAGGTGGTGATCCCGGGCGCGCCCGCCGCGTACTTTTCCACGCTGCCCATCAAGGCCGTGGTGCACAACCTGCGTGCGCGGGGCATTCCGTCTTCCGTGTCCAACACGGCGGGCACCTTTGTCTGCAACCACGTGTTTTTCGCGCTCATGCACTGGCTGGCCCAGGGCAAGGCTGCGCCGGGTGCGCGGGGCGGCTTCATCCATGTGCCGGCCCTGCCTGAGCAGGCAGCGCGCAAGCCGGGCATGCCCAGCATGTCGCTGGCCGACCAGGTGGCTGCCGTGCGCGAGACCATCCGCACGGCCCTGACCGTGTCCCAGGATCTGAAGGAAAACGCCGGCCAGCTGCACTGAACCCCGTGCACCGAGTCCGGTGAGGAGAGAACGATGAAAATTGACCTGAACAGTGATCTTGGCGAGAGCCTGGGTGGATGGCGCATGGGCGACGATGCCGCCATGCTCGATATCGTCAGCAGCGCCAACGTGGCCTGCGGATTCCATGCCGGCGACCCGGCAGGCATCCTGGAGACGCTCAAGGCCGCCCGCGCGCGCGGCGCCATCGTCGGCGCCCATGTGTCCTATCCCGACCTGGTCGGCTTCGGCCGGCGCAACATGGACGTGGCCAGCGCCGACCTGGTGGCCGGCGTCATCTACCAGATCGGCGCGCTGCAGGGCCTGGCCCGCGTGGCCGGCACCGAGGTGCGCTACGTCAAGCCGCACGGCGCGCTCTACAACACCATCGCCCACGACAGGCGCCAGGCCACCGACGTGATCACGGCCATGCGCGCCATCGACCCCAGCCTGGTGCTGGTGGCGCTGGCCGGCTCGCCCCTGATCGACTGGGCGCGCGACGCAGGCCTGACCGTGGTGGCCGAGGCCTTTGCCGACCGCGGCTACACGCCCGAGGGCACCCTGGTCTCGCGCCGCGATCCGGGCGCCGTGCTGCACGACGTGGACCAGATCGCCGCGCGCATGCTCATGCTGGTGCGCGAAGGGGTGGTCGAGGCCGTGGACGGCAGCCCCGTGCGCATTGCCGCCGACTCCATCTGCGTGCATGGCGACAGCCCGGGAGCCGTGGCCATCGCACGCCATCTGCGCGAGCGTTTCGAGCAGGAGGGCGTGCGCATTTCCTCCTTCGCGGGTTGAGGAGTGGCCATGCGCTTTCTACCTGTCAACCGCCAGGCCCTGCTGGTGGAGCTGGCCGACCTGGATGAAACCCTGGCCCTGCTGGGCTCGCTGCAGCGCGAGCCCATCGCCGGCGTGCAGGAGCTGGTGCCGGCCGCGCGCACCGTGCTTGTGCAGTTCACCCCCGCCCAGGTGGGCGTGGCCGAGCTGGTGAACTGCATCGCCGCGCGTGACCTGAGCCAGCGCGCCGAGCGCAGCGATGTGCTGGTCGAAATCCCCGTGCACTACGACGGCGAGGACCTGGCCGATGTGGCGCAGCTGCTGGGCATCACGCCCGAGGAAGTCGTGCGCCGCCACACGGGCAGCGAGTACGCCGTGGCCTTCACGGGCTTCGCGCCCGGCTTCGCCTACCTCAGCGGGGGCGATCCGATCTTCAACGTGCCGCGCCGCACCACGCCGCGCACGCGCGTGCCGGCCGGCTCGGTGGCGCTGGGCGGCACGTTCAGCGCCGTCTATCCCCAGGCCAGCCCGGGCGGCTGGCAACTGATAGGCCGCACCTCGGCGCGCATGTGGGACCTGGCGCGCGAACTGCCTGCGCTGCTGCAGCCCGGCTACCGCGTGCGCTTTGTCGATGCGGCCGGCATGGCACAGGTGGATGAGGCGCCCGCGCCCGCCGTGGCGCAGGCCGCGCCGCATGAAGGCAACGCGCTGCGCGTGAAGGCGACGGGCCTGATGACGCTGTTCCAGGACCGGGGCCGGCTGGGCCAGGCCGGGCAGGGCGTCTCGGCCTCGGGCGCCATGGACCAGGCAGCCTTCAAGGCCGCCAACCGCCTGGTCGGCAATGCCAGCGACCTGGCCGTGCTGGAGACCGTGGGCGGTGGCCTGTCGCTGCAAAGCCAGGGCGAGACCGTGGTCGCCATCACGGGCGCCGATGCACCCCTGACCGTGACCACCGGGTCCGGCCAGCGCTGGAGCGTGCCGCGCTACCAGGCCGTGGCCCTGGCCGATGGCGACCTGCTGACCATTGCCCAGCCCGTGGCCGGCGCGCGCTGCTATGTGGCCGTGCGCGGCGGCTTTGCCGTCACGCCCGTGCTGGGCAGCGCCTGCACCGACACCCTGGCGAATGTCGGCCCAGCCGCCCTGGCCGTGGGCCAGATCCTGCCCGTGCGGGCTGCGGACCGCACGGCCGTGTCCGCACCCGAGCTGCCGCCCGAGTCCCTGCCCACCGCCGGGCAGGACGTGGTGCTGGACGTGGAACTGGGCCCGCGCACCGACTGGTTCACGCCCGATGCCGTGGCCCTGCTGGCCGCGCAGCGCTGGCAGGTCACGCCGCAGTCCAACCGCGTGGGCCTGCGCGTGGCGGGCGAGCAGCCCCTGGAGCGCGCCGTGGCCGGCGAGCTGCCCAGCGAAGGCACGCCGCTGGGCGCCATCCAGGTACCCCCCAGCGGCCAGCCCGTGCTGTTCCTGGCCGACCATCCGCTGACGGGCGGCTATCCCGTCATCGGCTGCGTGGCGCCGCACCACCTCGATCTGGCCGGCCAGATTCCCGTGGGCGCCTGGATCCGCTTCAACCCCATTCGCGCCTTCGAGGAATATTCCCCCCGGCGCGCAAGGCGCCCAGCGCCTGCAGAACAATTGAAGGTATTGCGATGAAAAAAGTCCTGATTGCCAACCGTGGCGAGATCGCCGTCCGCATCGCCCGCGCCTGCGCCGACTACGGCGTGAAATCCGTGGCCGTCTACGCCGATGCCGACATCGACGCCCTGCACGTGCGCATGGCCGACGAGGCCTATGGCCTGGACGGCGAGCGCCCGGCCGACACCTACCTGAACATCGCCAAGCTCATCGCCATCGCGCACAAGAGCGGCGCCGACGCCGTGCACCCCGGCTACGGCTTCCTGTCCGAAAGCGAAGCCTTTGCGCGCGCCGTGCTGGATGCGGGCCTGCGCTGGATCGGCCCCACGCCCGAGACCATCGCCAAGCTCGGCGACAAGGTCGAGGCGCGCAAGATCGCCCTGCAGGTCGGCGCTCCCCTGGTGGCCGGCACGCCCGACCCCGTCAAGGATGCCGGCGAAGTGCTGGCCTTTGCCCAGCAGCACGGCCTGCCCATCATCATCAAGGCCGCCTTCGGCGGCGGCGGGCGCGGCATGAAGATCGCGTGGCGCATGGACGAGGTGGAGGAACTCTTTCACTCGGCCGTGCGCGAGGCCGTCACCGCCTTCGGCCGCGGCGAATGCTTCGTCGAGCAGTTCCTGGACCGCCCCCGCCACATCGAGGCCCAGGTGCTGGCCGACACCCACGGCAACGTGGTCGTGCTGGGCACGCGCGACTGCTCGCTGCAGCGGCGCAACCAGAAGCTGGTGGAAGAGGCCCCGGCGCCCTTCCTCAGCGACGATCAGCGCGCCCGCATCCACAGCTCCGCACGCGACATCTGCGCGGCGGCCGGCTACGTCAGCGCGGGCACGGTGGAATTCCTGCTGAGCCAGAGCGGCGCCATCTCCTTCCTCGAAGTCAACACGCGCCTGCAGGTCGAGCACCCCGTGACCGAGCAGACCACGGGCGTGGACCTGGTGATCGAGCAGCTGCGCGTGGCCGACGGCCTGCCCCTGTCCATCACCGAAACCCCGGCGCCGCTGGGCCACTCCATCGAATTTCGCATCAACGCCGAAGACGTGGGCCGGGGCTTCCTGCCCACGCCCGGCCCCGTGGTGCGGTTCGACCCGCCCTCGGGCCCCGGCGTGCGCCTGGACACGGGCGTGCAGACCGGCTCGGTCGTGCCCGGCAGCTTCGACTCGCTGATGGCCAAGCTCATCGTCAGCGGCGCCACGCGCGAACAGGCCCTGGCCCGCGCCCGCCGCGCCCTGGCCGAGTTCCGCATCGAAGGCCTGTCCTCCGTCCTGCCCTTCCACCGCGCCGTCATCGGCCATGCCGACTTCGTGGGCAACGACGGCTTCAAGGTCCACACGCGCTGGATCGAATCCGACTTCGCCGAACCCCTGGCCGCCGCCGTGCGCGCCGAGCCGCTGCCCGACGCCAGCCTGGTGCGCTGCGCGGTCGAGATCGACGGGCGCCGGGTGTCGCTGGGCCTGCCTGCGGTGCTGCTGCAGGGGCTGGCATCGGCTGGCGGCGGTGTGGCTGCCGCGCCGGCTGCCGAATCTGCAGTGGACCCCGCTGCCGTCACCTCACCCATTGCAGGGAATCTGCATGCGTGGAAGGTGGCGGATGGCGACACCGTTCAGGAGGGCGATGTGATTGCCGTCATGGAGGCCATGAAGATGGAGATGCAGGTGACTGCGCATCGCAGTGGGGTGGTGGCTTTGGTAGCTGAGGCGGGGAAGGCGCAGGTGTTGGGGGCTGTGATTGCTCGGATTGGCTGATTTCTGGTTGACCTGTTTTTGATTGTGTTGTGCCTCTGGGGCAGAGGCCGGGCCGAGACCCGGCCTCGAAAAACACCCCCCGGCAGGGTCTCAAAAAAGAGCGTGAACTAATCAGCGCCCACCCTGAAAACTACGCGTGCTGTACAGATCCGCCGGCAGCCGCGACAGCAGCGGCAGACCAGACACCGCATCCACCGGCTGCCTCTCGATGTAGTTGAAGAACACATCGGAATCGAGCACGCCAATGTCCAGACGGCGCGCATCAGGCACGGCCGCCAGCGTCTTGTAGCCATCGCCACCCGTGGCATTGAAGCTCAGCACGAACAGCTTGTACGTGCGCGCCGTATCCAGCGGCTTCCACGACTTGCTCGCGTTGTCGTACACCTCGATGCCCGATACGCGCTGGCCGGCCGCCGCTGCCGCATTCACGTCAAAGCGCAGGCCGCCCGTGTAGGGGTAGGGGCCGGTCGTGCCGCTGGGGCCGTAGACGGCCTGCAGGCCGTCCTCGAGCATGCCCTTGACTTCCGTGCCGGTGATGTCCAGGCGGAACAGCTTGTTGCCGAAGGGCAGGACCTGGATGACCTGGGCGGCCGTGACCTGGCCCAGCAGCGGGATGCGCACGCCGCCGCCGCTTTGCAGGGTGATGTCGGCGCCGCCGTAGTGGCGGTTGGCTTCTTCCAGGTAGGCCTGGGCCACGAGCTGCTGGATGTCGCCGCCGCGCACGCTGACGCTGCCTTCGGCATTGCAGGCGGCGCTGGACTGGCTGTAGTTCATGGTGCCGACGCCGCCGGGCACGCGGCGCGAGCACAGTTCCCGGGGCACGGTGGCGACCTGCTTGAGGTTGAACTGGGCAACCTTGTCCTTGAAGGGCTGCAGCGCGGCGGTGGCCTTGGCCGAGGGCGTGGTCACGCGCAGCACGCCGGTGGCGGCGGCGCTGGCCTTGAGGGCGGTCTTTTGCGCATCGGTGGCGGCCTTGCCGGCGATGGTGAAGCTGTCGCCGATGAGCACATGGGGCGTGCCCGTGCACTGGGTGACGCGGCCGTCGGCGTCGAACTGGACCTTGAGGTCGCCGACGACCTGGGCGTACTCCCAGGCCTGGACCACGCAGACGGGGCTGCCGTCCCTGTCGGTCAGGCGCGTGGGGTAGGCGCCGCCGGGCGTGCCCACGCCCGTGGTGTTGAGCACGTCGGGGCCGAGCAGGGTGTGCGAGTCGCCGCCCACGACCACGTCCACGCCGCTGAGCTTGGGCACGATCTGGCGGTCGTACTCATAGCCCACGTGGCTCATGACGATGATCTTGTTGATGCCCTTGGCGCGCAGCGCGTCGATTTCGCGCTGGGCCGCCGTGGCCTCGTCCTCGAAGGTGGTGTCGGTATCGGGGCTGGACGATGCCTTGGTCTTGCCCGCAATGGTCAGGCCGACGATGCCGATCTTCTGGCCGCCGCGCTCCACCACGGTGGAGGGGTTCACATAGCCGGGCGCTTTGGCCGCGTTCAGGGCCGAGTTGGCGCCAAAGCGCACGTTGGCGCTGAGCACGGGCGTCTTGCAGGTGCCGGCGCGCAGGCGGTCCAGGAAGGACTTGAGGCCGCTGTCGCCCTTGTCGAACTCGTGGTTGCCCAGCGTGAAGGCGTCAAAGCAGACGGTGTTCATGAGGGCGGCATCGGCCTCGCCGTCGGCGCCTGCGCGGTTGAAGTACAGCGTGCCGGTGAGCGCGTCGCCGGCATGCAGCTTGAGCACGTTGGGCGACTGCGTGGCCAGCTCCTCGATGGCCTGGGTCACGCGCGCAAAGCCTGCGGCGTCCACGGCCACGGCTTCGGCCTTGCCCGTGCCGGCGTCCAGCTGCAGGGTCTTGCTCTTGGACTCCAGCGTGGAGTGGTGATCGTTGATGTGCAGAATGCGCAGCTCCAGCGGCTGGCCTGCGGGCGTGTCGTTGCCGGAGCCGCCGCAACCGGCGATCAGGGCGGAGGCAGCCAGGGCCACGGCCAGCGGGCGCAGGGCGGGGCGATGGGAGGTCAAGGACATGAACGGGTTCTCTCTGTATCGGTTTGTCACGGCCGCCGATGCTGGGCAAGGCAGATGACATGGCGATGAAAGCGCCCTGCAGGGGGCTTGACCTTGACATGGTGGCAATCTCTAAAGTGCCTGCATGCGAGAACAAAGGAGTCAGGCAATGAATGCATCGACCAAGGCCGGCATGGCCATAGACCTGCCCGTTCAGGGCATGACCTGCGCCTCCTGCGTGGGGCGTGTGGAGCGCGCGCTCAAGAAGCTGCCGGGCGTGCAGGAAGCCGTGGTCAACCTGGCCACCGAAAAGGCCAGCATCCGCTTCGAGGGCGCGGCCGATCTGCCCGCCGCCATTGCAGCCATCGAGAAGGCCGGCTACGAAGTGCCCCAGTCCAGCGTGGAACTGGAAGTGGAGGGCATGACCTGCGCCTCCTGCGTGGGCCGCGTGGAGCGTGCGCTGAAAAAGGTGGAAGGCGTGCAATCGGCCAGCGTGAACCTGGCCACCGAGCGTGCAGTGGTGACGCTGGCTGGCAGTGCAGATGTGGCGGCCCTTGTGGCAGCTGTGCACAAGGCCGGGTACGAAGCGCGTCCGCTGGGCGCCAGCGCGAACCCGGCCAGTGAAGGCGGCGCAGCGCAGTCGCCGGCCGAAGACGGCACGGAGCAGCGCCAGGCGCGCGAGCGGGCCTCGCTCAAGCGCTCGCTGATCGTGGCCGCAGTGTTCGCGCTGCCGGTGTTCGTGCTGGAGATGGGCGGCCACATGGTGCCGGCCTTCCACCATTGGGTGGGGCAGGCCATCGGCACGCAGAACAGCTGGTATCTGCAGTGCCTGCTGTCGGCCATCGTGCTGTTCGGGCCGGGCCTGCGCTTTTTCCAGAAAGGCATTCCCGCGCTGCTGCGCGGCGCGCCCGACATGAATTCGCTGGTGGCCGTGGGCACCTCGGCGGCCTTTGCCTATTCGCTGGTGGCCACCTTCGTGCCGCAGTGGCTGCCGGCCGGCACGGTGAATGTGTATTACGAGGCGGCGGCCGTGATCGTGGCGCTGATCCTGCTGGGCCGCTTCATGGAGGCGCGCGCCAAGGGCAATACCTCGGAGGCCATCCGCCGCCTGGTGCGCCTGCAGGCCAAGACGGCGCGCGTGCGCAAGGACGGCGCCGTGCAGGAAGTGGACATCGCCGCCGTGCGTGCGGGCGACACCATCGAGGTGCGGCCCGGCGAGCGCATTCCCGTCGATGGCGAGGTCATCGAGGGCAGCAGCTTCGTCGATGAATCCATGATCAGCGGCGAGCCCGTGCCGGTCGAGAAAACTCCGGGTGCCGAACTGGTCGGCGGCACGGTGAACCAGAACGGCGCACTGGCCTTTCGCGCCACCAAGGTGGGCGCGGACACGCTGCTGGCGCAGATCATCCGCATGGTCGAGCAGGCCCAGGGCTCCAAGCTGCCCATACAGGCGCTGGTGGACCAGGTCACCATGTGGTTCGTGCCGGCCGTGATGGCCGTGGCCCTGCTGACCTTCGGCGCCTGGCTGGCCTGGGGGCCGTCGCCCGCACTGAGCTTTGCGCTGGTCAATGCCGTGGCCGTGCTCATCATCGCCTGCCCCTGCGCCATGGGCCTGGCCACGCCCACTTCCATCATGGTGGGCACGGGCCGGGCCGCGCAGATGGGCGTGCTGCTGCGCAAGGGCGAGGCCCTGCAGACCTTGAAAGATGCCCGCGTGGTGGCCGTGGACAAGACGGGCACGCTGACGCGAGGCCGCCCCGAGCTGACCGACCTGGTGCTGGCCCCGGGCTTCGAGGGCGAGCGTAGCCGCGTGCTGGCGCTGGTGGCGGCCGTGGAGGACCGCTCCGAGCACCCGATTGCGCGCGCCATCGTGGATGCTGCCAAGGCCGAGGATCTGCCGCTGGGCGCTGTGGATCGCTTTGAATCGGTGACAGGCTTTGGCGTGCGCGCCCAGGTGGACGGCGTGCGCGTGGAGATCGGTGCCGACCGCTTCATGCGCGAATTGGGCCTGCAGGTGGACACGCTGGCAGACGAGGCCGCGCGCCTGGGCGACGAAGGCAAGACGCCGCTGTATGCCGCGGTGGACGGACGCCTGGCCGCCATGATCGCCGTGGCCGATCCCATCAAGGACAGCACGCCGGCCGCCATTGCCGCGCTGCACGCCTTGGGCCTGAAGGTGGCCATGATCACCGGCGACAACCGCCGCACGGCCGAGGCCATTGCGCGCCAGCTGGGCATCGACGAGGTGGTGGCCGAGGTGCTGCCCGGCGGCAAGGTCGATGCCGTCAAGCGCCTGAAGGCCGAGCACGGCACGCTGGCCTATGTGGGCGACGGCATCAACGACGCGCCGGCCCTGGCCGAGGCCGATGTGGGCCTGGCCATCGGCACGGGCACGGACATCGCCATCGAGGCGGCCGACGTGGTGCTGATGTCAGGCGACCTGGGCGGCGTGCCCAATGCGATTGCGCTGTCCAAGGCCACCATGGCCAACATCCGCCAGAACCTGTTCTGGGCCTTTGCCTACAACGTGGCCCTGATCCCCGTGGCCGCGGGCCTGCTGTACCCCGTCAACGGCACGCTGCTGTCGCCCGTGTTCGCGGCCGGGGCCATGGCGCTGTCCAGCGTCTTCGTGCTCAGCAACGCGCTGCGCCTGCGGCGTTTCAATCCGCCGCTGGCGGCAGGGCGTTGAACGACGAAGGCAGTCAGCCGGGCAGCTTGGGGACGTCTATGAAGTCGTCCAGGCTCAGGCCTTTTTCCTTGAGCAAGGCTTCTAGCACGGGCTGCAGGCGGCCCAGGCTTTGCTGCACGGTCTCCCGCACCGTGTCCACCACGACCTGGGTGCTGCGGTCGATCTCCACATTGAGCAGGTCGCCCACGCCCTTGGACTCGAACACGGTCATGCGGCGCGTCTCGGGGATCAGCCACACCTCGAACCAGCCGGCCTGACGGTCCACCTCGGACACCGTGAGGCTGGCGCCGTTGATGGCGATGTAGCCCTTGGCGAACACGTAGTGGCGAAAGCCCTCGGGAATGCCGAAGCGGATGCGGTGGTTGGTGTCGCTGGAGGCCACTTCCAGCACGGGCGAGGTGAAATCCACATGGCCCGACAGCGGATGACCGCCGATCTCGGCGCCATCCTTTGCCGCGCGCTCCACATTGACGCGCCCGCCCACGGCATAGCCGCCCAGCGTGGTGATGTTCAGGCTTTGCAGCATCACGTCGAAGGTGGCGCGCGTGGGCGAGAGGATCTCCGTCACCGTCAGGCACACGCCGTCGGTGGAGACGCTGGCGCCGATGGCCAGGTCCTGGCAGAAGCCTTCGGGAAAGTCGAGGGTGAAGGTGCGCAGGCCGTTCTGGTCGCGCATCGCGGCAATGCTTGCCACGGCCTGGATGATGCCGGTGAACACGATGTGGGATTCCTTGGAGCCGCCCGGTCGGCGGCGAAGCGGGTATTTTGCATCGCGGCGCTGCGCTGCGGGGGCGCAGGCCGGCGTGTCCCTGCGGGCATCAGGCCGGTGCCGCTGCCTCCTCCCACCAGCCGCTGAGCAGTGCCGGCGGGCGCTGCGCCGCATGCACCCAGGCACAGGACGGCCAGGCATCCTGCTGCACGTTCATGCCCGCATAGATGCCGTAGCCGGGGCCGGCCGCGATCTCGCCTTCGGCATGCAGGGTCTCGCCCGCGCGGATGCTGCAGGCCGCGCGGATGTCGCCCAGCGCACGCATGCCCCAGTCCACCTCGATGTGGCTGCCGCCTTCCACGTCGGCGCCAGCGTACAGGCCATGGCCCAGCTCGATCAGGCCGCTGGCGCGGATGCTGCCGCCCGCGCGCAGGCCCTTGCCGCAGCGGATGGCGCCCTGCACCTCGATGTCCTGGCCGGCCTGGGCCCCTCCGCCCAGGCGCAGGTCGGCGCCGCAGCGCAGCTCCCAGCCGGCGCGCACGTCCTCGGCGCGCAGTTCCTCGTGCACGTCCACGCTCCAGGCGGCCTTGACCAGGCCGCCGGCCTGCAGCGGGCCGCTGCAGAAGATGGCGCCGCCACTGTGCAGGTCCTGGCCGGCCTCGATGCGGCCGGCGTGGATGCCGGCGCCGGCCTGCAGCGTGCGGCCCACGGCCAGCAGGCCGGGCACGCGCAGCTCGCCATGCACGACGACGCTGCCCGCGAACACCAGGGCATCGGCCTCCAGGTGATCGACCTCCAGCACGGCGTCGGTGGGGCCGAACTGGTTCATGAGCCAGCGCGCATCCTCGACGCGGCCATCGCCCACCAGGGCGTCGAGCACGCGCTGGTAGTCGTTGCCGTCATGGCGGTTGCGCACGAACCAGCGAAAGCCCGCCGCGCAGGGGCTTTTGGCACGCAGAAAGTTTTGGGAGAGTTCCATGTCCATCATCGGCTCCGGGGTCAAGGCGGCTGCGCCATGCGGCGGCGCGGCCGAAAAGGCGTGCAGGCCAGGGAGGTGCGGGGCGTGGGCCGGCAGCTCCTGGCATGCGCTTCGCATGCGGGATTCGCTGCGGGGGCCGTGCGGGAAGCTGGGGGTGGACCTCAGGCTTTCCGCACGGCGGCGGAAAGCAGGGCCGTGAAGCCGCACAGGCTGATGAAGGCCGTGGGCACGCCGTGCACGCGCTGCGGCCGCTGCGCGCGCAAGGCGGTGCAGCGGGTCGGGGCGTGGCGGAAAAGGCGTGTATGGGCCATGGACAGGGGCAGGAGCAGCCGCGATTATGCCGCGAGGCCATTTGCGCACGGGGGCATGGGGCCGTGTACAGGACGGGGCTTCGTTGCTTTGGGTAACATCACGGACCCTGCGGGCGCCCGGTGGAGGACCATCGGCGCCCGGTTGCCCTGCTGCGCGGCGATCGGCCCGGCAGGGTCCTCTCGCCAAGAGAAGCCCATGAATTCCAAGACTCCCCCCTCGTTCCTGAGCCGCATCGCCATCGCGATCGGCAGTTTCTTCGCCATCCTCGGCAACGGCCGCCTGGCCGCCGATGTGTCCCGCCTGCGCGACGGCGAGCCGCTGGCCGCCGACGTGCCGCCGCCCGCACCCAAGGAGGTGCGCGTGGAGGTGCCCGTGGACCGGATCGTCGAGGTCCGTGTCGAGGTGCCTGTCGAAAAGGTGGTCGAGAAAGTGGTTGAAAAGCGTGTCGAGGTGCCGGTCGAGAAGATCGTCGAAAAGACCGTCGTGGAGCCGGCCGCACCCGCTGGCACCGCCGCCCTGCAGCTGCTGGGCCTGCTGCAGCGCGAGGCCCGCTTCGTGGACTTCGTGCAGGAAGACGTGGCCGGCTATGCCGACGCCGAGATCGGCGCCGCCGCGCGCGTGGTGCACGAAGGCTGCCGCAAGGTGCTGCGTGAGCATTTCAGCATCGCCCCCGTGCGGACGGAGGCCGAAGGCAGCCGCGTCACGCTGGCCGCAGGCTTTGATGCCGCCGCCGTGCGCCTGACGGGCAACGTGGTCGGCCAGGCACCCTTCACGGGCACGCTGGGCCACCGTGGCTGGCGCGTGGACGATGTCCGCCTGCCCCAGCTCACCGATCACAAGGCTGCCGCCATCGTGGCCCAGGCCGAGGTGGAGCTGTGAGCATGGACCAGTCCCTTCAATCCTCCCAGGCGCGCTACAGCATCGGCATCGACCTGGGCACCACGCATTGCGCGCTCTCCTATGTGGACCGCCAGGCCAGCGATGGCGAGAAGGTGGAGCAGGGCGTGCTGGACATTCCCCAGCTCACCGGCCCCTCCAGCGTGGAGGCACGCCCGCTGCTGCCATCCTTCCTCTACCTGCCGCATGAAAGCGAGCTGACTGCGGCCGACATGGCCCTGCCCTGGGGCGCCAGCCAGGACTTCGTGGTGGGCGAGTTCGCGCGATCGCGCGGCGCGGCCACGCCGATCCGGCTGGTCTCCAGCGCCAAGAGCTGGCTGTGCCATCCGGGCGTGGACCGCCGCTCGCCCCTGCTGCCGGCCGATGCGCCCGAAGAGGTGCACCGCGTCTCGCCGCTGACCGCCTCCATCCGCTACCTGTCGCACCTGCGCTGGGCCTGGGAGCAG
Organism: Delftia sp. WSY_16; assembly: GCF_043104415.1. Taxonomy (NCBI): domain Bacteria; kingdom Pseudomonadati; phylum Pseudomonadota; class Betaproteobacteria; order Burkholderiales; family Comamonadaceae; genus Delftia; species Delftia sp. WSY_16. Next base: position 69,744 of record NZ_JBICKS010000030.1, on the reverse strand, counting down.
GCCCATCCCGAGGCGCCGTTCGATGCCCAGGATGTGACGGTGACCATTCCCGCCTCGTTCGACCCGGCCGCGCGCGAGCTGACGGCCGAGGCCTGCCGCGCGGCGGGCTTCCAGAAGCTCACGCTGCTGGAGGAACCCCAGGCTGCGCTGTACAGCTGGATCCAGGCCAGCGGCGGCCAGTGGCGCAAGCAGGTACAAAGCGGCGAGATCATCCTCGTCGTGGACGTGGGCGGCGGCACCACCGACCTGTCGCTGATTGCCGTGCTGGAAAAGGACGGCGGCCTGGAGCTGCAGCGCGTGGCCGTGGGCGAGCACATCCTGCTGGGCGGCGACAACATGGACCTGGCCCTGGCCTACGGCGTGGCCCGCAAGCTGGCCCAGGAGGGCAAGCAGCTCGACGCCTGGCAGACCCGTGCCCTGGCCCATGGCTGCCGCCAGGCCAAGGAGCAACTGCTGGCCGATGCCACGCTGCAGTCCGTGCCCGTGGTCGTGCCCAGCCGGGGCAGCAAGCTCATCGGCGGCAGCATCCGCACCGAGGTCACGCGTGACGAGGTGCTGCAGATGCTGGTGGAAGGCTTCTTCCCGCGCGCAGCCGTCTCCGACAAGCCCCAGACCCGCGCGCGCGCCGCGCTGACCCAGCTGGGCCTGCCCTATGCGCAGGACGCAGCTGTCACGCGCCACCTGGCGGCCTTCCTCTCGCGCCAGGCCGGCGCCACCGAGCAGATCGAAGGCCTCCAGGGCACGCAGCCCGAGGGCGCGTCCTTCCTGCATCCCTCGGCCATCCTGTTCAACGGCGGCGTGCTCAAGGCGCCGCAGATCGAGCAGCGCATCCTGGAAGTCGTCAACGGCTGGCTGGCCGGCGAAGGCGCGCAACCCGCGCGCCTGCTGGACGGCGCCAACCTCGACCTGGCCGTGGCGCGCGGCGCCGCCTACTTCGGCCATGTGGCGGCTGCGGGCCGTGGCGTGCGCATCCGTGGCGGCACGGCGCAGAGCTATTACGTGGGCGTGGAAAGCAACATGCCCGCCATCCCCGGCATGGAGCCGCCCATCTCGGCCCTGTGCCTGGCGCCCTTCGGCATGGAAGAGGGCACCGAGGTGGCGCTGGACACCCAGGAATTCGGCCTGGTCGTGGGCGAGCCCGTGCGCCTGCGCTTTTTCGGCTCCTCCGTGCGCCGCGCCGACCAGGTCGGCACCGTGCTGGACTTCTGGGGACCCGAGGAGCTGGTCGAGCTGCAGGAAATCGAGGCCCATCTGCCCGCCGAAGGCCGTGCGCCCGGCGAGATCGTGCCCGTCACCCTGCATGCGCGCGTGACCGACATCGGCACGCTGGAACTCAACGCCGTGCCCGTGGGTGGTGACGAACGCTGGAAGGTGGAGTTCGACGTGCGGGCCGATGTAGCGTAGCCCGCCCCGGCGGCAGGCCCGGTCCGGGCCGCGCACCGTGCCCTGTATGACTGCCGATATGCCTGATACTGCCGCCCCCGCCTCCGCCACCCCCTTCGCTCCCGACGCCGCCCACATCGTGGGCATCGACCTGGGCACCAGCCACACCGTGGTGGCGCATGTGCCCGTGGGCGGCACGGCGGCCGACATCGCCTTGCTGCCCGTGGCGCAGCGTGTCTCGGCTGGCGAGGTCGCTGCCCAGGTGCTGCTGCCTTCTGCGCGCTACCAGGCGGCGCCCGGCGAACTGGGCGATGCCTGGCAGCAGCCCTGGGCGGCACTGGGCGCCGATGCGCAAGCGCCCGCTGTCAATGGCCGCTGGGCGCGTGACCTGGGCGCGGCCGTGCCGTCGCGCCTGGTGGCCAGTGCCAAGAGCTGGCTGTCGCACGCGGGCGTGGACCGCACGGCGGCCATCCTGCCCTGGGGCGCGCCCGAAGAGGTGGCCCGGCTGTCGCCGCTGCAGGCCTCGGCCAGTTACCTGGACCATGTCCGGCAGGCCTGGGACCGCACGCACCCCGGCGCGCCGCTGAGGGACCAGCTGGTCGTGCTGACCGTGCCGGCCTCATTCGACGAAGGCGCGCGCGCACTGACGCTGGAGGCCGCGCGGCTGGCCGGTCTGCCTGCGGTGCAATTGCTGGAGGAACCCAAGGCCGCCTTCCACGACTGGCTGGTGCTGCAGGGCGAACGCCTGGCGGCCGAGCTGGCGCACTGCCGCCTGGTGCTGGTGGTGGATGTGGGCGGCGGCACCACCGACCTGACCCTGATCCGCGTGCAGCCCGCTGAAGCTGGAGGCCTGCCCGTGCTGACACGCACGGCCGTGGGCGAGCACCTGATGCTGGGCGGCGACAACATGGACCTGGCGCTGGCCCATCGGCTGGAGCCGCAGTTCGCCCCGCCCGGCGAGCGTCTGCCCGCCGCACGCTTCGCCCAACTGGTGCAGCGCTGCCGCATGGCCAAGGAACAGTTGCTGGCCGACGATGCGCCCGAGTCCGTGGCCGTGACCCTGCTGGGCGGCGGATCGAAGCTGCTGGCGCAGACGCGCACGGCCACGCTGCGCCGCGACGAGGTGCGCGAGGCCGTGGTCGAAGGCTTCATGCCGCTGGCCGGCCTGCAGGATCTGCCCACCCGGCGCCAGGGCGCTTTGCGCGGCCTGGGGCTACCCTATCCTGCCGATGCGGCGATCACACGGCACCTGGCGCAGTTCCTCGCGCAGCACGCGGCTGGGGAGTTGCCCGATGCGGTCCTGCTCAATGGCGGCGTCTTCCACGCCCATGCGCTGGCCCAGCGGCTGGTGGCGCAGCTGCAGGCCTGGCGCGGCCAGCCGCTGCGCCTGCTGCACAACCCGCATCCCGACTGGGCCGTTGCACGCGGCGCAGCGGCGCATGGCCTGGCCATGCATGTCCAGAGCCGTCCGTCTGAGGATCTGCCGGAATCGGAAGATGCCCGGACGGTGCCCGCCCCGGTACCGCGCATCGGCGGTGGCTCGCCGCGCAGCTACTGGCTGGTCCTGCCCGAGAAGGCGGGTGCCGCACCACAGGGCATCTGCCTGCTGCCGCGCGGCACGGAGGAGGGCGTGCGCATCGTGCTCTCCGGCCGGCGCTTTGCGTTGCGCCTGGGCCAGGCCGTGCGCTTTTCGCTGGTGGCCAACAGCCTGGCGGCGGCGCCTGCGCAGGCCGGCCGTATCGCGGCGCTCGACGGCGAGGGCTGGGTCGAGCTGCCCGCCCTGTCCACCGTGCTGCCCGCGCCCGAAGGCCGGGACAAGGCCCAGGTCGAAGTGCAACTGCAGGCCTGCATGACCGAGGTCGGCACGCTGGAGGTGCGCTGCGTGGCCGCCGACGATGCGCAGCGCCAGTGGCTGCTGCCGTTCAGCGTGCGTGGTGCGCTGGCCGCAGATGCGCAGGACACCGGCGATCGTTCTGCCCGGCAGGGCCGGCTGGCGGACGCCGTGGCCCTGATCGAGCGCATCTTCGGCAGCCAGGCCCAGGAGGTGACGGCCAAGGAGGTCCGCCAGCTGCGCCAGTCGCTGGAGCGACGGCTGGGCCCGCGCGAGGACTGGGACCTGCCGCTGCTGCGCGCACTGTTCGACGCCCTGCTGGCCCGCGCCAGGCGCCGCCGCCGCACGGCCGAGCACGAGCGCGTCTGGCTGAACCTGGCAGGCTGGTGCCTGCGACCCGGCGTGGGCGCCGAGCTGGACGGCTGGCGCATGCAGCAGGTCTGGCAACTGCATGGCCAGGGCCTGGGCCATGGCGGTGAGGCGGCCAACCGCACCGAATGGTGGGTGTTCTGGCGCCGCGTGGCCGCGGGCCTGGACGAGGCCCGGCAGATGGAGCTGCTGGAAGAGGTTGCCGGCCACATGCAAAAGGCCGTGCAGCAGTCCACGCAGCGCAGCCAGGGCAAGTCCGCCCATGGCAGCTACGACGACATGCTGCGCCTGTTCGCCGCCATGGAGGCCGTGCCCTGGCAGTACCGCCAGGAAATGGGCCAGTGGATGCTGCAGCGGCTGAAGCACCCTGGTGAATCCGTGCAGACCTGGTGGGCCATAGGCCGGCTGGCCGCGCGCATGCCGCTGGCCGCCAACGCCCACCGCGTCATGCCGCCCGAGGCCGCGCAGGAGTTCCTCGACGCCACCCTGGCCCAGGACTGGCGCCGCAATGAAACCGCCATGTTCGCCGCCGTTCAGATGGCCCGCATGACGGGCGACCGTGCGCTGGACCTGCCCGATGCCCAGCGCGCCCTGGTGCTGGAGCGGTTGCGCGGCGCCGGTGCACCGCAGCGCTGGATCGACCTGGTGGAACAGGTCCAGCAGATGGACGCCCAGGATGCGAAGCGCAGCTTTGGGGATAGCCTGCCGCCGGGGCTGGTGCTGGTGGGGTGACGGCTGTTGCCCAAGAAGAAGGCCCCGCAGTGCGGGGCCTTCTTCTTGGGGAGGCACTGCAGCAGGTGCAGTGCGCGTGCTTACTGGGTTTTCCAGACGTAGTAGCCCACACCCTCATATTTGAAGAAGGGATACTTGGTGATCACCTGATCCCGCTCTGCAATGTTGATGGTGTAGAAGTGCGCACCAGTCTGCTCGTTGAAGAAGCGGAATATGGGAACTGTTCCATTGACTGCAGTTGTGGCGGCATACCAGGCGATGCCTTCATCGATGAAGCCGGGATAGTAGATCTTCACCTGGTTGCGCTCGAAGGCGTCGATGGTGAAGAAATGCGCGCTTGTATTTCTATTGAAGAAGCGGAATACGGGATCCAGCCCTTGTTGCATTTGGGTGGATGCATAGAAGGCCACGTTTTCATACTGGAAGGCCGGATAGGTTGCAATCACCTGATCGCGCTCTTGTGCATTGGCTGTATAGAAATGCGCACCGGTGACCCGATTGAAGAAGCGATAGACGGGGGTACGTGTCTGGGAGGTGCCGGTAATCGGGTCTGCTGCAAGCCATTTCTGAACATTGGGAAACAGCAGATCGAAGCGTCCATAGATGGACATGCCGCCAGAGGCAGGGCAAGTCTGGTCGTCGCCGCCATAGAGGACCCCGGCCAAACGTCCTTCCACGAACATGCCCGAGCCGCTGCTGCCTCCTTGCGTCAGCCCTTGATCCCAGTTCACCAGGTTGAAGCCACCGCTGACATTGGCGCATTTCATCATCCCTTCGCTGGAAGGCTCGCATGAGACTGATCTGGAGACTGTGCCGAAACTGATTTTCTGCAGATCGCCTCGGGGATGGTGGATGCCCACCATGCTGGTGCCACCAGCCACTGTCTGGCTGGTCCAGCCTGCAAACACCGCACCGGCTGGGGGCGCATCGTTGAGGCGCAGCAGTGTGGAATCGTAGTCCGCTGTCGCATAGAGCAAGGTGGCACCGTTTCGCAGCACCCTGTTTGCGGATGACAACGTGCGACTGTTGCAGGAGGGCGTGCGATAGAACCAGGAGGTTTCCAGGGTGGAAGCCACTGTCTGGCTGCTGATGCAATGGTTGGCCGTAATGAAGTAAGGCGTGCCGGAAGCGGCCTTGTCATTGAGCAGCGTACCCGTGCACAAATAGCCCGCACCGTTCTTCACATAGAGCATGCGTGCTACGGCATTGCGTTGTGTGCTGTAGTTGTCGTAGCAGGTGGAGTCCAGATTGCAGGACAGGGACTCGTTGAGCTGGGCCGAGAACTGCATTTCGCTTTCCAGCGGAAGCGAAAGGTTCTCGTGGATATGCATCACGCGCGGGATGGCGATGCGCAGCGCGTCGGCGGGAATGCCGGGTGGCAGTTCGATCTCCAGCGTCACCTCGTCACCGCCGGTGTCCGGCGTCCACCAGGTGCGACCATCGGTGGTTTTGTCTCCCGCCTCCAGATTGGCCTGCAGACCCTGCAGCACGCGCTGGCCGGCGATCTCGTAGGCGCCCGCACGATGGTCACGCGCATATACGCGCAGCAGCGCACTGCCTGGCAGTTGCTGCATCTCGACGCCCATGCGGATGCCGTAGGCGCCTTCCGAACGCAGGCTGACAGCGGCCACCAGGCCGCCCGAGGCCGTGGAGTGCCATTGCAACTGCGAGGCCAGCGCGTCGGTCGTGGCCGTCTGTGTGCTCAGTCGCTGCGCGCCCACCTGCATGGCGCCGTCCTGCGGGGCCGATGCGGCGTGGTACTCCTTCCATGCGCCCAGTTCCACGCGCAGTGGTGTGACCTCGGAAGGGGCGGCCAAGCTGCGAGATGCCAGAAATTCCCGAGGGGAGTTCAGAGGCTGGACATGGTGGTCCACGCTCATGGCGGGGTAGGCAGATTCCTGCCCCCATGCCAGCCCCAGGCTGCCGGCCAGGGCGAGCGCCAGCGCGACGCTGCGCAAGCCCCTGCGCGCAGTGGTGTCGAAAAGATCGGTCATGAGCTCCCTCTCAACGGATTGGTGGATATTGCGAAACCCGGGCATTTTAGGTGTTGTGTGCGTGACAGCCCGGTGACGGCAGGGCCGTCCGGCGCTTCCTAGAATGGTCGCTGCGCTGCAGCGGCAGCCGGGTGCGGACACTGCGAGCGCCGTGCCTGCCCCACACATCTGCCCCCTGTCATCTACCAAGGATCTGATCCAGCATGAGCCACTCCTACTCCGACACCCAACTCCTGATCGACGGCCAATGGCAGGACGCCGCCAGCGGCAGGAAGATTCCCGTGCGCAATCCGGCCAGCGGCGAGGTCATCGGCCATGTGGCCCATGCCGACGTAGCCGACCTGGACCGTGCGCTGGCCGCCGCTCAGCGCGGCTTCGAGACCTGGCGCAAGGTCTCCGCCCATGAGCGCGGCGCCGCCATGCGCCGTGCCGCAGCCCTGCTCAAGGACCGGGCCGACGAGATCGCCGCCCTGCTGACGCAGGAGCAGGGCAAGCCGCTGGCCGAGGCCAAGGGCGAGATCCTGGCCGGCGTGGGCATCATCGAATGGTTTGCCGACGAGGCGCTGCGCGTGTATGGCCGCATCGTGCCCTCGCGCCGTCCCGAGGTGCAGCAGCTGGTGATCAAGGAGCCCGTGGGTCCCGTAGCCGCCTTCACGCCCTGGAACTTCCCCGTCAACCAGATCGTGCGCAAGATCGGCGCGGCGCTGGCCACGGGCTGCTCCTTCCTGTGCAAGGCGCCCGAGGAAACGCCGGCTGCGCCTGCCGCCCTGTTCAAGTGCTTTGTCGATGCCGGCGTGCCGGCCGGGGTGGTGGGCCTGGTGTTCGGCGATCCGGCCCAGATTTCCTCCTACCTGATCGCCCATCCCGTGATCCGCAAGGTCACGTTCACGGGTTCCACGCCCGTGGGCAAGCAGCTGGCGGCGCTGGCCGGCCAGCACATGAAGCGCTCGACCATGGAGCTGGGCGGCCACGCGCCGGTCATCGTGGCCGAGGATGCCGACGTGGCGCTGGCCGTCAAGGCGGCGGGGGCGGCCAAGTTCCGCAATGCAGGCCAGGTCTGTATCTCGCCCACGCGCTTTCTGGTGCACAACAGCGTGCGCGAGGAGTTCACACGCGCCATGGTGGCGCATGCCGAGGGCCTCAAGGTCGGCGATGGCCTGGTGCAGGGCACGCAGATGGGCCCGCTGGCCAATCCGCGCCGCGTCACCGCACTGGCCCATTTCATCGAGGACGCGCAAAAGCAGGGCGCCAAGCTGCTCACGGGCGGCGGCTCCCTGGGCGACAAGGGCAACTACTTTGCACCCACGGTGCTGGGCGATGTGCCGCTGAGCGCCGAGATCTTCAACCAGGAGCCTTTCGGCCCCGTGGCTGCCATCCGCGGCTTCGACGATCTGGGCGATGCCATCGCCGAGGCCAACCGCCTGTCCTATGGCCTGGCCGCCTATGCGTTCACGCGCTCCATCAAGACCGCTCACCAGCTGGCGCAGCAGGTCGAGGCCGGCATGCTGTGGATCAACCAGCCGGCCGTGGCCTCGGCCGAGATGCCGTTCGGCGGCATCAAGGACTCGGGCTACGGCTCCGAAGGCGGCCCCGAGGCGCTGGAGGCCTACCTGGTCTCCAAGGCCGTGTCCATTGCCGCCGTGTGATCATGGCCGGCTGAACGATGAACGGCCCCTGAGGGGGCCGTTTTTCATGGGTGCGGCTTGCGCGCGGGAATGCGGTAGATGACGGCCGCGTACTTGGGCCGCTGCTGCTGCTCCACGACGACCCCGCCCAATCCTTCGGCGATGCGCCGGCTGGCCGTGTTGGCCTCGGCCACCGGGTAGCTGAAGGACTGCGGGGCGAAGGTTTCCGCGGCCCAGGCGGCCAGGGCGGCAACGGCCTCGCGGCCATGGCCCTGGCCATGCGCGTCCTCGCGTATCCATATGCCGAGTTCGGGCTCGGCATCGCGCGCGCGGTGCAGGCCCAGCAGGCCGGTGAATCGGCCTGACGCGCGCTCGCGCAGCGTGAAGTTGAAGTCCGTGCCGGCTGCGATCTCCCGCAGCCATCCGCGCCAGACCGCCTCGAAATCGGCAGGCGCCGATGGCGGCTCGAACGACAGGTAGCGCGTCAACGTGGGCGTGATGCAGGCAAAGGCCTCATCGGCATCGGCGGCAGTGAAGGGGCGCAGCGCCAGGCGCTGTGAGGTGATGGTGGTGTCGCTCCACGTCATGGATGCTTTCCTCGCAACAGGGGGACAGAGAGCGTGGGGCGCTGCCGGCCTGGGCCGGCCTTAGCCGTTCATTCTGGCATGGGCCCGTGCTTCAGCCGGCATTGCGGAAGAAGGCTTCGTGCTGCGCGATCTCATGCGCGGCATGGCGCAGCTGGCGGGCTTGGTCGGGGTGGCGTTCGGCCACGCGCTGCGCCAGCGCGCGCAAAAGCGGCGGGCACTGGCCGGGCGCCTGCTGCAGCCGCTGCAGGCGCAGCAGCGCGGCGCGCACGGCGCGGGCCGTGCCGTCGCCCAGGGCCGCTTCCCCGGACAGCTGGTGCAGCGCCTGGATGGCGCGGCCCACATGCAGGGCGGCCAGGCCGCACTCCGCTGCCTGCGCACCCAGCTGCCCTCCGGCCTGCTCCGACATGCGCACCAGGCGCAGCAGCCGGTGGTACAGGCGGGCGCGCCAGATGCGGCCATCGCGCGCATGGCCGGGCGTGGCGGCCATATCCTGCAGTTCGTGGACCATCATGGAGCGCAGGCTTTGCAGCCGGCCCTGCAGCGTGACCGGCAGGATGAAGCGGTAGGCCGCCCAGCCGGCCAGCGGCCCGGACACCACGGCCAGCCCCAGGGCCAGCGCATGTCCGAAGCTGGCCGTCTGCGGGTAGTGGGGCTGCAGCAGGAGCAGCAGCACCATGTTGCAGTCATAGCCCGACAGCATGGTGCGCTGGTGGGAGAACAGCAGCGCGCCCACGAAGACGAAGGGCAGCATCAGCCACACCAGGCCCGCCTGGCTGCTGGCGAACGGCCAGACCAGCCACTGGCAGGCCAGGGCCACCAGCACGCCCATGGCCTGGCCCAGGGTCACATGGCGCATGGTGGCCGAAGGGTTCTCGAAGCCCGAGAACACGGTCAGCATGATGGACATGCCCAGCAGCATGTAGGCACCGCCGCTCCAGCCCGTCACCACCCACAGCAGGCCCACGATGGCGATGGCCGCGCTGGCACGCAGCATGGCGCGGCGCGCGCCCAGCCAATCGCTGTGCAGCACCACGGGCCATTGGCGCGCGCGGTGGCCGGGCGGCAGGGCCACGTCATGGGTGGCGGCCAGGTGGGCCTGCAGCGCAAAGCCCATCGGGGCCAGCATGTCGGCCGCGCCGGGCCAGGTTGCGGCGGACTCGCGTGCGCGTATCAGGGCCGCCGTGGCCTCGTGCAACTGCACGCGCGTCTCCAGCGCCACGGCGGCTTCGCGCAGCGCCTGCGCGGCGGCCAGGGCCTGCGCCTCGCCAAAGGCCGCAGGCGGCTCCTGCGACGGCGCGTCACGCAGCCACAGCAGGGCCGAGATCTGGGCATTCATGAGTCGGCGCAGCGCGTGCACGGCCTCGCGCGAGCGCTGCGATCCTGCGGCGTGCGGGTCCAGCCCCTCCTCGATCACCGCCATGGCCAGCAGGCGGGCGGCGATCTCCTGCGAGCCCAGTGACGAACGGCCGCGCGCCTGCAGGCTGTCGGCCAGATCGCGCAGCAGCCGGGCAAACAGCTGGCGTACCTCGGCATTGCCGGGAATGCCGCTGCCCTTGGGCGTGAACAGCCAGCCCACGAGCAAGGCTGCGAACACGCCGGTCAGCGCCGTGAACAGCCGGTCCCAGCCCAGGGCGAAGACCTGCTCGGGATGGGCGAAGTCCAGCAGCGCCACCATGGCTGCCGAATAGCCGGCCAGCATGGTGCCGTAGGCCACGAAGCTGCGCTGCAGATTGCCCACGCCCGCACACAGGCCCAGCCAGACGGCCAGGCCCAGCACCAGCCACAGCAGATTGCCCTGGGCCAGCAGCACCAGGCCCACGCCGACGGCCGTGCCGGCCACGGTGCCTGCGACCCGGAAAAAGCTTTTTTCGAGTAGTTGCCCGCGCAGCGGCTGGGATGCGGCCCAGGTGGCCATGGCGGCCCACTGCGGATGCTCCAGCCCCAGCTGCCAGGCGGCCAGCAAGGCCAGGCAGGCGGCGAAGGCCGTGCGCAGGTGCTGGCGCAGGCGCACGGGGTCGAAACCCCAGCGGGCCGAGGCCTGCAGCAGGCGGCCATAGGCATCGTGGAGTGCGCTCATGGCGCGCCTTCCGTGCGCAGCGCGCCCATGCGCGCCTGGATCTTGGCCATGCCGGCCAGCATGGCCTCGACCTCGGCATCGTCCAGGTCCTGCAGCATGGCCAGCTCGGCCTGCAGCATGGTGGCGCGCACGCGGTCCACGGCGCCGTTGCCTTCATCGGTCAGGAAGATGCGCTTGCTGCGCCGGTCACCGGGGTCGGCGCGGCGCTCCACCCATCCATGGCCTTCCAGAATATCGAGCAGGCGCACCAGGCTGGAGCCATCCAGCCCCACGCGCTCGGCCAGTTCCTTTTGCGTGACGTCATCGCCCCAGGCGCGCAGGTGGATCAGCGGCGCCCAGGTGGCGTCGGTCAGGCCGTCGGCCAGCAGTTGTTCCTCGACCTGGCGGCGCCATTGGCGTACCAGGGTGACCATGAGAAAGCCGAGACGGGCGCGGGGAGGGGCAGAGGCAAAGGACATGCCTCGATTATCTTTGTAGTTCAATTAATTTGCATTGCAAATTAATTGTTCCTGCATTTGATTTAAGGGTATTCCCTTGCTCTGGAAGGCAGGCCGTCCATGAAAAAGGCCCTGCGAGACGATGGCTCGCAGGGCCGGTCGATGGATGCTGGCAGCTTCAGAGCAGGCCGGGCACCCAGCGGTTGAAGAGCAGGCCCGCTACCAGCAGCCATGCGAAAAGCAAGGCGGCCAGCAGCAGGGGCTTCGTGCCTGCGGCACGCACGGCGCGGACATGGGTGGTCAGGCCCAGGGCCGCCATGGCCACGGCCAGCAGCGCGTTGTCCAGCTGCACGCCCACCTGTACCACGGCAGCGGGCAGCACGCCCAGCGAGTTCACGCCGGCCATGGCGACGAAGCCCAGCGCGAACCAGGGAATGGTGATGCGGCGCGGCTGGCCGTCGCTCACCTGGCTGCTGCGGTTGCCGCGCGCCACCGCCATGGACAGCAGCAGCAGGAAGGGGGCCAGCATCATCACGCGCACCATCTTGGAGATCACCGCCACGTCGGCGGCTTCGGGCGCAATGGCTTCGCCGGCGGCCACGACCTGGGCCACCTCATGCACGGTGGAGCCCACGTACAGCCCGTACTGCGCAGGCGACATGTCCAGCCAGCCGTGGGCAGCGTTCCAGTGGAACAGCGCGGGATAGAGGAAGGTGCCCACGGTCCCGAAGACCACCACGGTGGCCACGGCCACGGCCACGTCTTCGGCACGGCCCTTGATCACGGGTTCGGTGGCCAGCACGGCAGCGGCGCCACAGATGGAGCTGCCCGCGCCGATCAGCACCGTGGTGCGCGCATCCAGCCCGAAGACGCGGCGGCCCAGCCACTGCGCCAGCAAGAAGGTGCTGCCCAGCACCAGGGCATCGACCACCACGCCGGCCATGCCCACATGGCCTATGTCCTGGAAGGTCAGCCGCAGGCCGTAGAGCACGATGCCCGCGCGCAGCAGGCGCTGCTTGGCCAGGCCCACGCCGGCATGGCAGCTGGGCGCCAGGCGCGGATAGACGGTGTTGCCGATGACCAGGCCGATGCAGATGGCCAGCGTCAGCGCGCTCAGGCCCGAGCCGGCCAGCAGGGGCTGGCGTGCGCCCCAGGTGGCGGCTGCGGCAATGGCGCCTGCCAGCAGCAGGCCGGGCGCAAGCTCGGTCAAATGGCGAAGCCAGCCAGGGAGGGAGGAGCGTGGGAGGGAAGTGGTGTTCATGGTGCCTGCGCGCCGCGTCAGGAGCGCGGTGCATGGGAGGCACTTTAGATTTCTTGGCTATATTCGTATAACGAATAGTTTTTGTAGCATCAACCGGGGAAACAGGTTGATGCCTCGTCCAGACTGCACGCCATGCTGCACCTCACCCTGCGCCAACTTGAAATCTTCTGCGCCGTCGCCCAGGCCGGCTCCACCGTGGCGGCGGCCGACGCCGTGGCCCTGTCGCAGTCGGCCACCAGCGCCGCGCTGCAGCAGCTGGAGCAGGCCATGGGCGCCCAGCTGTTCGAGCGCGTGGGCCGGCGGCTGGCGCTCAACGACGCGGGCCGCGCCCTGCTGCCCGAGGCGCTGGCGCTGCTGGAGCAGGCCAGGGGCATAGAGCAGGCGTTTTCGGTGCGGGCCGCCAGCCTGCCCGTGCGTCTGCGCGTGGCAGCCAGCACCACCATAGGCACCTATGCGCTGCCAGCCGTGCTCGCGCACCTGGCGCGCAGCCATCCGCACCTGAGCGTGGACCTGCAGATCGCCAACACGCGCGAGGTGGGCCAGGCCGTGGAATCGCTGGACGTGGACCTGGGCCTGATCGAGGGCACCAGCCACTGGCCCGGGCTGGAGGTCGAGCCCTGGATGCGTGACGAACTCGTCATCGTGGCCGCAGCACAGGACCCGCTGGTGCAGGCTGCCGGCCAGCGCCCGCTGGGCGTGGCCGCCTTGCGCGGTGCGCGCTGGCTGCTGCGCGAGCCGGGCTCGGGCACGCGCGAGATGGTGGAGCATGCCTTGCTGCCGCATCTGCACCAGCTGCCGGCCGCCGCCACGCTGGGCAGCTCCGAGGCCATAGCGCGCTGCGTGGCCCAGGGCCTGGGCATCAGCTGCCTGTCGCGCGTGCTGGTGCAGGCCCTGGTCGTGTCAGGAGAACTGGCCGTGCTGCCGACCACGCTGCCGCGCATGTGGCGCGATTTCTCGCTGGTGCAGCGGGCAGGCAAGCGCCGCTCGCCTGCGCTGGCGGCCTTCGTGCAGGCCTGCAGGTCCCAGGCGCAGGAATGAGCCCAGGCTACTTTTGCAGCGGTATCGGCGTGTTGCGCGGCACGGGCACGGCCGTGACGCTGTTCTGCGGCGAGCCTTCGATCACGCGGTCCGAGTAGGTCATGTAGACCAGGGTGTTGCGCTGCGCATCGACCATGCGCACCACGCGCAGGCGCTTGAACAGCAGCGAGATGCGTTCGGTGAACACCTCGTCCTGCTGCTTGAGCGGCGCAGGGATCTGGATGGGTCCGGTCTGCACGCAGCTGATCGAGGCTTCGGCGCGGTCCTCGGCCAGGCCCAGGCCGCCCTTGATGCCGCCGGTCTTGGCGCGCGAGACATAGCAGGTCACGCCCGCCACCTTGGGATCGTCATAGGCATCGACCACGATCTTGTGGTCCGGGCCTATGAACTTGAACACCGTGTCCACCGCGCCCACCTGCTCGGCGCGCGCACCGCAGGCGCCCAGCAGCAGCGTGGCCAGAGCGGCCGTGAGCAAGGCGCGGCCGTTCATGTCAGGCCTCACCCGCCACATGGCGGCGCAGGTGTTCGAGGGCTTCCTCGACCTGGTCCACCAGCACCAGGCACAGGTCGCCGGGCGTCAGCCGCGCCAGCGCGTGGTCGATGGCGTTGAACTCACCCTGGATCTGGGTCACGTAGTCGGTGCGCGGTGCGCCTTGCAGGCCTTGCTGCAGCAGGGCCAGGACTTCACCGTCGGCGCGGCCGCGCTGGCAGGCATCCTGGTAGAGGATGACGTCGTCGAAGGCCTTGCCCAGGATCTGTGTCTGCTCGGTGATGTCCTGGTCGCGGCGGTCGCCCGCGCCGCTGATGACCACGCTGCGGCGCTGGGCCGGCATGGCATCCACGGCCTGCACCAGGGCGCGGATGGCGTCGGGGTTGTGGCCGTAGTCGGCGATCAGCGTGGCGCCACGGTAGTCCATGACGTTGAAGCGTCCGGGGGCGTTGTCGCTGTCGTTGACGAAGCCGGCCAGCCCGCGGCGGATGGTCTGCCACGGCAGGCCCACGCCCCAGGCGGCGGCGATGGCGGCCATGACGTTCTCCACCTGGAAGGTGATGGTGCCGTTGCGCGTGATGGGGATCTCGCGCAGGGCGATGGTCTCGCGCCACGAACTTTCGGCCGCAACGATGCTGTCGCCGTCCACGTAGACCACGCGGTTGCCCTGGGCGCGGTGCGTGGCCATCACGGGATGGTGGCGGTCGGCCGCGAAGTAGATGACCTTGCCCGGCGAGGTGGAGGCCATGGCGGCGACCAACGGGTCGGCGGCGTTGAGCACGGCATAGCCGTCGGCGGCCACGTTCTGCACGATGACGCGCTTGAGCACGGCCACGTCTTCCACCGTGGTGATGTAGTTCAGGCCCAGATGGTCGCCCGCGCCCACGTTGGTGACCACGGCCACCTGGCAGCGGTCGAAGCCCAGCCCTTCGCGCAGGATGCCGCCGCGTGCGCATTCGAGCACGGCCGCATCGGTCTCGGGGTGGGCCAGGGCGTTGCGCGCGCTGCGCGGGCCCGAGCAGTCGCCGCTGTCGATCTGGCGGCCGTTGACGTAGACGCCGTCGGTATTGGTCATGGCCGTGCGCCAGCCATGCGAGGTGAACAGGTGGGCGATCAGGCGCGTGGTCGTGGTCTTGCCATTGGTGCCGGTGACGGCCACCAGCGGGATGCGGCCATCCTGGCCGGGTGCGAACAGCTCATCGACCATGGGCACGCCCACGTTGCGGGGCTTGCCGAAGGACGGCGCCAGGTGCATGCGCAGGCCCGGCGCGGCGTTGACTTCGACGATGCCGCCGTTTTGCTCCTCCAGCGGGCGCAGCATGGTCTCGCAGACCACGTCCACGCCGCAGATGTGCAGGCCGATGGTCTGGGCGGCCTCGACGGCGCGCGCGGCGATGTCGGGGTGCACGTCGTCCGTCACATCGGTGGCGCTGCCGCCCGTGGACAGGTTGGCGTTGTTGCGCAGCACCACGCGCTGGCCCTGGGCCGGCACGGATTCGGGCGTGAGGCCTTCGGTGGCGATGCGCGCGATGGCGATGTCGTCCAGGCGGATCTTGGTCAGCGCCGTGCCGTGGCCCGAGCCGCGGCGCGGGTCCTGGTTGACCAGCTCGACCAGTTCGCGGATGGTGTGCTGGCCGTCGCCCAGCACCTGGGGCGGCTCGCGGCGCGCAGCGGCCACCAGCTGGCCGCCGACCACCAGCAGGCGGAAGTCATGGCCGGGAAGGAAGCGTTCGACCATGATGTCGTCGCCGAATTCCGAGGCGGTGGCGAAGGCGGCCTTGAGCTGCTCGTGCGTGGTGATGTTGACCACCACGCCCTTGCCCTGGTTGCCGTCCTGGGGCTTGACCACCACGGGCAGTCCCACTTCCTGGGCCACGAGCCAGGCTTCTTCCACGTCCTTGACGGGGCGGCCCAGCGGCACGGGCACGCCGGCGGCGTGCAGCAGGCGCTTGGTCAGGTCCTTGTCCTGGGCGATGGATTCGGCCACGGCGCTGGTCTGGTCCAGCTCTGCGGCCTGGATGCGGCGGGCCTTGGAGCCCCAGCCCAGTTGCACCAGCGAGCCCGAGGTCAGGCGGCGGATGGGAATGCCGCGCGCCACGGCCGCATCGACGATGGAGCCTGTGGAGGGGCCGATGCGCTCGTCCTCGTCGAGTTCACGCAGCTCGGCCACCACCTTGTCGGCGTCGAAGGGCGTGTCGGCCAGTGCCGACTGCAGCAGCGCACCGGCCTGTTCCATGGCCAGGCGGCCCACGGATTCCTCGGTGTACTCCACCACCACCTGGTAGGTGCCGGCTTCCACGGTCTCGTGCGTGCGGCTGAAGGTCACGGGGCAGCCGGCCTGGGCCTGCAGCGACAGGGCCGCCACTTCCAGCACATGGGCCAGCGACAGGCGCTGGTCGGCACCGTGCGGCTGCAGCGTGCCGATCTTGGGAAAGCGTGCGCGCAGCCGGTCCTCGAACCCTGCCAGGGCCGAGTAGTCACAGTCGCCGGGCTCGCATTGCACGATGGCTTCGATGGCGGTGCTGCGGGTCCAGAGATTGGGGCCGCGCAGGGCTCGGATGCGGGTGATCTGCATAGTGTCTTCTTTCGGAGGGCAGGCCCGCGTCGCCGGGCCTGCCTGCATGTCATCGTGTGGTCGGGCTCAGGCGGCGGCGGTGGAAACCGCAGCGGCGGCCGGCGTGTAGTCGAAGGTCTTGATGCCGGCGACGATGAGGTCGGGGGCAATGTCCATGGACCACGCCGCGGCAATGGCAGCGAGCAGGGCCGGCGTGTCCGGGCGCAGGCCACCGGGCAGGCTCAGCGCGTCCAGCGTGCCCAGCACGCGCTCGGCGGCGCCCGTGGCCAGGATCACCTGGTTGCCGCGCACGAAGACGGCACGGCCTTCGCTCTCGCAACGGTGGGCCGCGACCACGGGGCTGTCTGCCTGCATCGAATAGAACAGCACCTCGCCGTCGCACAGGCGGGCCAGGTCGGCCACCTGTTCGATGTCGGCATTGAGCACGCCCGCGCCTTCGTCCAGCACCACGTCGATCTGGGTGCGCATCACGCGCGTCATCTGCGACTGCTCGTGCACGTCATGGTCGGGCAACTGCTCGAAGCCGTCCATGTCGGTGACCACGCCGACCAGACAGCGGTCGTAGGCCAGGCCTTCCTCCAGGATGGAGCGGGCCGTGGTCTGGATGACGGCGGCCTGGGCCAGGCGGTTGGTCAGCAGGCGGTGGGCGCCGGCCCAGTTGGCGGTATTGGTCTTCTGGGTCTGGCGGTTGGACAGGAACATGCCTTCGCTGCTGGCCACGCCCGTGAGCTTGCCCGACAACTGCAGCAGCCAGCCCACCAGGCGGGCCGTGAAACCGTTGTTGCGCGTGCCGGCAATGCCGACCAGGGGGATGCGGCCGGCGCCCGTGCCCTCTTCGGTGCGCGGGAACAGGTGGTCGGCGATGGCCATGCCCACGGGGCGCGGCGCGCCGCTGGTGGGCTTCAGATGCATCAGCAGGCCGGGGCCGGCGTTGACTTCGAGGATGGCGCCGCCCTGCTCCTTCATGGGGCGCGAGACGTCCTGCAGGATCATGTCCATGCCCGCGATGTCCAGGCCCACGATCTTGGCGGCCAGCGTGGCCATGTAGGCCACTTCGGGATGGACTTCGTCGGTGCAGTCGATGGCCATGTTGCCGTTGCGCTGCAGCAGCACGCTGGTGCCCTGGGCAGGAATGGTGTCGGGCGTGACGTTCTGGCGCTTGAGTTCCAGCTTCACGGCCGGGGCTTCGAGGTTGATCCAGTCCAGCGGGTATTCCTGCTCGGGGCCGCGACGCGGGTCCTGGTTGACCACGGCGACCAGTTCGCGAACCGTGGACTTGCCATTGCCGGCCACGCTCACGGTCTCGCCACGGCAGGCGGCAACCACCTTGCCGCCCACCACCAGGATGCGGTGCTCGGTGCCGTCGATGAAGCGTTCGACGATGACGTCCGAGCCTTCGGGCTGGGCCAGCGCGAAGGCGGCCTTGATGTCGGCCTCGTCGCGCAGGTCCAGCGTCACGCCGCGTGCGTGGTTGCCGTCCGAGGGCTTGACGGTGACGGGAAAGCCGATGTCCTGCGCCACTTCCCAGGCTTCCTCGGGGCTGTGGACGATCTGGCCTTCGGGCACGGGCACGCCGCAGGCGGCCAGCAGGCGCTTGGTGAAGTCCTTGTCCTGGGCAATGCCCTCGGCGATGGCGCTGGTCTGGTCGCTCTCGGCGGTCCAGATGCGGCGCTGCGCGGCGCCATAGCCCAGTTGCACGAGGTTGCCGTCATTGAGGCGGATGTGGGGGATGCGGCGCTCGCCGGCCGCATCGACGATGCAGCCCGTGCTCGGGCCCAGGTAGCGGTCGTTGATCTCGGTCTTGATGGCCTTGATGGCGGCCTTCAGGTCGAAGGGCTCGTCATTGATGGCGGCCATGATCAGCCTGTGGCCATGGGCCAGGGCCGTGCGCGCCACGGTTTCCTCGGGGCAGCGGAAGACCATGCGGTACACGCCGCGCTGCGAGATCTCGCGGGTCTGGCCGAACTCGGCAGGCATGCCCGCCAGGTTCAGCAGCTCGATGATGATGTGCTCCAGCACGTGGCCGCACCAGGTGCCGCCTTCCAGGCGCTGGATGAAGCCGCCGCGCTCGCCCACGCCGCAGTGGTGCTCGACCAGGTCGGGCAGCCAGGCCGTCAGGCGCTCGTTGAAACCGGGAAGCTTGTTCGAGGGATAGTCCTCCAGCTCGCCCAGATCCAGCCAGACCTCCAGCACGGGACGGTAGGTCCAGACGCTGGGTCCACGCAGGTAGGTGGTGCGCAAGAGTTGGATGTCTTTGAATTTCGCCATGTCGGTCAACGGGTAAGCGTGAACGACGACCCGGATTCGGATCGCCGGAGAATGGGAGAGGATTGTGCGCCCAGAAAACCCATGCGCAGTGTTGTCAGCCTAAACCAGGGTTGGCGCGTTGAGCAGGGTATGCCGTGCAACGCGCGGGATATCCACCGGGGAGCTGCGGTTGCCCGCATGACACCAGGAGCCGCCAGGGGCGGGAAAAACAACTCAACATGCAAGAACACCATTCTGTGGACGTTTCGGCCTTCCTTGCCAGCCCCCGCGGGGCTGAGCTGCGAGCCAGGCTCGCTTCCAATGAAAACGTGCTGGCCCTCGCCACGGTTGACCTGACCCTGGATATGCGCTTCGGCGAAGGCTGGGTTGTCCTGACCAACCAGCGCCTCATCGCCTGTGATCCTGAGGATCAGCGATGGAGTGAGTGGATACTCTCGGTCGATCAGAATTTGCGTACGCTGGACCACGGCGGCGTGGGCAACCTCGAATTGCATGGTCCTGCGGCTCGGCTGGCGCTGTGGCGCTTCACCTTGCGCCACCAGGCGGGCGTATTGCGCCTGCTGCAACAGTTCGATCACCAGCGTGAGCGCATGGCGCGCGGCGAGGACTTCGACGGGCCCGAGGACGATGTGCCCCGCTGCCCGGCCTGCCAGACCGAGCTGCCGCCCGAGGCCGACGAATGCCCGGCCTGCGCGCGCCAGCAGGGTCCGCAGACCTCCACCTGGGTGCTGCTGCGCCTGTGGCGCTTTGCCCATCCCTACCGGCACCAGCTGCTGCTGGGCTTTTTGCTGACCCTGGCCTCCACGGGCGCCACCCTGGTGGCGCCCTACCTGACGATTCCCATCGTGGACAAGATCCTGATCCCGTTCCAGAACGGGCAGCAGATCGACAGCAGCCTGGTGGTCTTCTACCTGAGCGGCCTGCTGGCTGCGGCCCTGGTGGCCTGGGGCCTGGGCTGGGCGCGCACCTTCGTGCTGGCCAAGGTCTCCGAGCGCATTGGCTCGGACCTGCGCACGACCACCTACAACCACCTGCTGACGCTGTCGCTGGACTACTACGGCAGCAAACGCACGGGCGACCTGATGGCGCGCATCGGGGCGGAAACAGATCGCATCAATTTGTTTCTATCCTTGAACGCGCTGGATTTTGCGACCGATGTGCTGATGATCGTGATGACCTCGGTCATCCTGTTCTCCATCAATCCATGGCTGGCCCTGGTCACCCTGGTGCCGCTGCCCTTCATCGCCTGGATGATCCACCTGGTGCGTGACCGCCTGCGCACGGGCTTCGAGAAGATCGACCGCGTCTGGTCCGAGGTGACCAATGTGCTGGCCGACACCATTCCCGGCATCCGTGTGGTCAAGGCCTTCGCCCAGGAAAAGCGCGAGGCCGACCGCTTCGCCCAGGCCAATCTGGTCAACCTGCAGGCCAACGACAAGGTCAACAAGACCTGGTCGCTGTTCACGCCCACGGTGACGCTGCTGACCGAGATCGGCCTGCTGGTGGTCTGGGGCTTCGGCATCTGGCTGGTGGCGGGCGGCCAGATCACGGTCGGTATCCTGACGGCCTTCATCGCCTACATCGGCCGCTTCTACAGCCGCCTGGATTCGATGAGCCGCATCGTCTCGGTCACACAGAAGGCGGCAGCCGGCGCCAAGCGCATCTTCGACATCCTGGACCACGTGAGCAACGTGCCCGACCCGGTCAACCCGGTCAAGCTGCCGCGCGTGCAGGGTGCCATCACGCTGGACAACCTGACCTTCCGCTACGGCAGCCGCGCCGTCATCAAGAACCTGGATCTGCAGATTCGCCCGGGTGAAATGATCGGCCTGGTCGGCCACAGCGGCTCGGGCAAGAGCACCCTGGTCAACCTGATCAGCCGCTTCTACGACGTGAGCGAAGGCTCCATCCAGCTCGACGGCGTGGATATCCGCCGGCTCAAGGTGTCGGACTTCCGCAGCAACATCGGCCTGGTGCTGCAGGAGCCCTTCCTGTTCTTCGGCACCATTGCCGAGAACATCGCCTACGGCAAGCCCGACGCCACGCGCGAGGAAATCGTGGCGGCCGCGCGTGCGGCCCATGCCCATGAATTCATCCTGCGCCTGCCGCACGGCTATGACTCCCTGGTCGGCGAACGTGGCCAGGGCCTGTCCGGCGGCGAGCGCCAGCGCATCTCCATCGCGCGCGCGCTGCTGATCGATCCCCGCATCCTGATCCTGGACGAGGCCACTTCTGCCGTGGACACCGAGACCGAGAAGGAAATCCAGAAGGCGCTGGACAATCTGGTGCAGGGCCGCACGACGATTGCCATCGCCCACCGTCTGTCCACGCTGCGCAAGGCAGACCGCCTCGTGGTCATGGACCGGGGCGAGATCGTGGAAGTGGGGCCGCACGACGAACTGATGGAAAAGCAGGGCGCCTACTGGCGCCTGTACCAGGCCCAGGCGCGGCGCGCCGAAGAGGATGCCCAGGCCGCAGGCCTGACCCTGGTCGCAACCACCATCGAGGAATAAGCCATGTCCACTGCCCAACATTGCGCCGCCGGCGCCGATCTGAGCCGCGTACGCGTGGAGCGCAACGCCCATGGCCGCCTGGTGCTGATCCTGGCCGACGGCACGCGCCATGAATCCGTGGTGCCCGTGCGCGCCTTTCCGATTGCCGCGCCGCTGCAAGGCCTGTCCCTGGTCTGTGCCGATGGCAAGGAGGCGCTGTGGGTGGACCACATGGACCACCTGCCCGCGCAGGCCCGCACGCTGATCGAGCAGGATCTGGCCGTGCGCGAGTTCGTGCCCGTCATCCAGCGCATCCGCAAGGTGTCCAGCTATTCCACGCCCAGCACCTGGGACCTGGAGACCGACCGCGGTCCCGCGCAGCTCGTGCTCAAGGCCGAGGAGGATATCCGCCGCCTGTCGGGCCGCACGCACCTGATGATCACCAGCCAGGACGGCGTGCAGTTCAGCGTGCCCGACAGCACGGCGCTGGACCGTGCCTCGCGCAAGATGCTGGAGCGTTTCCTCTAGCGCCTGGTCAGGGTGGTTTAAGGGTTTACCCTTGGTTTGAGGCAGGCCTGGGCGTCTTTCAAAAAAAGCGCTTCAGTTCTTTCAGGTTCTGTCGATGATGAGGCGACGGCGGGAAATTCCCGCCCACAGCACACATCCAGCAAGAGGGTCGAGCCATGCCAATTCCACCTGTTGACCGATCGCCCATACCGTGGCGCCCGCAAAGCGCCGATCTGTACTCCACCGGCGCGTCGGGCGCGGTGCCCGTGCGTCCCGTGAACGCTGCCAATCCTGTCGAATCCACGGACCGCATCGGAGAAGGCCGTGTGATTCGCGATCCTGAAAAACCGTCCGTGGTGGACCAGGAAAACCGCGACTGGACGCTGGCCGAGGAGATCAAGCAGAAGGAAGAGGTCGAGGAGCCGCCCAAGGAGCCGATTTCCAAGCAGCTCATCGAGTTCATCCAGTCCATGTGGCGCGCCAGCGCTATGGCCGTGGAGCAGGCCCAGGAGGTCAGCAAGGCCGATGACGTGGCCCGCAACAAGCTGCAGGTGCGCGAGGAGCCGTTGACCTATTCGGAACCCAAGGTCAAGCGTACCGGCGGACTTTGAGTGTCAGTGGCTGAATGCGCAGGCTCAGTCCTTTGAGCCTTCGCCTTCCTTCGTGTCCCTGGCAGCGGACACGGCTGCGGCATGCTCGGCGGCCTTTGCCTCTTCGGCCTGCGCCTTGGCCTTCGCCTTGTCGCGCTCGGCGCGGTACTTGACGGCAAAGGCCTGCACTTCCGCATAGGAGACGTAGCCGTCCTTGTCGGTGTCGGCCTCGTCGAAGGCCGCCGCCAGGCGCGGGAACAGCGCCACTTCGGTGCGGCTGAGCTTGCCGTCCTTGTTGAAGTCCAGCATCTTGAATTCGCGCTGGGCCTTGATTTCCCCCTTGGTCAATGGCGCCGGGCTGGCCGAGGTCTGTCCGGTGGACGCCTTGTCGGCCGTCTCGGCCGCCTGCGCGCGCGCGGCGGGCAGCATGAAGGCGCTGGTCAGCAGGACGGCAGCGGCGGCCTGCAGCACAGGCGGCCGGCGCAGCAGGGCGGAGCGGTTCATGAGGGGAAAATGCATGGCACCTATTTGGGCATGGAACCGGTGTCTGCAAGCCAGGGCTGTGCGCCCTTTGCAATTGTTTACTTCAGCGGATCGGCGTCCGGATTGGAGACGCCGCTGTTCACATGGCCTGCGGGCACATGGCGGGCCGCCGAGCTGACATGGCCCGATTGGTCGTCGAAGAAGAAATCCGGCTCGAACTCGCGCAGGAAGGGGCCTTTTTCCAGGCCGCCGAGGAACATGGCCTCGTCCACGGTGATTCCCCAATCGAGCAATGTGCGGATGGCGCGCTCGTGCGCCGGCGCACTGCGCGCCGTCACCAGGGCCGTGCGAATGCGCATGGTCTGGGACGAGTCCGCCTGCTGCTGAAGCCGGTGAAGGGCTTGCAGCAGGGGTTTGAATGGCCCTTCTCCCAGGGGCGTGGCGGCATGGGAGACCTCATGGCGCAGAAAGGCCGGCAGCCCGCCTTGCTGGTAGATGCGCTCGGCCTCGTCGGAGAACAGCACGGCATCGCCGTCGAAGGCAATGCGCACTTCCTGCGGGTAGCGGTCGCCTGCGGGCGTGGAGTCGACCATCACGCGCGCCGCGGGAAAGCCGATGGACAGGGCCTTGCGCACATCGACCTCGTTGGCCGAGAGGAACAGGTGGGCGCCCAGCGGCCGCAGGTAGGAAAACGGATCGCGCCCGCGCGTGAACACGCCGCGCTCTATGTGCATGTCGGCCGCCTTGGCCGAGGCGAACACGCGCATGCCGCTGGCCGGGTCGTTGCGCGAGAGCATCATCACCTCCACGCGCTGCACTTCGGGCGTATTGAAGGCCAGCAGCTTGCGCACCAGCGGGAAGGCGATGCCCGGGCGTGCCGGCTGGTGCACCAGGTCCAGCTGGCGGCGCATGTAGGCCTGCTCGTCGCCCGCATCGAACAGCCGGTTCTCTTCCTCGAAGTCGAACAGTGCGCGCGATGAGATGGCAACGACCAGCTTGTCTTGCAGGGTCACGGGCATGGCTTGGCGCTTGTCGCTATTTGACGAACTGGTTGAGCTGGATGATGGGCATGAGCACGGCCAGCACGATCAGGGCCACGACCATGCCCATGGCCACGATCAGCAGCGGCTCCAGGATGGTGGCCAGGTGCATGGCGCGGCGCTGCACCTCGGTGGACAGCTGGTTGGCCGCGCGCTGCAGCATCACGGGCAGCTGGCCGGTCTGCTCGCCCAGGCGGGCAAACATGGAGATCAGGCCCGGGAAGCGCTTTTTCTGCGCCAGGGCCGAGGCCAGCGGCGCGCCCTCGCGCACCAGGGCCAGCGCGTCCATGGCATCGGCGCGCAGCGCGCGGTTGCCCAGCGTTTCGGCGGCGGCCTGCAAGGCCTTGAGAATGGGCACGCCTGCGCCCGCCAGCATGGCCAGCGTGCCGGCAAAGCGTGCCGCGTTGTAGTTGCGCGCCAGCCGGCCGATCAGCGGCAGGCGCAGCCACCAGGCGTCGAAGCGCTCGCGCAGCACGGGGTTCTTCATGGACAGCCGGAATCCCACGGCGCCCAGCACCAGGGCGATCAGCGCGACCCAGCCATAGCTGCGCACAAAGTCGCTGAGCGCCAGCATGGCCACGGTGAGCCAGGGCAGGGCGCGCTTGGTGCCCGCGAACACGCTGGCCACCTGGGGCACCACGTAGCTGACCAGGAACAGCACGATGACGATGGCCACCAGGGTCACGATGGCCGGGTACAGGGCTGCGCCAATGAGCTTGGACTGCAGGGCCTGGCGCGATTCCAGGTCGTCGGCCAGCCGCTCCAGCACCGGGCCCAGGCTGCCGCTGGCCTCGCCGGCGCCGATCACGGCGCAGTAGATGTCGGAGAACTCGCGCGGATGCTGGGCCAGTGCGCGGGCAAAGGTGGAGCCTGCGTTGACCTCGGCGCGCAGCGCGGCCACCAGGTGGCGCTGGCGCGGGTCGTCGGCTTCTTCGGACAGCGCGGCCAGTGCGCGCTCTATGGGCAGTCCTGATCCGACCAGCCCCGCCATCTGGCGCGTCCACACGGTGAGCCCTGTGGAGCCAAGGACGGGGCGGGTCAGCCAGCGCGAGGCGCCACCCTGCGGGCCGGACGCGGACCCCGAGGCCACGATCTCCACGGCCATGGGCACCAGGGCCTGGGCGCGCAGCTGGCTGCGCGCAGCGCGCGCGTTGTCGGCTTCGATCGTGCCCTTGCGGGTCTGACCTTGGGCATCCAGGGCTTCGAAGGAAAAGGCAGGCATGCGCGGCGGGAGTCGGGAGGGGCTGGGGAAGGATGGCGTTCAGGAAACGCCAGGCGGCGATCCAACCCCCGATGGTAGCCGCTGCCGGTGACGGCTGGATGGCGAGGCCGTCTCGGGCCTCGTCCCCAGGTCCCGGAGGTGCCTATGCCGGCTGGGCGGCCAGGTCCGCTTCGTTGAGCTGGATGGAGCGCAGCGAGGCCGGGCGTTCCATCAGCGGCTGGCCGTAATCGCTGAATTCGGGCAGCGCGGGCAGCAGCTTCATCATCGTGCCCCAGCGCAGGTAGCTGGCCATGAGCACGTCGGCCGCGGTGAACTGGTCGCCGCACAGGTAGCGCCTGCCGGCCACGGCCTGGCGCAGCGTCTGCACCACGTCGTCATAGCGGCCATAGCCGGCGGACATGGCCTGGTCGGCCGTCTGCTGCTCCAGGTGGCCCTGGCTCTTGGCTGTCATCAACGCGTCGACGGGGCCGGCCAGGAAGAACATCCAGCGGTGGTAGACGCCGCGCAGCGGGCTGTCCACGGCCGGCGCGAGCCTTCGTTCGGGGAAGATGTCGGCCAGATAGGCAAGGATGGCGGCCTGTTCGGTGATCACGGTCTCGCCATGCACCAGGGCGGGGACCTTGCCCATGGGGTTGATGGCCAGGTAGTCGGCAGCCTTCATGGTGCTGCCGAATTCCAGCCGCACGGGCTCATAGCGGGCGCCGCATTCCTCCAGCATCCAGCGCGCGATGACGGCGCGCGAGCGGGGGTGGAAGTAAAAGCGCAGAGGCTTGATCGAGTCGTTCATGAAGGCTCCCAGTGGTTTGAATGCATGGCGAGAAGGCCATGGGAGCGACTGTAGGAGGCCATGCTGACAGTTTTTGTCAGCAGTGGTGTCAGCGGACCGTGTAGCCCAGTTGCCGCGACCAGCGTTCGATCAGGCCGCTGCGGTGGTCGGGATACCGTTCCTGCAGATCGGTGACGGAGCGCACGCGGTCGGCGCGGAAATGGCGGAAGTCCTGGCGCAGTTCGCACCAGGCCGCAAGAATGCGCCGCTGATCGAAGAAAGCCATGGCAAAAGGCCAGATCCGGCGCTCGGTCGGCTGGCCCTTCTCATCCGTGTAGTGCAGCAGCACCCGGTGCTGGCGCCGTATCGCCAGGCGCAGCGCGGTCTGCCAGGGCTCGGTCACGGATTCGTGGCAGATGGGCGGCACCAGCAGGCCGCTGGTGTCCACCTCGATGCGCAGCTCCAGCGGCAGCGCGCTGCGTATGCGGTCCAGCGCGGCGGTGGCGGCCTGGGCGAGCTCGGGGTCGGCCTGGCGGCTGGCCCAGCGCGCGCCCAGCAGCAGGGCTTCCAGCTCATCGGGCGTGAACATCAGCGGCGGCAGCAGAAAGCCGGGCCGCATCTCGTAGCCCACGCCCGGGTCGCCCGCAATCGCGGCACCCTGTTCGCGCAGGGTGGCGATGTCGCGGTACAGGGTGCGCAGGCTCACGTCCAGCTGCCGGGCCAGCACCGGACCGGCCTGGGGCAGGCGCGCGCGGCGCAGCAGGTCGATCAGCTGCAGCAGCCGGGCGGAGCGGCTCATGCCTTCAGCGGCCCATGACGCCGGCCGTGATCTCCAGCGAGCGCAGGCGCAGGTCGCGGTCATACACGTCGCTGACCAGGATCAGCTCGTCGGCCTCGGTGTCGGCCTGCAGCTTCTGCAGGCGCGTGCGCACCTTGTCCGGGCCGCCGATGGAGGCCACGGCCAGGAAGTCGCCGATGGCGCGGCGCTCCTGCTCGCCGAGCTGGGCCGCGTAGTTCTCGATGGGGCGCGGCAGCAGTCCGCGCCGGCCCGTGATGATGCCCAGCACGCGCTGGTAGGTGCTGCTGGCCAGGTACTCGGCCTCGTCATCGGTGGGCGCGGCGATCACGGGGGCGCCGACGATCACGTAGGGCTTGGCCAGTTGGGCCGACGGCTTGAACAGGCTGCGGTACAGCTGCACGGCCTGGTAGAGCATGCGCGGCGCGAAGTGCGAGGCAAAGGCGTAGGGCAGGCCCAGATGGGCGGCCAGCTGGGCCGAGAACAGGCTGGAGCCCAGCAGCCAGATCGGCACGTTGGTGCCCGCGCCCGGCGTGGCCACCAGCTTTTGATCCGGCGTGGCCGGGGCCAGCAGGCGTTGCAGCTCCATCACGTCGCGCGGGAAGTCTTCCTCGGTCTCGACGCGGTCACGGCGCAGGGCGCGCATGGTGGCGCCATCGGTGCCGGGCGCACGGCCCAGGCCCAGGTCGATGCGGCCCGGGTACAGCTCGGCCAGCGTGCCGAAGGCTTCGGCCACCACCAGCGGGGCATGGTTGGGCAGCATGATGCCGCCCGAGCCCACGCGGATCTTCGAGGTGCCGCCTGCAATGTGGCCGATCAGCACGGCCGTGGCCGAGCTGGCGATGCCGGGCATGTTGTGGTGCTCGGCCAGCCAGTAGCGCTCGAATCCCAGTGCCTCGGCCTTGCGGGCCGTGGCCAGCGCGATGTCCAGGGCCTCGGCGACGGTGCCGCCTTCGCGCACGGCCACGAGGTCGAGCATGGACAGACGGACTTCATTGAATGATGTCATGGCAGGTTCCAACTTCCAGTTCACGGTGGGTGGGGGCGGCGCGGGCCTTGCCGCGCCAGGGCATTCCTGGTGCGCGTTCGCGCACTCAGTTTCTTCTGGACATTTCCCGCGCGCAGGTGATGCCCAGCACCACGCACCAGACCAGGGGGAGGATGGCTGCCGCCAGATGGTTCTCGCCCTGCTGGATGGCCAGCCAGGACAGCGGCAGCGCCACCAGCGCCGACAGGCGGATGACGCGGCGCAGCTGGCTGGTGGACAGCCGTGACTTGAACCACCACAGGGCGATGTAGCTGATCAGGCTCAGCGTGGCGACCCACAGGAACAGGTCGCCGCCATAGGGAGCGCTCCAGGCGCGTAGGGATTCCAACATGCCGACCATTGTGGCAAACAGGGATGCCCCGTGCTGCGCAGGGTCGGGCGTGGCCGCCTGCGCCTAGTCGCGCGTGACGCGCAGCACTTCCTCGGGCGTGGTGATGCCCTCGCGCACCAGGCGCTCGCCGTCGTCGCGCATCAGGCGCATGCCCGCGGCCAGCGCGGTGTCGCGGATCTCGGCCTCGCTGGCCTGGCGGTGGATCTGCGCGCGGATGGTGTCGTCCACCACCAGCATCTCGAAGATGCCGGTGCGCCCCCGGTAGCCGCTGGGCTCGGTGGTGTCGATCTTGCGCACCAGGCGCTGGGCCAGCACACCCAGCAGGGAGGACGACAGCAGGAAGGGTTCCACCCCCATGTCGATCAGGCGCGTGACGGCGCTGGAGGCATCGTTGGTGTGCAGCGTGGCCAGCACCAGGTGGCCGGTCAGCGAGGCCTGGATGGCGATCTGCGCGGTCTCGAAGTCGCGGATTTCGCCGATCATGATCACATCCGGGTCCTGGCGCAGGATGGCGCGCAGGGCCTTGGCGAAGGTCAGGTCGATCTTGGCGTTGACCTGGGTCTGCCCCACGCCGGCCAGCTCGTACTCGATGGGGTCCTCCACCGTCATGATGTTGCTGTGGCTGGCGTCCATGCGCGACAGTGCCGCATACAGCGTGGTGGTCTTGCCCGAGCCCGTGGGGCCGGTGACCAGCACGATGCCGTGCGGCTGGGCCGTCAGGTGGGTGAATCGCCTCAGCGTCTCGCCCTGCATGCCCACGGCCTCCAGGCTGAGCTTGCTCTCGCTCTTGTCCAGCAGGCGCAGCACGGCGCGCTCGCCGTGGGCGCTGGGCAGGGTGGAGACGCGCACGTCGATGGCGCGCGTGCCCAGGCGCAGGCTGATGCGGCCG
This sequence comes from Delftia sp. WSY_16, assembly GCF_043104415.1. NCBI lineage: Bacteria > Pseudomonadati > Pseudomonadota > Betaproteobacteria > Burkholderiales > Comamonadaceae > Delftia > Delftia sp. WSY_16. Next base: position 40,913 of record NZ_JBICKS010000030.1, on the reverse strand, counting down.
TCCTGGGGCAGGCGCTTTTCGGCGATGTCCAGGTCGGCCATGATCTTCAGTCGCGAGATCAGCGCTGCATGCAGTGCGCGGTTGGGCTGCACGACTTCGCGCAGGTCGCCGTCCACGCGAAAGCGCACGCTGGAATGGCGCTCGTAGGGCTCGATGTGGATGTCGCTGGCGCCGTCGCGCGCAGCCTGCGTGAGCAGGGCGTTGAGCATGCGGATGATGGGCGCGTCGTCGGCCGTCTCCAGCAGGTCCTCGACCGCAGGCAGCTCCTGCATCATGCGCGAGAGGTCGGCGTCGGACTCGACCTCGCTGACCACCAGGGCCGCGCTGGACTCGCCCTGCGAGTAGGCGGCGCTGATGCGGTGGGCCAGCGTGCCCGCGTCCAGCATCTGCCAGCGCTGCACCGCATGCCTGCGCTGGACTTCGGACAGGGCCTGCCAGTCGGGCGAGGGGCCGTGCCAGAGCAGGGGCTCGTGGCCGTCGTCCTCGATCAGCAGCTGGCTGGTGCGCGCAAACGCATAGGGCAGGGGGTAGCGCATGGGGCCTTCCTGCCTCAGAGCGCGCCGGGAGCGGCCGGCACGGGGGCGGGCGCGGCGGGCTGCGGCTGGGTGAAGTCGATCAGCTCGGGCCTGGCGCCCGGCACGTTGACGATGGCGGCCGGGTTGGTGAACGAGCCGGGGTCCGGCTGCGGCGTCAGCGTGGGCAGCACGGGCGCGGCATTGACCGAGCGCAGCAGGGCGCTGGGCTCGGGCTGCAGGCTCTGTTGCTGCGCGCGGATGGCTTCGTAGCGCTCGGAAGAGACCTGGTTGGTCGCAGTCGCATCGCGCATCACCACGGGGCGCAGGAAGACCATCAGGTTGGTCTTGTTGCGCTTGCGGTTGGTGTTGCGGAACAGGTTGCCCACGACGGGAATGTCGCCCAGCAGAGGCACCCGGTCCTCGGCCTGGGAGTAGTTGTCGTCGATCAGGCCGCCGAGCACGACGATGTTGCCGTCCTCGACCAGCACGTTGGACTCGATGGAGCGCTTGTTGGTGGTCAGGCCGTTGGTGTCCTTGCGCGTGGACTCGTCCACCGAGGAGACTTCCTGGAACACGGCCAGCTTCACCGTGCCGTTCTCGTTGATCTGCGGGCGCACGCGCAGCATCAGGCCCACGTCCTTGCGCTCCACGGTGGTGAAGGGGTTGACCGTGCCGCCCGTGGAGTTGCTGGCGTACGAGCCCGTGACCATGGGCACGTTCTGGCCCACGATGATGCGCGCCTCCTCGTTGTCCAGCGTCATCAGGTTGGGCGTGGACAGGATGTTGGCGTCACCGCTGTTTTGCAGGAAGTTGGCCAGAAAGCCCAGCGTGTCCTTGCCGTTGACGCGCTGCGTGAAGCCGAGGTTGGTGCCTCTCAGGCTGGACAACGTGTCTCCCGTAATGGCGCTGCCGTCGAGGCCTCCATCCTTGACCAGGCCGAGCAGGTTCAGGATGTTGGCGCCCGCCACATTGGAGTTCGTGCCCAGGGTGCCGATCACGCGGCCGTTGTTGCTGAGCATGGCCTGCCACTGGATGCCGAACTGGGCCAGCCGGTTGTCCTTGATTTCGACGATCAGGCTTTCGATCAGCACCTGGGCGCGGCGGCCGTCGAGCTTGTCGATCACGGCGCGCAGTTGGCGGTAGACGGGCGGCGGTGCCGTGATGATCAGCGAGTTGGTCGAAGGATCGGCCTGGATCATGCCGCCCGTGGAGGGCTGCTGGGCCACGCCCAGCGCGCCGCCCCCGCCGCCGCTGCCCAGGCCCGAGGACGAGCCCATGCCCATGGATGCCGTGCCGCTGGAGTCGCGCGAGACCACGGGCTGCGAGGTGGGGATGGAGGACATGCCGCCGCCCTGCGGCAGGGTGCCGCCCGCACCGGGCTGGCCGCTGGCCGTGCCGGCGGCCGTGGCCTGGGCGCCGATGGCGGCGCGCAAGGTGGCGGCCAGCGCCACGGCGTCGGCGTTCTTGAGATAGACCACGTGGATGTTGCCCTGGTCGCCGCCGCCGTTCATGGCGGGCTGGTCCAGCCGCGCGATCAGCGAGCGCACCTGGGCCAGGCGTGCCGGGTTGGCCGCGCGCAGCACGATGGAGTTGCTGCGCGGCTCGGCCATCAGCGAGGTCTTGAAGGCGTTGTCGCTCTGGCCCGGAATATTGGCGCCGCCTGCGGTCACCGTGAGGCCGCCGGGGCTGGCCGTGCCGCCTTCGATCAGGCGCGAGACCAGGGCCACCATGTCGGTGGCCACGGCATGGCGCAGCGGGATGATTTCGACATCGGTGGCGTTGGATACGTCCATGGTCGCCACGATGCGCGAGATGCGCTGCAGGTTGTCTGCGTAGTCGGTGATGACCAGCGAGTTGTTGCCCGGGTTGACGTTGATGGTGTTGTTGGGGCTGATCAGGGGGCGCAGCACGGGCACCAGGTTGGCCGCGTTCTCGTAGTTGAGCTTGAAGATCTGGGTGACGATCTGGCTGCCCGCGCTGCTGCGGCTCGCGCCCACGGCCACTTCGCTGGCCTGCAGCTTGGCGTCGGCCTCGGGGATGACCTTGTACAGGCCGGCCGATTCGACGATGGTGAAGCCCTGCAGGCGCAACGCGGCCAGGAACTGCTGGTAGGCGGTGGCGGGCGGCACGGGCTTGTCGGTCAGCAGCGTGATCTGGCCCTTGACGCGGGGGTCGACCACCACGTTGCGGTTGGTGATGGCGCCGATGGCACGCGAGACGGCCTCGATGTCTGCACCCGAGAAATTCAGCGTCACAGGCTCGCCCGGACGCAGGCTGGGCGTGGCGCCTGCCGGTGCATTGGTCTGCTGGGCCTGGGCGGTGCCAGCGGTGCAGGCCAGCATGGCGCTGACGGCCAGCGTGTGCAGGGTGTTGCGCCAGAACGGGGTCGTGTGCTGCTGAGTCATGGATCAACCAAAGGAAATGATGGACCGGGGCCCCTGGCGCCGTCCCAGAATGTTGAGCAAGTTGGACAGCGCGGTTTCGCGCTCGGGGCTGGCCGAGGCCTCGCCCTGGAAGTGCAGCCGCTGGCCTACCCATTGGCCCTGGCCGCTCAGGCGCAGGTCGCCGGTCAGGGTACTGAGCTGCAGCTGCGGACTGTCGCCCCCGAGGATGTCGAGCCGGTAGCTGCCCAGCGGGCGCAGAGGGGACAGCCGCGAGGATACGGCCAGCGCCTCCAGCCGCGTGCTGCCGTCGCTGCGCCAGCGCCCCGATTGCCACAGCAATTGCAGTTGCAGGGCCTGCGTGGCCAGCCGCAGCTGGCCTTGCAGGTCCACCGTGTTCCAGGGCGTGCCCAGGCCGGACAGCAGCGAGGCGGGCCAGCGCGTGTCGCTGTCGTGCACCACGGCGCTCAGGCCCTGCCAGCGCGGCAGCAGGTCCAGCACCACGGGCGTGGGTGTGCAGCATTCGCTGCGCAGCTGAATGCGGGCACCGTCCAGGCGCGGGCGCAGCGTCCATTCCAGCCGCGTGGGCAGGGCCGTGCGGTCGCGGCTGCCGGCGCCTCCGGTGAAGGCCAGGGAGGCCGAGCCGTTCCACAGCGTGCCGCGCGGTTGCAGCAGCAGTACCTGGCCCTGTGTGGCGGAATCCACGCCGCGTGCCAGCCAGGCGGCGGGTGCCCAGACGACGGTGGTGGCCACCAGGCCGCACAGGGCGCCTGCCAGCGCCCAGCCGCGCGGTGAGCGCAGGACAGGCTGGGAGCGGGGCTGGCGGCGCATGCTCAAGGTGCCCGCGACGGATCGACAGGCAGGTCCAGCACCAGGCTGCCATCCCAGCGCACGGCATCGGCAGCGCCTGCGGCGCTTGCAGAAGCACTGCGGGCCAGCTTCATCTCGGCGGGAACGGCGTGCGTGTTGCTGCGGACCTGGGCCAGCCAGCGCGCCAGCGCGGCGGCGGGCGCGGCCTTGAGCGTGATCTGTGCGCGGTCGCCCATCCAGTTCAATTGGGCGGAGGCGCCCAGTTCGGCGGACAGCGAGCTTTGCAGCAGCGCCTTGGCATCGCCGACCACGGGGCGTGCGTTGCTGCGCAGCTGCTCGGCCTCGGCCTGCAGCAGCTGCATCTGGCGCAACTGGCGGTCTGCCTGGGCATGGCGTTCGGGCGCGGTGCGCAGGCTGTGCAGGGCGGGGGCCAGGGCCAGCCACCACAGCAGGGCCAGTGCCACCACACCACCGGCCAGCAGCGTCATGTTCTGTTCACGCGGCGCCAGGGCATTCCAGCGCGCGCGCAGTGGGGCCAGGCTTTGGCGGGATGCGCGCATGTTCATGGCCGGGCCTCCTTGGCAAGCAGCAGGTCGGCACCGTCGCGCTGCAGTCGCAGGCCGCTGCCGGCCAGATGTTGTTGTGCCTGCTCCAGTGCCTCGGCCTCCAGCGAGACGCCCTTGAGGCGCAGCTGACGGTCCTGGTAGTCCATGGCCTGCGGCAACTGGCCGGCAGGCAGGGCCCGGGATGCGGCGGCCAGCAGGGGTTCCAGGTCGCCCTGCGTCAGCGCGCCGGCGCTCTGGCGCAGCGTGGCGACTTCGCGCTGCATTTGAACGGGCGCATCGACGATGACGGGAACGCGCGGAAAGCTGGTGGCCAGCGTGGAGCGCACCTGGACCTGCTTGGCCGCGATGGCGCGGTTTTCGGTCCAGGCCCAGGCATTGAGGCCCACCACCTGGGCCAGCAGTGTGAGCGCGGCACCCCAGCGCGCGGCCTTCCATTGCGGCGCGCGCAGAAAGCTCTGCCAGCCGTCGAGCATGCGCCGGCGGGTGCGGCTGCCGCCGCCCAGGTCGAGGTCGAACTGGGCCAGGTCCCAGTTTTGTGCGCGGGCCGCCAGGCCGCGCTGGGCGTCCGTCAGCAGGCTGACGGGGCGCTGCAGGGCCTCGGCGGCGCGGGCCAGCGCCGGGTCCGCCTGGATCGGGGTGTCGGGGGGCAGGGCCTGCAGCAGGGCGGCCAGCATGGCGGGGTCGGCACTGTCGGTGCGCAGCGGCAGGCAGGCCAGCGATTCCATGCCTTGCGGGGCCGTGCTCAGGCCGGTGGCCAGCAGCCAAGCCGATTCAGGCGTGCCCACGGCCCACAGCTGGGGCGTGGACTGTGGCGGGCATTCGGGCACGATGCGGCCCACGGGCCGGCCTGCGGACTCCAGGGCCTGCAGATGGGCATGGAGCCAGGCCTTGTCGCAGGCGGCAACCCAGCAGGGCTCGCCCGCGCGTGCCTGAGGCTGCAGCGCCAGATGCAGTTGGGAGGGGTCGTCGAGCAGGCGCTCTTCCAGCAGCCCGTCGAGCACGGCACGCAGGCGCACATGTCCACGCCGGCTCCCCGTAGGCACGCCATGGGGGAGGCTGACCAGATGCCAGGACAAGGCCTGGTGCGGCACCACGGCAACCGTCTGGCCGGTGCGGCCAGGATCGGGCAGCAGGCCTGCTGCGGCGTGGCCATGCCGGTCGGCGCGCGGGCCGTCGCTGCTGAGTGCGTAGGCGTATTCGCCAGCGGGGCCCGCAGGCAGATGAAGAATCAAGGTGCTCATGGACGGAAGCGGGCATTGTAGGGGGCCGAGTGTGACAGGCATCTGTCACGGCGCGGGAGCTTCGGGCAATCCCCAGTCCCCCCTCTCGCGCCAGATGGTAGTGACTGTCATGTTGTTGCGCCGCAACATGGAGCGTTCGCTGGCCACGATCTCGCCCAGGCGCATGCGGCCACGCGCCTCGAAGAAGCTGGTGGCGACCGACAGGTTCTGTCCCTCGAATTTCTGCGGCAGGCCCAGCGCGTTGGAGGCATCGGCCAGGCTGCGCAGCGGGCGCGATGCGCGCAGCTGCACCAGCTGGCTGGCCTGGGACCAGGTCAGGTCCTCCACGCTGGCCCAGATGACTTCGGCGCTGGCGGTGTTGAGGTTGACGGGCGTGTTCTCGGGCAGCAGGGTGATGTAGGGCTCCAGGCGCGAGACGACCTCGGGCGGCAATCCCAGCCAGCCGAGCTGGCTCAGCGTGCGCGGCATCAGGAACTGCGCGCCCTCGCCGGCGGTGGCCGCTGCGCGCAGGGCCTGGACGATCTGGGCGGCATAGGCGGGCGGCAGGTTCAGGCGTTCCAGCAGGCGTGCCAGCGGGCGCAGGGTTTCGGGCTTGTCGGGCGCGCCCAGCAGGTTGCGCAGGTTCAGGCGCGACTGCAGGTCGATGATCTGGCCCGAGAGAAAGGCGTCCTGCATGTCGGCCATGCCGTCATCGACCTGGCTGACGTTGTTCTGCGCCGCCAGGAAGGTGGACAGGCGCGCCTCCTGCAGCGGCACGGCCCAGGGTTCGGCCAGGTGGTCCACCTGCAGGCTGGTGCGCGCATCCTCGGCCAGCACCACGCGCGACCAGTCCAGCGCACCCAGCAAAATCCAGGCGGCCTGCATGCGGTTGCGCTCGGCGGTCTCGACCTCCACGCTGCGCCACTGCTGCCACAGCGCGGTGGCGGCAAAGGTGGCGACCAGCGTGACCGTGAGCATGGCGGCCAGCAGGGCCACGCCGCGAGGGCGGCGGCGGACGGGCAGGGTGCGGGGTGCGCGCATCATGATCGGCTGTTGGATCGCAGGGGGTTGACCCAGTCCATGGTGACGCGGCCGGGGACGGCGCTGTCGGGCGGCAGGGTCAGTTCGACGCGTATGCCGTCAGGAATCGCGGGCAGCTGTGCGCTGCTGTTGGTGCCGCCGGATGGTGGATTGGGCGTGCCCGTGCCGTTGTCCGAGCCGCTGGACTGCGGGTTGCTCCAGGCGTTGTCACGGTAGTAGTACAGGCGCCACTGGTCCAGGGGCAGCAGCACGGTTTCGCGGCGGCGCTGGTCGTCCGAAGGATTGCGTCCCCATTGCGCCCCCTGGTTCCAGGCCTCGCGCCACTGGGCGCGCGTGCGCAGCGGTGGCGACTGCCAGCGCAGCCACTGGTCGCGTCCGGCTGTCTGGCGGCGGGCCCAGGCCACGACCACGGCGCCATCGTCCACGGCGGCACTGCTCTTGCGGGTCATGCGCAGCACCTGGCCATCCCAGTCGATGACCTGGGCGTGCTCCAGCGGCATCAGTGCTTCGAGGTCGGCATTCCACTGGGCGATCACGGTCTGCAGCACGATCTGCTGCTCGTTGCGCGCGCGAATGGTCTCCTGCGAGCGCACCATGCTGTCCAGTCCGCGCCAGCTCACCAGGGCCAGCAGGGCCATGACGGCGATGGCCACCATCAGCTCCACCAGGGTGAAGCCTTGCGCGCGGGAGAAAGGGCGCAAACGCATCTAGAAGCGGCCCACGATGGTCGATACCCGCAGCACCGGATGCTCGGCCGTGACGACCAGGGCATCCACGCGGCGGAAGCTGGGGTTGGGCGTCGGGCGCACGCTGAGCTGGACCTGCAGCTGCCGGCTGCCCTGCTCGCAAGTGAAGCTGTTGTCGCCCACGGGCGGCATCTGGCGCGACAGGCGCAGGCGCACCAGCTCGTTTTGCGCGCACAGCTGGGCCAGCAGCACCTCGGACTGGCGCTCGGCATTGCGAGTCAGGGCCGATGTGGCCTGCAGGCCTGCCATCAGGGCAATGCCCACGATGCCCAGGGCCACCAGGACCTCGATCAGCGTGAAGCCGTGCGGCAGGCGCCTTGGCGCGCCGTGCCTGCGGCGTGGTCCGTGGATGCCTGTCATGGCAGGGATTGCACGGCAAAGGGCCGCAGTCCATCCGTGGCCACGCGCAGCGGCGGGCTGTTGGAGTCGCGCAGCGTCAGCGTGACGGACTGGGGAGGAATCAGTGGCTCGGGGCCGAGGATCAGCGGCGTCGCCGGCTGTGCCTGTACCCCGGGCTGCAGCCATTGCGAAGGCAATTGCGCGCTGGCCGGCAGGCCCTCGAAGCGAAAGCCCTGCGGCATGGGCCGCCAGCGCACGGGCACGCCGTTGGCTCGTGCCTGTGCGCGGGCCGATTCCAGCAGTGCGGCCAGGCGCTCGGCCTCGCGTTCCAGCTGGGCCTGCCCGCTGTCGCGCAGAGACAGGCTTGCGCCGGCAGCGGCAATCGCCATGATGCTGATGACCACCAGCAGTTCCAGCAGGGTGAAGCCGCGCGAAGGAATGGTCAGGGTGGGCGCAACCGTCTGGCGGGGCATGAGAGCAGGCAGGCCCGCCGGGAGTGCGGGCCTGTGGTGCGGTGCAGCGCGGCGCTTGCGGGCCATCGCCCGGGCCATCGACTTACTGCCAGCTGCCGATGTCGGCATCCTTGCCCTCTCCGCCGGCCTGGCCGTCGGCACCGAAGGACATGATGTCGATGGGGCCCTTGATGCCCGGATTCAGGTACTGGTACGGGCGGCCCCAGGGATCGTTGGGCAGCTTTTCCAGATAGGGCTTCCAGTTGTTGGGCAGCGGTCCGCTCGTGGGACGGATGATCAGCGCCTGCAGGCCCTGCTCGGCCGTGGGATAGCGCTGGTTGTCGAGGCGGTAGAGCTTGAGCGCCTGGGAGATGTTGGTGATGTCGGTGCGTGCAGCCGTGACGCGGGCATCGTCGGCGCGGTCCAGCACGTTGGGCACGATCAGGGCCGCCAGCACGCCGATGATGACCAGGACCACCATCAGCTCGATCAGCGTGAAGCCGCGCTGGACGGCGGTGCGCAGGGCAGGCAGCGGACGGCGGGGAAGGCTGGTCATGGAACGGTGCAGCAAATTGGACATATCGCTCCATCATAATCGCGCGATGGTGACACTTTCATTGAACCGGGGCCAGGCCCGGACCTGGCACGTCAAGGCGGCCACATTCGTGCTCTGGCTGCTGGCGGCCGGCATCGTGGCTTTCTGGGCCATGCGCCTGGGCAATGGCGGCGCGGGGGCGCCCGTGCCACCGGCTCCCCCCGAGGCACTGCAGGTCGATGCGCCCGCGCTGGCGCAGGCCCTGGGGGGCGTGGCCGCTGCTCAGGGTGTTGCTGTGCCGGTCGCGGCGCCTGTGGTCTCGCGCTATGCGCTGGTGGGTGTGCTGGCCGGTCGCGACAGCGGCGGCGGCGCGGCGGTCATCGCCGTGGGCAACCAGCCGGCCAAGCCGTTTCGCGTGGGGCGTGCCGTGGAAGAGGGCGTGGTGCTGCAGTCGGTCTCGGGCCGCGAGGCGCGCCTGGGCCCCAGCGTCGATGGCCCCGCCTCCATCACGCTGCAGCTGTCCCTGCCCGACAAGCGCTGAGTCCGGTCAGTGCGGCGGCTGCAGTTCCAATACCAGCCAGCCGCCAAAGTCAGGCGCCGGCAGCGTCCACTGGGCCGCCTGAGGCAGGGCGTTGCCTTCACGCATCAGCCATTGCACGCAGCGTGCCACACCGGCATGGGTGATCCAGACGATGCCGCGTGCGGCGCCATCGCCCACCGAGCCCCTGCTCGCCTGCTGCAAGGCCTCATCCACCCTGCGCAGCATGGCGGCCAGGGACTCTCCCCGGCCCGGCGCGTGCCCGGCAAGGTCTGCCGCCCAGGCATCGATGGCGCTGCGGTCCAGCGCATCCCATGGCTGGCCTTCCCACTCGCCGAAGTCCATCTCCAGCAGGCGGCTGTCCGCCGCCGATGCCAGGCCGGGCCGCAGTGCCTGCAGGGCCTGTGCCAATTGATGGCATCGGCGCAGTGGCGAATGCGCCAGCAGGCAATCCGCAGGCAGGGCGAGGTGCAGGGCCTGCGCCGCATCGGCCGTGGCCTGGGCGTCGGCCTCCATGTCGAGCCGGCCATAGCAGATGCCGGGCTCCACCAGGGGGCGGGCATGGCGTACCAGCCAAAGGTGCGGCGTTGGGAGAGCGTTCATTGCATGCGCATCAGCACAGCGGCGGCGCCCAGCAGCATGGCCAGTTCACAGACCTGCTGGGCGGCGCCCAGGCAATCGCCCGTCATGCCGCCCAGGCGACGGCGCAGCCAGCGCACCATGGCCGCCGTGACCAGGGCGCCGGGCAGTACCAGGCCGATGACGAGCGGCAGGCCCGCCAGCCACGCCGACAGCGCCAGGGCGGGCAGGCACCAGAGGATTGCCGCGACCAGGCCCCTGGCAGCCAATGGCCGACCCGCGGCGTGCAAGGCCTTGGAGTGGGTGGCCTGGCCCACATAGGGAAGGCATTGCATGAGGGCCAGCGGCGCCATGCGCGACAGCACATGGATGCTGCACAGCAGCAAGGCAGCCCATTGCACGCGAATGTCGACCAGCAGCGCGACCAGGGAGATCCTGGCCAGCAGCGCCATCACCAGCGCCATGGCGCCGTAGGCTCCCAGGCGCGAATCCTTCATGATTTCCAGCGCGCGCTCGGGCGGGACAAAGCCGCCCAGGCCGTCGGCCACATCGGCCAATCCGTCTTCATGCAGTCCCCCGGTCAGCCACAGCGTGGCCACGGTGGAGAGAACGGCGGCAACCAGCGGCATCCAGGGGCTAGGCGCCAGCAGCCAGCCCGTTGCCGCCAGGCACGCTGCGCCCCATGCGCCCACCAGCCAGCCGACGCCCGGCAGATGGGCAACGCTGGCGTGCTGCAACTGGGGGCTCCAGCCAGCCCAGGCGGCCAGCCGCCCCGTGACCGGGATGCGGCTGAAGAACTGGACGGCCAGGACAAAGTGGCGAAGCGGCTGCATGGGCGTGTCAGTGCCGGCCCGCCAGGTCCGTCACTTGAGGAAAAGCTGGTAGGCCGGGTTGGCGGTTTCCTCGACCCAGGGGTAGCCAAGATTGCTCAGGAAGGCGTCGAATTTCTTGCCATCCTTGGCGGGCACCTGCATGCCGACCAGGATGCGGCCGTAGTCCGCGCCCTGGTTGCGGTAATGGAACAGCGAGATGTTCCAGGTCGGCGCCATCAGGCTGAGGAACTTGAACAGTGCGCCGGGGCGCTCGGGGAAGACGAAGCGCAGCAGGCGCTCTTCCTGCGCCAGCGGCGAATGGCCGCCGACCATGTGGCGCAGATGCTCCTTGGCCATGTCGTCGAAGGTCAGGTCCAGCGCCTCGAAGCCCTGCTTCTCGAAGTTCCTGGCGATCTTCTCGGACTCGCCGCGCGCTGCCGTGGTCAGGCCCACGAAGACATGGGCCTTGTTCTCGTGGCTGATGCGGTAGTTGAACTCGGTCACGTTGCGCGGGCCGCCAGGCAGCTTGCCCACGACTTCGCAAAAGCGCTTGAAGCTGCCGCGTTCCTCGGGGATGGTCACGGCAAAAAGCGCCTCGCGCTCCTCGCCCACCTCGGCACGCTCGGCCACGAAGCGCAGCCGGTCAAAGTTCATGTTGGCGCCGCACAGGATGGCGGCATAGGTCTCGCCCCTAGTCTTGTTCTTCGCGACGTACTGCTTGATCGCCGCCACGGCCAGGGCGCCGGACGGCTCGACGATGGAGCGCGTGTCCACGAAGATGTCCTTGATCGCGGCGCAGACGGCATCGGTATCGACCACCACGTAGTCGTCCACCAGGCCCTGGGCGATGCGGAAGGTCTCCTCGCCCACCAGCTTGACGGCCGTGCCGTCGGCGAACAGGCCCACATCGGCCAGCTCCACGCGGTGGCCGGCGCGCACGGACTGCAGCATGGCGTCCGAATCCTTGGTGTGCACGCCGATCACCTTCACGTCGGGGCGCACGGCCTTGATGTAGTTGGCCACGCCCGAGATCAGGCCGCCGCCGCCAATGGCGACAAATACGGCATCCAGGCGCGGGCTGCCCAGCTTTTGCAGCTGGCTCAGCATTTCCATGGCAATCGTGCCCTGGCCGGCGATCACATAGGGATCGTCGAAGGGGTGCACAAAGGTCAGGCCCTTTTCCTTTTGCAGCTTGACGGCGTGCTTGTAGGCGTCGGAATAGCTTTCCCCGGCCAGTTCCACCTCGCCGCCCAGCGCCTGTACCGCATCGATCTTGACCTGCGGCGTGGTGGTGGGCATCACGATCACGGCGCGGCAACCGAGCTTGCGTGCGCCCAGCGCCACGCCTTGCGCATGGTTGCCGGCCGAGGCGCAGATCACGCCCTTTTCCAGCTGCTCGGCGGACAGGTGTGCCATCTTGTTGTAGGCGCCTCGCAGCTTGAAACTGAACACCGGCTGCTGGTCCTCGCGCTTGAGCAGCACCTTGTTGTGCAGGCGGCGGCTCAGCGCCTTGGCGGGCTCCAGGTCCGACTCCACGGCCACGTCGTACACGCGCGCGGTAAGGATCTTGGTCAGGTAGTCGGCAGGGGTCAGGGGGTGGTTCATCGTCGGCGAAAGGCTGGAGAGCAGCAGGCCGGGAGGCGGCCTGTCGGTGTCAGGCGGCCATCATAGGCGCTTGTGACTCATGCTGCAGTGCAGCGTCCAGGCTGGGCCAGGGACGACGAAGGCAAAAAAAAGCCCCAGGCTGTAAAGCCGGGGGCTGAATCCACCAATAGAGGAGGTGGAGGAGACAACTGGTGCGATGCAGGGTGAAGTTGGTTCACAATCTGCAGTCCATCTGGAGGGGTGTCCGGGTTAACCCTTCAGATAACGCTTGGGTGCATTGTATGCACGGCAGGTGCTGCGTTGCAACAAAATCAGGGTTTTTGTGTAGTTGATGCAAAATAGCAACAGTTTTTTGAGGACGCAACAATGGAATGCACAGTGAGTTGGACAGGCGGCACGACCGGCATGCGCTCGGGCATGGGCTTCGTGGCGGAAACGGGCAGCGGCCATGTGGTCAATATGGACGGGGCGCCGGATGCGGCCAATCCTGCCAATGGAGGCCAGAACCAGGCACCCCGCCCCATGGAAATGCTGCTGGCAGGCGCAGGCGGCTGCACGGCCTACGACGTGGTGCTGATCCTCAAGCGCGGCAGGCACGCGGTCAAAGGCTGCAGCGTCAAGCTCACTTCGGAGCGCGCGGACAACGACCCCAAGGTGTTCACCAAGATCCACATGCAGTTCACCGTCAGCGGCACCGGCCTGCCAGCGGGCGCGGTGGAGCGGGCCATTGCCATGAGCCACGACAAATACTGCTCGGCCACCATCATGCTGGGCAAGACGGCCGAGATCACCACGGGGTTCGACATCGTCGAGGCCTGATGTGTCTGGGGGCTTGGGTCCGTGCCTCGGCGGGGACTCGCCAAGAATGAAGAAAGCGGGCCGGGCCCGCTTCTTTTTTGGCTGGATGCAGCTCCCGTCGTTTCAGAAGCTTCGGATCTCAGATGCGGTGAGCGGTCGTCGTCATGACCTTGGCGGCCAGGCGCATCAGGGCGCGGGCGGGCGGCGGCAGCTCCAGCGCGCCGGCTTCGCGCGCAGCGGCGGCATGGCGCTCCTCATCGTCCTTCATGCGGGCCACCACGGCCAGCGAAGGGCGGTCCTCCTCGGGCAGACGGCCCAGATGGGATTCCAGGTGGGCGGAAACCTGCTCCTCGGTCTCCACCACGAAGCCCAGGCTGGCGGCGTCACTGATCTTGGCGGCCACCACGCCGATGGCGAATGCCCCGGCGAACCACAGCGGGTTCAGCAGGCTGGGCCGGTCGCCCAGGGCGTTGAGCCGGTCGCGGGTCCATGCCAGGTGATCGGTTTCCTCGCGGGCCGCCTCCAGCAGATGCTTGCGCAGCACCATGTCGCGCGTCACCATGGCCTGGGCGTTGTACAGCGCCTGGGCGCAGACCTCTCCGACATGATTGACGCGCATCAAGGCGCCCGACAGGCGGCGCTGTGCCTCGGTCAGCTCACCCTCCGCGATGCCGGTGGCGGGAGAGCGCTCGGCCGCGGAAGGCTGTGCAAACAGGGTGCGAAGCGCCGCATCGGCGGCAGTCAGTATCTTGTCCATGGGCGGTCCCTAGAGCGGAAAATCTTGGCAAATTCAGGGTCTGAACGGTACACCAGGACGACATGCCCTCTCTTTGTGCAAGCGCAACAAGGCCGGCGCGATGTTCGGGTTGGGCCTGATTGTGTTGGTCTGCAGGTTTGTTGCGGCAGTGCAACGAAAAACGGGGGTTCAAGCCCGTTTGTGGGTGAATTTCTTTGCATGGGCAGCGGCGGTCTGGTGCAATAGGCCCTAACTTCCCCACCAGGAGGTTGGCGCGGGAAACCGGTGGAGCCTCAGGCCAAGCCTCTCTTCCTCACGACCGGCGCCCTTCTAAACCTTGGAGTAACTCGTAATGAAAAAATCTCTGATTGCCCTGGCAGTGCTGGCTGCTTCCGGCGCCGCAATGGCTCAATCCTCCGTGACCCTGTTCGGTATCGTGGACACCAACGTTGCCTACGTGAACAAGGACGCAGCTGGCGACAGCCGTTATGGTCTGGGCACCAGCGGCGCTTCCACGAGCCGTCTGGGCCTGCGCGGCACGGAAGACCTGGGTGGTGGTCTGAAGGCTGGCTTCTGGCTGGAAGGCGAAATCTTCGGTGACGATGGCAACGCCAGCGGCTTCAACTTCAAGCGTCGTTCCACCGTGAGCCTGTCGGGCAACTTCGGTGAAGTGCGCCTGGGCCGTGACCAAGTTCCGACCTTCCAAAAGCTGACCTCCTACGACCTGTTCAGCGCCACCGGTATCGGCCAGTTCATGGGCTTCCGTAACTGGGCTGCTGGCCAAGGCGCCGACGACAACGGCATCCGCGCTAACAACCTGATCTCGTACTACACCCCCAACTTCGGCGGTTTCAACGCCGGCTTTGGCTACGCTTTCGACGAAAAGCAAACCATCGGTACTGCTGACAGCGTCGGCCGTTACATCGGCGGTTACGTTGCATACGACAACGGCCCCCTGAGCGCCAGCCTGGGCGTTGCCCAGCAAAAGACTGCCGTTGGCGGCCTGGCTACCGACCGTGACGAAATCACCCTGGGTGCTTCGTACAACTTCGGCGTTGCCAAGCTGAGCGGCCTGCTGCAACAGACCAAGTTCAAGCGCGACATCGGCGGCGACATCAAGACCAACTCCTACATGCTGGGCGCTTCGGCTCCCGTGGGCGGCGTGGGCGAAGTCAAGCTGCAGTACGCTCTGTACGACCAGAAGGCCATCGACTCCAAGGCTCACCAGATCACTCTGGGCTACGTGCACAACCTGTCCAAGCGCACCTCTCTGTACGGCAACCTGGCATTCCTGAAGAACAAGGATGCTTCGACCCTGGGCCTGCAAGCCAAGGGCGTGTACGCTGGTGGCGTGCAAGCTGGCGAAAGCCAGACTGGCGTGCAAGTCGGTATCCGCCACGCTTTCTAATGAACGGCTGGCGTAAGCCAGTTGCCATTTGAAGCAAAAAAGAGCCAGTCTTCGGACTGGCTCTTTTGTTTTGTGCTAGGGAAAGACCTGTGTTGTGCTTGTGCCAACGGTGACGAGGCGGGAAAAGCGTTTCTAGAATGAAATTTCCACCAACCAATCGTTAACAAGAGAGAGACAACACAATGAATTCTTCATTCGTGAAAAAGAGCGTGGCACTGGCGGTGTTGGCAGCAACGGCACCCTTGGCAGCATTCGCCCAGCAAAGCAGCGTACAGCTGTACGGCATCGTCGATGCCGGCGTGCGCCACACCACCAATGAAGGCCCGACCAAGAGCGGCAAGACCCAGATGATCGGCGGCGGCATGTCGCAAAGCCGCTGGGGCATCAACATCACCGAGGACCTGGGCGGCGGTCTGGCAGCCATTGCCAACCTGGAAGCCCGTTTCCTCACCGACACCGGCGAGCAGGCTGCGGCAAGCTACTTCCAGCAATCCTGGGTGGGCCTGCGCAGCAAGAGCTTCGGCCAGATCACCCTGGGTCGCCAGTACAACATGCTGTTCGACCTGGTGACGTCCACCTATGCCTCCTTCCCGTATTCGCCGTACATGGAGGCCTACAAGCCTGAAATCGGCATGTCCATGGGCGCGCGCGCCAGCAACATGGTCAAGTACCTGGCCGAGTTCGGCCCCGTGCGCGGCGCATTGCAGTATTCGTTCGACGAGAACAACACCTTCGACAAGGTCGGCACTGGCGTGGTGCCCGGTGGCGCCATCAAGACGGCTGGCGGCTATCTGCGCTACTCGCAAAGCGGCATTTCCGCAGGCGCCGGCTACCTGGGCACGACGCTGCCGGCCGGCACCAAGGTCGATGCCTATACCCTGGGCGGCTCCTACCGCGTGGGTCCCTGGTACGTCAACCTGGGCTACGGCCTGAACAAGCGCAAGGACGCATTCCCGGCGGCAACCGCAGGCGGTGGATTCGACCAGGCCATCCTCAACTCCTTCTGGACGGGTTCGTCCAACGGCGGCTTCGTGGCCGGCGACGCCAACAAGCGCCAGATGTACAAGATGGGCTTCGGCTACCAGATCACGCCCCAGATCAATGTGGGCGCGCATTACTACCATGCCAAGCAGTCGGGCTCGGGCACGGGCAATTTCAATGGCAAGGCAGACTTCCTGGTGGCGGTGCTCGACTACGCCTTCTCCAAGCGTACGGATGCTTATGTGGCCCTGGACCACACCAAGACCAGTGGCGGCTCGGGCGTGATGCTCGACGCCAATGGCGCCACCAAGCGCACGGGCTTCACCGTCGGCCTGCGCCATCGCTTCTGAGCGCGCGGCGTTTGCGCAACGGATGGCCTCCTTCGGGAGGCCTTTTTGTTTCCTGTCGATGGGCTGACGGTGGGCGGGCGCGATTTCCTGCGTTAAGGTAATGCGCAGGCCAATGAAGCGAAAGAACCAAGGCGATGGAAGCCACTCGATACAAGGCAGGCGGTCGGGTCTTTGCCCAGATCGCTCAGTACCACCCCGAGCTGACGGCGCTGCGCCGCGAGCTGCATGCGCATCCTGAGCTGGGGTTCGAGGAGCGCTTCACGGCTGCGCGCGTCAAGGAGGCCTTGCGGCAATGCGGCGTGGACGAGATCCACGAAGGCCTGGGCACCACGGGCCTGGTGGCCGTGATCCGTGGCCAGGGGCATAGCTCGGGAGCGATGGTGGGCCTGCGTGCCGACATGGATGCACTGCCCATGGTCGAGCACAACGAATTTCCCTGGAGATCGGGCAAGCAGGGGCTGATGCACGGCTGCGGGCATGACGGCCATACGGCCATGCTGGTGGGCGCCGCCCGCTACCTGGCTGCGACACGGCGTTTCGACGGCTCGGCCGTGCTGGTCTTTCAGCCTGCCGAGGAAGGACGGGGCGGCGCGCGGGCCATGATCAATGACGGGCTTTTCGACCGCTTTCCCATGCAGTCCGTGTACGCCATGCACAACTGGCCCGCCATGCGCGCCGGCACCGTCGGTATCAACATGGGCGCGATGATGGCGGCGGCCGACCGCATCACCATCGAGATCACGGGGCGCGGCGGCCACGGCGCCCATCCCTACCAGACGGTGGACGTGGTGCTGGCGGCCGCGCACATCACCACGGCCGTGCAGAGCATCGTCTCGCGCAATGTGCGCGCCATCGACAGTGCCGTCATCAGCCTGTGCGCCGTGCAGGCCGGGGACCTGGGCGCCTTCAGCGTGATGCCGGGCACGGCAACGCTGGTGGGAACCGTGCGGACCTTCGATCCCGCCGTGCAGGACCGTGTCGAGCAGCGACTGCAGGAGTTGTGCAGCGCGGTGGCGCTGGGGCTGGGTGCCACGGCCAAGGTCAACTACGAGCGCATCTATCCCGCCACCATCAATTCCCCCACGGAGGCCGCCTTTGCGGCCGACGTGGCCCAGGCGCTGGTGGGCGTGGAGAACCTGGACCGGCAGCTGGAGCCCAGCATGGGCGCGGAGGATTTTTCCTTCATGCTGCAGCACAAACCCGGCGCCTACCTGCGTCTGGGGCAATCCACGGGCGCCCAGCCCGGGGTGCCGCTGCACAGCAGCCGGTATGACTTCAACGACGAGGTGCTGCCGCTGGGCGCTGCCCTGCACGCCAGCCTGATCGAGCAGGCCATGCCGCTGCCTTCGCAGGACGTATAGCGCAGGCGGAGCCGGTCAGCGGGGCTGTCCCTCGGTCGCAAGAAGGTGGGCCTTTACCGTTTCCAGGATCTCGTCGGACAAGGCTGGATTGGCGGCGACCGTGGCACGTGCCAGGACCAGGGCGCCCACCATGCTGCTGAGCATGGCCATGGCCTGGGCGCGCTGTGCGGCATCGGGTGCCTGATCGTCGCCAAGTGTGCCGATCACGCGCGCAAACCTGCCGATGTTGCGTTCCACCCCTTCGGCGAACACCGCTGAAAGATCACCACCTGCCCGAGCCACGTCCACGGCCAGCGCCGCAGCGGGGCAGCCCTCGCCGGGGCTGTCGCGGTGCTGCGGCGACAGATAGGACTGCACGCGCGCGGCAAGGCTGCCGGCCTGTTCACCCTGCAGGCCGTCCAGCGGCGCGATGGGCCAGTCGAAGGCGCGTGCGCAGGCTTCGCGCACCAGCGCGTCCTTGGATTCGAAGTGGCGATAGAGCCCGCCGTGGGTGAGTCCCGCGCCGCGCGTCACCTCGGCCACGCCGACGCCGTCCAGCCCGTGCTCGCGGTACAGCCGCGCAGCGGCTTCGAGGATGTCCTGCCGGTTCTGCGCGGCCTGGGCTTTCGTGACTTTCATGTGCACTGTCCAATGATTATGGTTGTCATCAAAATGCGTTTATGATGACGGCCATCATCATAAGTCCGTCCCTGCAGGCAATGCTCACCATCTGCGGCAGGGGCTGTGCACTCTACAGGGAAGAACCGATGAACGCCTCTTCAATCCCGAGCAGCCTGTGCCCCGTGCGCGCTGCAGTCTCTGCATGGTCCATCAGGGAGCGTTCATGAGCACGGGTCCTCTCGCACGCCGCGTGGTCATCACGGGCATGGGCATGGTCTCGCCGCTGGGGCGGGGCACTGAATTGGCCTGGCGGCGGCTGCTGTCCGGCGCATCGGGCCTGAGCCGGCTGCCCGAGGATCTGGCGCCCGATGTGCCGGGCCAGGTGGCAGGCCAGGTGCCCGACCTGGCCCGGGACCCGGAAGGCGGCTGGGACATCGATGCCGTGGTCTCGCCCAAGGACCAGCGCAAGATGGACCGCTTCATTCCGCTGGCACTGGACGCTTCGGACCAGGCCCTGGCCCAGGCCGGCTGGCAGCCGGCCAGCGAGCAGGAGCGCACGCGCACGGCCTGCATCATTGGCTCGGGCATCGGCGGCTTTGGCGCCATTGCCCAGGCCGTGCGCACCACGGACAGCCGGGGGGTGTCGCGCCTGTCGCCCTTCACCGTACCGTCTTTCCTGGTCAATCTCGCGGCCGGGCATGTGTCGATACGCCATGGGCTCAAGGGCCCGCTGGGTGCGCCGGTCACTGCCTGCGCAGCCAGCGTGCAGGCCCTGGGCGACGGCCTGCGCATGATCCGTTCGGGCGAGGCCGACGTGGCGCTGTGCGGCGGCGCCGAGGCGGCCATCGACCGCGTGAGCCTGGGTGCGTTCGCGGCGGCCAAGGCCCTTTCCACGGGATACAACGACCGGCCCGAAGAGGCCTCACGCCCCTTCGACGCGGGCCGCGACGGCTTTGTCATGGGCGAGGGCGCGGGCGCCCTGGTGCTGGAGGGACTGGACCACGCACTGGCGCGCGGCGCCGTGCCGCTGGCCGAAGTGGTGGGCTACGGCACCAGTGCCGATGCCTATCACATCACCTCGGGCCCGGAAGATGGCGACGGCGCGCGCCGCAGCATGGCACAGGCGCTGGCCATGGCCGGGCTGTCGCCGGATCAGCTGCAGTACCTCAATGCCCACGCCACCTCCACGCCCGTGGGCGACCGCGGCGAGCTGGCGGCCATGCGCTCCCTGTTTGGCGAGGGCAGCGGCGTGGCGATCAGCTCCACCAAGTCGGCCACGGGCCATCTGCTGGGCGCGGCGGGCGCGGTGGCGGCCATCTTCACGGTGCTGGCGCTGCGCGACCAGATGGCGCCGGCCACGCGCAATCTCCTGGAGCCTGATCCCCTGGCCCAGGGGCTGGACCTGATCGCCGGCGCGGCAAGGCCCTGGGCCATGGAGCATGCCCTGGTCAACGGTTTCGGCTTTGGTGGCGTCAACGCCTCGCTGGTGCTCAGGCGCTGGCAGGGCTGAACGAGGCGGGTGGGCCTGGGGGCCGGTGCTACGTGTAGCGCTTGGCCCGCAGGTTGTTCTTCATCTGCTCCAGCGCAGGCTGCAGGGCCGGGCCGATGCGCAGCGCCACGCAGGTGGCCAGCACGTCGATGACCAGCAGGTGCAGCAGGCGCGACACCATGGGGCTGTAGCGGTCGTAGCCCTCGGGATGGTCGGCGGCCAGATGGATGTGGCAGGCCGAGGCCAGGGGCGAGCCGCTGGCGGTGATGGCAATCGTGGTGGCGCCGTTCTTGCGCGCGATGTCGGCCGCGTCCATCAGGTCGCGCGTGCGGCCCGAGTTGGAAATGATCACCGCGCAGTCGCCGGGCCCCAGCAGGGTGGCGCTCATCACCTGCATGTGGCCGTCGCTGGTGGCCAGGCTGGTCACGCCCAGGCGAAAGAACTTGTGCTGTGCATCCTGCGCCACGATGCCCGAATTGCCTGCGCCGTAGAACTCGATGCGCCGGCCTGTCTGCCAGGTCGAGGCGATGGCCTGCGCCGCCTGCTCTATGGCCGTGGTGCTGGCGGCATTGCGGTATTGCAGGAAGGCGGCCACGGCGTTGTCCACCACCTTGACCATCACGTCGCTGGTCTTGTCGTCGGTGTCCACGCTGCGGTGGATGAAGGGCACGCCCTCGCTGACGCTGCCGGCCAGCTTGAGCTTGAAGTCGGCCAGGCCGTCGTAGCCCATGCTGCGGCAAAAACGCACCACCGTCGGCTTGCTGACATGGGCTCGCTCGGCCAGTTCGCGCACCGGCTGCCGTGCGAAGGCCCGTGGATCGGCCAGCACCAGGCGGGCCACGCGTTGTTCGGCGGGAGCAAGCGAGGGCAGCGAGGCGGTGATGCGGTCCAGCATTAGGCGGTGGGCGTTGTTCTATGGGTAAAGGGAAGCGGTTGCCGCAAGGCAGGTCCAGCGCGCATTTTGCATGAGCGGCAGCCTTCGCTTACTTTCCTGACGCCGATGCAAACCATGCGCGCGCATACACTCGGAGGATTTGCCGGTACAACCGCACCGCCCTGGTGCGATGCCGCCCCTCGCCAGGCTCCCGCCCAAAGGATGTTCCATGAACCAGCTTGATGCGCTTCGACAGTACACGACCGTGGTGGCCGATACCGGCGACTTCCACCAACTGGCCCAGTTCCAGCCGCGGGATGCGACCACCAATCCCTCGCTCATCCTCAAGGCGGTGCAAAAGCCCGAGTACGCGCCGCTGATGCGCGCCACCGTGGCCCAGTACAAGGGCCGCCGCCTCGACGAGGTCATGGACCGCATGCTGGTGCGCTTCGGCTGCGAGATCCTGAACACCATTCCGGGCCGCGTCTCCACCGAAGTCGATGCGCGCCTGTCGTTCGACACCTCGGCCACCGTGGCGCGTGCCGAGCGCCTGATCGAGCTGTACCAGGCCGAAGGCGTGCACATCGACCGCGTGCTCATCAAGATCGCCTCCACCTGGGAAGGCATCGAGGCGGCGCGCCAGCTGGAGCTGCGCGGCATCCACACCAACCTCACCCTGCTGTTCTCGTTCTCCCAGGCCGTGGCCTGCGGACAGGCCAAGGTGCAGCTGATCTCGCCCTTCGTGGGCCGCATCTACGACTGGTACAAGAAGCAGGCCGGCGCCCAGTGGGACGAGGCCGCCATGGCCGGCGCCAACGATCCCGGCGTGCGCTCCGTGCGCGCCATCTACGAGCACTACAAGCACTTCGGCATCGCCACCGAGGTCATGGGCGCGAGCTTTCGCAACACGGGCCAGATCGTGGCGCTGGCGGGCTGCGACCTGCTGACCATCGCCCCCGAACTGCTGGCCCAGCTGGGCGCCAGCGATGCGCCCCTGGCGCGCGCCCTGGACCCCGAGGCCGCGCGGACCCTGGCCCTCGATCCCGTGCACTACGACGAAGCCGGTTTCCGCCTGGCCCTCAACGAGGACGCCATGGCCACCGAGAAGCTGGCCGAAGGCATACGCGCCTTCGCTGCCGACACCCGCAAGCTCGAAGCATTGATGCAGCAGGCCGCAGACTGATTGGATGAAGATCTTGCCCGTTTTGTGCAACACCTTGCCGGCCTGGTCGGCACTTGAACGCCATTTCAACGAAGACATCCGGTCCCTGGATCTGCGCCAGGCCTTTGCCGCGGACGCGGGCCGGCTGGACGCGCTGAGCCAGCAGGCCCCGCATGTCTTCGCCGACCTGTCCAAGAACCTCTGGACCGAAGCCACCGAGACGCTGCTGCGCGAGCTGGCGCAGCAGGCCGGCGTGCTGGCCCAGCGCAACGCCATGCTGGCCGGCGAGCCCGTCAACTGCACCGAGGGCCGCGCCGTCATGCACTGGCTGCTGCGCATGCCGCGCGACGGCGGCCAGCTGCGCCACTGCGCTACCGTGCAGCAGTGGCAGCCGGCCATGCACGAGGCGCTGGCCCAGGTGCACGAGACGCTGGACGCCATGCTGGCCCTGGCCGAGCAGGTGCGTGGCGACGAGGGCATCACCGACATCGTGAACATCGGCATCGGCGGCTCGCACCTGGGCCCCGAAGTGGTGGTCAATGCGCTGGAGGACTGGGTCGATGCGGGCAAGAATTTCCATTTCGTCTCCAACGTCGATGGCCATGAGCTCGGCCATGTGCTGCGCCGCGTGCGCCCGCACAGCACGCTGTTCCTGATCGCCTCCAAATCCTTCACCACGGCCGAGACCATGCTCAACGCGCACTCGGCGCGCCGGTGGTTTCTGGAGCAGGGCGGCAGCGAGGATGCGCAGGCCGCGTGCTCCATCGACCGGCACTTCGTGGCGCTCACCACCAATGTGCAGGCCGCAGCCGACTTCGGCATCCGCCGCACGCTGGGATTCTGGGACTGGGTGGGCGGGCGTTTTTCGCTGTGGTCGGCCATCGGCCTGCCGGTGGCCATCGCCATCGGGGCGGCGCAGTTCCGTGCGCTGCTGGACGGCGCCCATGCCATGGACGCGCATTTCTTTTCCTCCGGTGTGGAGGGCAACCTGCCGCTGCGCCTGGGCCTGCTGGACGTCTGGTATCGCGATTTCTGCGGCTTCTCCAGCCGCTGCATTGCCCCCTACAGCCATGGCCTGCGGCGGCTGACCGCCTATCTGCAGCAGCTGGAGATGGAGAGCAACGGCAAGGGCGTGACGCGCGACGGGCAGACACTGCCCGTGCGCACGGCGCCCGTGATCTGGGGCGAGCCCGGCACCAATGGCCAGCATGCCTTCTTCCAGATGCTGCACCAGGGCCAGGACGTGATTCCCGTGGAATTCATCGCACTGCGCGACGGCGGCAAATACCTGGGCGCCCACCACCAGAGCCTGGTCGTCAACGCCATTGCCCAGGCCCAGGCCCTGATGGAGGGGCGCCACGGCGAGGGTGCGGAGCGCCATTGCGCGGGCAACCGGCCCAGCAGCTTCCTGCTGCTGCAGCAGCTCGATCCGGCATCGCTGGGTGCCCTGATCGCACTGTACGAGCACCGTGTCTTCTCGGCCGGTGCGGTCTGGGGCATCAACAGCTTCGACCAATGGGGCGTGGAGCTGGGCAAGCACCTGGCGCGCCAGCTGCATGCGCGCCAGGACAGCGGCGACTGGCAGGGCGTCGATGCCTCGACGCAGGGCCTCATGCACCGGCTTGCGGCAGGGTCGGCCGGCTGACCGGGCGCTGCGGGCCTGTGGCCCCCGCAGCGCACCAGCAGGGTGCCGGGTCATGTGGGTGGAGCATGACCTTCTTCCATTTCATCGTTATGCACAGGCGCCTGATTGCTCGATAGTTGATGCAATCGCCTTGCCGGCGGCCCTGCTTGCATGCAGCCAGTGACGGCGGCTCGGCAGGGTGGAGGCGCAGCGCGCCTTCGGACCTGCAACAACTATCCAAGGAGACCCTCGATGCGATTCGTACTGGCCCATGTGGCGATGGCATGTGTGGTGGCGGCAACTGGCGCTGCCCATGCACAGGAAGCGGCCGGCACGCTGGACAAGATCCAGAGCACAGGCAAGGTGGTGATGGGCGTGCGCGAAAGCTCGGCGCCCATGGCCTATGCCTTCGGGACCACGCAGAAGTACGTGGGCTACCACGTCGAGCTGTGCGAGAAGGTGCTGGCCCAGATCGTGCCCAAGGCCAAGATCGAGTACATGGCCCTGACCTCGCAGAACACCATGCCCCTGGTGCAGAACGGCACCGTGGACATCGGCTGCGGCCCGACCACCAACAACCTCGCGCGCCAAAAGCAGGTGGCCTTTGCCGTGACCACCTACGTGAGCCAGGTGCGCATGGCCGTGCGTGCCGACTCGGGCATCACCTCCTTCAAGCAGCTCGACGGCAAGCCCGTGGCGGCCTCGGCCGGCACGACTGCCGTGCAGCTGCTGCGCAAGTACGGGCGCGACAATGGCGTGAACCTGCCCACCTCGCTGGGCAAGGACCATTTCGAGAGCTTTCTGATGCTCGAATCGGGCCGTGCCGATGCCTTCGTGCTGGACGACAACCTGCTGGCCGGCGTCATCGCCAACTCCAAGAACCCTGCAGGCTTCAAGATCGTGGGCGAGGTGCTGGGCTCCGAACCCATCGCCATCCTGTTTCGCCGCGACGATCCCGCCTTCAAGAAGGCCGTGGACGACGTGCTGGTGGGCATGATGGCCTCGGGCGAAGTGGCGAAGATCTACGACAAGTGGTTCGTGCAGCCCATTCCGCCCAAGAATGCCCCGTTGAACCTGCCCATGAGCGACATGCTCAAGCAGCTGCTGCAAAAGCCCAACGACAAGCCGCTGGAGTCCTACGCGCAGCAGTGACCAAGGGCCCGGACCCGGTCATCGCGACCGGGCCAGTTCGGCCACCGCCTGTGCCAGTGCCGCAATGCCTGCATCGATCTGATCGGTGGCAATGGAGGACAGGCGCAGCCGGAAAAAGGGGCAGGGCTGGCGCGGCGTCGCAAAGAACGCGCTGCCTGCCTCGATCAGCACGCCGTGGCGGCGCGCCACGGCGGCCAGCGCATCGGCGTCCAGCCAGGCCGGCGCCTGCACCCACAGCGATGCGCCTCCCTGGGGCTGGCGGAAGATGAAATCCGGCAGGTGTGCGCGCAGCGAGCGGTCCACCTGCGCCACGCGTTCCAGCATGGCCTGGTTCACGCGGCGCGCATGGGCTTCATGGTGGCCCAGCGACAGGAACAGCGCATAGGCGTGCTGCAGAAAGGCGCTGGGGTGGCGCACCATGGCATGGCGCAGCACGCGCAACTCGTCGATCAGCGCGCGCGGCGCGACGATGTAGCCCAGCCGCAGCGCGGGCGACAGGCTCTTGGACAGCGACCCCACATAGATCACGCGCCCGCCCTTGTCCAGGCTCTTGAGCGCGGGCATGGGCCTGCCCTGGTAGAGGTTCTCGGCCTCGTAGTCGTCCTCGATGATCACGAAATCGCCCTGCTCGGCGCGGCGCAGCAGTTGCTCGCGCCGCTGCAGGCTCAGCGTCACGGTGGTGGGGCTCTGGTGCGAGGGCGTGACGAACAGGTAGTCCAGCGGCGGCAGGCCATCGACCACCACGCCTTCCTCGTCCACGGCCACGGGCACCCAGTGCGGGCGGCGCAGCGAAAAGGTGTTGCGCGCATGCGGGTGGCCCGGCTCCTCGAAGCCCAGCCGCTGCGAGGGGTCCAGCAGCGCGTCGGCCAGCAGGTAGAAGGCCTGCTGCGCGCCCACGGTGACCAGGATCTCTTCCTTGAGCGCGAACACCCCGCGCCGGGGCAGCAGGCGCAGGCGGATCTGCTCGATCAGGTCGGGCACGTCGTCGGTCTCGAAGTCCGGCGTCCAGTGCGGCAGCTGGGCGCGCGCCAGGCTGCGCGTGCAGCATTCCCGGAAGCCTTCGGTGGGAAACAGCGCGGGATCGTGCATGCCGTAGACGAAGGGGTAGGGGTACTCGCGCCACTGCAGCGGCTTGGACAGCGTGTGCCTGTCCGTCAGCGAGCGCAGCACGCGTGCAGACCAGTCCGGTGCGGGCTCCCCGGGACTTGCCGCAGGCAGGGCCACGGCGCCGTCCACACCGGCCAAGCGCGAATCCCGGGCCACGAACACGCCGCTGCGCGGGCGGGCTTCCAGAAAGCCTTCATCCACGAGCTGCTCGTAGACCGTGGTCACGGTATTGCGCGACACCTCCAGCAGGCGCGACAGCTCGCGTGAGGGTGGCATGGCCGCGCCGGGCGGCAGGCGGCCTTCGAGGATGGGCTGGACCAGGGCCAGGCGCAGGCGGTCCTTCAGGGGAAGGCCGGGCTGCTCGGGCAGCGCGAACAGGCGGGCCCACTGGTGGCGTGGGTCTGTGGCGGAAGGGGTGCTCATGGCGCAACGGAGGCAATCGGGGGGCGTTCTTGGCGCGGCCGGGCAGAGGGCGCGCGGTCGGCGCCATGTTGCGGTGCGGGTGCGGGCAAGTAAAGGTTTGGGCCGGCCGACGCGGGTAAACACCGGGCCTCTGGCTCCTACGTTTGGACGGCTGTGGCCCCCGCGGCCCGCGCCCTTGTTGCGTATTCTGGATTGAAGGCAGCGAGCCGCGCGGCCTGGCGATCCAACGAGGGAGACAGTCCATGCACACCATCACTTTCCGACGCCGCGCCCTGGCGGCCCTGGCCCTGGCCGGCGCGCTGGCGGGCCTGGCGGCCACGCCGCTGCAGGCCCAGGCCCAGGAGCCGCAGCGCGGCGGCACCCTGATCGTGGGCAGCACCCAGGTGCCACGGCACCTGAACGGTGCCGTGCAATCGGGCATTGCCACGGCCATGCCCTCCACCCAGCTGTTCGCCAGCCCGCTGCGCTTCGATGACCAGTGGAAGCCCCAGCCCTACCTGGCCGAATCCTGGAAGCTGGCCGAGGACGGCAAGTCGCTGACCCTGAACCTGCGAAGGAATGCCGTGTTCCACGACGGCAAGCCCATCACCTCGGCCGACGTGGCCTTCTCCATCATGGCCATCAAGGCCAACCACCCGTTCCAGACCATGCTGGGGCCCGTGGAGAAGGTGGACACGCCCGACCCCTACACGGCCATCATCCGCATGAACGCGCCGCATCCGGCCATCCTGCTGGCCATGAGCCCGGCGCTGGCGCCCATACTGCCCAAGCACATCTATGGCGACGGTGCCGACCTCAAGACCCATGCGCGCAACAGCGCCGACGTGGTGGGCTCGGGGCCGTTCAAGCTGACCGAGTTCCGCGCGGGCCAGCGCATCGTGATGGAGCGCTTCGACAAGTTCTTCCTGCCCGGCCGGCCCTACCTGGACAAGCTGGTCTTCAACATCGTGCCCGACTCCTCCAGCCTGCTGCTGAGCCTGGAGCGCGGCGACGTGCAGATGGTGCCCTACCTGCAGGCCTCCATCGACCTGAAGCGCCTGTCCACCAATCCCCAGATCACGTTGACCGGCAAGGGCTTCGAGGGCATAGGCTCGATCAACTGGCTGGCCATCAACACCGACAGGAAGCCGCTGGACGATGTGCGCGTGCGCAAGGCCATTGCGCATGCCATCGACAAGAACTTCATCACCAAGGCGCTGATGGGCGGCTTCGCCACCGTGGCCGACGGCCCCATCGTGGCGGCCAGCCCCTTTGCCTCGGCCGACCTGGTGCGCTATCCGCTGGACCTCAAGAAGTCGGCGGCCCTGCTGGACGAGGCCGGCCTCAAGCCCGGCGCCAACGGCGAGCGCTTCAAGATCACCATCGACTACCTGCCGGGCACGGACGAGCAGCAAAAGAACGTGGCCGAGTACGTGCGCGCCCAGCTCAAGAAGGTGGGCATCGCCGTCGATGTAAGGGCCTCGGCCGATTTCCCGGCCTGGTCCCGGCGGCTGGCCACGCATGACTTCGACCTGTCCATGGACATCGTCTTCAACTGGGGCGACCCGGTCATCGGCGTGCACCGCAGCTACCTGTCCACCAACATCAAGCCCGTGGTCTGGACCAACACCCAGTCCTACCGCAATCCCAAGGTGGACGAGCTGCTGAACACGGCCAGCAGCACGCTGGACACGGCCGAGCGCAAGAAGCTCTATGCGGCTTTCCAGAAGACCGTGACCGACGAGCTGCCGGTGATCTTCATCAACAACTCGCCCTACCACACGGCTGCGCGCAAGAACGTGGGCAACCTGCCGACCACGGTCTGGGGGCCGGCCTCGCCCTACGACGAGATTTTCTTGAAGTAATCCAGGAGGACCCGGCCATGGCATTTCTCCGCACACTCCTCAAGCGGCTGCTGCAGGGCCTGGCGCTGGTGCTGGCCGTGGTGGTGCTGAACTTCATGCT
The DNA here is from genome assembly GCF_043104415.1 of Delftia sp. WSY_16. NCBI lineage: Bacteria > Pseudomonadati > Pseudomonadota > Betaproteobacteria > Burkholderiales > Comamonadaceae > Delftia > Delftia sp. WSY_16. The sequence goes on along the minus strand of NZ_JBICKS010000030.1, from coordinate 12,765 downwards.
GGTGCATGCGGCGCCCGGCGATCCCGTGGAGACCATTGCCGGCGCCAGCGGCGGCATGGAGCCCGAGCTCATGGCCGAGCTGCGCACACGCTACGGGCTGGACCGGCCGCTGCCCGTGCGGCTGGGCATCTACCTGGCGCGCGTGGCCAGTGGTGATCTGGGCTACTCCTACTTCTTCAACCTGCCGGTGGCGCAGATGATTGCCGAGCGCGTGCCCGCCACCTTGCTGCTGGTGCTGGCCGCCGTGCTCACGGCCTTCGTGGTGGGCACGCTGCTGGGCGTGCTGTCCTCGCGCCGGCCCAACGGCCTGCTGTCGCAGTGCATCACCGTGCTGTCCCTGGTGGGCTTTGCGGCGCCCGTGTTCTGGACCGGCATGCTGCTGGTGCTGGCGTTTGCCTCCTGGTGGCCCGTGCTGCCGGTGTCGGGCATGCGCTCGGCCGATGCCGCAGGCGGCGCAGGCCTTGCCGACCTGCTGGACGTGGCCCGGCACCTGGTGCTGCCTGCGCTGACACTGGCCCTGGTCTACCTGGCGCAGTACAGCCGGCTGTCGCGCTCGTCCATGCTGGACGTGCTGGGCGCCGACTACATCCGCACGGCGCGCGCCAAGGGCCTGGCCGAGCATGTGGTGCTCTACCGCCATGCGCTGCGCAACGCGCTGCTGCCCGTGGTGACCATGCTGGGCCTGCAGTTCGGCAACGTCATGGCCGGCGCCATCATCGTCGAGACGGTCTTCAACTGGCCGGGCCTGGGCCGGCTGGCCTTCGACTCGGTGCTGCGGCGCGACTACCCGACCATCCTGGGCGTGCTGCTGTTCTCCTCCATCGTCGTGGTCGTGATGAACCTCGTCACCGACCTGTGCTACCGGCTGATCGATCCCCGCATCAAGGCGGCCTGAGACCATGAATGCCATCACACCACCTTCCGTGTCCGTGCCGACCGTCGCCGCGCCGCAGGCCGCAGCCCATGCCGAGCACCCGGCCCGTGAGGCGCTGCGCATGTTCCTGCGCAACCCCTCGGCCATTGCCGGCATGGCCATGCTGCTCATCGTGCTGCTGGTGGCCATCGCCGGCCCCTGGATCTGGCCTGCGGACCCGTTCGAGATCCGCACCATGCCGCTGAGCCCGCCGTTCAGCGAGGAGGCCTGGCTGGGCAGCGACCAGCTGGGGCGCGACGTGCTCACGGGCATCATCCACGGCGGCCGCGCCACGCTGATGGTGGGCGCCTTCGCGGCTTTGCTGTCGGTGTGCATCGGCGTGACGCTGGGGGCGATGGCCGGCTACTACGGCGGCCGCGTCGATGCGCTGCTGATGCGCGTGACCGAGTTCTTCCAGGTGCTGCCTGCGCTGCTGTTCGCCATGGTGGTGGTCACGCTGTTCTCGCCCTCGCTGGTGACGGTCACGCTGGCCATCGGCAGCGTGAGCTGGCCGGCCACGGCGCGGTTGACGCGGGCCGAGTTCATGCGCATCCGCCAGCTCGAATTCGTGCGCGCGGAGAGTGCCATCGGCGCGCGCCACGGCCGCATCATCTGGAAGGTGATCCTGCCCAATGCGCTGCCGCCGCTGGTGGTGTCGGCCACGCTGGCCGTGGGCGCCGCCATCCTGTTCGAGGCCGGTCTGTCCTTCCTGGGCCTGGGGGACCCCAACCAGATGAGCTGGGGCCTGATGATCGGGTCGGCCCGCCAGTACCTGCTGTCGTGCTGGTGGGCCGTGGCCTTTCCTGGTGCTGCCATCTTCGTCACCGTGCTGGCCGTCAGCCTGATCGGCGACGGCCTCAACGATGCACTCAACCCCAAGCTGAGGGAGCGCTGATGGACACCGACACCCCCCTGCTGCAAGTCAGCGGCCTGCGCGTGGCCTTCCAGGGCCGGCGCGGCCAGGCGACGGTGCTCAACGGCGTGGATTTCGATCTGCGCGCGGGCGAGACCCTGTGCGTGGTCGGCGAATCCGGCTGCGGCAAGAGCATGACGGCGCTGGCGCTGCTGCGCCTCATTCCCTCGCCTCCGGGCCGCATCACGGGCGGGCAGGTGCGCTTCCAGGGCGAGGACCTGGTGGCCGCCGGCGAGGCCCATATGCGCCAGGTGCGCGGCAACCGCATCTCCATGATCTTCCAGGAGCCGATGACCTCGCTGAACCCGGTGCTCACCGTGGGCGAGCAGATCGCCGAGCCGCTGCGCCTGCACGCCGGCCTGGACGCGGGCGCCGCGCGCCAGCGCGCCGTGGAGATGCTCCGGCAGGTCGGCATCCCCGCGCCCGAGCGGCGCGTGCACGAGTACCCGCACCAGCTGTCGGGCGGCATGCGCCAGCGCGTGATGATCGCCATGGCCCTGGCCTGCCGGCCCGACATCCTGATCGCCGACGAGCCCACCACGGCGCTGGACGTGACTGTGCAGGCCCAGATCTTCGACCTGCTGCGCGAGCTGCAGCGCGACAAGGGCACGGCCATCGTGCTGATCACGCATGACATGGGGGCCGTGGCCGAGATGGCCGACCGCGTCATGGTCATGTATGCGGGCCGCGTGATCGAGCAGGGCCGCTGCGAGCAGGTGCTGTCGGCGCCCGCCCATCCGTACACGCGCGGCCTGATCGCCTGCCTGCCCGAGCTGGGCAGCAGCCAGGCAGGCGGGCGCACCGAGCTGCCCGAGATCCCCGGCGTCGTGCCCTCGATCTGGGAGTTGGGCAGCGGCTGCGCCTTTCGTGCGCGCTGCCGCGAGGCCCAGCCGCGCTGCGCCAGCGAGGCGCCGCCGCTGGTCGCGCTGGATGATCCATCCCACGGCGTGGCCTGCTGGCTGCACGCTCCCGCTTCCCGCATCCGCGCCCACACGGAGGCCCTGGCATGAACGCACGCATGGACGATACCCTCTTGCAGGTGGACGATCTCCAGGTCCACTTTCCGCGCCCGGGCAAGGGCCTGTTCGGCAGGCCCGAGGTGGTCAAGGCCGTGGACGGCGTGTCCTTCAGCCTGCGGCGCGGCAGCACGCTGGCCGTGGTGGGCGAGTCGGGCTCGGGCAAGACCACCACGGCGCTGGCCGTGATGCGCCTGGCGCCCGTGACGGCAGGCCGCATGCAGCTGGGCGATACCGACCTGGGTGGCCTGTCGGGCGAGGCCCTGCGCCAGGCGAGGCGGCGCATGCAGATCGTGTTCCAGGACCCGTTTTCCTCGCTGAATCCGCGACAGCGCGCGGGCGATGCGGTGCGCGCTCCGCTGGACCTGATGGACGTGGGCACGCCGGCCGAGCGCGAGGCGCGCGTGGCCGAGCTGTTCACCCAGGTCGGCCTGCGGCCCGAACAGCGCCAGCTGTTCCCGCACCAGTTCTCGGGCGGCCAGCGCCAGCGCATCAACATCGCGCGCGCCCTGGCCACGCGGCCCGAACTCGTGGTCTGCGACGAACCCGTGTCGGCGCTGGACATCGCCATCCGCGCCCAGATCCTCAACCTGCTGGCGCGGCTGCAGCGCGAGCTGGGCCTGAGCTACCTGTTCATCTCGCACGACATGGCCGTGGTCGAGCACATCTGCGACGACATCGCCGTCATGTACCTGGGCCAGATCGTGGAGCGCGCACCGCGCCAGGCCTTCTTTGCGCGGCCGCTGCATCCCTACAGCGTGGCCCTGATGTCGGCCGTGCCCACGGTGCGCGGCGGGCGCGAGCGCGCGGCGCGGCGCATACGGCTGGCCGGCGATCCGCCCAGTCCCATCAACCCGCCCGCGGGCTGCCGCTTCGCCGGGCGATGCCCCGTGGCCGTGCCTGCGTGCTCGGCCGAGACGCCACCGCTGCGCGAAGCCGCCCCCGGCCATTGGGTGCGATGCATCCGCGTGGACCACATCTATGGCGTGCCGCGCGCGCCGCTGGCCCTTTGAACCCGGAGCACCCGCCACCATGAGCATCACCGTCTACGCCGCCCGCAAGATCATCACCATGAACCCCATGCAGCCCGAGGCCACGCACGTGGCCGTGCGCGACGGGCGCATCCTCGCTGTCGGGGACCTCGCGCGCTGCACGGCCTGGGGCGAATGCCGCATCGACGAGCGCTTTGCCGACCAGGTGCTGCTGCCCGGGCTGGTGGAGGGCCACTGTCACCTCAAGGAAGGCAGCATGTGGGACTGGACATACACGGGCTGGTTCGACCGGCGCGACCCCGACGGAAAGACCTGGCCCGGCCTGCGCTCCATGGATGCCGTGGTGGACCGCCTGGCCGAGGTGGCGGCGCGCATGGATGCGCAGGGCCTGCCGCCCGGGCAGCCGCTGATCGCCTGGGGGTTCGATCCCATCTACTTCGGCGGCGAGCGCATGACGGTGGAGCACCTGGACCGCGCCGCAGGAGGCCGTCCCATCGTGATCTCGCATGCCAACGGCCATCTGATGAATGTCAACAGCGCCATGCTGCGCCTGGCCGAGATCACGCGCGACAACGAGGTCGAGGGCGTGGTGCGCTTTGCGCCCGGCCACGCCCTGGCCGGCGAGCCCACGGGCGAGCTGCAGGAACCGGCCGCCATGTTCCTGGTGCTGCGCAAGATCGGCAACGCCGGGCTGCTGGCGCCCATGACCGAGGCCGGCGTGCGCTCCTTCGCCCGCCTGGCCTGCCGCCAGGGCGTGACCACGGCCACCGACCTGGTCAACAAACTGGGTGAGCAGGACTGCCGCGTGCTGGAGGCCGCGCTGGGCGACGACCAGGTGCCCATCCGCATCCTGCCCGCCTTCCAGGCGTTTCACGGCACCCATGGCGCCGAGGCCGGTGCCGGGCATGTGCGCGCGCTCATGGCGCGCAACACCGACCGGCTGCGCTACGGCCTGGTCAAGATGATGCTGGACGGCTCCATCCAGGGCTTTTCGGCGCGCCTGCGCTGGCCCGGTCACTACAACGGCGCGCCCAACGGCATCTGGGTCACCGCGCCCGCGCAGTACGAGGCCGATTTCGAGACCTACCACCGCGCGGGCCTGCTCATCCATACGCACACCAATGGCGACGAGGCCAGCGAAGCCGCCATCGACGCCATAGGCCGCGTGCTGGCCCGCGCGCCCCGGCCCGACCACCGTCACACGCTGCAGCATGGCCAGATGATCGATGCGCCGCTGTTTCGCCGCATGGCGGCGCTGGGCCTGTGCGCCAACCTGTTCGCCAACCACCTCTGGTACTGGGGCGACCAGCACTACGAGATGACCATGGGGCCGGACCGCGCCATGCGGCTCGATGCCTGCGCCAGCGCGCTGGCCGCCGGCGTGCCGCTGGCCATCCATTCGGATGCGCCCGTCACGCCGCTGGGGCCGCTGTTCACCGCCTGGTGCGCGGTCCACCGGATCACGCCCAAGGGCCGCGTGCTGGGCGCGGCCGAGCGCCTGACCGTGGCCCAGGCCCTGCATGCCGTCACGCTGGGCGCGGCCTGGACACTGAAGCTGGACCACGAGATCGGCAGCATCGAATGCGGCAAGCGCGCCGACTTCTGCGTGCTGGAGGACGATCCGCTGTCCCTGGACCCCATGGTGCTCAAGGACCTCAGGGTCTGGGGCACGGTGCTGTCGGGGCGCGTCTTCAAGGCGGCATGACATGGGACAGCGGTTGCCGTTCACGGTCATCGGCGGCTTCCTGGGCGCCGGCAAGACCACGCTGCTCAACCACTGGCTGCGCCATGCGGATGGCCAGCGGCTGGCCGTGCTGGTCAACGACTTCGGCGCGCTCAACATCGATGCAGGCCTGATCAAGGACCACAGCGGCGACACCATCGCGCTGACCAATGGCTGCGTGTGCTGCCAGATCGGCGATGACCTGTCCATGGCCCTGATCGGCGTGCTGCAGCAGCGCGAGCGCTTCGACGCCGTGGTGGTCGAGGCCAGCGGCGTCTCCGACCCCTGGCGCATCGCCCAATTGGGCCTGGCCGATCCGGGTCTGGCGCTCGATGGAGTCATCGTGGTGCTGGATGCCGGCACCTTGCTCTCGCAGGCCGCCGATCCGCTGCTGGCCGACACGCTGCAGCGCCAGGTGGCCCGGGCCGACCTGGTCATCGTCAACAAGACCGATCTGGCCGATGCCCGGACCCTGGAGCGCGTGCACGGCTGGATAGCCCACCACGCGCCAGCCGCGCAACGTTGCGACGTGCACGAAGCCCGGGTGCCCGTGCAACTGCTCAGCGGCGCAGCCCTGCTGCGTGGCGTGCGGGAGGTCTCATGGGGTGCCAGCACTGCGCGCCCCATGCATGGCCGGCAGTTCGAGACCTGGTCCTGCCAGCCGCCCGGGGTGCTGTCCGAGACGGCCCTGCAGGCGTGGCTGCAGGCCATGCCGGCTGGCGTGCTGCGGCTCAAGGGCGTGGTGCAGACCGGGGCGGGCCATTGGAGCGAGCTTCAATTTGCCGGGCGCAGCGGCCGGCTGCGTGCCGCATCAGCGCCCGCGCAGCAGCAGGTGCCCGCCATCGTGGCCATCGGCCTGGCCGGGCAGCTTCCGGTGGCCGCGCTGCAGGCGCTGGTGGCAGGCGCTGCGGGCGTCAGGGCTGCGGGCCGTCCCGCATGAAATCCTGGGCCGCCTGCTGCAGCCACTCGCGCAGGCTTTGCAGCGGCGGGTAGTTGCCGCGGCTCGTGGGCCAGGCCAGGTAGTAGCGCTCGGCGCTTTCCATCTCGGGCAGATGGGGCAGGGCACGCACCAGATCGCCCTGTGCGAGTTCGCGCTCGATCAGAAAGCGTGGCAGCAAGGCCACGCCCACGCCGGCGATGGCGGCCTGGGCGGCGGTGGCGAACTGGTCGAACAGCATGCCCTGGCCCTCGGCCATGGGCGCATGGTGCACGGACAGCCAGCGCTGCCAGGCATCGGGGCGCGATGCCAGGTGCAGCAGCGGCGCCTGCAGCAGGTCCTGGGGCTGGGCAAAGCCATGCTGGGCCAGCAGGGCGGGGCTGCAGGCAGGCACCACGGTCTCGCTCATCAGAAAGGCCAGCTCGGCGCCCGGCCAGTGCGGCAGGCCGAAATGGATGGCGGCGTCCACGGCTTCGAGCTGGAAGTCGAACTGGGACAGCCGCGTCGTCAGGTTGATGGTGATGCCCGGGTGGGCGCTGAAGAACTGCGGCAGGCGCGGCGCCAGCCAGCGCGTGCCGAAGGTGGGGAGGATGGCCAGGTTCAGGCTGCCGCCGCGCGGGTTGGCCCGAAAGCCCAGCGTGGCCGTGGAGATGCGCATCAGCGCGCCCCGGATTTCCTGCGCATAGGCCTGGCCGGCCGGGCTCAGGCGCACGGTCTGGCGCTCGCGCACAAAGAGTTCTGCCTCCAGCCGCTCCTCCAGCGCTCGGATCTGGCGGCTGACGGCGCTTTGCGTCAGGTGCAGCTCGGCCGCAGCTGCCGTGAAGCTCTGGTGCCGGGCCGCTGCCTCGAAGGCGCACAGCAGGGACATGGGAGGCAGGAAACGGCGGGACAGCAGCATGGCAGGGAGCGGTGGGGCAATCGTGGGAGGGGCCATTCTGTTTGGGAATGACCTATGGGCCCGATTATCGTTTGACCAGGCTCAAGGCGCAGACCTAGCATGCGTGCCAGGAATTCACCATGCCGCAGGCTGATCTGCGGCCCCACCATCAGTCCCCACAAGCACCATGTCCTCTACGTCCGCCAACGCCTTCGTGCCTTCCGACGAGATCCGCGCGCGCTTTTCCAGCGCCATGTCCGAGATGTACCGCGATGAAGTGCCCCAGTACGGCACGCTGATCGAACTCGTGGCCGACATCAACCAGCGCACGCTGCAGGCCGAGCCTGAGCTGCTGGCCCGGATGCAGCGCAGTGGCGAGCTGGCCCGCCTGGGCGTGGAGCGCCACGGCGCCATCCGCGTGGGCACGGCCGCCGAGCTGTCCATGCTGCGCCGCCTGTTCGCCATCATGGGCATGGAGCCCGTGGGCTACTACGACCTGTCGGTGGCCGGCGTGCCCGTGCACTCCACGGCCTTCCGTCCCGTCAGCGATGCCGCGCTGCTGGCCAACCCTTTCCGCGTCTTCACCTCGCTGCTGCGCCTGGACCTGATCGCCGACGAGGCGCTGCGCGCCCAGGCTGCCGCCATCCTGGCGCGCCGCAACATCTTCACCGAGCGCGCGCTGGCGCTGATCGCCCAGTCCGAGGCCAACGGCGGCCTCACCGATGCCGAGGCCGATGAATTCGTCGGCGAGGCGCTGGAGACCTTCCGCTGGCACAGCGAATCCACCGTGGACGGCGCCACCTATGACGCGCTGCACAAGGCCCACCGCCTGATCGCCGACGTGGTCTGCTTCAAGGGCCCGCACATCAACCACCTGACGCCGCGCACCCTGGACATCGACGCGGCCCAGGCCGCCATGCCCGCACGCGGCATGGACGCCAAGGACGTGGTCGAAGGCCCGCCGCGCCGCGCCTGCCCCATCCTGCTGCGCCAGACCAGCTTCAAGGCGCTCAAGGAGACCGTGCGTTTTGCCGGCGATGCCACGGGCGCAGGCTCGCACACGGCGCGCTTCGGCGAGATCGAGCAGCGCGGCGTGGCGCTCACGCGCAAGGGCCGCGCGCTTTACGACCAGCTGCTGGCCCAGGTGCGCGACATGGGCAGCGCGGGCAGTGCCGCACCCGACTACGGCAGCCGCCTGGCCCAGGTCTTCGAGGCTTTCCCCGACACGCATGAGCAGCTGCGCCGCCAGGACCTGGCCTTCTACCGCTTCACGCTGAGCGACGAGGGAGCCGCCCTGGCCGCAGGCGAGGCCGCCGCGGCCGCCGCCTCGGACCTGGACGCCCTGATCGCCCGTGGCTTGGCCCAGGCCGAGCCCATCGTCTACGAAGACTTCCTGCCCGTGAGCGCGGCCGGCATCTTCCAGTCCAACCTGGGCGGCGAAGAGCAAAAGCAGTACGCGGCCCATGCGGCCCAGCAGGCCTTCGAGGCCGACCTGGGTGCCCGCGTGCATGACGAGATCGCGCTGTACGAGCAGGCGCAGCAGCGCTCCATCGACCAGCTGCGCAGCGCGCTGCGCACCCAGGCCGCCCAGGCTGTGGCCTGACCGGCTGCCTGGATGCCGGCTTTGGCCGGCATCCACCCTGTATCCCCTTTCCCGGGGCGCATGCGCAGGCGCCAGGCCTGTGCACGCGCCCCTTTGTTTTTTGCAAAGCCGCAAGAGGCCTTCATGAGCACTGCAGACCTGGGCATTCAGTCGCCCACCGCCCATCTGTTCAACCCGCTGTTCGCGCACCCCGAAGGCTCGCCCATACGCGAGCTGTTTCCCTATCTGAGCCGCCCTGGCATGCTCTCGCTGGCGGGCGGCTATCCCTCGCCCAGCCTGTTCGATGCCGAAGGCCTGCAACAGGCCGCGATGGCCGCTTTGCAGCAGGACGCTGCCGCCAGCCTGCAGTACGGCGCCAGCGAAGGCCAGCTGCCGCTGCGCGAAGCCCTGGCCGCGCTGTGCGCCACGCGCGGCATTGCCTGCACGCCGGCCGACATGATCGTGACCACGGGCTCGCAACAGGCCTTCGACCTGCTGGTCAAGGTGCTGGTGGAGCCTGGCGATCCGGTGCTGGTCGAGGTGCCCGCCTACCCGGCCACGCTGCAGACGCTCAAGCTGGCCCAGGCACAGGTCGTGGCCGTGCCCACGGATGAACACGGCCTGGACACCGGTGCCCTGGCCAGCCTGCTGGCGCAGTGGCCCCATGCGCGCCGCCCCAAGCTGCTCTACACCGTGCCCAACTTCTCCAACCCGGGCGGCACGCTGCTGCCCGCGGCGCGGCGCGAGGCCCTGGTGGCGCTGGCGCGCCAGCACGGCTTTGCCATCGTCGAGGACGATCCCTATGGCGAGCTGCGCTTTACCGGCCAGCGCGAACCGTCGATCTACGAAACGGGCCTGGCGCTGTGCGGCGCCCAGGCCAATCCCGTGGTCTACCTGTCCAGCCTGTCCAAGACCGTGGCGCCTGCGCTGCGCATCGGCTGGATGCTGGCCGACGCCCAATTGCTGCGCCGCTGCACCATCGCCAAGCAGACGGCCGATCTGTGCACCTCGCCGCTGGCGCAGATGATCGCCGCGCACTATCTGCGCTCGGGCCGCTATGCGCCCCAGCTGGCCCAGGCCTGCGCCGAGTACGCGGCGCGCATGGATGCGCTGTGCTCGGGCATGCAGTCGGCCCTGGGCGAGCAGATCCGCTTCGTGCGGCCTGCGGGCGGCATGTTCGTCTGGGCGCAGCTGCTGCCGCCACAACGGCATGCGGGCGAGCCCGAGGCCCTGGCCCGGGCGCTGTTCACGGCCGCTGTGGAGCAGGGCGTGCTCTATGTGCCAGGCAAGGCCTTCTTCCCGGCCGAGGCGGCGCAGCAGGCCGGCCTGTGCATGCGCCTGTCGTATGCGGCGCCCACCGTGCCCCAGATCACCGAGGCCGTGGCGCGCCTGGGCCGGGCCTGGGGCCAGGCCGTGTCCTGAGGACATCGGCAACAGCGTTCATGCAATGAAAAAGGCCGCCCGAGGGCGGCCTTTTCCTTGCGGGGCAAACCGGGTATGGCGCAAGGCCTGCCCGGTTGCGGCGGGCAATTACATGCCCATGCCGCCCATGCCACCCATGCCGCCCATGTCGGGCATGGCGGGGGCGCCTTCAGCCTTGGGGGACTCGGCGATCATGGCTTCGGTCGTCAGCAGCAGCGATGCCACGGAAGCGGCGTTCTGCAGGGCCGTACGCGTCACCTTGGTCGGGTCCAGGATACCCATTTCCAGCATGTCGCCGTAGGTGTCGTTGGCGGCGTTGAAGCCGTAGTTGCCCGAGCCGTTCAGCACGGCGTTGACCACCACCGAGGGCTCGCCACCGGCGTTGGCCACGATTTCGCGCAGGGGCGCTTCGATGGCCTTCATGATCAGCTTGATGCCGGCGTCCTGCTCGGCGTCGCCGGTCTTCAGTTCGCCCACGGCTTGCTTGGCACGCAGCAGAGCCACGCCGCCGCCGGCCACGATGCCTTCTTCCACAGCAGCGCGGGTAGCGTGCAGGGCGTCTTCAACGCGGGCCTTCTTTTCCTTCATCTCGACTTCGGTGGCAGCGCCGACCTTGATCACGGCCACGCCGCCGGCCAGCTTGGCCACGCGCTCTTGCAGCTTTTCGCGGTCGTAGTCGCTGGTGGCTTCTTCGATCTGGATGCGGATCTGCTTGACGCGGGCTTCGATTTCAGCAGCTTGGCCAGCACCGTCGATGATGGTGGTGTTTTCCTTGCCGATTTCGATGCGCACTGCCTGGCCCAGGTCTTCCAGGGTCACCTTGTCCAGCGCCAGGCCCACTTCTTCAGCGATGACCTTGCCGCCCGTCAGGATGGCGATGTCTTCCAGCATGGCCTTGCGGCGGTCGCCGAAGCCAGGAGCCTTGACAGCCACAACCTTCAGGATGCCGCGGATGGTGTTGACCACCAGCGTTGCCAGGGCTTCGCCTTCGACGTCTTCTGCAATGATCAGCAGGGGACGGCCGGCCTTTGCCACGGCTTCCAGCGTGGGCAGCAGGTCGCGGATGTTGCTGATCTTCTTGTCGAACAGCAGCACGAAGGGGTTGTCCAGCAGGGCAACCTGCTTTTCGGGGTTGTTGATGAAGTAGGGCGACAGGTAGCCGCGGTCGAACTGCATGCCCTCGACGACGTCGAGTTCGTTGGCCAGCGACTTGCCTTCTTCAACGGTGATCACGCCTTCCTTGCCGACCTTGTCCATGGCTTCGGCAATGATGCTGCCCACGGATTCGTCGGAGTTGGCGGAGATCGAGCCGACCTGGGCGATTTCCTTGGAGGTGGTGGTGGCCTTGGATTGCTTCTTCAGCTCTTCCACCAGGGCGGCGACAGCCTTGTCGATGCCGCGCTTGAGGTCCATGGGGTTCAGGCCGGCGGCCACGTACTTGATGCCTTCGCGGACGATGGCCTGTGCCAGCACGGTGGCGGTGGTCGTGCCGTCACCGGCGATGTCGTTGGTCTTGGAGGCCACTTCCTTCACGAGCTGGGCGCCCATGTTCTGCAGCTTGTCCTTGAGTTCCACTTCCTTGGCGACCGACACGCCGTCCTTGGTCACGGTGGGGGCGCCGAAGGAGCGCTCCAGCACCACGTTGCGGCCCTTGGGGCCCAGCGTGACCTTGACCGCGTTGGCCAGGATGTTCACGCCTTCAACCATGCGGGCGCGTGCTTCGCCGCCGAAAACTACGTCTTTTGCTGCCATTTCAATTCTCCGGATTCAGTTGGAAAGTGCGGTTTCGAAGCGCGTGGATTACTTTTCGACGACCGCGAACAGGTCGTCTTCCTTCATCACCAGCAGTTCGTCGCCATGGACCTTGACGGTCTGGCCGCTGTACTTGCCGAACAGAACGCGGTCGCCGACCTTCACGTTCAGGGCGATCACTTCACCCTTGTCGTTCTTCTTGCCGGGACCCACTGCCAGCACTTCGCCCTGGTCGGGCTTCTCGGCGGCGTTGTCGGGGATCACGATGCCCGAAGCCGTCTTGGTTTCGTTTTCGAGGCGCTTGACGATCACGCGATCGTGCAGGGGACGCAGGTTCATACCAACTCCTAAATCATCAACAAAGTTGAAACAAAGACTTGCCGGCCCGGCGGGCCGGCATTCGAAGCAATGTGGGACAGAGGATTGTTAGCACTCATACCCAACGAGTGCTAATAATAAGGCAATTCGGCCAGGTTTCAAGGGGTAGGGCCGGATGTGCCGCAAGACGGCACATCCGGCGCGGAGTGCGGAACGCCACTGATCTTTAGTTTTTTCGGGGCGCGCCCGCGCTGGCCAGCGGCGAAGCGCGGCCTGCAGGAGCACACAGAACTTCCGGCGAAAGGCTGTCGCTGAATCAC
>NZ_JBICKS010000002.1:0-137739 GCF_043104415.1 Delftia sp. WSY_16 | reverse complement strand
TCTTGATTCTGGTCGGTGCTGGGATCGCACTCTGGGTGGGTTACTTCCGAAAGTAGTCCGTGCCAAGCCCATGCCGTGAGCCCGGCCCCACGGACCATCGCCGCCGGTGGCCGCCAGAGTGGGCCAGGGTGGCGTGCGGCGGCCGCCCCAGGAGGGGGGCCATCCCGCCCCCCTGTCGACCCCACCTGGGGGCAATCTGGGTACCCGTCGGGGGCGCGACGCGATCCCCTCCGGTCCACCCGGTTCGCTTGCCCCGGCCCGGGGGGAGCGGCACGCCCTCTCCCCGTAATCCGCCACATCTGCCACGGCGCCACCCGCCGGGCCATGCCCTGCAATACCGTTGCGGCGTTGCGGAAGTGGCGCGTGCTGGCGTGGCAGGGGGGAACACGAGAAATACCACCGGAAAAATAGCGGTGTAGTAGGCGAAGAGAGATTTTTTTCAATCTATTACAAATTTCTGTTTTGCCTAGTTCTTAAGCAATTCGAAGTTTTTTGCCCTCTTGTCTCCCACGCGGAAGTGCTTCTAGCCTTATGAAAAAAATCTTCCCAGCGAGAAGTGCTTCTAAGTCAATGAATTTTGTTTTCCCTGTTTGGTGTGCCTCCATCCTTAGGTTTTCTCGACATGCTTTTGGGAGGCTCTCTATTTGGCGAAGAAACATTTCCCCACTGAGAAGTGCTCTAAACCTTATAAATTTCCTCATTCCTTGTTTTGAGTGCTTCCGTCCTTAGTATTTTTTTGATCTTCTGGAAATGGCTATTGTGAGGGATCCAATGGGGTTATTTGCAAGGGCCAAGCTTTCGTTCAGAATTCAGTTCTGGCTCGCTGCTTGTACTCAGCGAACCACGGATTGGCCAATCCATAACCTCAACTGCTTAAACAAGGACGGATCATGAAGCAGAAACCAAAAAACTCAACTTCTTCAATCATTTTGAATAGTCTGGAGGCAAATAACGTTGCTCCGTGTGAGCAAGATTTTGATTACGATGCTTTTGTAAGGGAATTAATTGATGTCATAAAGAGTTATGTTGTTATAACGGAACATGACGCATTGGCTGTGGCTCTTTGGTGTATTAATACTTGGTGCTACAGGGAATTTGATCGATGCCCATTGTTATTTATCAACGCGCCTGAAAGAGAGTGTGGGAAGACTCAGCTGCTAAAGGTGGTGGAGAAGTTGGTCTGTAAACCGATGGAAACGGCAAACATCACTTTGGCGGCTCTATTTAGGTTGATTACTAAATACTGTCCCACGGTACTTATTGACGAGGCAGACACATTCATGGACGGAAAGACAGAGTTCGCGGGAGTGGTGAACAAAGGCTACGAGAAGGGCGGATTTGTTGTACGGGTGGAGACTGTGGGTAAAGAGTTTGTCGAGTGCGTGTACCAAGTTTATGGACCTAAAGCCATGGCAGGAATCATGCTTGAGAGACATTTGCCAAGTGCCACGATGAGTCGAGGTATTCAGATCCCTATGAAGCGCAAGACGAAGGACGACAGTGTGCAGCGCTTGCGCTCCGCCGATCCAAGGGTTTTTAAAGACTTGCGTGCTCGGATTGTGAAATTTGTCACAGACAACAAGGACGTTTTGGCGAAAGGATGGGATGAGATGCCCCAAGAGCTCAGCGATCGCCAGCAAGATAATTGGGAGCCATTGCTTGCCATTGCACATTGCTTGGGCGAGGAGTGGTATCGCAAAGCGTGCGAAGCGGCTCTGAAAAACTGTGAAGAAACAGCGCCGCCTAAGTCGTCTTCCAATCAACTACTGGAGGACATCCGTGAGGTATTATCTGGCTATACGGGAAAGTACATTCCGTCGGCCGATTTATTGCAAATGCTCAATGAAAATGAGGATATGGACTGGCGTACCTACAATCACGGTAAACCTCTCTCGGCGCGTCAGTTGGCGAAGTTCATGGCGGCCTACGGGGTCAAGTCAAAAACCGTGCGCATGAAATTGGACTACACACCAAAGGGCTACGAGGTGCGTGAGTTTGCTGATGCCTTTGCGCGGTATCTGCCGGAATTGCCAAGTGAGCCGACCTCGGAGAATGCCAAGCCTCTTCGTGCAGGAAAGCCGCCAATTCCTGGTTTCTAAACTGACGAACGGAATTTTCGCCTTCAGAACGGGTGGCGGCCTTCTTCGGAGAAAACTGCCGGGTCGCTGGCTCTTGTTTTCAAGCGATTTTTCCTAAGTCGATGATTTTCATCATCGTCAAGTCCTGCGGTGGTGGTCTCAGAGTTACTGCTCCGCATCTTTGTTAACCCATTTTTTGTAAATAGCCACGCCCATGTGGAGAGGCGTTCGTGCGCCTATTGCTTCGGCGTCTATCTCCATGGGCGCGGTTCTTTATCAATCAACCTCATGAAAGGAGAGGCTGTATGCCCATTGTCAAACTCAGTGCACAGTTTGTGCGTGAAGCGGTTTGTCCACCCGGAAAATCCAAGGTGGACTATTACGACAGCGCACTCAAAGGATTCATTCTGGAGGCTCGCCCTTCAGGGGGTAAAACCTTTTACCTGCGCTATCACGATAGCCACGGCAAGCTGCGCCAATGCAAGATCGGTGACGCTGCTGCGGTCAGCTACGACAAGGCCCGGCAGAAGGCCATGCGGTTGCGCTCGGAGGTGGAGCTGGGCGGCAATCCTCTGGAGGAGCGCCAAGCCTTGCGTGCGGTGCCGACCCTGGCCGAGTTCATCCGCGAGACCTATGTGCCGCACATCCACCTGCACCGGAGGAATTTTCAGTCCACGCTGAGCTTCATCAAGTGCCATGTCCTGCCGCGCTTTGGAGCCAAGCACCTGGACGAAATCACGACCAACATGCTGGCCGAGGCTCACCAGGATCTGCGCACGAAGGGCTACGCGTTGGCTCATGCCAACAAGATACCTGTCCTGTTCAAGATCATGTTCAATCTGGCGAGGAAGAAAGGCATCCCGGGAAGTGAGTCCAACCCTGCCGACGGTGTGGTGCTGTTCAACCCGAACAACGCGAAGGAGCGGTATCTCAGCGCGGCTGAAACCCAGCGCCTGCACGAGGTTCTGTCCCGGTGTGGCTCAGCCCAGTTCAAGAGCATCGTTGCTCTTTTGCTGCTGCTCGGATGTCGCAAACGTGAGTTGTTGGATGCACGCTGGGAAGACGTCGATCTGGAGCGGCGCAACTGGCGCATTCCTATGTCCAAGAGCGGAAAGGCCCGAAACATTCCGATCTCTGACAGGGCTCTGGAGGTGTTTCAAGCGCTGCCCCGTTGGAAAGGGTGCCCTTACGTAGTTCCCAATCCCAATACCAGGCAGCCGTTTGGCAACCTGTACCACCCCTGGGACAAGGTTCGCAGGGAGGCTGGGATGCCTGACCTGCGGATGCACGACCTACGTCACACGTTCGCCAGCAATCTGGTGAACTCTGGGCAGTCCATCTATGTGGTGAGCAAACTTCTTGGCCACTCCCAGATCAAGACCACGGCGCGCTACAGCCACTTGGCAGATGAGACGCTGATGTCTGCTGTGGACGCTGCAGCCAAAGTGGTGGACACAAGTTGGAGGCCGATTGTCTGAAAAGCTGCCTAAAATTTAGGCAAAGCGCGGGGCGCCACGCACGCGATCACCTGCCCATCCTATGGGGCTGGGTGGTCCGTGGGGTCAAACCCTCTCCCTCATTCCTGGGGTGATGGCCCAAAAGCTGAAAACCCAGCAAACAGGTCACTGCGACAGTTTGGGGCATGTGTGGGTGGGGCGGGAGGCGCAGGCTCGAAAACGGAAAAAACCCTTGAAAATCTGCTACTTACAGTATTGCTGGAGGGTTCAACACCTTCAAGTTTGCCCACGCCTACGCCAACGGCGAAGGCATGAAGCACTACGTGAACATGGTGCAGGAGCCCGAATTCGCAGCCCGCGAACAAGGCTACACCTTCGTGTCTCACCAGCAGGAAGTGGGTGCAGGCTACTTCGACGACGTGACCACGGTGATCCAGGGCGGCTCGTCCAGCGTCAAGGCGCTGACCGGCTCCACGGAAGAGGAGCAATTCCACTGAAGCGCGGCTTCGGTGAGTGCAACTTCAGGTAGATAGGGGTGAGAAAGCGTCCGGGGCCTTGTGCTTCGGGCGCTTTTTCTTTGCTGGGGTTAAAATGCAAGGAGTTTTCAACTGACAAGGGCGAGAAAGGCATCATGGTTATGACACCGCGAACTACATCGGAGATGTACACCGGCCGCTAGCGGCTGGCGGTTCGCGCCTGCACGAGATTCACTCGACCCCAACAAAGCGCGGACCCGGCTCCGCGCTTTTTTGCTTTTGGGGGATGGCGCACCCCCTGAGAAATATTTTTAGGAATCCCATGATCCACATTACGCTTCCCGATGGTTCGCAACGCGAGTATCCCGGTCCGGTCACCGTGGCCGAAGTGGCTGCATCGATAGGCACGGGCCTTGCCAAGGCTGCACTGGCTGGCAAGGTTGGCACGGGCGACGACGCCAAGGTGGTGGACACCAGCTTTGTGATCGACAAGGACATGCCCCTGTCCATCGTGACGGCCAAGGATGCAGATGGCCTGGACGTGATCCGTCATTCGACGGCCCACTTGCTGGCCTATGCCGTCAAGGATCTGTTTCCTGACGCCCAGGTCACCATCGGCCCCGTCATCGAGAACGGCTTCTACTACGACTTCTCGTACAAGCGTCCTTTCACGCCCGAGGATCTGGTCGCCATCGAAAAACGCATGGCCGAGCTGGCTGCCAAGGACGAGCCCGTGGTGCGCCGCGTGCTGCCGCGCGACGAGGCCGTGGCCTACTTCAAGGGCATGGGCGAGAACTACAAGGCCGAGATCATCGCCAGCATCCCCTCGAACGAGGATGTGAGCCTGTACCGCGAAGGCGGTTTCGAGGATCTGTGCCGCGGCCCGCACGTGCCGAGCACCGGCAAGCTCAAGTTCTTCAAGCTGATGAAGGTGGCTGGCGCCTACTGGCGCGGTGACCATCGCAACGAGATGCTGCAGCGCGTGTACGGCACGGCCTGGGCTACAAAGGACGACCTGCAGCAGTACCTGCACATGCTGGAGGAGGCCGAAAAGCGCGACCACCGCAAGCTGGGCCGTGAACTGGATCTGTTCCACATCGACGAGCATTCGCCAGGCACCGTGTTCTGGCATCCGAAGGGTTGGGCTTTGTGGCAAGAGGTCGAGCAGTACATGCGCCGCGTGTACCGCGACAACGGCTACCAGGAGGTCAAGGGTCCGCAGATCCTGGACAAGACCCTGTGGGAGAAGACCGGCCACTGGGACAAGTACCGCGAGAACATGTTCACGACCGAGTCGGAAAAGCGCGACTACGCGCTCAAGCCGATGAACTGCCCCGGCCACATCCTGATCTTCAAGCAGGGCATCAAGAGCTACCGCGACCTGCCGCTGCGCTACGGCGAGTTCGGCCAGTGCCACCGCAACGAGCCCACGGGCGGCCTGCACGGCATCATGCGCGTGCGCGGCTTCACGCAGGATGACGGCCACGTCTTCTGCACCGAAGACCAGATCCAGCCCGAGGTGCTGGCCTTCACCACGCTGCTGCAAAAGGTCTACGCGGACTTCGGTTTCAGCGACATCATCTACAAGGTCGCCACGCGCCCCGAGGCGCGCATCGGCTCCGATGAAAGCTGGGACAAGGCGGAGGCCGCGCTGATCAACAGCCTGGAGGCTTCGGGCTGCGAGTACGTGATCTCGCCCGGCGATGGCGCGTTCTACGGTCCCAAGATCGAGTACACGCTCAAGGACGCCATCGGTCGGCAGTGGCAGTGCGGCACTATCCAGGTCGACTTCTCCATGCCCGAGCGCCTGGATGCGGAATACGTGGGTGAAGACGGCGATCGCCATCGCCCCGTGATGCTGCACCGTGCCATCGTCGGCAGCCTTGAGCGTTTCATCGGCATCCTCATCGAGCAGCATGCCGGTGCCATGCCGACATGGCTGGCTCCTGTTCAGGCGGCCGTGCTCAATATCACTGACGCGCAGGCGGACTATGTGCGGGAAGTCGCGCAAAAGCTGCAAAAAGCATTTCCGAATCAAGGCCTTAGGGTGGCGACAGATCTGCGCAACGAAAAGATTACGTATAAAATACGGGAGCATTCGTTGCAAAAGCTGCCTTACATCCTTGTTGCAGGCGACAAGGAGAAGGCCGCTGGTGCAGTGGCAGTGCGCGCACGGGGCAACAAGGACCTCGGAGTGATGTCGGTCGACGCGTTCATTGAACTCGTGGCCAAGGACATCGCGGCGAAGGCCTGACGGAGCATCTCCAAAGGCGTTAGCCGTTTGGCGTGTACTGCACACAAGCGGCTACGCTGTTGTAGCAACTTAAATCCAAGGGTGAGAACCATAGCTACTGAATTTCGTGATCGGCGCCACCGTGAAGAGCGCAAGCATCGTCTCAACCGTGAAATCATGGCGCCTGAAGTGCGTCTGTCCGGCCCGGAGAACGAGCCGCTGGGCATCGTGCCTCTGCAGGAAGCGCTGCGCATGGCGGGCGAGTTGGACGTGGACCTGGTGGAAATCGCCGCCACGGCCACTCCGCCTGTCTGCCGGTTGATGGACTATGGCAAGTTCAAGTACCTTGAACAGAAGAAGGCTGCCGAAGCCAAGGCCAAGCAGACCGTCATCGAAATCAAGGAAGTGAAATTCCGCCCTGGTACCGACGACGGCGACTACAACATCAAGCTGCGCAACATCCGCCGATTCCTGGCCGATGGTGACAAGTGCAAGATCACGCTGCGTTTCCGCGGCCGTGAAATCACGCACCAGCAGATCGGTCTGGACCTGCTGAACCGTCTGCGTGACGATCTGGCGGACTCCATCCAGGTGGAGCAGTTCCCCAAGCTCGAAGGCCGCCAGATGGTGATGATGATCGCCCCTGCGCGCAAGAAGCCAACCACCGGTGGCAAACCGCAAGCAGAGGTTTCTGCTGCACCTGCGGTGGCTGATAAGGCATAATCGCGGTTTCGCCCTTCGCTGAGGGGCGACAGAATTTGCAGGCCTTGCGCGAGTCGATTGTGCGGGGCGTGCGATGCAAGGGACATGGTATCCATGTCCCTTGTTCTTGCCGGCCTCCGGGCTGGCACAGAAGTGTCTCGGGGCCAGCAAGTGCGCGCAGTGTTGCGAGCCGCCTCACGAGCACAAACAACAGGAGCATTCAAATGCCCAAAATGAAGACCAAGAGCAGCGCGAAGAAGCGTTTTCGCGTTCGTCCCGGTGGCACCGTCAAGCGCGGTCAAGCCTTCAAGCGTCACATCTTGACCAAGAAGACCACCAAGAACAAGCGTCACCTGCGTGGTGCAGTGTCTGTGCATGAGACCAACATGGGCTCTATCGCACAAATGCTGCCGATGGCTGGCCTGTAATTCACTGACGAACAAGGAGAAAACACATGCCTCGCGTCAAACGTGGTGTAACGGCCCGCGCCCGTCACAAAAAAGTTCTGGCCCTTTCCAAGGGTTTCCGCGGCCGCCGCGGCAATGTCTTCCGCATCGCCAAGCAGGCGGTGATGAAGGCTGGGCAATATGCCTACCGTGACCGCCGTGCCAAGAAGCGCGTGTTCCGCCGTCTGTGGATCGCCCGTATCAACGCCGCTGCACGTGAACTGGGCCTGACCTACAGCCAGTTCGCCAACGGCCTGAAGAAGGCAGCCATCGAGATCGACCGCAAGATGCTGGCCGATATCGCGGTGCACGACAAGGCTGCTTTCAGCAGCATCGTTGATCAAGTCAAGGCCAAGCTGGCTGCTTGAGATAACGGTCTGCGGCCATCCTCGTGATGGTCTGCAGCGCAAACAGCAAGGGCTAGGGCTTGAAAAGGCTGCTAGCCCTTGTTTCTTTTCACAGTCGATAAAGAGTCGATATGAACGAGTTGGATTCTCTGGTCGAGAGCGCGCAGCAGCTGTTCGCGCAGGCACAAACCCCCGCTGATCTGGAAAACGCCAAGGCGCAGTTTCTGGGCAAGTCGGGCAAGGTGACCGAGCTCATGAAGGGCATGGCGCAGCTTTCCGTCGAAGAGAAGAAGTCGCGCGGAGCCGCCATCAACGTGGCCAAGCAAGGCATCGAGGCCGCGCTGACCGCGCGCCGCAAGGCCCTGGCCGATGCCGAACTGCAGGCCCACCTGAAGGCCGAGGTGCTGGATGTGACCTTGCCGGGCCGCCGCCGTGGCCAGGGCGGCCTGCACCCCGTGTCGCTGACGCTGGAGCGCATCGAGGGCATCTTCGGCTCCATGGGTTTCGATGTGGCCGAGGGCCCCGAGATCGAGTCCGACTGGTTCAACTTCACGGCGCTGAACACGCCGGAAGACCATCCTGCCCGTTCCATGCACGACACCTTCTACGTGGAAGGCGGCACGGAGCAGGCTCCCAATCTGCTGCGCACGCACACCAGCCCCATGCAGGTGCGCCACGCTGTGCAGCACGTCAAGAAATACCGCGAGCGACTGGACGCCGGCCAGGGCATGCCCGAGATCCGCGTGATCGCGCCGGGCCGCACCTACCGCGTGGACAGCGATGCCACTCACTCGCCCATGTTCCACCAGTGCGAAGGCCTGTGGATTGGCGAGAACGTCAGCTTCAAGGACCTGAAGGTGGTCTTCACCGACTTCTGCAAGACCTTCTTCGAGAGCGACGACCTGGTGCTGCGCTTTCGCCCCAGCTTCTTCCCCTTCACCGAGCCCAGCGCCGAGATCGACATCCAGTTCCAGAGCGGCCCGCTGGCCGGCCGCTGGCTGGAAGTGGCCGGCTCCGGCCAGGTGCACCCCAACGTGGTGCGCAACATGGGGCTGGACCCCGAAAAGTACATCGGCTTTGCCTTTGGCATGGGGCCTGACCGCCTGACCATGCTGCGCTATGGCGTCAACGATCTGCGACTGTTTTTTGACGGCGATATCCGCTTCCTGTCGCAATTCCGTTGATCCGGCTGCAAGCCTTCGCCAAAGAGTCCGCCAGCGCCACGGCGCGCGGACTGAACCAACGCCAAAGAGTCTGATATGCAATTTCCCGAATCCTGGCTGCGCGAGTTCTGCAATCCGCCGCTGACCACCCAAGAACTGGCCGACACCCTGACCATGGCCGGCTTGGAGGTGGAGGAGCTGGAGCCCGTGGCGCCGCCGTTCACCAAGATCGTCGTCGGTGAGATCAAGGCTGCCGAGCAGCATCCCAATGCCGATCGCCTGCGCGTGTGCCAGGTCGATGTGGGCGGACCCGAGCTGCTGACCATCGTCTGCGGCGCGCCCAATGCGCGCGTGGGCATCCGCGTGCCCTGCGCCACGGTTGGCGCCGAGCTGCCGCCCGGTGAAGATGGCAAGCCTTTCCTGATCAAGATCGGCAAGCTGCGCGGTGTGGAGAGCTTCGGCATGCTGTGCTCGGCACGCGAACTCAAGCTGTCCGAGGACCATGGCGGCCTGATGGAGCTGCCGCTGGACGCGCCCCTGGGCCAGAACATCCGCGAATACCTGAACCTGGATGACACCCTGTTCACGCTCAAGCTCACGCCCAACCTGGCGCATTGCCTGAGCGTCTATGGTGTGGCGCGCGAAGTGGCTGCGCTGACCGGTGCGCCGCTCAAGCCCCAGTCGTTCACGCCTGCTGCGGTGGATGTGCAGGACAGGCTGGCCGTGAAGATCGAGGCGCCCGACCTGTGCGGCCGCTTCTCGGGCCGCGTGGTGCGCAACGTCAACACCCAGGCGAAGACGCCGCAGTGGATGGTCGATCGCCTGGCGCGCTGCGGCCAGCGCAGCGTGGCGCCGCTGGTGGACATCTCCAACTATGTGATGTTCGAGCTGGGCCGCCCCTCCCACATCTTTGACCTGGACAAGATCCACGGCGGCCTGCAGGTGCGCTGGGGCAAGGAAGGCGAGCAGCTCAAGCTGCTCAACGGCAACACCGTCACCGTCGATGGACAGGTGGGCGTGATCGCCGATGAGCGCGAAGTCGAATCGCTGGCCGGCATCATGGGCGGCGACGCCACGGCCGTGTCCGACGACACGCGCCACATCTACATCGAGGCGGCCTTCTGGTGGCCCAAGTCGATTGCCGGCCGTTCGCGCCGCTACAACTTCTCCACCGATGCGGGCCACCGCTTCGAGCGCGGCGTCGATCCCGAGCTGACCGTCGAGCACATCGAGCGCATCACGGAGCTGGTGCTGCAGATCTGCGGCACGCCCGAGACCGTCTGCGGCCCCATCGACGACCAGAAGTCCAACATGCCCCAGCCCAAGCCCGTCACGCTGCGCGTGGCGCGTGCGGCCAAGGTCATCGGCATGCCGCTCACGCAGCAGCAGTGCCACGATGCGCTGGCCGGCCTGGGCCTGCCGGTGGAGCAGGGCGATGGCGTGCTCACCGTCACGCCGCCCAGCTTCCGCTTCGATATCAACATCGAGGAAGACCTGATCGAGGAAGTGGCGCGCATGGTGGGTTACGAGAACCTGCCCACGAGCAAGCCGCTGGCGCCCATTGCGCCCAAGCTGCGCGCCGAGAACCGCCGCAGCCAGTTCGCCGTTCGCCGCGCGCTGGCCGATCTGGGCTACCAGGAAACCATCAACTTCAGCTTTGTGGAAGCCGCGTGGGAGAAGGATCTGGCCGGCAACGCCAATCCCATCCAGCTGCTCAACCCCATCGCAAGCCAGCTCAGCGTGATGCGCTCCAGCCTCATCGGCTCGCTCATGCAGGTGCTCAAGTTCAATGCCGACCGCAAGGCCGAGCGCGTGCGCGTGTTCGAGCTGGGCCGTGTCTTCCTCAAGGATGACAGCGTTGTTGACAGCGACACCACGGTCAAGGGCTTCTACCAGCCCATGCGCGTGGCGGGCCTGGCCTGGGGAGCTGCCGAGCAGCTGCAATGGGCTCGTGGCGAGACCAAGGTCGACTTCTACGACGTCAAGGGCGATGTCGAGGCGCTGCTGGCGCCGCGCAAGCCCGTGTTCGAGCCGGCCGAGCATCCGGCCATGCACCCGGGCCGCTGCGCACGCGTGCTGCTCGATGGCCAGTCCATCGGCTTCATCGGCGAGCTGCATCCCCAGTGGCGCCAGCAATGGGATCTGGCCCAGGCGCCCGTGCTGTTCGAGCTGGAGCTCGATGCCGTGCTGGCGCGCGAGGTGCCGGTGTTCAAGCCCGTGGCCAAGCACCAGGCCGTGGAGCGCGACATTGCCGTGGTCGTGAACGAAAAGACCACGCATGCCCAGCTGATGCAGGCGGTGGAAGCTGCCCAGACCGGCGGCCTGCTGCGCTCCGCCGTGCTGTTCGATGTGTTCCGTCCCAAGGCGCTCAAGGCCGGCGAGACAGCGGCACCGGGCGCGCTGGCGCAGGACGAAAAGAGCCTGGCCGTGCGCCTGACGCTGGGCCATGACGACAGCTCGCTGACCGATGTGCAGATCGAACAGGCCGTGCAGGCCGTGCTCGAGCAGCTGCAGCAACGCCTGGGCGCGCGCCTGCGCGCCTGATGGAAGGCCCATGCCGTGAAAGGAGATCCCGTGATGGAACTGACGGTGGAAAGTCTTGATTCGCCCGCGCTGACCAAGGCGCAGCTGGCGGACCTGCTGTTCGACGAGATCGGCCTGAACAAGCGCGAATCCAAGGAAATGGTGGATGCGTTCTTCGAGCTGATCTCGCAAAGCCTGGTGACGGGCGAGGATGTGAAGCTGTCGGGCTTCGGCAACTTCCAGATCCGCACCAAGGCACCGCGTCCGGGGCGCAACCCGCGCACGGGCGAGGCCATTCCGATCGAGGCACGCCGTGTCGTGACCTTCCATGCGAGCAGCAAGCTCAAGGAGCAGATCCAGGAAGGCACGACGGGCTCCGCGTCCTGAAGGGTCGTCCCCGGGGCCCGGCTTGCCGTGGCCCAGCTGTCGTCAGCCTGTCTGCCTTGCGGTGGATGGGCTGTTTTTACGACAGGGTGCTGGCCTGCAGGCGAGCTGTGCAGTAGGCTCGGCCTTCTTCCCGGATCGGCGTCCGCGCGCCAGCGGCATTGCACATCCTGACCTCATCCACATTTGCCATGGCTTCACTTCTGCCCCAGATTCCCGCCAAGCGCTACTTCACCATCGGTGAGGTCGCGGATCTGTGCGACGTCAAGCCGCATGTGCTGCGCTATTGGGAGCAGGAGTTCACGCAGCTGCGCCCCATGAAGCGGCGCGGCAATCGCCGCTACTACCAGCACCATGAAGTGCTGATGATCCGGCGCATCCGTGAGCTGCTGTACGAACAGGGCTTCACCATCAACGGCGCGCGCAACCGCCTGCGTGAGGCCTCGGGGTCTGCCGTGGTTCCCGCGCTGCAGGCCGGTGTCGTGGTGTCGGCGCCGGCTGCGGCGCCGCTGCTCGGTGGCGATGCCGCGGCCAGCGTTCCGCTGGAGCCGGAGGCCGTGCGCGAGGAGCTTTTGCAGATTCGTGCGCTGCTTTCTATTTGAGAGCAAAAAGCTGTATATAATTGAATTCTTCGGCGTGTAGCGCAGCCTGGTAGCGCACTTGCATGGGGTGCAAGGGGTCGCGAGTTCGAATCCCGCCACGCCGACCATAAATGAATACGGACCACAGCTTCTGGCTGTGGTCCGTTTTTCTTTGTGCCATTGCCAACCGCTACCAACCGCTGAAGGGGAGCGGCCGTTGCGCAGAGATCAGCCCTGGGCGCAGGTTGCAAGCAGCCATTGCCGGAAGGCTGCCAGCGCCGGCAGTGTCGCGTTCCTCTCGGGATAGACCAGGTAGTAGCTGCGCTGGCTGGGGATGGCGTCTCCCACCACGTGCAGCTCACCGCGCGCTATCTCCTCTTCCACCAGCACCCGTGGCACCAGGCCCACGCCCATGCCTGCCAGCACGGCCTGTATCAGGTGCGAGGTCAGCTCGAAACTCGGCCCTATCCGCATCTGCCGGTGATCGAGCCGATAGTGCGTGAACCACTCGCTCCAGGCCTGCCGGTTGCTGGCCACCGTGAGCAGCACCTGCTGGCCCGCCCAATCCGGCGAGGCTGCTGCCTGCCCGGCCTGCTGCAGCGCCTGCGGGCTGGCCACCGCCACCAGAAACTCGTGGTACAGGCGATGCGCGGTCAGCCCGGGCCAGTCTCCCGTGCCCACGGTGATGGCGGCGTCTATCTCTGCGCTGTCGAAGTCGATATCGCCGATGCGCGAGTGGATGTGCATCGTCACCCCGGGCTGCGCCTGGTAGAAGCCATGCAGGTGCGGCAGCAGCCATTTGGAGCCGAAGGTGGGCAGGGTGGCCAGGTTGAGCGTGCCACGGCCGGACTGGCGTGACATGGCCTGCAGGGTGGCGCTGCGTATGCGGCCCAGCGCGGCACCCAGGTCGATGAAGTAGCGGCGCCCCACATCAGTCAGGCGCACCGTGCGGCCCTCGCGGCGGAACAGGCTGATGCCCAGCTGCGCCTCCAGTGTCTGCACCTGCCGGCTGATGGCGCTCTGGCTGAGCGACAGCTCCTCGGCCGCTCGCGCATAGCTTTCGTGGCGCGCGGCCGCCTCGAAGACCAGCAGCAGGGACATGGAGGGCGTCAGGCGTCGGTAATTCATGAGTTTTATGCAGTGTTCGCGGCCGCAATTTTCGTTTGTTCCAGAGGAAGAGTGTAGAGATACTTGCGGCCATGGTCGGCCTGAAATCGTGTATTGCATGCATGGGTTTCCTGGGCTGATCGCCAGCAACAAATCTCCCCACCTTGCCTTCCATGTCGATTGCCCCACTGCCCCATGCCAGCGCCCCCGTGCCTGCCCAATACCTTGAGTTTCTTGAAGCGCTGAAGGCCACCGGCTTCGAGGGCGACGTGGACACGGACCATGCCAGCCGCACCGTGCTGGCCACGGACAACTCCATCTACCAGCGCATGCCGCAGGCGGCCATCTACCCGCGTCACGCCGAGGATGTGGCCAGGGCGGCGCAGGTGCTGGCGCGGCCTGAGTTCCGCGATGTGGTGCTGACACCGCGCGGCGGCGGCACGGGCACGAACGGGCAGTCGCTCACGCATGGCGTGACCATGGACTTGTCGCGGCACATGAACGGCATCCTCGAAATCAATGCCGAGCAGCGCTGGGTGCGCGTGCAGGCCGGCGTGGTCAAGGACCAGCTCAACGCCGCGCTCAAGCCATACGGACTGTTCTTTGCCCCCGAGCTGTCCACCTCCAACCGCGCCACCATCGGCGGCATGATCAACACCGATGCCAGCGGGCAGGGCAGCTGCACCTATGGCAAGACGCGCGACCATGTGTTGGCGCTGGACTTCGTGCTGCTGGGCGGCGAGCGCCTGCACAGCGCGCCGCTGGATGCCGAGGCGCTGGAGCGCATGTGCGCCGATTCGGGGCGCATCGGCAAGGTGCACCGCACGGCGCGGCGCATCAGCGAGGACCAGGCGGAGTTGATCGAGGCCAGATTCCCCAAGCTCAACCGCTGCCTCACCGGCTATGACCTGGCCCATCTGCGCGACGGCGACGGGCGCTTCAACCTCAACAGCGTGCTGTGCGGCGCCGAAGGCTCGCTGGGCTTCGTGGTGGAGGCGCGGCTCAACGTGCTGCCCATTCCCCGCTATTCGGTGCTGGTCAACGTGCGCTACGCGGGCTTCATGGACGCGCTGCGCGATGCGCGCGCGCTGATGGCACACCGGCCGCTGTCCATCGAGACGGTGGATTCCAAGGTGCTGCTGCTGGCCATGAAGGATTTCGTCTGGACCAGCGTGGCCGAGTACTTCCCGCAGGACGGCCAGCGCCCTACGCTGGGCATCAACCTGGTGGAATTCAGCGGCGACGATCCGCAGGAGGTCGACGGCCGTGTGCAGGCCTTCATCGCGCACCTGGGCGCGGATACCTCCGTGGAGCGGCTGGGCCATACGCTGGCGGCGGGCAATGCAGCGGTCCACCGCGTCTATGCCATGCGCAAGCGCGCCGTGGGCCTGCTGGGCAACGTGGCGGGCGAGGCGCGGCCCCAGCCCTTTGTCGAAGACACGGCCGTGCCGCCCGAGAACCTGCCCGAGTTCATTGCCGAGTTCCGCGCGCTGCTGGACAGCCACGGCCTGCAGTACGGCATGTTCGGCCACGTCGATGCCGGCGTGCTGCATGTGCGCCCCATCCTGGACATGAAGAACCCCGTGGACGCCGCCCTGGTGCGCCCCATCTCCGACGCGGTGGCCGAACTCACGCAGCGCCATGGCGGCCTGCTGTGGGGCGAGCACGGAAAGGGCCTGCGCTCCGAATATGTGCCGGCCTTCTTCGGCGAGCTGTATCCCTCGCTGCAGCAGCTCAAGGCCGCCTTCGACCCGCACAACCAGCTCAACCCCGGCAAGATCGCCACGCCGCCGGCCAGCAAGACCTTGCTGCTCAAGGTGGACGGCGTCACCACGCGCGGCGAGCTGGACCGGCAGATCGACGAGCGCGTATGGCAAAGCTATGGCGCGGCCATGCACTGCAACGGCAATGGCGCCTGCTACAACTTCGACCCGGACGACGCCATGTGCCCGTCCTGGAAGGCCACGCGCCAGCGCGTGCATTCGCCCAAGGGCCGGGCCTCGCTGATGCGCGAATGGCTGCGCCTGCAGGGGCAGGCTGGCGTGAACGTGCTGGAGGTCGCGCGGCGGCCCCAGCCCTTCCTGTCCAGCCTGGCCGCGCGCTGGCGCAACAGCCGCGCGGCGCGCCGCGGCGAGGCCGATTTCTCGCACGAGGTCTATGACGCCATGGCCGGCTGCCTGGCCTGCAAGTCCTGCGCCGGGCAGTGCCCCGTCAAGGTCAACGTGCCCGAGTTCCGCTCGCGCTTTCTGGAGCTGTACCACCGCCGCTACCTGCGGCCCGTGCGCGACTACCTGATCGGCTCGCTGGAATTCACCATGCCGTGGCTGGCGCGCATGCCCGCGCTCTACAACGGGGTGATGGGCTCGCCATGGATGCGCGATGTGCTCAGCCGGCGCATCGGCATGGTCGACGGCCCGCTGCTGAGCCGGCTGGACCTGGCAGCCACCTTGCGGCAATGGAAGGTGCGCGCGGCCGATGCGCAGGCGCTGGCCGCGCTTTCGCCCGAGCAGCGTGCGCGCAGCGTGGTCATTGTGCAGGACAGCTTCACCCGCTACTTCGAGACCGGCCAGCTGCAGGTGCTGATCGAGCTGGCGGCGCGCCTGGGGTTCCAGGTCTGGCTGGCGCCGCTGCTGCCCAATGGCAAGCCGCTGCATGTGCAGGGATTCATGGGCGCCTTTGCCAAGGCGGCCATCCGCAATGCCGCGCAGCTGGCGCAACTGGCTCAGCCCGGTGTGGCGCTGGTGGGGCTGGACCCGGCCATGACGCTGGCCTATCGGCAGGAATACCTCAAGGTGCCGGGCATGGGCGAGGTGCCCAAGGTGGCGCTGCCCCAGGAATGGCTGCAGCAGGTGCTGCCCGAGGCGCGCACGAACGAGGGCAGTGCAGGCACTGCGTACCGCCTGCTGCCCCATTGCACCGAAAAGACCAACGCGCCCGACAGCGGCAAGCAGTGGGCACAGCTCTTCGAGCGACGGGGCCTGCGCCTGAGCGTGGAGGCCACGGGCTGCTGCGGCATGTCGGGCACCTACGGGCATGAGGCGCGCAACCTCGAAACCTCCAAGACGATCTATGCCCAGTCATGGGCCTGGCAGATCGAAGGCAAGCAGGAGCTGGGCGAGCCGCTGGCCACCGGCTACTCCTGCCGCAGCCAGGTCAAGCGACTGTCTGCACGGCAACTGCGCCATCCGTTGGAGGCCTTGCTGGACCACGTGCGCGCCACGCATCAGGGGTGAGAAGATGCGGGGGCTGATCGTCGCCATTTCAGGAATTTGCAGACATTTTTGAAAAATCTCTGCGTTTTCCCTGAAGGCCCGTTTTTAGTCCCTATAATTCAATGCTTCGGCGTGTAGCGCAGCCTGGTAGCGCACTTGCATGGGGTGCAAGGGGTCGCGAGTTCGAATCCCGCCACGCCGACCACAACGCAAAGCTCCTGACGGAAACGTCAGGAGCTTTTTGCTTTGTACGTTCGATTTTGCGCGCGATTGTGCCTTGCGGCGAAGGGCGGGTGCAGTTCCGCCAGGCGGCTCCCTCGCGGATGGCGAGGGCAGCCAGCGCAGAAAACTCCATGCACCGTGAAGATGCGCCGCCAGGTCTGGATGCGTAAGACCTGCACCTACAATGGCGTCTTTTGTAACTGACGATTTCTTCCTGGTCTCGCACATGATGGATGGACTGATTACCGGCAGACTCACCGGTACGCCCGAACACCGCAGCGACCGCAATCGGCGCCCCTTCATGGTGGCCCGCGTGCGTTCCGAGGCATCCGATGGCACTTCCATCCCGGTCAACGTGGTTGCATTCGACGCCCAGGCCTGCGAGGTGCTGCGCAATCTGATCGAAGGCGATGCCGTGGCGCTGCGTGGCAGCTTCACGCCCAAGGTCTGGATAGACCGCCAGGAGCAGCCCCATCCCGTACTGGATGTCGTGGCCCACCAGGTCATGGCAACGCCCGAGTTCCAGGACCGCTGACGCCCGCGCTGCGGCGCCGGTTGTGAGCTACTGAAAAAACTGTCTAGCCGCAGTGTGCCGGTACGGTCGCCGCGCGCTGTGTTGGCGCTACAGTGTGCGCCTGTGTTTTTGACAGGTTACAAGGAACCGCATCCATGCCCACCAAGCGCCATTTCCTCCGCCGCACGCTCACGGCCGCCGCGATTGCCAGCACCGCCGCCATGACCCTGCTGGCCATGCCCGCGCAGGCGCAGGACAAGCCCATCAAGGTCGGCGTCACGGCCGGCCCGCACGCCCAGATCATGGAGCAGGTCAAGAAGGTCGCCGAGAAGAACGGCCTGAAGATCCAGATCGTGGAATTCGGCGACTACGTGCAGCCCAATGCCGCGCTGTCGGCCGGTGACCTGGACGCCAACAGCTACCAGCACCGCCCCTACCTCGACGCCCAGGTGCGCGACCGCGGCTACAAGATCGGCTGGGTGGCCGACACGGTGAATTTCCCCATCGGCATCTATTCCAAGAAGATCAAGCAGCTGGCCGACCTGCCCCAGGGCGCCAAGTTCGGCATCCCCAACGACCCCACTAACGGTGGCCGCGTGCTGCTGCTGCTGCAGGCCCAGGGCCTGATCAAGCTCAAGGAAAGCGCGGGCCTGAAGGCCACGCCGCTGGACGTGGTCTCCAACCCCAAGAAGCTGCGCTTCGTGGAGCTGGACGCAGCCCAGCTGCCACGCTCGCTGGATGACCTGGACGCCTCGGCCATCAACACCAACTTCGCGATCTCGGCAGGCCTGAACCCCAAGACCGATGCCATTGCGCAGGAAAACGCCAAGAACCCCTATGTGAACATCCTGGTCGCGCGCGATGCCGACAAGGGCAAGCCCTGGGTGGCGCAGCTGATCAAGGCCTACCACTCCGATGAAGTGCGCCAGTTCATCGATGTGCAGTTCAAGGGATCGGTGATTCCTGCGTTTTGATAGGAAGCACCCCCTGAGCGGCTGACGCCGCTTCCCCCTCTCTCGCTTCGCGAGAGGGGGACGACACCCTCGCTGCGGGGCGGCCCTTGCTCGGTGTCCCTCGCTATGTGTTGCGCCGGTTTCGGTCGCCGTGTTCAGTGCGAGCGAGGGCTGAATTGCAAAAGCTGCCATTGGCAGCTTTTTTTCATTCCCCCAGCACTTTGAAATATTCGCTCAGCGGTGCGCGGGTGGTCTGGGTGCGGTTGACGGGGGCGGCCTCGTCGGGCCAGCCCAGGGCCAGGCCGCAGACGATGTGCTCGCCGGGCGCAAGGTCGAGCACGCGGCGCACGGTGTCGGGGTAGGAGGCCAGGGCGCCGATGGCGCAGCTGCCAAGGCCCTGGGCGGCTGCGGCCATTTGCAGGCCGTACAGGGTCATGCCCAGGTCCATGTAGCCGCCTGCTCCGAAGCGGGCATCAATGCTCACGACCAGGGCCACGGGCGCATCGAAGAAGCGGTAGTTGCGGCCGAACTGCGCGTCGCGCCCGGCGCGGTCCTCGCGGGCCACGCCCAGGGCGCTGTACAGGGCCTGGGCCGATGCCACCTGGCGCTTGCGCAGCGCCATGGGCATGGGGCGGGGGAAGTAGCCGTAGTCCTCGCGCTCAGGTGCTCCGCCTTGCCAGTCGGCCAGCAGCGCCTGTGTGAGTGCGCTGCGCAGGCTGCCGCGCACCTGGATGAACTGGCCGGGCTGCAGGTTGCCGCCGCTGGGCGCCCGGCGGGCCGATTGCAGCAACTGGTGCAGCAGCGCGTCCGGCACGGGATCGGGACGGTAGGCGCGCACGGAGCGGCGCGCGTGCACCAGGGCCTCATGCGCATCGCCAAAGGGAAGGGTGTCGGACGGTGGGTTGGCGGACATGGGAAATGCGGAGTCCATGGATTCAAAGCGCCTGCACCAGGCAGGCAGCGCCTATGCCGCCAGCCCCTGCAATGGCGGCCAGGCCCAGGGCCGGTCTGTGGGCTGCTGGCGTGCGGTGCAGGTCTGAGAGCATGCGCACCAGCGCAACCGCGCCCGATGCGCCTATGGGATGGCCGCGCGCCAGGCCACCGCCGCCGGTGTTGAGTTGCTGCAGCGGCAGGCCCAGGGTTTCGGCAAAGGCCAGGGCCTGCACGGCGAAGGCATCGTGCAGCTCCACAGCCTGGAGCTCTTCCGCAGTCAGGCAAGGCAGCTGCAGCGCTGCGGCTGCACGCTCCAGCACCTGCTGGGCCGCCAGTGCGGCGGCGACCAGCGGTGTTTCGGGCGCATGGCCCAGCGAGGCACTGGCCACCCAGCGGGCGCGTGGCTGCAGGCCCAGGCGTGCACAGGCCTGCGGCGTGGCCAGCAGCACCAGGGCGGCACCATCGGCCTTGGGCGAGATGGTGGGCGTGCTCAGCGCATGGCGCTGGCGTGCATGAGCGTCAACGGCGCCACCCGCTTCGGCCACCACGGGCATGCGGGCAACGCGGGCCGGATTCAGGGCGCGCGGATAGGCGTCGTGGTCCAGCCCGGCCAGGGGCACGATCTCTTGGGCCAGCCGGTCGCGGTGCGCGAGCGCCTGCGCGTGGCTGTGGATGGCATGGGCCTCCTGAACGGCGCGGGTGATGCCGTGGGCCAGTGCATGGTCTGCGGCCGATTGCAGCAGGTCCGGGTCACGTGCGGGATCGGGGGCGAAGGCGGGGCGTTCAAAGGGCACGGGCAGCTCGCCTGCATGGCGCGGGCGCGTCTGGCGGATGGGGGCACGGCTCCAGGCCTCGGCACCACCGGCCACCACGATATCGGCCTGGCCCGACATCAGCAGGCCTGCAGCCAGGGCCACGCTGTCCAGGCCCGAGCAGCACTGGGTATCCACGCTGTGTGCTGCGCAGCGCTCCGGCAGGCCCGCAGCCAGGGCCAGCATGCGGGCCGGGTTGCCGCCTGCGCCCAGGGCGTTGCCTAAGACCACGGCATCCACGGCCCGGGCAGGCAGGCAGGCCCGGGCCAGCAGGGCCTGGAGCACGGGCGCGCCCAGTTCGTGCGCCGCCAGTTCGCGCAGCACACCGCCCACGGGGGCGACGGGGCTGCGCGCCCAGGCCAGGATGACGGGGGCGTCTTGCGGGTTCATGGCAGGGGCAGCAGCGCGGGTTCGCCGGGCAGTGCCCGGCCAGTGTCCGTTGCGGTGGCCGCCAGCGCACGCGCCAGACGGCCGTGGTCGGTCTTGCCGCTGGCGGTCTGCGGCCAGTCGGTGCAGCTCCACCATTGGCGCGGCAGCTTGTAGCTTTCCAGCCGGTCGCGCAGCCAGGCAGCCAGCGCCTGTGCGGAGCCTGCGGGCGCTGCGCCGTGCCATTGCACGACGGCGTGCACCTGCATGCCGCGCAGCGCGTCGGGCAGGCCTTGGATGGAGACCTGGGCCACGCCCGGGTGCGCGGCCAGCAGGGTTTCGACTTCTTCGGGGAACAGATTCTTGCCCTGGGTGACGAGCATGCGGCTCTGGCGCCCGGCCAGGCACAGCTGGCCGCCGGCATCGATATGGCCCATGTCGCGCACGGACAGCCATTCGCCGTCGCGCAGCGCGGCCGTGCCGTCGCGCGCCTCGCCCACATAGTCCATGAACAGCATGGGGCTGCGCATGTAGATCAGGCCGTCCTCGCCCGGCTGCAGGGTGTGGTCGCCGGGCTGCTGCGTGGCGGGGCGGATCTGCAACTGCACATTGCTGAAGGGCCGGCCCACGGCCTGGGGCGGGGCCTGTTCGTCGGCCTCCATCCAGGCGATGAAGCTGGCCTCCGAGGCACCGTAGAACTCGATGATGCGTGCGCGCGGAAACAGCGCGCGCAGGGCTGGGGTCTGGGCGCGCATCCAGCGCGCGCCGCTGATCATGATCAGCTCCACCTCGGGGATGGGCGCCAGCGCGCGGTGTGCTGCCCATTGCAGCATCAGCAGCAGCTGGCTGGGCACGGCGACCAGGCAGGGGGCTTCGCCGCGCGCCAGCGAGGCCAGGCAGCGCGCCGCCGAGAACCGCTCCTGCACCACGGCGCCTTCGCCGCACCACAGGCCCTGCATCACGCCGAACAGGAACAGCGAATGCGAGATGCGCCCGGGCGCCATGGTGCGCTGCGCGGCCACGGGGCCGAAGTCCTGCAGGCAGACGCGAAAGCTCTCTGTCCACGAACGGTGGTGGCGCATGAAGCCCTTGGGCAGCCCGGTGCTGCCCGAGGTGAAGCCGGTGTAGAAGGCGCCGGTGGCCGTGGCCTCGGCCAGAGCGCTGGGCGCCGTGGGCAGCCAGCCCTCGATGCGGCTGCGCACGGCATCGGGCCAATCAGGATCGGCCACGGCGGCGCAGCGGCCGCTGTGCAGGATGGCGAGGAATTCGACGATTGCATCCACGGTGCTGGCGCTGCCGCCCGTGTCCACCAGCAGCATCTCTGGCGCCTGGCCGGCCACCAGCGCGGCCGAGCGCTGCAGCACGGCGGCATGCAGCGCGGCAAAGCTCCATTGGCCGGCCTCGCTTTGCAGCGCCATCGCATCGGGGCGCTGCCGGGCCCAATGCTCCAGCGGGCCATGGACCAGGGTCCACGGGTGCTGCAGCGGCGCGGCCAGCGGGTGGGGCGCGGATGGCTCAGCCATGCTGGCGGCCTCCGAACGGCCAGTCCGGCATGCCGCGCGCCACCGTGTGCACCACCAGGGCGCACAGCACGCACTTGACCAGATCGCCGGGCACGAACAGCAAGGTGGCCATGAAGGCCTGCGACAGGCTGAGCTTGGCCATC
The DNA here is from genome assembly GCF_043104415.1 of Delftia sp. WSY_16. Taxonomy (NCBI): domain Bacteria; kingdom Pseudomonadati; phylum Pseudomonadota; class Betaproteobacteria; order Burkholderiales; family Comamonadaceae; genus Delftia; species Delftia sp. WSY_16. The sequence continues at coordinate 115,564 of NZ_JBICKS010000002.1, read as the reverse complement.
AGCATCAGCCCCAGCACGCCGAAGGCATGCAGGGCCACCAGCCCGCCCAGCGCCGAGGCCGCAAAGGCGCTGAGCGCCGCGCGCCGGGGCGATCCCTGGGGCAGCGCACGCATGACCAGGCCGGCAATGCAGGCCGCCAGCGGGTAGCCCAGCAGGTAGCCGGCCGAGGGCGCCATGAAGACGGCAATGCCGCCGCGCCCGCCCGACAGCAGGGGCAGGCCCACGGCCACGGCCGCAAGGAACAGCAGCATGGACTGCATGCCGCGCCAGGGGCCGAGCATCACGCCGGCCAGCATCACGCCCAGCGACTGGATGGTGATGGGCACGCCCAGCGGCAGGTCGATCTTGGGAATCAGGCCCATGACGGCCATCAGTGCCGCGAACAGCGAGACCTGGGCCATGGAGCGCGCCGAGGCGCGTGAGACGGTGGAGGGAGCGGTCATGGAGAGTTCTCGCTGTCGGTCAGGAAGGGCAGTTCAGCAGGGCAAATCGGAAGGGCAAATCGGCAGGGCAGGCCTCAGCGGCCCAGGCGCGCCCACAGCGCATCGGACACGCGGCGCGTGGCCTGCAGCATGTGGATGGTCAGCGGCGCAATCAGGCGCAGGCCGCCGGCGCGGCCCGTGCGCAGCCGGTGGGCATCGTCCATGCGCTTCCACTGCACGAAGAAATGCTCGGTGAAACGCAGCATCAATGCCAGCTGCAGGGCCACCTGTTCGGGGGAGATGCCGATGCGCTCCAGCGGCGCCAGCAGCCGCTCCAGCACATCGACCAGATCGCTGGGGCGCGTGCTCACGGTCAGCGCCATGCCCAGCGTGGAGGCGCAGACCAGGCGCAGCGCGCTGGCGGCGGCCAGGGCGTAGTGCTGCATCCACACATGGAAGGCAGCCACCAGCAGGGCGGCCACGGTGACCGACAGCATGAGCCGCCGTGCGCCCTCGGTGGCGCGGCCCAGCGACAGCCACAGCAGGCCGCAGGCGGCGCCGGCCATGGCCAGCAGCCACGGTGAATCGATGAGGAACAGGCCCGTTCCCAGCAGCGCCATGAGCAGCAGCTTGCGGCCCGCACTCCAGGCATGGAGCCAGCTGGTGTATTCGCTGTAGAGGCTTCCCATGGCGGCTGGCTCCTGCGTCAGGACTGCGTCTGCAGCCGCCGGGCCACGTCGGCTTCATAGGCTGCGCAGATCTCATGGCCGGGGCCGTCTGCGCGCACCTGGCCGCGCTCCAGCCAGAGCACGCGGCCAAAGCTGCGCACGTGGTCCAGCACATGGGTGGAGACCAGCACCTGCTGCTCGGCGGCCGCGATGTCCCTGGCCAGCCGCGCCTGGCCCGGCAGGTCCAGGCTGGCGAAGGGCTCGTCCAGCAGCAGCACGCGCGGCGCGGCAATGAGCAGGGCCAGCCAGCACACCTGCTGGCGCTGGCCCTGGCTGAGCCCGGCCACGGCGCGCGGTGCCCAGTCGGCCAGGCCGCGGCTGCTCAGCAGGGCGCGGGCGCGCTCCGTGGCCTCGCGCCGCGAGATGCCCGAAGGGCGCAATCCCAGGGCCAGCTCTTCCTCCACGGTGGGGAAGATGATCTGGTCGTCGGGGTTCTGGAACATCAGCCCGACCTGGCCCGGCCGCCTGGCGCGGGCCTCGTGCAGTTCGGTGCCGTCCAGCAGCACGCGCCCGGCCTGCGGCGCATCCAGGCCGCACAGCAGCCGGAACAGACTGGTCTTGCCCGCGCCGTTGTCGCCGATGAGTCCCACGCGCGGCTCGTCCAGCTGCAGGTCCAGGCCATCAAAGACGGTTGTGATGCCACGCCGCAGGCGCACCGCTTCCACGCGCAGGCTGGCGGCGCAGGCGGCGCAGGCGGCGCAGTCGGCAGTTCGGGAGGATTCAGGCATGGCGAATGAAAGCGGGTACTTACCTGTAATGCACGCAACCACAAGGAATCTTGCCGTTGTACAGGCCTGTCGGGGGCGGATTCTAGCAATGCCGTCCAGGCCGTACATCAAGGCTTGAAAGACGGCAATCGATATAAGCACCGTATTTTTTATTCTTTTGTTTGAACAACGTTTTGCAACACACTCGTTAGAACACTAATGACGGCAGATCCTGGGGATTCGCCTGTGCTTGGCGACGACGCAAGACAACGCATGCCCATCGGCTTGCAACTGCGTCCAACTGCGCAGCACAGGGCCCGGAAATTGCGCGCCATTGCCTGGAGATGGCGGTGCAAAGGCTGCCGTTGCCGATCCCAGGACCGTTTTCACTGCCGAACCGAGACTCCATGACCGTCCAGACCGCCGATTTCGCCCCGGAAAACGCGCTGATCCGCCTGCGCGACCTGCAAAAGAAATTTGTAACAGCCGATGGCAAGCACTTCGATGCCGTGCGTTCGGTGTCGCTGGACATTGGCCAGGGCACGGTCTTCGGCCTGATCGGCAAGAGCGGCGCGGGCAAGTCCACGCTGCTGCGCCTGATCAACCTGCTCGAGCGTCCCGACAGCGGCGAGGTGGTGGTGGCAGGCCAGCGCCTGACCGACCTGGGCCGCCGCGCGCTGCGCGAGGCGCGCCAGAACATCGGCATGATTTTTCAGCAGTTCAACCTGCTGCAGAACGCCAGCGTGTTCGAGAACGTGGCCTTTCCGCTGCGCATCCATGGCGGCCACTCGCGCGCCCAGATCGAGCAGCGCGTGCGCGAATGCCTGGACATCGTGGGCCTGGCCGACAAGGCCGGCAGCTATCCGGCCCAGTTGTCCGGAGGTCAGAAGCAGCGCGTGGCGATTGCGCGTGCCCTGGCGCCGCGCCCCCAGGTGCTGCTGTGCGACGAGCCCACCTCGGCGCTGGACAGCGAGACCACGCGCTCCATCCTGGCCACGCTGGCGGACATCAACAGCCGCCTGGGCGTGACCATCGTCATCGTCACGCACGAGCTGGCCGTGGTCGATGCGCTGTGCAGCGAAGTGGCCATCATCGAGCAGGGCCAGGTGGCAGAACGCTTCACGCTGCCCGCCCTGCCGCAGGGCCGGGCCTACGAGGCGCCGCAGCGCGCCACGCTGCTGGGCAGCGAACTTGAGGCCCTGCGCGTGGAGCGTGCCGACAAGGCCCTGCGCGAGCGCGGCGCCACCCGCCCCGTGGTGCTGCGCGCCGTGGGCGGCTCCGAGCACTGACGGGCTTTCGCCCGGTCCCGTTTTCCTCTTCTTTTAGCTTCCGCATTCCCATGTCTGAAAACATCGTCGAAATCCTGCCCGAGCTGTGGCTGGCCATGGGCCAGACCCTTTTGATGCTGGGCATCGGCCTGTCGGCCGCCGTGCTGATCGGCGGCCCGCTGGGCGTGCTGCTGTTCCTGCTGGGCCCCGGCCAGTCGCTGGACAACCGCCCGGCCTTTGCCGTGCTGAACTGGACGGTCAATACCGTGCGGTCCTTCCCCTTCATCATCTTGCTGGTCGCGCTGGTGCCCTTCACGCGCTGGCTGGCCGGCACCTCCATCGGCCCGCTGGCTGCGGCCGTGCCGCTGTCCGTGGCGGCCATTCCCTACCTGGCACGCCTGGTGGACCAGTGCCTGCGCGACGTGCCGCGCGGCGTGATCGAGGCCGCGCACGCCATGGGCGCCTCGGAGCTGCAGATCGTCTGGCGCGTGCTCATCGTCGAGGCGCGTTCGGGCCTGGTGCTGGCGCTGACCGTGCTGGCCGTGAGCTTTCTGTCGTACTCGGCCATTGCCGGCGTGGTGGGCGGCGGCGGCATTGGCGATCTGGCCATCCGCTACGGCTACTACCGCTTCCAGACCGATGTGATGGTGCTCACCGTGACCATCCTCGTGGCCATGGTCCAGGTCATCCAGTTCGTGGGCAACACGGCGGCCCGCCGCCTGGACAAGCGCGGCTGAGCGCGCTGTCCAGACCCGCTTTCTTCTTTCTTCCCGCTCCCTCCCAAAAAAAGGATTCCGACATGACCGCATCCCTTTCCTTCGTGCGCCGCCACCTGCTGGCCTCGGCCGCCGCCCTTGCCGCCGTCAGCGTGCTGGCGCTGCCCGCCCATGCCCAGGCCGACAAGAAGCAGCTGGTGATCGGCGGCACGGCAGGCTCCAACATCGACCAGCTCAAGCAGGGCATCGTGCCGCTGCTGCAAAAGAAGGGCTACCAGGTCAAGCTGGTGGAGTTCAACGACTACGTGCAGCCCAACCTGGCGCTGGCCCAGGGCTCGCTGGATGCCAACTTCTTCCAGCACCGTGTCTACCTGCAGAAGTTCGCGGCCGACCAGAAGCTGGACCTGGTGGAACTGGTGCAAGGCCCCATTGCCCCCCTGGGCGTGTATTCCAAGACCCGCAAGACCCTGGCCGAAGCCAAGGAAGGCGACCGCGTGACCCTGCCCAACGACCCGAGCAACCTGGCCCGCGCGCTGGTGCTGCTGGAGCAGGCAGGGCTGATCAAGGCCAAGCCCGGCATCGACCCGCTGCGCGTGTCCGAAAAGGACCTGGCCGAGAACCCGCGCAAGCTCAAGTTCATCCCGCTGGAGGCCGCGCAGCTGCCGCGCTCGCTGGGCGATACCGAATACGCCATCATCAACGGCAACTTCGCCATTTCCTCGGGCCTGAAGCTGACCGAGGCCGTCTCGCTGGAAAAGACCCCCGACCACTACCTGAACGTGGTGGCCATCAAGAAGAAGGACCAGGGCGCGGCATGGGCCAAGGACCTGGCCGAGGTCTACCGTTCGGCGGAGTTCAAGGCCGTGGTGGACAGCAAGTTCCAGGGCTATGCCAAGCCCACTTTCCTACAGTAAGCGCCGGGCAGGCAGCCACATAATGGCTGCCTGCGGGAGGTACGCCTCCCGCCCGTTTTTCGCCACTTCCTCCAGGAGCAATGCATGAGCCAGATCAAGGTCGCTGTCATCGTGGGCAGCCTGCGCAAGGATTCCTTCAACCGCAAATTCGCCGACGCCATTGCGCGCCTGGCACCCGAGGGCCTGGTCTTCGAGCAGGTCGCCATCGACAACCTGCCCCTGTACAACCAGGACCATGACGGCAATGAGGTGGACGTGGTCAAGCAGTTCCGCGCCCAGATCCAGTCGGCCCAGGCCGTGCTGTTCCTGACGCCCGAGTACAACCGCTCGATTCCCGGCGTGCTCAAGAACGCGCTGGACCAGGGCTCGCGCCCCTACGGCAAGAGCGTCTGGGCCGGCAAGCCCGCTGCCGTGGCCGGCGTCTCCGTGGGTGCCATCGGCACGGCGCTGGCGCAGCAGCACCTGCGCAATGTGCTGGCCTACCTGGACATGCCCACGCTGGCCCAGCCCGAAATCTTCATCCAGGCCAAGGACGGCCTGTTTGCCGAAGACGGCTCCATTGGCGCCGGCAGCCGCGACTTCGTGAACGGCTTCGTGCAGAAGTTCGCGGCCTGGGCGCGCAAGCACCAGTGAGCGGTGCGGCAAGGCCGCTCAAGACGCAAATGCCCGGCAATGCCGGGCTTTTGCGTTGGGGGGCCTGCGAGCGCAGAGCTCAGGCAGCGTCAGGAAGCGGGAGACGGGTTGGCAATCGCCGCAGCAGGGCGCGCGGCGGACGATGCCTTCTCGCGCGCCTGGGCCTGGTCGATGGCGTCGATGATCACCACGCCGGTCGACTTGACACCGGGCGCCGAAAAGCCGGCACCGGGCGTCACACCGGGATGGGCCAGCAGCTTGCGCGTCATTTCCTGGTTCAGTTGTTGCTGGCTGGGCTTGGCGGGGGTGGGCGCTGCGGCGGGCTGATCGGGCTCCTCGGGCGCAGGTGCCTCGTCGGTGTTGCGCACATAGCTGCGGTACACGCGGGAATTGAGCTGCTCCTGATCCTGCTCGCGCTGGTACTGCAGGAACTGGTAGACGCCAATGCCCACCACGGTGATGGCCAGCAGGGACACGGCGATCACCGTGATCACCAGGTTTTCATCGGACGGAGGGCGGGCATGGACAGGGCCGCGGGGCCGGACATGGGGGCGGGGACTTGTGGCTGGCATGGATGGAAGGCAGTGAATGCAATGAGGCTGCCTGGATATCGGCAGGTCCGCCGACTTTCTGAAATACAGACGGTTCGTGTCGGACAAAGCCGCGAATATGGCGGTGATGGGTCAGCCTAACAGCTTCGTGTGTCGTGCAAGGCCAGGCAGGCATTGGATTTTTCAAAGAAGCGGAAAAAGCGGATACCTGTTTTGTTTGGTAACGCCCACTAGACTGCTGGCGTGACGTTCATGACGGCATTCATCCATAAGGGCGAGACAAGATGCAAAAAAAGGGCTGGAAAAATCTGTGCAGGGGCGGCGCGCTGAGCGTGGCATTGGTGACCGTTTTGGCGGCGTGCGGCGGTGGGGGAGGCGATGGCAATGGCTCAGTTGTCGAGCCGCAGCCGGCGCCTGTGCAGATGTCGCTGCTGGCGGGTTCGCTTGCAAGCAAGCCCGACGCACTGGCTCAGGACCACTGTGGTCAGGTCAACGGCGTGGGCGCGCAGGCGCGGTTTTCGAGAATCACCGATCTCGCCCTTTCGCCGCTTGGCGACATTTATGTGTCGGAAGATGTTTATCCGCCTGTGTCACCGCAGCCGCCTTGCCCCACGCCCGAGCGCTCTCGCATTCGCCGGATTGCGGGGGAAGGTGTGGTGTCCACCTTCTCCACAGGGGGTGACCGCGACTGGGGCGAGCCCCGCAACTATCTGTATCCGCGCGCTATTGCAGCAGGTGGCAGTGGCGAGGTCTTTGTTGCGGATGGCCTGACCTGTGCAGAGTGCGCTGTCTTCAGTGGAGGCATGCCCCGCAATGGCATGGGCGTCTGGGTGCAGCAGGCATCGGGCGCAGTGCGGGCGCTGGCCGGTGGTGGGCCCAATTCAAGTGGCCCTAAGGATGGCGTTGGCGCTGCAGCGATTTTTTCCGGCCCCCATGCCATGCGACGTACGCCCGATGGCCGGCTGTTCGTGCTGGATGGGAACAGGCTGCGTCAGGTCACGGCCGATGGTGAGGTCACCACGTTGCCAGGCGAAGGTTTCAACGCGCTCGCCGTCGCCAGCAATGGGCAACTGCTGGTGGCCCGTGGTGGAGAAATCCTCAACTACACGACAGGCCAAACGCTGGCTAGGCTGGATGACAACGTGACTTCCATGGCCCTGGACAGCAGGAATGGCATCTACGTTGTGACCAGCAACCGCAGCACCCTGGTCCAAAAACTTTCGGATAGCGGGCAGCTCAGCATCGTGGCAGGACGTGTGGACAGCGCACCCCTGGCATACGAGCTGGGGCCGCTGCCTGGCAAGCTGCTGCACGTCAAAGCCATTGCTTTCGACCGCCAGGACCGCTTGTTGATCGCCGGCGCGTACGCCGTCGTTCGCACCAGTCCGCTGGTGCGCTGATTGCGACGGCTGCCAGGCTCGGCGGCCAGCAAAAAGCGCAGGCGCCCCGGTCAGGGTGCCTGCGCTTTTTTATGCGCAAGACCGAGCTCAGGCGGCGATGGCCGCTTCCTGATTGGCGGCAGCCGCTGCACGCACGATGTCGTTGCGGGCCGATTCCAGGGCCTTGGCCTTGGACTCATCGCCCATGGCCACGCCTTCTGCGCGCACGATGCTCACATCGGTGATGCCCAGGAAGCCGAACACCGTCTTCAGGTAGCTTTCCTGGTGCTCCAGGGCCTGGCCCATTTCGCTGGTGGAGTACACACCGCCGCGCGTGGAGGCCACGATGACCTTCTTGCCCTTGGCCAGGCCTTCGGGGCCGGCTGCGGTGTAGCGGAAGGTGCGGCCGCCCTGGGCGATGCGGTCGATCCAGGCCTTGAGCTGGCTGGAGATGGTGAAGTTGTAGAACGGAGCGCCGACCACGACCACATCGGCCGCCAGGAACTGGCTCACCAGGGCTTCGGAGATGGCGTTCTGTGCGCGCTCGGCTTCCGTCGTGGCGGCCTGGCCGGTGCGGAAGCCCATGGACACTGCGTTCAGGTGGTCGGGGGCGTTCACGGCCAGATCCAGGTACTCGACCTTGGCGCCGGGATTGGCGGCCACCAGGGCGGCCACGGTCTGGGCGGTCAGCTGGCGGGACACCGAAGCGGCGCCGGTGATGGAAGAGTCGATGTGCAGCACTTGCATGGAAAAGCTCCTGGGATGTCGGTTGGGATCGCGGTTGGGATCGGCCATTCGGGAAAGCTTGTAGGGCCGACGATGGGATCAATTGTGAATTTGGACAGAGTCTTTGATAAGTCGCAGAAATTGCGATAGATTGTCCTGAATTTGCAGCCAATGAGCACAGGGAGGGACGAGCGACATGATGGATCTCAACGACATGCTGTACTTCGCCGAGGTGGTGGAGCGCGGCGGCTTTGCCTCTGCCGGGCGGGCGCTGGGTATACCCAAGTCGCGGCTGTCGCGGCGCGTGGCGGAGCTGGAGGCCCGGCTGGGCGTGCGCCTGCTGCAGCGCACCACGCGCAAGCTCTCGCTGACCCAGGTGGGCGAGGCCTATCTGCGCCATTGCCAGGCCATGCGCGATGCGGCCCTGGCCGCCGCCGACACCGTGGCCGAGGTGCAGACCGAGCCGCGCGGCACCATCCGCGTGAGCTGTCCCGTCACCCTGGCCCAGACCGTGCTGGGCGAGCTCATGCCCCAGTTCCTGCAGCGTTGCCCGCTGGTGCATGTGGAAATGCAGGTGACCAACCGGCCCGTGAACCTGGTGGAGGAGGGCATCGACGTGGCGCTGCGCGTACGCCCCAGCCTGGAGGACAGCGGCTCCATGGTCGTCAAGCGGCTGGATGTGGCGCGCCAGATCCTCGTGGCCAGCCCGGAGCTGCTGGAGCGCCAGGGCACGCCGCGTGCACTGGCCGACCTGCAGCACCTGGACAGCATGTCCATGTCGGCGGTGGATGGCCAGTCCAGCCTGCTGCTGGTCGGCCCCGAAGGCCGCGAGCAACGCCTGCAGCTGCAGCCGCGCTATGTGGTGGATGACCTGCTGACGCTGAAATTCGCGGCGCTGGCCGGCAGCGGCATGTGCTGGCTGCCCGACTACATGTGCCATGAGGAACTGGCCGAAGGCCGGCTGGTCCATCTGCTGCCGGGCTGGGAGCCGCCGCAGGGCATCGTGCATGCGGTCTTCCCCTCGCGGCGCGGCCTGGCGCCGGCCGTGCGGCATTTCCTGGACTTCCTGGGAGAGACCGTGCCGGGGCGAAACAGCCACGCCACGCGCGAGCCGGTGGCGCGCTGAGGCTGCACCCCGCCACGCCATAAGAAAACAACAAATCGTTCGTTGGGATCGTCGGCGGCGTTCTCCACAATCGGGGCCCATGTCCAGCAATGGACAGTCCAGGAGAACCCATGAATCCCCACCGCATCATCATCGTGCCCGGCTGGCGCAACTCCGGCCCTGACCACTGGCAAAGCCTGTGGGCACAGCAGCTGCCGCATGCCGAGCGGGTGGAGCAGGACGACTGGCTCGTGCCGCACCGCGAACCCTGGGTGGCCGCGCTGGAGCAACTGGTGCTGTCCCGGCCCGAGCCCGTGGTGCTGGCCGCCCACAGCCTGGGCTGCATCACGGCCGCGCACATGGGGCCCGAGGCCAGCGCCCGCGTGCAGGGTGCGCTGTTGGTGGCGCCGGCCGATCCCGAGCGCCGTGCCCAACTGGCCGACTTTGCGCCCGTGCCCTATGCGCCGCTGCCGTACCGCAGCGTGCTGGTGGCCAGCAGCAACGACCCCTACTGTCCGATCCGCCGGGCCGGTGCCTATGCGCGGGCCTGGGGAAGCGAGTTCGTGCGGCTGCAGAACGCGGGGCACATCAATGTCGAATCGGGTTTCGGCGACTGGCCCCTGGGCCTGGCGCTGCTGCAGTCGTTGATGCAGGGTGACAGCTGGCAGCCCGCGCAACCCCGGCCTGCCGTGCGTGCGCCGCGCGTTGCCGGTGCACGGGCAGCGGTGCCGGCAGGCGCGGGCGCCCCCTGGGCCGCCGGGCTGTGAGGTGGCGGCTGGCGAAGACGGTGGGCCAGGCTTCTTATATGGAAGCAGGCCATTAACAAACAAAAATATATTCTTTTGAGTTTTAAGCCAGCGTTCGCACAATGTGACTGTCTGTGAATCCACCGCAGAGATGTCCACTAATAAAAGGCAGCGAACCATGCATTCTTTGAAGCTCAAGACTTTGTTGGCCACCCTGGCGCTGGCCGCCGCAGGAACCGTATCGGCGCAGAACCAGCTGCTCAACGTCTCCTACGACGTGGCGCGCGAGTTCTACAAGGACTACAACGCCGCCTTCGTCGCCCACTACAAGAAGACCAAGGGCGTGGACATCAAGGTGGACCAGTCGCACGGCGGCTCCAGCGCCCAGGCGCGCGCCGTCAACGACGGCCTGGCTGCCGATGTGGTGACCTTCAACACCACGACCGACGTGCAGTTCCTGGCCGACAGCGGCGTGGTCGCCAAGGACTGGGCCAAGAAATTCCCCAATGACGCCTCGCCCACCACATCGACCATGCTGTTCCTGGTGCGCAACGGCAATCCCAAGAACATCAAGGACTGGAGCGACCTGATCCGTCCCGACGTGAAGGTCGTGGTGGTCAATCCCAAGACCGGCGGCAATGGCCGCTACGCCTACCTGGCGGCCTGGGGTTCGGTGCGCGAGAAGGGCGGCACCGATGCGCAGGCGGCCGAGTTCGTGCAGCAGCTCTACAAGAACGTGCCCGTGCTGGGCAAGGGCGGTCGCGACGCGACCAGCATCTTCCTGCAGCGCAACATCGGCGACGTGCTGATCACCTTCGAATCCGAAGTGGTCTCCGTGGACCGCGAATTCGGCAAGGGTAAGGTCGATGCCGTCCATCCCTCGGTGTCCATCGTGGCCGAGAACCCCGTGGCCGTGGTCGAGCGCACCGTGGCCAAGAAGGGCACGGGCCAGCTGGCGCACGACTACCTGGCCTGGCTGTACTCCGACGAGGCCCAGGAAATCGCCGCACAGCACGCGCTGCGCCCCCGCTCCGAGGCCGTGCTCAAGAAGCATGCCGATGTGTTCAAGCCCATCAAGCAGTTCACCGTGGCCAAGTATTTCGGCTCGCTGTCCGAAGCCCAGAAGGTGCACTTCAACGACGGCGGACAGTTCGACAAGATCTACGTCCCCGGCAAGTAAGCACGCAAGCAGGCATGAAGGCGGCGCAGTCCGCCTGAGGCCCCCTCCCCACACTGGCTGATTTGGAATCCAACATGGTGTCTGCCGTTCCGACCAGCCCAAGGCCTGGCGCCGACGCTCCTGTGCCCGCACCGTCCGGTGCGGCGCGCAAAGGGCGCGGCGCCAAGCGCGTTTTGCCCGGCTTCGGGCTGACCTTGGGCTATACGCTGTTTTATCTGAGCCTGATCGTGCTGATCCCGTTGTCGGCACTGCTGTTCAAGACCTTCTCGCTCACCTGGCCCCAGTTCTGGGAGGCCGTGGCCTCGCCGCGCGTGCTGGCCTCGTACCGGCTGACGTTTGGCGCCTCGTTTGCGGCGGCCTGCGTGAACCTGGTGTTCGGCCTGCTGATCGCCTGGGTGCTGGTGCGCTACAAGTTCCCGGGCAAGAAGATCGTCGATGCGCTCGTCGATCTGCCCTTTGCCCTGCCCACGGCCGTGGCCGGCATTTCGCTGACCGCTTTGCTGGCCGGCAACGGCTGGGTGGGCCAGTACCTGGAGCCCTACGGCATCCAGTTGGCCTTCAACCCGAACGGCGTGGTCATTGCGCTGATCTTCATCGGCCTGCCCTTTGTCGTGCGCACGGTGCAGCCGGTGCTGGAGGATTCGGAGAAGGAGCTGGAAGAGGCGGCCACCAGCCTGGGCGCCTCGCGCTGGCAGATCTTCTACAAGGTGATCCTGCCTGCCATCACGCCCGCGCTGCTCACGGGCTTTGCCATGGCGTTTGCACGCGCCATCGGCGAATACGGATCGGTCATCTTCATCGCGGGCAACATGCCCATGATTTCCGAGATCACACCGCTGATCATCATCGGCAAGCTGGAGCAATACGACTACGCAGGCGCCACGGCCGTGGCCGTGGTGATGCTGCTGTTCTCCTTCGTGATGCTGCTGGTCATCAACGCGCTGCAGGCATGGCAGCGCAAGCATTCGGGAGGGGCTTGAGATGGCGTTGTCTCCACAGGAAGCATTGCTTCTCAAGATCATTGGCGCGGTGCTGGTCGCCGTGTTGGTGCTGTACAGGCTCACGGCGCCCCCGAAGGGCCGGCGTGAAAAGCTCTCCACCACCGAGCCGCGCGCTGTGCGCTGGATTCTCACGGGCATTGCGCTGACCTTCATCGGCCTGTTCCTGGTGCTGCCACTGGCGGCCGTGTTCACCGAGGCGCTGCGCAAGGGCTGGGATGCCTATGTCGCCGGCCTGCAGGAGCCCGATGCCTGGTCGGCCATCAAGCTGACCCTGATCACGGCGCTGATCGCCGTGCCGGTGAACCTGGTGTTCGGCGTGGCGGCGGCCTGGTGCATTGCCAAGTTCCAGTTCCGTGGCAAGGCCTTCCTGATCACGCTGATCGACCTGCCGTTCTCGATCTCGCCCGTGGTGGCGGGCCTGATGTACGTGCTGGTGTTCGGCGCCCACGGCTGGTTCGGCCCCTGGCTGGCCGAGCATGACATCAAGATCATCTTCGCCGTGCCCGGCATCGTGCTGGCCACCATCTTCGTGACCTTCCCCTTCATCGCGCGCGAGCTGATCCCGCTGATGCAGGCGCAGGGCAGCGACGAGGAGCAGGCCGCCATCGTGCTGGGCGCCACGGGCTGGCAGACCTTCTGGAAGGTCACCGTGCCCAACATCAAGTGGGGCCTGCTGTACGGCGTGATCCTGTGCAATGCGCGTGCCATGGGCGAGTTCGGAGCGGTGTCGGTGGTCTCGGGCCACATCCGTGGCCAAACCAACACCATTCCGCTGCATGTGGAGATCCTCTACAACGAGTACCAGTCCGTTGCCGCATTCGCTGCCGCATCGCTGCTGGCTCTGCTGGCCCTGGTGACCCTGGTCATCAAGTCGGTGGCCGAGTGGCGTGCCGAGCACCAGGCCAAGGCCGCAGCCGAGCTGCCTCCCGAGCGCCCCACGCCGGCTTCCCAGGCATCCCGTGTGCCGCAGGTGTCCTGAGGCCCGCCCCGACCAGAAAAGAGCAAGAGCAAGACCATGAGCATTGAAATACGCAACGTCAGCAAGCAGTTCGGCGATTTCCAGGCCCTGCGCGATGTGAGCCTGGACATCCAGTCCGGCGAACTCATCGCGCTGCTCGGCCCTTCGGGCTGCGGCAAGACCACGCTGCTGCGCATCATCGCGGGCCTGGAGACGCCCGACGTGGGCAGCATCCACTTCAGCGGCGAAGACACGACCGACGTCCATGTGCGCGAGCGCAACGTTGGATTCGTGTTCCAGCACTACGCGCTGTTCCGCCACATGACGGTGTTCGAGAACGTGGCCTTCGGCCTGCGCGTGAAGCCCCGCAGCCAGCGCCCCAGCGAAGCCCAGATCCGCGACAAGGTGATGAGCCTGCTCAAGCTGGTGCAGCTGGACTGGATCGCGGACCGCTTTCCGTCCCAGCTGTCGGGTGGCCAGCGCCAGCGCATCGCGCTGGCCCGCGCCCTGGCGGTGGAGCCCAAGGTGCTGCTGCTCGACGAGCCCTTCGGCGCCTTGGATGCCAAGGTGCGCAAGGAGTTGCGCCGCTGGTTGCGCCACCTGCATGACGAGCTGCATGTGACCTCCATCTTCGTGACCCACGACCAGGAAGAGGCACTGGAAGTGGCCGACCGCGTGGTCGTCATCAACCAGGGCCGCATCGAGCAGGAAGGCACGCCCCAGCAGGTCTGGGACAACCCGGCCACGCCCTTCGTCTACGGCTTCCTGGGCGATGTCAACCTGTTCAAGGGCCGTGCCAGCGATGGCCGCGTCTACCTGGACGACGGCACCCAGCTGGACAGCCACGACGCCAAGGGCGCCAGCGACAGCAAGGCTTTCGCCTATGTGCGCCCGCACGATCTGGAGGTGGAGCGCTACTCGCCCGGCCAGAACCTGGACGTCCAGGGACGGCCCACGGGCATCGTCGTGCAGCTGGCCCGCGCCATCGTCGTGGGGCCCATTGCGCGCCTGGAACTTATTCCATCGGAGAGCACCGAAAGCACGGACAATGCCGAAGAGGGTGGCCTGATCGAGGCGCAGATTCCTGCGCAGCAGTTCAGGGACATGGCGCTGCGCGAGGGGGAAACCCTGGTGGTGACACCGCGCCGCGCCAAGGTGTTCCTGGACGAGGCGGCTGGCATCTGACGCCGCGGCAACGGTTTCCTGCACCCGCTGAACAGGGCTGCAGCGCCGGGCCGGCGCCGCAGCCCTGATTTCATTCAACCGGGTGACGAAAGACAAGAATGCTTCAATGGTTTGACAACGCTCCGCGCCGCATCCTGGCGCTCATCAGCCTGGCCTGCGTGGCCATGCTGGCCTTCGGCATGTATCTGCAGCATGTGGTCGGGCTGGAGCCCTGCCCGATGTGCATCGTGCAGCGCTACGCGCTGATCGGCGTGGCCATCTTCGCGGGCCTGGGCAGCGCACGCGGCGGGCGCGGCTGGCTGATGGGTTGGGGCATCGCGGCGCTGGTCGCCGCAGGCTTTGGCGCCTTCGTCGCCGCGCGCCAGAGCTGGCTGCAGTGGTATCCGCCCGAGTTCGCCACCTGCGGGCGCGACTTCTACGGAATGATCGAGAACTACTCCATCAGCCGTGCCGTGCCCATGATCTTCCGTGGCTCGGGCGATTGCGTTGCCGTGGACTGGAGCTTCCTGGGCGGCTCCATCGCCAACTGGTCCTTCATCTGCTTCGCCATCATGAGCGTGGCCGTTTTGGTGCTGCTGGTGCACGGCGCTGCCCGCAGGCGCTGAGCCCTAGGCTGAGGCTTGCGCCAGTCGCCGCTGCAGCGACTGCGCCAGGGTGCTCAGAATCAGCCAGCAGGACGTGGCGCCCGCGTCCAGCACGCCGATGGAGCGCGGCCCCAGCCGGGCCGAGCGCCCGATGCGGGCCTGCAGGTGGCGCGTGGATTCCTTGCCTGCCTCGGCCGCGGCCTCCATGGCCTGCAGCGCCTCGCGGAAACCGGCGCCGGCCTGCAGCGATTGCCGGTAGGCCTGCAGGGCCGGGGCCAGCGTATCGATGAGGGTCTTGTCGCCCACCCGGGCCTTGCCCATCCCCTGCACATCGGCGACGGCCCGCGCCAGCGCCTGGCCGAACAGGGCGGCATCCATCTCCTGCTCCGGCCCAAGAACATCGGCGAAGCCCTGGAAGAAGCTGCCGTACAGCGGGCCCATGGAGCCGCCGATATCGTCCATCAACGCCTGGGACAGCTGCTGCAGCGCCGCAGGCAGCTGCGCCGCCTGGCCGGCGTCCATGGCATCGAGCCGTGCGCCGCAGCCGGAAAAGCCCTTGGCCATGTTGATGCCGTGATCGCCATCGCCGATCAGGCCGTCGATCTCGCTCAGGAACTCCCGGTGGCCGACGATGGCCGTGATCAGCTCGCGCACGATGCTGCCCGCGCCATCGAGCGCGATGGCCGGCCCTTGGCTGGTGCGCCTTGCGGCTTGGGGGCGGGCGGTTTGTGCCTGTTCCTGGGCCTGTGCCGACGTCCGTGCCGGAGCAGAGGGCGGCGTTGGAATGGCGTCCTGCGGCTGGGACGGCAGCCCGCCGGCCAGGGTCAGGGCGACCGACTGGCAGGGCGCCTCGAGGCAGGCCAGCAGCTCGTCGTCCAGCTGCATCAGCGTGAGCGTGATGCCCATCATCTCCAGCGACGTGAAGAGATTGCCCACCAGCCGGAAGGCCACCTGAATGCCGCGTTCTTGCAGGCGTCGGGCGACTTCGCCATAGAGAATGTACTGCTCCATCAGCGGCGTGGCGCCCAGGCCGGACAGCAGCACGGCCACGCGGTCGCCCGGGGAGAAGGGCAGGTCGGGCAGCAGGGTGTCCAGCATGCGCTCGGCCATCCCGGCCGCCGTGGCCGTGCGGTGCACGGACATGCCGGGCTCGCCATGGTGGCCTATGCCCACCTCCATGCTGCCGCGCTCGATATGGAAATTGGCCTTGCCCACGGCGGGAATGGTGCATGCCGACAGGCCGATGCCGATGCTGCGCGTGCGGGCCATGGCGTGCCGGGCGATGGCGATGACTTCGTCGAGGCTGGCGCCTATGGCCGCCCGGGCGCCCGCCACCTTCCACATCAGGATCTCGCCGGCCACGCCGCGGCGGCTGGCCTCGTCGCCCCGCGCGGCAGAAGGCACGTCGTCGTTGGCCACCACGGTCCTGACCGCCATGCCTTCGGCCGCGGCCATCTGCACGGCCATGGCCACATTCATGTTGTCGCCTGCGTAGTTGCCATACAGGCAGGCCACGCCGGCGCCGCCATCGGCCGCGCGCATGGCGTCGTAGAAGCTTCTGGCCGTGGGGGACGAGAAGACCTCGCCCACGGCGGCGGCGTCGCACAGGCCTGCGCCCACATAGCCCAGAAAGGCCGGCTCGTGCCCCGACCCGCCGCCCGTCACGATGCCCACCTTGCCCCTGCGTGGCGCGCCATGCAGGCGCACGACGCGGGCATTGCCGGCGTCGATGCGCAGGGTGTCGCCATGGGCGGCGATCCATCCCTGGAGCATGTCCTCCACCACCCGGTCGGGGTCGTTGATCACGCGGTTGGTCGTCATGCCTTTGTCTCCTCCAGGTGCAGTCCCGGCGGGTGTGCCGAAGACTGTTCATATGATCATTGAGTGGTCATTTTTGATTTGTTGAAATTGGCATGTCAATGCCTTTTGGCTATTCAATAGCCAAGGGAAAACGATAGGATTTGATGAATTTTGTAGAAAATTCAACGGGTTACGTATTCATCTTGCCGACTCACATAGCTATCGTTGTTTGACAACTGCTCTTCGATTGAGAAGACTCTCGTAAAACATTGATCAAATGATCATGTGATGGTCTTTTGTAATGAAGGGGATGCCATGAAGCTGGCCATCGGCTGCGACGAAGCCGCCTGCGACCTCAAGAACGCCGTGAAGCAGCATCTGCTGGCCCAGGGCCACGAAGTGGCCGACTTCGGCACGCATGACGGCGAGCCGGTGCTCTACCCCGACATCGGCATCGCGGTGGCGCAGGCCATCGTCCAGGGCCGCCATGAGCGCGGCGTTCTCCTGTGCGGCACGGGCATAGGCATGGCCATTGCCGCCAACAAGGTGGCAGGCATCCGCGCCGCGCAGGCCCATGACACCTATTCGGCCGAGCGCGCCAGCCGCAGCAACGACGCGCAGATCATCACGCTGGGCTCGCGCGTGATCGGGGTGGAGCTGGCCAAGGCCATCGTGGACCGCTTCCTCGCATCGCGCTTCGATGGCGGCAGCTCGGCCCTGAAGGTGGATGCCATCACCGGCTTCGAACGCTCGCAGGCCGCTGCGGCCGGGCGCGGGCAGGGCGCGTGACCATGGACACCGGCACCAGCACCGGCACCGGCACCGCACTGCTGCAGGCTCGCGGGGTGGCCAAGAGCTTCGGCGGCGTGCCTGCGCTACGCAACGGCTGCCTTGAGCTGCAGGCGGGCAGCGTGCACGCGCTGTGCGGCGGCAATGGCGCAGGCAAATCCACCTTCCTGAACATCGTGATGGGCCTGTTGCGGCGCGATGCCGGCGAGATATTGCTCAAGGGCCGGCCGGTGGATTTCGCCACGCCGCACGAGGCGCTGGCGCACCGCCTGTCCATCATCACGCAGGAGCTGTCGCCCATCCCGGGCATGAGCGTGGCCGAGAACATCTTCCTGGGCCGCGAGCCCCGGCGCGCCGGCGTGGTGGTCCGCCATGCCGCGCTGCTGGAGCAGGCGGATGCGCTGCTCAGGCAGCTGGGCTTCGATATCGATCCGCGCGCGCAGATGGGCCGCCTGAGCCTGGCGCAGACCCAGCTGGTGGAGATTGCCAAGGCCCTGAGCCGGCAAAGCGAGCTGATCATCATGGACGAGCCCACCTCGGCCATTGGCGAAAGCGAGACCGCCATCCTCTTCGACGCGATACGCCGCGTGACCGCGCAGGGCGCCGGCATCCTCTACGTGTCGCACCGCCTGACGGAGATCTTCACCATTGCCGACAGCTACACGGTGTTCCGCGATGGCGGCTTCGTGCAGACCGGCGCGCTGGCCGATATCGACCGGCGGCAGTTGGTGAAGCTCATCGTGGGCCGGGAAGTCCGCGCTGCCGCCAGCGAGCGCAGGGCTGCGGCGCCGGGCGAGCCGCTGCTGTCGGTGCAGGGGCTCACGCGCCGGGGCGAGTTCGAGGACATCAGCCTGGACGTCGCCCCCGGCGAGGTGCTGGGCATCTACGGACTGATGGGATCGGGCCGCAGCGAATTCCTCAACTGCCTGTACGGCCTCACGCGCGCCGACCAGGGGCAGGCGAGCCTGGACGGACGGCCCCTGCCGCGCGGCAATCCGGCGGCGTCGATCAAGGCGGGCCTGGCCCTGGTGACCGAGGACCGCAAGGCCACGGGGCTGGTGATGAGCTCCTCGGTGCGCTTCAACACCAGCTTGCCCGCACTGCCGGGCCTGCAGCGCGCCGGGGTGGTGGATGGCGCGGCAGAGCGCGTGCTGGTGGGCGGTCTGCTGCAGCGCCTGCGCGTGAAGCTGGCCAGCCCGGCCATGCCGGTGTCGGGCCTGAGCGGCGGCAACCAGCAGAAGGTGGTGCTGGCCCGCTGCATGGCCACCAACCCCGTCTGCCTGCTGTGCGACGAGCCCACGCGCGGCATCGACGAAGGCGCCAAGCGCGAGGTGTACGCCTTCCTGGCCTCGCTGGCCGCGCAGGGCCATGCCGTGGTGGTGGTGTCCTCCGAGGCGCCGGAGCTGCTGGAGCTGAGCGACCGCATTGCCATCTTCCGCAAAGGCCGGCTTGACCGCGTGGTGGCCGGCCACGGCATCACGCAGGAGGCGCTGATGCACCTCGCGTCCTGAGCCCGGGCGATGCCCGTGCTGCGTTTTCCCCTTGCCTTTCACAACACACAGGAGACATGACCATGCCGTTTTTCCGCTTCACCACCGTGCTTGCAGCCGCGCTTGCCGGTGGGCTGTTCCTGGCCGCAGCGCAGGTCCGGGCCCAGGCTCCGGCCCCGCTGGCGGCACCAGTACCAGCACCAGCGCCGGCCAAGCCCTACCGCATAGGCGCGGCCGTCTATGGGCTCAAGGGCGAGTTCATGCAGATGTGGACCAAGGAGCTGAAGGCGCATCCGGCCGTGAAGGACGGCACGGTGCAGATCACCGTGTTCGACGGCAACTACGACGCGCTGACGCAGAGCAACCAGTTCGACACCATGATCACGCAGAAGTACGACGGCATCCTCTTCGTGCCCATCGACCTGAAGGCGGGCGCGGCGCCCGTGCACAAGGCGGTGAAGGCCGGCATTCCCGTGGTGGGCTCCAACACGCGCGTGCAGGGCGATGTGCTGACCTCCTACGTGGGCAATGACGATGTGGTGGCCGGCCGCATGCAGGCCGAGGCGTTGATGAAGGCCATCGGCGGCAAGGGCAATATTGTCGTCATCGAGGGGCCCATAGGCCAGTCGGCACAGATCGAGCGGGCGCGCGGCAATGACGAGGTGCTGGCCCGCCACAAGGACGTGAAGGTGCTGGCGCGCAAGACCGCCAACTGGTCGCGTGCCGAATCCATGGGACTGATGGAGAACTGGCTGACCGCATTCCCGGGCCAGATCCAGGGCGTGATCGCCCAGAACGACGACGAGGCCCTGGGCGCGGTGCAGGCCATCAAGACCAAGGGCATCGATATCAAGACCATCCCGGTGGTGGGCGTGGACGGCGTGGCCGCCGCCATCACGGCCGTCAAGCGCGGCGAGATGACCACCAATTTCCAGGATGCCCAGGCCCAGGCGCAGGGCGCGCTGGATGTGCTGCTGCGCCAGCTTGTCGGCCCGTCCTACCGGCCGCGCTCGGTGGTATGGAGCGAGTATGCCCAGGCCATGCCCTGGGGCGATGGCACGGCCAAATCCTACGAGGTGCCCTGGACAGCCATCGTGCCCGCCAATGCCGACGCCTTCTTGCAGAAGGTGCGCAAATGAGCGCCGCCGGCCTGGAGCGGGACTTCGACGGCCGCACGGCCCTGGTCACCGGCGGCGCGGGCGGCATCGGCCTGGCGATTGCCCGGCAGCTCGCCCAAGGCGGTGCGCGTGTCGTTCTGGTGGACCTGGAGCGGCAGGCACTGGACGTGGCCGCTGCCAGCCTGGCCGAGCCCCGGCGCCACCTGGCGCTGGCGGTGGATGTGACCAGGCCCGAGGGCGTGGAGCAGGCGGTGGCCACGGTGCTGGAGGCCACGGGCCGCATCGACATTCTGGTCAACAGCGCCGGCGTGGCGCTGCTGGAGCCGGCCGGCGAAATAAGCGAGGCGGCGTGGGAGCGCACGCTGGCGGTCAACCTCACGGCGCCGCTGCTGCTGGCCCAGGCAGTGGCCCCGGCCATGCGCCGCCAGCGCCACGGACGCATCATCAACCTGGCCTCGCAGGCCAGCGTGGTCGCGCTCAGGCGCCATGCCGCCTATTGCGCCAGCAAGGCGGGCCTGGTGGGACTGACGCGCGTGCTGGCGCTGGAATGGGCGACGGACGGCATTACCGTCAACGCCATCTCGCCGACCGTGGTGGACACGCCGCTGGGCCGCAAGGCCTGGGCCGGGCAGATGGGGGAGGCCATGCGGGCACTCATTCCCACGGGCCGCTTTGCGCAGCCCGAGGAGGTGGCGCGGCTGGCCGTGTTCCTGGCCGGTACGCACGCCGGCATGCTGACGGGCGAGAACATCGTCATCGACGGGGGCTACTCCATCCAGTGAGCGGCCTGCCGGCCCCACGCCTTTCTTCCATCAACGCGGGAGTCCTCCATGACGAATCTTCAAGCCGCATCTTCGCCGCCGCTCTTGGGGCGGCGCACGCTGGACCTGCGCAGCCTGCGCGAGCGCTACGGCGTGGTCATCGCGCTGGTTGCACTGTGCGCGGCGCTGGCGCTGGCCAACCCCCATTTCATGACCTGGGGCAACTGGGCCGACATCCTGCGCCAGACCTCCATCAACGGCATCCTGGCCATCGGCATGACGTGCGTGGTGCTGACGGCGGGCATCGACCTGTCGGTGGGCGCCATCCTGGCGCTGGCCGGCATGGTCGGCGCCTGGCTGGCGGCCGATGGCCAGGGGCTGGCGGTGAGCGTGGGCGCCGGGCTGGGCGTGGGCATGCTGCTGGGCGGCGTCAACGGCCTGCTGGTGGCCTGGTTCGCGGTGCCGCCCTTCGTGGCCACGCTGGGCATGCTCAGTGCGGCGCGCGGCCTGACCTACATCTACAACGACGGCATGCCGGTGTCCGAGCTGCCCGACGGCTTTCTTGCCATCGGCGCCGGCCAGCTGGGCCCCGTGCCCATGCCCATCGTGATCTTTGCCGTTGCCGTCGCAGTGTTCGCCTTCGTGCTGCGCTACACCGTGTATGGCCGCTATATCTACGCCGTGGGCGGCAACCTGCGCAGCGCCAAGACCAGCGGCATCAACACCCGCGCCATCGTGCTGCTGGTCTATGTGGTCAGCGGCCTGCTCGCGGGGCTGGCCGGCATTTTGCTGGCGTCGCGCACCACGGCGGCGCTGCCGCAGGCCGGCGTGTCCTACGAGCTGGACGCCATCGCGGCCGTGGTGATCGGCGGCACCAGCCTGTCGGGCGGCACGGGCAGCCTGGGCGGCACGGTCGTCGGAGCCCTGCTCATCGGCGTGATCAACAACGGGCTGAACCTGCTGGGCGTGTCCTCGTACTACCAGCAGCTGATCAAGGGCGTGATCATCGTCGGCGCCGTGCTGCTCGACAGTTCGCGCCGCAGGGCATGAAGCGCTGCGCCCACGTCCTGTCCACCATCTGCAATCCGGGAGAGTTCCATGCAAAACACCCTGCCTGACGCCGCCGATACGAACATGCTGGCCGTGGTCTGCCACGGCCCCAGGGATTACCGGCTCGAACGCGTCGCGCGTCCGCAGGCCGGGCCGCGCGAGCTGGTCATCCGCGTGGCTTCCTGCGGCATTTGCGCGGGCGACTGCAAATGCTGGGCTGGCGCGCCGCGCTTCTGGGGAGATCCGGAAAAAGGCCGCCCCGCCTATGTGCGCCCGCCGGTGATCGCGGGCCACGAGTTCTGGGGCCATGTGGTGCAGGTGGGCGAGGGTGCCCAGGAGCACCACGGCGTGCAGCTGGGTGACCGGGTGATCGCCGAGCAGATCGTGCCCTGCCATGCCTGCCGCTATTGCAAGACCGGCTTTCGCTGGATGTGCGAGGTGCACGATGTCTACGGCTTCCAGGGCCAGGTGGCCGATGGCGGCATGGCCGAGTACATGCGCCTGTCCGCCCGCGCCGTGGTGCACCGGATTCCCGAGAGCGTGGCCTTCGAGGATGCGGCCATCACCGAGCCGCTGTCCTGCGCCATCCATGCCGTCAACCGCGGCGACATCCAGCTCGATGATGTGGTGGTCATCGCCGGTGCGGGCACGCTGGGCCTGCTCATGGCCCAGGTGGCGCGCCTGAAGACGCCGCGCCGGCTGGTGGTCATGGACCTGTCGGACCAGCGCTTGGCGCTGGCACGCCGCTGCGGCGCCGACGTGACCATCAACCCCGCGCGCGAGGATGCCCGCGCCATCGTGCACGCGCTGACCGACGGCTATGGCTGCGATGTGTACATAGAGACCACGGGCGCGCCCTCGGGCGTGACGCAGGGGCTGGACCTGGTGCGCAAGCTCGGCCGCTTCGTGGAGTTCAGCGTCTTCGGGCGCGAGACCACGGTGGACTGGTCCATCATCGGCGAGGAAAAGGAGCTGGACCTGCGCGGCGCCCACCTGAGCGCCCATTGCTACCCCATTGCCATCGACCTGCTGGCGCGCGGGCTGGTCACCTCCGAGGGCATCGTCACCCACCGCTATGCGCTGTCGGAGTGGGAGAGCGCCATCCGGGTGGCCGATTCCATGGACTCGGTCAAGGTCCTGCTGCTGCCCCACGCTGGCGAGGCCCGGTGAGCGGCGCTACACTGCGCGCCTTTCCCGGCACCCTTGGAGGCACCCTTGACTGAAAGCGACCTGACGCGACTGGCGACCCTGTACTACGTCGATGGATGCACGCAGGACCAACTGTCCAAGGAGTTCGGCATCTCGCGCGCCACCGTCGGGCGGCTGCTGCGCCGCGCGCAGGAAGAGGGCATTGTCGAGATCCGCGTGCGGCCGCATTCGCTGGTTTCCGCCGACCTGGAGCGGCAGCTGACCGAGCGCTTTCACATCAAGCGCGCACTGATCGCGGTGGACCACAAGGATGCCGACCGGCAGCGCGAACTGCTGGCAGGGCTGGTGGCCAGCGAGCTGGAGCGCATCCTGGTCGATGGCTCCATCGTGGCCGTGGGCATGGGGCGCAACGTGTCCTCGGTCTCCGAGCACGCCCTGTCCGCCACACGGCGGGAATGCCACTTCGTCAGCGCCATCGGCGGCTCCTACCGTGGCGGGGAGGCGATGAACGCCGACCACATCGCGCGCCGCCTGGCAGCGCGCTTTGGCGGCAAGTCCGAATCGCTCTATGCGCCGGCCCTGGTGGGCGATCCGCAACTGCGCAAGGCGCTGCTGGACAACGACACCGTCAGGCACACCCTGGACAAGGCGCGCCGCGCCGACATCGCCCTCATCGGCGTGGGCGATGTCAGCGTGGACAGCAACATGGCCCGCATGGGCTGGTTTTCCGCGCAGGAGATCTCGGACGCCCGCCGCGCGGGCACGGTGGGCGACATGATGGGCTACGACTTCATCGACATCCACGGCCAGCCGGCCGCAACCCCCATGCAGGACCGCGTCATCGGCCTGAGCCGCGAGGACCTGCTGCGCATACCCAACGTCATTGCCGTGGCGGCCGAATCCAGCAAGGTCACGGCCATCCTGGGAGCCCTGCGCACCGGCGCCATCGACACGCTGGCCACCACCACGGCCAACGCCGCTGCCGTGCTGCAGCTGGACGATGTCATGGGAGCGACGCGCTGACGCAGTGGGGGAGGCGCGGCTCTTGGGCGGCGCGCCTAGTTCGACGCGCGGCGGTAGAAGGCCAGCGAGCCTGCCAGCGCCAGCAGCATGCCGCCGCACAGGCGGTCCAGCCACATCACGGCCCGCCCGCGCAGCAGCCGCGCGGCGCGTGATCCGGCGAAGGCATAGGCCAGCATCACCAGGAAATCGATGAGCGCGAACACCAGCGCAATGGCGATGTACTGCGGCGCCTGGGCGGCCGCCGGGTCGATGAACTGCGGCAGCAGGGCCGAGCAGAACAGGTAGCCCTTGGGATTGGTCACGGCGACCAGGAACGATTTGAACAGCACGGTGCGGGCGCTGTAGCCGTCGGCGCCGGCCTCTGCCTTGCCGTCACCCTGGGGTGCCGACAGCGATCCGCCCTGGCTGCGCAGCATGCGCAGGCCCAGCCAGGCCAGGTAGGCCGCTCCCGCCCACTTGACCACCGAGAACCAGAACTCCGAGGCCGCCAGCAGGGCGCCCAGGCCCAGCGCGACCGCGCCGACCAGCACGAAGTCCGACAGCACGGCGCCCAGCATGCCCGGCAGGGCGCGGCGCACGCCGTGGCGCGAGCCATTGGCCAGGGCCAGCAGCACGGTGGGACCGGGGGTGATGATCGCGATCAGCGCGACCAGGGAGAAGACGAGCAGGGTGGCGAGGGTCATGTCGGCGAAGGCTCATGCGGTTGGCAACAGCCTGCCACTGTGCCAGCTTTGCCTGCCTTGCGCAGCCCCTGCCGACCCGGGGCAGGGCACACGGGGCGGGCAGGCGTCAGTCGCTGCCCACGCCGCCGGCGGCAAAGACCGGGCCGCGCGTGCCGGGCACCCAGCCCGGGTAGGTTTCCATCACTTCGGCGAACAGGGCCGAATCGATCCAGCGCTGCAGCCAGGCCTGCAGGTGCGGCCAGGGCTGCTCGTTCCATTGCGACTCGTCGATGCGCGCGTACTGGCGCACGAAGGGGCGCAGCGCCATGTCGGCCAGGCTGGGGTTCTGGCCGAACAGGTAGCCGGTGGCCTCCAGCTGGTCGTCCAGCTCGGCCAGCCAGGTCAGGGCATCGGCCTGGGCGTGGTTGACCTCTTCGGCCGTGTAGCGCTCGGGGTACTTGCAGCGGTCCAGGGCGTGCTTGAAAAAGCCGTCGTTGCGCTCGATCAGCGCCAGCATGTCCGGCAGCGAACCGCTGGTCGGTGCCAGCCAGCCGTCCGGGTCATTGGCGTGCAGCGCGTGCAGCATGACATCCAGGCTCTGCTCGATCACGCGGCCGTCCTCCAGCACCAGCACGGGCACCGTGCCCTTGGGCGATGCGTCGAGCAGCGCCTGCGGCTTGTTGCGCAGGTTGATTTCGCGCAGCTCGCAGGCCAGGCCGGCATGGGCCAGCGCCAGGCGGGCGCGGATGGCGTAGGGGCAGCGGCGAAACGAGTAGAGAACCGGCAGGGTCTGGGTCATGGAGCGGGAACGGGGCTAGGGGCCAAAAGCGGCAGATGATAGCGCCGGGGCCAAAGTCAGGCGGCCTGCGGGTCTTGCCGCGGGCGTCCGTGGCTATTGCAGCTGCGCCAGCAGCCATTGCCTGAAGGTCTTGAGCGCCGCGCTGGGTGCGCGCGAGCGCAGGTGGGTCAGCCAGTAGGCGCCCGTGTCCACCTCCTGCTCGAAGGGGCGCACCAGCCGGCCCTGCTGCAGCAGGTGCTGGAACATGCGCGCCGGCAGCAGGGCCACGCCCGCGCCCTGGGCCGCCGCCTCGGCCAGCGTCAGCGAGGAGTCGAACATGGCCCCGCGCGCCAGCGGCGCGCTCTGGTCCAGCGTGGCAAACCAGCTCTCCCACTCCTGCAGGCGGTACGAGCGCAGCAGCGTCTGCCCGGCCAGGTCGGCCGGCTGGCGCAGGCGCTGGGCCAGGGCGGGGGTGCACATGGGCGTCAGCGGCGCGCGCAGCAGCAGCTCGGCGCGCGTGCCCTGCCAGGCGCCGTCGCCGAAGCGCACGGCCGCATCCAGCCCTTCGCCGGCCAGGTCCACGCGGTTGTTGTGCGTGAGCAGTCGCAGGTCGATGTAGGGGTGCTGCTGCTGGAACTGGCCCAGCCTGGGAATCAGCCAGCCGATGGCGAAGGTGCCGACCACGCCCACGGTGAGGACCTCGCGCGGGCGCGGTTCGGCCACCTGCTGCAGCGAATGCTCTATGCGCGCAAAGCTCTCGGCCACGGCAGGCCACAGCGCATGGCCCTCGTCGGTCAGCGCCAGGCCGCGCGGCAGGCGCCGGAACAGCGGCTTGCCCAGGCGCTCCTCCAGGTTGCGGATGTGCTGGCTGACGGCGGCCTGGGTCACGCACAGCTCGTCGGCCGCCCGCGTCAGGTTGAGATGGCGCGCGGCCGCATCGAACATGCGCAGGGCATTGAGGGGCAGTTGCATGGTGAGCCAAAAGTTTTTCTAAGGGATGCTGCCAATTATTCACGCTGGTCGCAGATTGGGCGCGGCGCTATCGTTGCGTTTGTCGATCTGCAACTGAAAAGGAAAAACAATGCAAAGACGCGATTTTCTGATGACGGGCGGCGCGGCCGCCTGGATGGCGGCCGGGCTGGCGGGCTGCGCCCTGCCATCAAAAAAACAGGGGGCTGCCGACCAGGCCTTCAGGACGGAGCTGGCGCGCATCGAGAAAAGTGTGGGCGGCCGGCTAGGCGTGGCCGTGCTGGAGGTGGAGTCGGGCGCCAGCGTGGACCACCGCGGCGATGAGCGCTTTGTCATGTGCAGCACCTTCAAGCTGCTGCTGGCCGCCCAGGTGCTGGACCGCGTGCAGCAGGGCGATGAGCGCCTGTCGCGCCGCGTGCACTACGCCAGCTCCCGGCTGGTTCCCTACTCGCCGGCCAGCGGCCCGCGTGCCGGTGACGGCGGCGGCATGACCATCTCCGAGCTGTGCGAGGC
Organism: Delftia sp. WSY_16; assembly: GCF_043104415.1. NCBI lineage: Bacteria > Pseudomonadati > Pseudomonadota > Betaproteobacteria > Burkholderiales > Comamonadaceae > Delftia > Delftia sp. WSY_16. The sequence continues at coordinate 88,659 of NZ_JBICKS010000002.1, read as the reverse complement.
CGCCGTGGTGCTCAGCGACAACACGGCCGCCAACCTGCTGCTGGACGCCAGTGGCGGCCCGCAGGCGCTGACGCAGTGGCTGCGCGCCAGCGGCGACGAGACCACGCGCCTGGACCGCATGGAGCCCGAGCTCAACGAAGGCCTGCCCGGTGACGAGCGCGACACCACCACGCCCCTGGCCATGGTGCAAAGCATGCAGCGCCTGCTGCTGGGATCGGTGCTGGACGGCCATGGCCGCGCGCTGCTGCAGCAGTGGCTGGTGGCCAGCCGCACGGGCGACAAGCGCCTGCGCGCGGGCATGCCGGCCGGCTGGCGTGTGGGTGGAAAGACGGGCACCGGCGATCGCGGCACGGCCAACGATGCCGTCATCGCCTGGCCCACGCCGCAAAGCGCACCGCTGCTGGTGACCGGCTACCTCACCGAATGCCCGGCCGACGCGCCGCAGCGCGATGCGGCGCTGGCAGCGGCCGGCAAGGCGGCCGCACGCTGGCAGGCAGCAGTGCAAGGCTGAGTTGCGCCACCATGTCGCTTGATTTGGGTGATTTCAGAAAACTGGCGCGGCCTGAAGACGAGAGACACCGAGGAAGGGCCTGGGCCGGCCGCGCCGCCCCCGCACCGAGGGTGTCGCCGGCCGCCCGTATGCCTCCCCTCGTGAGGGGGAAGGCGCACAGCGCCTCAGGGGATTACAACTTCTTGACCAGGACCTGACTTTTGCGGTCCCAGTTGTACTTGGCCTTGCGCGCCTCGGGCAGCCAGTCGGGGTCCACGGGCTGGAAGCCGCGCTTGATGAACCAGTGCATGGTGCGCGTGGTCAGCACGAACAGGCTGTCCAGGCCCTGGGCCTTGGCGCGCTGCTCTATGCGCTTGAGCAGCTTCTCGCCGTCGCCCGTGCCCTGGCTCTTGGGCGAGACGGTGACGGCCGCCATCTCGGCCGTCCTGGCGCTGGGATAGGGGTAGAGCGCGGCGCAGCCGAAGATCACGCCATCGTGTTCGATGATGGTGTAGTGGGCGATGTCGCGCTCGATCTCGGTGCGGCTGCGCTTGACCAGGGTGCCGTCCTTCTCGAAGGGCTCGATCAGCTGGATGATGCCGGCCACGTCGTCGGGCGTGGCCTCGCGCAGCTCTTCCAGCTTCTCGTCGATGATCATGGTGCCGATGCCATCGTGCACATAGATCTCCAGCAGCAGGGCGCCGTCGATCGCAAAGGGCAGGATGTGGCTGCGCTCCACGCCGTGCTCGCAGGCATGCACGCAGTGCTGCAGGTAAAAGCCCGTGTCCGTGGGCTGCTCGGGCGTGGGCAGCTCGGCCAGTATGCGGCGGGCCGTGGCAAGCGGCAGCTCGGTGTCGATGGGGTTGGTCTCGTCGGCCGGGCCCGTGGGGTCCATGCGGATGCCCGGCACCTCGGTCATGAAGATCAGCTTGTCGGCCTTCAGCTCGATGGCCACGCGCGTGGCCACCTCTTCCATGCTCAGGTTGAAGGCCTCGCCGGTGGGCGAGAAGCCGAAGGGCGACATCAGCACCATGGCATCCATGTCCAGTGCGCTGCGGATGCCGCTCACATCGACCTTGCGCACCAGGCCCGAATGCTTGAAATCCACGCCGTCCACGATGCCCACGGGCCGCGCCGTGAGGAAGTTGCCCGAGATCACCCGCACCCGCGCGCCGGCCATGGGCGTATTGGGCAGGCCCTGGCTGAAGGCGGCCTCGATCTCATAGCGCAACTGGCCGGCGGCTTCCTGGGCGCAGTCCAGCGCCACGGAGTCGGTGATGCGCACGCCGCGCGAGTACTGGGCCTCATGGCCCTTGGCGGCAAGCTGCTCGTTGACCTGGGGACGGAAGCCATGGACCAGCACGATCTTCACGCCCATGGCCTGGATCATGGCCAGGTCCTGGACGATGGAGCTGAGCTTGCCCGATGCGATGGCCTCGCCCGTCAGTCCCACCACAAAGGTCTGGTGTCGGAACTTGTGGATATAGGGAGCCACGGACCGGAACCAGGGGACGAAGGTGAAGTTGAAGACGGTGGACATGGTGGTCAGTCGGGGCATCGGGCCGATGCCGGGCAGAAAAAAAAGGCCTGCGGACAGGTCCGCCAGGACATGCTCGCGCAGGCAGGCGCCAGTGTAGCGGCATGGCGCGGCACCTGCGCACAGAAATGGAATGGAACGCCACGCAAATCGGCCCTGCTGCACAGTGCCGGGGGCACAAGGCACAGGACCTTGTCCGACGGGGGCCCGCCTGCAAGCCCGTGTAAGCTTCGCCACCATCGGTGAACCACGCAAGGCGCCCCCATTCATGCCATTGAGCGCTTCCATGTTTTTTCCGTTGCTTGCGCGGCCCGCGCGCCTTGTGCCGTGGCTGGCGGCGCTGGGCATGGTCGCAGGGGCGGCCCAGGCTGCAGGGGAGGCTTCGGCCTCCCAGGCCGCCGCCGCGATGAGCTTCGTGCAGGCCCGCCAGGCGCTGCTGCAGGGCTCCGACCAACTGGCCGCCTCGGCCAAGGCCGTGGAAAGCGCGCGGCTCAGACGCCAGGGTACGCAGGGGCTGGGCGGGCCTTCCGTGGCCATCACGGGCCTGGGCTACCGCTACTCGGCCAATGCCGACATCGATCTCGATCCTGCGCGGCGCACCCTGGACGGCGTCCTCGGCCAGCTGCCGCCCTCGGTGGGGCCGGCCATTCCCTCGCTGCCGCAACTGCCCACTTCCTATGCCTTGCAGCGCAAGAGCACGAATGCCTCGGCCAGCCTGTCCCTGGTCTGGCCGCTGTACCTGGGCGGCCTGTCCGATGCGGTGCGCAGTGGCCTGGACGCTGCCACCGACGAAGCCCTGGCCGATGCCGCCAGCAGCAGCCACGCCCTGCATTCGCTGCTGGTGCAGCGCTACTTCGGCGCCCAGCTGGCCGAGCGGGCCGCACGGCTGCGCGAGCGTGCGCTTGAAGGCGTGCGCGTGCATGACACGGCGGCGCAAAGCATGCTCAAGGCGGGCGTGATCTCCCGGCTGGAGCGCCTGCAGGCCCGTGCCGCGCTGGCCGACGCCGAGCAGCAGGCGCGCAAATCGCGCGACGACGCAGACCTGGCCGCAGCGGCGCTGGCGCGCACGGTCAAGGCGCAGCGGCAGGTGCTGCCCAGCACGCCGCTGTTCGTCAGCAGCCGGCCCCTGCCGCCGCTGGACGGCTTCGTCGCCGCGGCCCAGTCGCACCATCCGGGTCTGGACAAGGTGCAGGCCAAGAAGCGCCAGGCCGAGTCCCTGCACGACGCCCAGGAGGCGCTGCGCCGGCCGCAGCTGCTGGCCTTCGGTTCGCGCGAGGTCAACACCAGCGGCAAGCCCAACTGGGTGGCAGGCGTGGCCGTGCGCTGGACGCTGTGGGACAGCATCGACCGCGATGCGCTGGCCGCCTCCTCGCAGCGCAAGATCGAGCAGGCCGAGCTGACCGAAGCCCAGGCGCTCAGCGACATCGCGCTGCTGGTCGAGAAGAACTGGCTGGGCGTGGAGCAGGCACGCCGCCAGTACCAGGCCCAGCAGGCCCAGGAGGATCTTGCGCGCGAGCTGCTGCGGCTGCGCGAGGCCGGCCTGCGGGAAGGCACCAGCACCACGCTGGACCTGATCGATGCCAGCCTCAATCTCGCCAAGGTCCAGACCCAGCGTGCCGAACTGGCCAACCAGTATGTGCAGGCCCTGGCCGCACTGCTGGAGAGCACGGGCCAGAGCGAGGAATTCGACCGATTCATGGCCCAGGCCGACATACAGATCCCACCCGACGCACCATGAGCACAGCCACGCCCGACCATCCCCGCAGCGCCACCGAAGCACCCGGCCCCGCGCCCGTGCCGCCGGGGCGCAGGCGCCCCTGGCTGGCCCTGGCCATCGTGCTGGCCGTGCTGCTGCTCGTGGCCTGGGGCTTTTGGCGTGCGGCGCAGCCCGCCCCCCTGTATTTCCAGGGCCAGATGGAGGCACGCGAGACCGACATCGCGCCCAAGGTCACGGCGCGCATCGCCAAGGTGCGGGTCACCGAAGGCCAGAAGATCCAGCCCGGCGATCTGCTGGTGGAGATGGACAGCCCCGAGGTGCGCGCCAAGCTGGCCCAGGCCGAGGCCGCGCGCGATGCCGCCCAGGCCCAGGCCGACAAGGCGCAGGCCGGCGCCCGCCCGCAGGAAGTGCAGATGGCGCGCTTGAACTGGCAGCGCGCCCAGACGGCCGCCGACCTGGCCCAGACCTCGCTGCGCCGCGTGCAAAGCCTGTTCGACCAGGGACTGGTTGCGGCCCAGAAGCGCGATGAAGCCGATGCCAACTGGCGCGCCTCGCGCGACCAGGCGCTGGCTGCGCGCGCGCAATATGAAATGGCGGCTTCGGGCGCGCGCCAGGAGGATCGCAGTGCCGCCCAGGCCCAGGCACGCCAGGTGCAGGGCGTGGTCGCCGAGGTGGAGGCCGCGCGTGCCGAGACTGAGCTGCGCAGCCCCGTGGGCGGCGAGGTGGTCCAGGTGCTGGCCCGCCAGGGCGAGCTGTCCCCGCAGGGCGTGGCCGTGGTCACCGTGGTGGACCTGGCCGACCAGTGGGTGGTGCTCAATGTGCGCGAGGACCAGCTTGCACGCTTTGCCCAGGGCAGCCGCTTCACCGGCCGCCTTCCGGGCCTGGACAACCGCGAGGCCGGCTTCGAGGTCTACTACCTGGGTGTGCTGCCCGACTTCGCCACCTGGCGCGCCACGCGCGCCGGCCAAGGCTTCGATGCGCGCACCTTCGAGGTCCGCGCGCGGCCGCAGCAGCCCATTGCAGGCGCGCGGCCCGGCATGAGCGTGGTCGTGGAAGGCGGCCGTTGAGCGGCCGGCGGCAGTGAGCGCGAACCCGCCCACGGCCTTTGCCGCCAGCCTGCGGCGCGAATGGCGGCTGCTGCGCGGGCGGCCCTGGGACCTGGCCATGGTCAGCTGGGTGCCGCTGCTGGCGCTGCTGCTCATGGTCTGGATCTTCTCGGCAGGCCTGGTCCAGCGTCTGCCCGTCGCCGTCTGGGACCAGGACCACAGCGCCCTGTCGCGCCAGCTGGTGCGCATGCTTGGCGCCACGCCGGGCCTGGCCGTGCAGTCGCAGGCGCTCAATGCCTCCGAGGCGCAATGGGCGCTGCAGTCCATGAATGCCTACGCCGTGGTGCAGATCCCGCCCGGCTTTGCGCGCGACATCAAGCGGGGCCAGGGGGCCGACGTGGTGCTCATGCACAACGCCCAGCTGGCCACGCATTCCAGCCTGATCCAGCGCGACCTGCGCCAGGTGGTGGGAACGCTGTCGGCCGGCGTGGAAATGCAGGCCCGTGCCAAGCGCGGCGACCCGGCCCAGGCGCTGCGCGTGCGCATGGAGCCCATACGCACCAACCTGGTGTCGCTGTTCAACATCTCCACCAATTACGAGCAGTTCCTGGCGGCGGCGCTGATTCCCGCGCTGCTGCACATCCTGGGCATGACGGCCGGCGCCTGGTCCGTGGGGCGCGAGCTGCGCGACCGCACGCTGGGCCAGTGGATGGCCGAGGCTGCGGGCCCGGCAAAGCCCGGCTGGAGCGCTATTGCGGGCGCCTTGGCGGGCAAGCTGGCGCTGTCCTGGGCCAGCCTGGGCCTGGGCGGTACGCTGGCCATGCTGTGGCTCACGGCCGGACGGGGCTGGCATCCGGGGCAGGGCGCTGCCAGCCTGGCCTGGGTGGCGCTGGCCCTGCTGCTGCTGATCGCCGTGAGCCTGGCGGCGGGGGCGCTGCTGGCGGCGCTCACGCTGTCGCTGCGCACGGCGCTTTCGGGGGCGGGCCTGCTGTCGGCGCCGGCCTTTGCGTTCAGCGGCGTGGGCTTTCCGCTGCTGGCCATGCCGGATTCGGCACGTGCCTGGGCCCTGTCCATGCCCTATACCCACTATGCGCGGCTGCAGATAGAGCAGCTGCAGATGGGCGCGCCCATCGTGCAGAGCCTGCCCGTGGTGGCCGGACTGCTGCTGGCCGCGCTGGTGTTGCTGCTGCTGGCCACGGCAGGCCTGGCGCGCGGCCTTTCCCGCCCCGACAAATGGGGAGGGCGTTGAGATGGCCAGGGGCTTTGCGCAAGACTTCATCAGCGCCCTGCGTGCCGTGTTCGGCGACGTGGGCGTGCTCATGCTGCTGGTGGGCGCACCCGTGCTCTACGGCTTCTTCTATCCCTGGTTCTATGGGCAGGAGGTCGTGCAGCGCGTGCCCGTGGCCGTGGTGCAGCACGACGGCAGCGGCCTGGCGCGCCAGATGCTGCGCTTTGCCCAGGCCAGCCCGCGCATCGAGGTGACCCTGGTCACGGGCGACGAGGCCCAGGCGCAGCAGGCCCTGCTGGATGGCCGCGTCATGGGCTACGCGCTGCTGCCGCGCGACCTCAAGCGCCGCGTGGTGCGCAGCGAAGAGGCCGTGGTCCCCGTCTATGCCAACGGTGCCTACCCGCTGGCCGCCAAGCAGGTGCAGTACGGCTTTGCCGAGGCCTTTGGCACGGTCTCGGCAGGCGTGGAGCTGCGGCGGCTGACGGCCGGCGGACAGAGCGCATTGCAGGCCCAGGCCAGCCGCTCGCCCGTCAACCTGCAGATGCAGGCCCTGTTCAATCCGACGGAAGGCTACGGCAGCTTCGTCGTCGCCGCCGTGGCCATCATCATCCTGCAGCAGACGCTGCTCATGGGCGGCGCGCTGCTGGTGGGAACCTGGCGCGAGCAGGGATTGGACCGGGCGCCGGCACGCACCTGGCTGGCGCGGCTGCTGGCGCTGTGCACGCTGGGCTGGCTCTCGGGCCTGTACTACTTCGGCTGGATCTTCGTCTGGCACGACTATCCGCGTGGCGGCAATCCCTGGGGCGCGCTGGCGCTGCTGGCCGTCTTCGTCCCGGCCGTGGCGGGAGCGGCGGCGCTGCTGGGCTGGTGGCTGGCCAACCGCGAGCGCGCCATGCAGGTGGTGCTGTTCACCTCCATCCCGCTGGCCTTCGTCGGCGGCTTCAGCTGGCCGGCCGAGGCCCTGCCGCAACTGCTGCAGGCGCTGCGCTGGCTGTCGCCAAGCACTGCCGCCATCCAGGCCTCGCTGCGACTGAACCAGGCCGGCGCCCCGCTGGAGGCGGCGCTATGGCATCTGTCCGTGCTGCTGGCCCTGGCGCTGCTGGGCTGGGTGGCCGTGCTCTGGCTGGGCAGCCGCCGTGCAGACCTGCCCGGGGATGGCCGCAAGTAGACCGATGCTGCGTCCAGCACAGGTCCGCCTTGGCGGATCCCATCATGGGTTGGACGGCGCCGCTCAGTCGCAGCGAATCGTGTCGCCTTCCAGCACGCAGATCAGCCCGTTGTAGGCGGTCAAGGTGTCGCGATACCGGCGATAGAGGTTGCCTTTGATGTCGAAGCAGCTGTCTGCCTTGCACCGGTCGAGCTTTACGGTGCGGGTGCCGGCTGGAGGGGTCAGGACAATCTTGGGTGGCTCCTGGAGCAAGGGCATATTCGTGCCGCAGGATGCGTTCACGTTGGAGATCTGCGCATTCATGCGCATGCGCTTTTCGCCTTCGGAGAGGCTGCGGATGCTGGAGACGAATTCCAGCTCCTTGCGAGCCTGGCTGCAGCCCGGGGAGGCTGATGCAGGCGTGGGCTGCTGCGCCTGCTGGTCGATCATGCGCTGCTGGCTATCGATCTGGCGCCGCTGTGCGTCGACGGCCTGCTGGCGGTATTTGCGCTCGTTGGCCTGCGCGGCCTCGGCGCGCTCCTGGAGAATCTCCGCATCCGTCTTTCGGCGCTCGATCATGCCGCCGACTTGCGCGCTGCTGCATGGACGGTCGGAGAAATTCATTTCTCCGGATGGATCCTTGCATTGATAGATCTGCGCCATGGCTGGAACTGCGAATGTCAGGCCGCACAACAGTGCAATGGCTTCACGCATGGATTCTCTCCACAAGAGGTCTGGACCACGATTTCCGATGGCCTGGCATGGCGTCCGTTCCGACATGCGCTTCACACTTCAGGCCGGCGCGCCCGCGCCGCGACCCCGTCCCTGCATGGCCAGCATCAGCAGCACCACGCCCACGATGGGCAGCAGCCAGGTGTTGATGCCGTCCCAGCCGGCCGTGTGCAGCAACTGGCCCGAGCCGAACGAGGCCACGGCCACGGTGCCGAAGACCAGGAAGTCATTGAGCGCCTGCACCTTGGCGCGCTCGGCAGGGCGGTAGCACTCGGTCACCATGGCCGTGGCGCCGATGAAGCCGAAGTTCCAGCCCACGCCCAGCAGCACCAGGGAGCCCCAGAAGTGCAGCAACTCCAGCCCCATCAGCGCCATCAGGGCCGAGGCCGCGATCATCACCAGCCCCAGCGCCGTGATGCGGCGCTTGCCGAAGCGCGCGATCAGCCGGCCCGTGAAGAAGCTGGGCGCGAACATGGCCAGCACATGCCACTGGATGCCCAGCGCCGCCTCGCCCACCGTGTGGCCGCAGCCCACCATGGCCATGGGCGCGGCCGTCATCAGAAAGGCCATGAGACCGTAGCTGACCACGCCGGCCGAAGCCGCCACGATGAACTGCGGCGTGCGCGCAATCTCGGCCAGCGGCCGGGCCTCGCCCGCCACGGCGCGGGCCTGGGGCGGCGGCAGCTTCAGGCCCAGCAGCAGCGGCAGGGCCAGCAGGGCGAGCACGGCCTGGCTGTAGAAGCTGCCGGCGAACGGCGTCATGGGCAGGGCGTCGCGCGTCCAGATCACCACCTGCGGGCCGATGATGGCCGCGATCAGCCCGCCGATCATCACGCGCGAGATGGCGCGCGCCTGCTCGGCGGGGTCGGTCATGGCGTCGGTGGCCGCGAAGCGGTAGCTCTGCACGCAGGCCGCGTAAAAGCCCGCCAGCGCCGTGCCGATGCAGAAGGTCACGAAATCGGAGTGCGCAATGCCCTGGGCGGCGATCACGCCCGAGACCACGCCCAGGATGGCGCCCAGCACATAGGCCGTGCGCCGCCCCATGCGCTGCATCAGCCAGGCCGCGGGCAGCGTGGACAGCGCCAGGCCCAGCTGGTAGATGCTGACCGGCAGCGTGGTGGCCGTGGGATTGGTGGACAGCTGCTGCCCCACCAGGCCGCCCAGCGAAATGATGATGGGCGGCGACGCGCCCCCCAGCGATTGCGCGGCCACGAGCAGGCCGAGGTTGCGGCGCTGCAGCGCTGGAGTGTGTTGTTCTGGTGTCATGGCTTGTGCGGCGGAAAGACCGCATCTTCACCGAAAAGCATGAGGGCTGGGTTAAGCGCCGATTCAGCCAACCGGGCCGGTCGTCCAGTCCGCGATGGCCAGTCCGGGTTCGGGAATGCGGCTGAAAACCCGGTCTCTTGTGACCAGCACCGAGCGCTCGCCGGTCTGCGCGGCCTGCTGCTGCAGGAGCAGGGCGTGCGCGGCAATCATCATGTCCATGGAGGCCAGCGTGATGCCGGCCGCCTCGCAAGCGGCGCGCAGGTGGCCGTAGGCATCGGCCACCTGGGCCGTCCAGGGCAGCACCTCGACGCGGGCCAGGAACCCTGTCACCCGCAGCGACAGCCCGGCAGGGTGGCCGCGCTTGGCGACCCCGTACATCAGTTCGGCCTGCGTGACCGCCGACACTGCGATCTGGTGCATGGGTACGCGAACCAGCTGTTCGCGCACGGCAGGGATATCGCCTTTGATGATGTGGCTGGCGATGTTGGTGTCCAGCAGGTAGCGTGTCATCGCGCACTGCCTTCGTCGGCAAACGGATCGCGGCCTGACTCTGGCTGCGCTCGGTCAGCGGTGTCCATGAAATCGGCCGGCACGTCGGTGGTGGCGTCGAGCGCAAAGAACTCTTGCCATGAGTCGGGACGGCGCGACAGGATCACGTCGCCCGTGATGGGGTCGCGACGTATGTAGACCTCTTTTTCCTCGAACCGGAATTCATAGGGAAGGCGCACGGCCTGGCTGCGACCGGTGGTGAAAAGCTTGGCAGTCTGCGTCACGGTGATTCCTCCTGCTGGTATGTATCAAAGTATATATCCGCGCTGTGACTTGCTGTACGCCTCCTGGAAGATCTGGTGGATCAGCTCCCTGAACCATTTGTGCCCCGCGTCATGGTCGTTGCGCGGATGCCAGACGGCGTCGATGGACAGGGCCAGCTCGGGCAGGGGCATGGGGCGCGCCACGCAGTTGGAGCCGGACAGCACGCTGTGCATCCAGTGCGCGGGCATGGCGGCCACCAGGTCGGTGGATTCGATGACGGGCACCATGCCCAGCCAGGTGGGCACCTGGAACATCACGCGCCGCGCCAGCCCGCGCTCGGCCAGGAGTTCGTCCACGATGCTGCTGCCCACGCCCGTGACCTTCAGGTGGCCCTGCTCCAGGTATTTTTCCAGCGTGAGCGGGGAGGCGGCGGCCGGATGGTCCTTGCGCATCAGCACCATCCACTGGTCGTCCAGCAGGCGCCGTGACGCCGACAGCACCGAGCGACCGCGCGAGACGGACAGCCGTATCTCCACGCCTTCGTACTCGACACGGTCCGAGGGCTGGCGGCCGTCGAAGGACTGCACCGACAGGCTGATGCCCGGCGCCACGGCGCGCAGATGGATGCACAGCTGCGGCAGCAGCAGCACGCCCACGTAGTCGGACAGGCGCAGATGGAAGTTGCGCCGCGCCGTGGCGGGGTCGAAGGCGCCGCTGACTTCGATGGCGCTTTCGATCTCGCTGAAGGCCTTGCGGAAGCTGCGCGCCAGGCGCACGGCCTCGGGCGTGGGCGCCATGCCTTCGGCCGTGCGCAGAAGCAGCGGGTCGTTGAACTGGGTGCGCAGCCGGCGCAGCGCATGGCTGACGGCCGAGGAGGTGATGCCAAGCCGCGCGGCGGCCTTGCCCACGCTGCGTTCTTCCACCAGGGCCTCGAAGATCACCAGCAGGTTGAGGTCGATGCTGCGCAGGTTGACCGGGGCCCGGGGCGTGCCGTCTGCATGTTGAATGCTGTTCATTTTGATGATGACAAAGATGAGCTTGACTGAATTTTACGTGCGTCACGACAATGCACCAGCTTTGAAATGAATGCCCATGAATTCACCCAGTTTCAACCGCTGTGCCGTTGATTGCGACGCAGTCGAAAATCCAGCGGAACAATATCTGTTTCCAGAAAATTCCTGCGATACCCATTTCCATGTATTTGGTCGTTCCGATGATTTTCCGTTGATTGCGGAAAGCGCCTATACACCGGCCGTTGCGTCCATGGACGATTATTGGAAAGCCTTTCGCCCATTGGGCGTGGCCCGCTGCGTTCTGGTCCAGCCCAGCGTGTATGGCCGCGACCACGGCCTGCTCAAGCAGACGCTGCGCCATGCCGAAGCGGGCCGCATGCGTGGCGTGGCCGTGATCTACGAAGACACGCCGGATACAGAGATCGAAGCGCTGCACGCCCTGGGCGTGCGGGGCGCTCGGTGCAATGCGCTGTTTTCGGGCGGGGTCTCCGTCTCCTGCCTGCGGGCCGTGGCCGACCGCATCCGGGGCCTGGGCTGGCACATGCAGTTGCTGGTGAATGTGGATGACGACCCTGGCCTGGCGCAGCGCGTGGCCGACATGGGCGTGGCCGTGGTGGTGGATCACTTCGGCCACCCGTCGCGCCAGCTGGGCGCCGGCGGGCCGGGCAGCCGCAACCTGCAGGCGCTGATGAAGGAAGGCCGGGCCTGGGTGAAGTTCTCGGGCGCCTACCGGATATCGGCAACGGCATCGGCCGTGGACCCGGCCGTGGTTCCGATTGCACATGCCCTGGTGCAGGCCAATCCGCACCGGATCGTATGGGGGTCGGACTGGCCGCATCCCGGAATAAAGGCCCGTTCGAATTCCGCTGGAGAATTGGCGCAGGCATTGGTGGATTGGGTTCCAGAGGAATACAGGCACACGGTATTGGTCGATAACCCCGCGCGCCTGTATTGGGGTCATTGATTTTCAAATAGCAGGAGACAGAGAAAATGAATCGAATCACATCGGGCCGCAGAGGCTTTATCCGCACGGCGGTATCTTTCGCGGCGCTGGCTGCGGCATCGGCTGCATCGGCAGTGCAGGCGCGCGCATTTCCCGCCAAGCCGCTCACGCTGGTCGTGCCCTTTGCGCCGGGCGGCAACGTGGACATCGTGGCCCGCACGCTGGGCATTCCGCTGGCCCGGCATGCGGGGCAGTCCGTGATCGTGGACAACCGTGCGGGCGGCGGTGGTGCCGTGGGCTCGGGCTGGGTGGCGCGCGCCGAGCCGGACGGGCATACGCTGCTGGTGGCCACGCCGGGCCAGTTGGGCACCTTGCCCGAGATGATCAAGCTGCCCTACCGCGCCGACAGCTTTGCGCCCATTGCCGTGGTCAGCCGCACGCCCGTGGTCGTGGTGGTGCGCGCCAACGACGCGCGCTTCAAGACCGCTGCCGATTTCATCAAGGCGATGAAGGCCAGGGATGGCAGCGTGACCGTGGGCCATGCCGGCCCGGGCTCGCCCAATCACCTGGCCGTGCTGCAGCTGGAAGATGCCGTGAAGGTGCGCGTCAATCCCGTGCCCTACAAGGGATCGGGGCCGGCCCTGGTCGATCTGATCGGCGGGCAGATCGACGCCGTGGTGGACCAGATCACCAGCTCCACGCCGCATATCAAGAGCGGCGCCCTGCGCGCGCTGTTCGTGCTGGGGCCGCGCGCCGGGGGCGGGCTGGCCGATGTGCCCGACCTGGCCCAGCTGGGCCTGCCGGTGTTCGATGCCACCACCTTCGTGGGCGTGTTCGCGCCCAAGGGTGTGCCCACGGCCAGCGTGGACAGCCTGTATGGCTGGATCTCCCAGTCTGTGGCCGACCCGGAGTTCAGCCGCCTGATCCGCGAGCTGGGCAGCGAGCCCTTCCCGGCCAGCGCGGCCGTGCTGCAGCGCCTGGTCAGCGAAGAAGCCGCGCTGGCGGCGCGGCTGACCCGGCAGGGGCGTCTGCGCGCGGAGTAGCCACAGGCGGGTTGGAGCACGCTTCAGAACCCGGCCGCCAGCCCGTCGCGGCGCGGGTCGCTGGCGATCTGGTAGCCCTCCACGGCGGGATCGCCCATGCGCCAGATGAACTGGCCGGCGCCGAAGTCCTGGTAGGGGTCGTGGATGACCTCCACCTGGTGGCCCAGCGCCTGCAGGCCGGCGATGGTGGACGGGTCCATGCCGCCTTCCACGTTGATGGACAGGCCTTCGTTGACGCGCCAGCGCGGCGCATCGCAGGCCGCCTGGGGCGACTGGCGGTAGTCCAGCATGCGCACCACAGTCTGCATGTGGCCCTGGGGCTGCATGTTGCCGCCCATGACGCCGAAGCTCATCACGGGCTGGCCGTCGCGGGTCAGGAAGGCCGGAATGATGGTGTGGAAGGGGCGCTTGCCCGGGCCCACCAGGTTGGCGCGGTTGGGGTGCTGGGGGTCGGTGCCGAAGCCGTGGCCGCGGTTTTGCAGGCTGATGCCGAAGCTCGGCTCCACCACGCCCGAGCCAAAGCCCGAGAAGTTGCTCTGGATGAAGCTGACCATCATGCCGTTCTCGTCGGCTGCCGTCAGGTAGATGGTGCCGCCGCGCACGGGGTTGCCGGCCTTGAAGTCCTGCGCACGGCGCGGATCGATGAGCCTGGCGCGCGAGGCCAGGTAGGCGTCGTCGAGCATCTGTGCGGGCGTCACCTCCATGTCCGCATCGGCCACGTAGCGGTAGATGTCGGCAAAGGCCAGCTTCATGGCCTCGATCTGCAGATGCTGGGAGGCCACGCCATCCACGGGCAGGCTGGCCAGGTCGAAGTTGGACAGAATGCCCAGCGCAATCTGCGCGGCAATGCCTTGCCCGCCCGGCGGTATCTCGTGCAGCGTGTGGCCGCGGTAGTCCTTGGCCAGCGGCTGCACCCATTGCACCTCGTGCGCGGCCATGTCGGCCATGCCCAGGCAGCCGCCGTGCTGCTGCACGAACGAGGTCACGGCCCGGGCAATCTCGCCCTCATAGAAGGCCTTGCCGCGCGTGGCGCCAATGGCGCGCAGGGCGCGCGCTGCAGCGGGAAAGCAAAACAGCTCGCCCACCTCAGGCGCGCGGCCCCGGGGCAGGAAGCTTTCCCTGAACCCCGGCTGCGATTGCAGCTCGGGCGCGCCTGCGGCCCATTTCTGCTGGACCACGGGCGGCACCAGGTAGCCGCGCTCTGCGATCTCGGCGGCCGGCTCCATCAGCGCGTCAAAGGGCAGCTTGCCGAAGCGCTCGTGCAGGGCCACCCAGGCGCTGACGGCGCCCGGCACGGTGATGGAGTCCACGCCCCGGCGCGGCGGCTTGTCCTGGCGACCATAGCGCTGGTGGAAGTACTCGGGCGCCCAGCCCTGCGGTGCGCGGCCGCTGGCGTTGAGCCCGTGCAGCTCCTTGCCATCCCAGAGGATGCAGAAGGCGTCCGAGCCCAGGCCGTTGCTCACCGGCTCGACGATGGTCATGGCCGCCGCCGCCGCAATGGCCGCGTCCACCGCGTTGCCGCCTGCCCACAGCATGCGCAGGCCGGCCTGCGCCGCCAGCGGGTGGGAGGTGGACACGGCATTGCGCGCGAACACGGGCACCCGCCTGGAGTCGTAGGGATTGCCGGGAGTGAAGGGAGAGGAAGAGGCGTGCATGAAAGAACCTGCCTCAGTCGGCGGTGATGCCCATGGTCTTCACGTCGCGGCTCCAGCGCGTCAGCTCGCGGTCGATCTGCTGCTTGAAGGACTTGGGGTCGCTGGTCTCGGGGTCCAGACCCTGGGCCTCGAACTGGGCCTGCACTTCGGGGCGCTCCATGATCTTGCGCACTTCCTGGGCCAGCCGCTCGACGATGGCCGGGTCCGTGCCGCCCGTGGTGAACAGGCCGTACCAGGACGTGAAGGCATAGCCTGGCAGGCCGGCCTCGGCGACGGTGGGCACGCTGGGCAGGTTCTTGACGCGCTGCTTCGTGGTCACGGCCAGGATGCGGGTCTGGCCGGTCTTGGCCGAGGTGATGGCGGGCGGAATGCCCGAGAAAATGGCCTGCACCTGGCCGCCCGACACATCGGTGATGGCCGGGCCGTTGCCGCGGTAGGGCACGTGCACCAGGTTCACGCCGGCCTGCTGCGCGAACAGCGCGCCGGCCAGGTGCAGGGTGGAGCCGTTGCCCGACGATGCGTAGTTGATGCTGCCCGGCGCCTTGCGCGCGGCCTCGATCATTTCCTGCACCGTCTTGTAGGGCAGGGCGGCGTTCACCAGCAGCGCGTTGCCGGACTCGGCCACCAGGGTGATGGGCTCCAGGTCCTTGCGCGGGTCGAACGACAGCTTCTTGGCCAGCACGGGCGCCACGGTGTTGCTGCCGATGGAGCCCAGCAGCAGCGTGTAGCCGTTCTTGGGCGCCTTGGCCACCACTTCGCTGGCGATCAGGCCGCCCGCGCCGCCGCGGTTCTCCACCACCACGCTCTGGCCCAGGCGCTGCTGCAGCTCCTTGGCCAGGATGCGGGCCACGATGTCGTTGGCGCCGCCGGCGGCAAAGCCCACCATGATCTTCAGCGGCTGCGAGGGCCAGGCATCGGCGGCGGGCGCGGCCCAGCCGGGCGTGGCGCAGGTCAACAGGGCGGCGCAGCAGACGAGCAGGCGGCGGGACACGGGTGCAGGCATGGAGATCTCCAGAAATCCGGGAAGTGGGAGGGTGCGATCAGGACGATCGGCTATCGGTTGCCAGCGATTTTGATGATAGAAACTGTTTGGTGAAAGCTGGAATTTCTTACGAATCTTGAAAGCAAAACTTTTATGCCAAGCCTGCGCATTCTTCGCACTTTCCTCGCCGTGGCGGCCGAGGGCTCCTTCACCGCCGCCGGACAGCGCGTGGCGCTGACCCAGGTGGCCGTGGGGCTGCAGATGCGCACGCTGGAAAACGACCTCAAGCGCAAGCTGTTCGCGCGCCAGGGCAAGCTGGTCACGCTCAACGAGCAGGGCCGGGCGCTGGTGCCCATTGCCACCCAGCTGGTGGCGCTGTACGAGCAGGCCAAGCACGGCACGCGGGCCGACGCACCGCTGGCCGGCACCGTGCAGTTCGGCTCCATCGTCTCGGCGCTGAGCCAGCTGGTGCGCGCCACGCTGGAGCTCAAGCGCCACCATCCGGCGGTGGACCTGCATGTGGTCTCGGGCAAGTCCAACCGGCTGATCGCCCAGGTGGAGAACCATGAGCTGGACGCGGCCGTGGTGGTCTACAACCCGGCCATCAAGCGCCCCTCGCTGGTCTGGACGCCGCTGTACGCCGAGCCCATGGTGCTGCTGGCGCCGCGCGCCGCCCGGCCCGCGGCGCCTGCCGACATGGTGGAGCGCTATCCCTTCATCCGCTTCGACCGCACCGAGCACACGGGCGAGCTGGTGGAGCGCACGCTGCGCCGTCTGCGCGCCAAGCCCCAGGAGTTCCTGGAGCTCAACTCCATCGAGACCATCGTGGAGCTGGTGCGCGACGGCATGGGCGTGGCCATGCTGCCCAACCTGGCGCGGCATGGCTGGGAGGGCGACCCGCGCCTGCGCGTGCTGCCCCTTGCCCAGACTGCCGAGAGCCGGCAGATCGCCCTGGTGCAGCTGCGCACGGCGGCGCGCGCCGAGATCATCACCGCCGTGGGCCAGCAATTCGTGGCGGCGCTGGCTGTGCCGGACTGAGTGTGCCGGACTGAGCGCGCCGCTGTGGGTGTTGCGCCGATCCGCGTGTCTTAAGTTGCGTATTGCGCGAGCCCATGGCCCATGGACCAGTTCTCCTTGTCCACCTCGACCAGGTTGACGAACACGTCCTCGGGCCGCAGGCCGGGGCTTTCGACCAGCAGCTCGGCGATGCGGCTGAACAGCGCCATCTTCTGCTCCAGGCTGCGGGTGTTGCTGACCGTGAGCTGCACCAGCACCAGATCGTCGCTGCGCGCCACGCCCAGGTAGGAGGCGCTGTAGCGGAAGTTGTCGCCGTCATGCTCGGTGATGGTCATGAACTGGTCGTCCTCCGGCACGTTGAAGGTCTCGCGCATGGCGCGGTAGAGGCTGTCGCAGATGGCCTGGCGGTAGGCGGGGGACTTGCCGGCGCGCATGTTGATCCGGGTCATGGGCATGGTGTGGCTCCTTTGCGTTGAGTTGAGTTGCGTTGCTTTGCGTTGTGGGAGCCTCGAAGGTAGGCTGCGCCAGATATTTTGAAAAGCTATGATTGCTGATATCAGTAATAATGGATTGAAATGATTCAACGACCTCTGGACCTGGATGCCGTGCAAGGCTTCGTGCACATCGCGGACCTGGGCAGCTTCACGCGCGCGGCCGAAGCCATGCAGACCACGCAGGCCGCAGTCAGCCTCAAGCTCAAGCGGCTGGAGCAGCGGCTGGGCTGCCGGCTGGTCGAGCGCACGCCGCGCCATGTGCAGCTGTCGGCGCTGGGCGCCGACTTCCTGCCCCATGCGCGCGAACTGCTGCAGGCCCATGAGCGCGCACTGGCGCTGGCCGTCAGCACGCGCCAGCGGCTGACCATCGGCATCAGCGACCACGTGGCCGGGCCGGAGCTGCCGGCCCTGATCGCCCGCATGAATGCGCAGGACCCGCAACTGCTGATCGACATCCGCATCGCATCGTCCGGCCCGCTGCTGCAGGGGTTCGACCGGCGCGAGTACGACACGGTGATCGTTCGCACGCATGCCGGGCGTGACGACGGCGAGCTGCTGGCCGAGGAGCCCTTCGGCTGGTTTGCCGCGCCCGGCTGGCAGCACCGCGCGGGCGAGCCCCTGCCGCTGGCCACGCTGGCCGAACCCTGCGGCGTGCGCGCCATGGCCGGGCAGCTGCTGGATACGGCGCGCATGCCGTGGACCGAGGTGTTCGTGGGCGGCGGCGTGGCCGCTGTCTCGGCCGCCGTCATGGCGGGGCTGGGCGTGGCTGCGCTGGCGCCGCGCATGCTGGCCCTGGGCGCCGTGGACGTGGGCCCGCGCCTGGGCCTGCCCACGCTGCCGCGCCTGCCCGTGCTGCTGCACACCCGCGTGCGCGAAGGCCGGCCGCGCGCGGCGCTGGATGCGCTGGGCGCCGCCTTCAAGTCCGCCGTGCGTGGCTAGCAGCCAACAATCGGCCCGGCATGGCGCGCAGCCGCTTGTGCCTGCGGGGCAACGGGCGATAGACTCGCACCCCTCCCATCCACCCTCACCCTTTCGAGGTGCACCATGCCCCGCCGCACAGCTTCCTGCTGAACGACTTCGTCACACGCTGATCCTGGCCTTGCCCCGGATGTCTTTTGCGTGTGCGCTGCGGTGCGTGGCCTTTTGAGGGCTTGCGGCTGACCGTCCTTTTTGCGGACGGCCCCGACAGTCCTGCCATCTTCCCCTTCGACAGCCTGCCGGCCCGGCCACCACGGGCCAGGCCGCGCTGTCGCTGTATCCCCTGCATTGCGGCGCCTGGCGTCGTCGTCGGCTTTTCCCGCTCCACGGCATGTCGCCGTGGGGTGCTGCATCGCTTTTGGAAAGCACGACATGACCCCATCCATTTCTCCAGGCCCTCGTTTTCTTTCGAACATCGAGATCCTCAAGTACCCCCGTACGCCGCACCTGCGCGGCTCGCGCCTGCAGGCCGGCGACCAGGACGACGCCGTGCCCTATGAGCGGCTGGCCGGCCGGCACATCGTCGTCGAGGAAAAGCTCGACGGCGCCAACGCCGCGCTGAGCTTTGCCGGCGACGGCCAGTTGCTGCTGCAGTCGCGCGGCCACTACCTGGACAGCGAGCGGCCCGGCGGGCGCGAGCGCCAGTTCAACCTCTTCAAGCAATGGGCCCAGGCCCACGAGGGCGCGCTGCTGTCCCTGCTGGACGACCGCTACCAGGTGTTCGGCGAGTGGATGTATGCCAAGCACTCGCTGTTCTACGACGCGCTGCCGCACTGGTTCTGCGAGTTCGACATCTGGGACCGCTCGGCGCAGTGCTTCCTGGACACGCCGCGCCGCCATGCCCTGCTGGCCGGCGTGCCCGTGGTCTCGGTGCCTGTGCTCTACAGCGGGGTGGCGCCCCGGCGCATGCAGGACCTGCTGACGCTGCTGGCCCCCTCGCTGGGCCGCAGCGCGCGCTGGCGCCAGGCCTTCGAGCAGGTGGTGGCCCGCCAGAAGCTGGACCTGCCGCTGTGCTGGCGGCAGACCGACGGCTCCGAGTTGGCCGAAGGCCTCTACCTCAAGGTGGAGGAGGACGGCCAGACCGTGGCGCGCTACAAGTTCGTGCGGCCGGACTTCGTGCAGGTCATCCTCGACTCGGGCTCGCACCACAGCGAGCGGCCCATCGTCCCCAACGGGCTGCGCGAGGGCGCAGACATCTTTGCGGCCGATATTTCAAAAAGCTGGTGAGGCCTGCAGCGCAGACCCATCGCAAGGAGATTGCCATGACGAACTGGAAACAGATCCAGTCCCTGGTGCCGCAGCCCGGCGCCGACCCCGACTTCGCGGCCTGCCTGGCCGCCTTCCCCCAGCTGGAGCAGGCCAAAACCACGCCGCAGGACCCCGTCTATCACGCCGAAGGCGATGTCTGGACACACACGCAGATGGTGGTGCGCGAGCTGCTGGCCGATCCCGGCCATGCGGCGCTCACCGCCACCGAGCGCGAGACGGTCTTCCTGGCCGCGCTGCTGCACGACGTGGCCAAGTGCTCGACCACCGTGGTGGGCGAGGACGGCCGCATCGGCCAGCCCGGCCATTCGCGCCGCGGTGCGCTGGATGCGCGGCTCATGCTCTGGGAAGCCGGCGCGCCCGTGTACCAGCGCGAAGCCATCTGCCGGCTGATCGCCGTGCACCAGGTGCCGTTCTTCGCCTTTGCCGATTCGCGGCGCGGCCTCTCGCCCGAGTTCATCGTGCGCGAGTTGTCCTGGCAGGTGGACCTGCACCTGCTCACCCTGCTGGCGCGGGCCGACATGCGCGGTCGCATCTGCCCGGACATTGCGTCCGTGCTGGTCAACATCGAGCTGGTGCGCGAGTTCGCGCTGGAAGAAGGCTGCCTGCGCACGCCGCGCCGCTTTGCCTCGGACGAGACGGCGGTGCGCTACTTCCGCGGCGCGCAGCTGCATCCCGACTATGCGCTGCACGCACAGGAAGGCTCGCGCGCCATCGTCATGTGCGGCCTGCCGGCCAGCGGCAAGAACACCTGGGTGGCCGCCCACCATGGCGACCTGCCCGTGGTCTCCTTCGATGATGCGCGTACGGAGCTGGGCCTGCGCCACGGCCAGAACGAGGGCGCGGCCGCCCACCATGCCGTGGACAAGGCCAAGGCCCTGCTGCGCGCGGGCCAGCCCTTCGTCTGGAACGCCACCCACCTGTCGCGCCAGATGCGCGGCAAGACCGTGGACCTGTGCCTGGCCTACGGCGCCCGCGTGGAACTCGTGCACCTGGAAGCCAGCCGCCCGACCCTGCTGGCCCGCAACCGCGCGCGTGACACCACACTGACCAACGCGGCCCTGCTCTGCCTGCTGCAGCGCTGGGATGTGCCTTTGCCTACCGAGGCGCATGCGCTGTCGTTGCTGGTCAATGAGGGGTAGGGGAGGGGGAGGGGGGGAGGGGTGCTGTACCGCTGTCAAGCGGCGTGTTCGCCGCGTGCCCGCTTCATCTCCAGATAGGACTGGGCTGCTTCCTGGTCGTCGGCCCGGTATGCCACGTTCATGTCCGGGCGATGCACGTCATCGCCCGGACCCTTCAGCCCTGGCAATGCCCGCAGATGATCAAGCAAGGTGGTCTGCGTGTTGGCAGGGGTGATCAAGGGGCGCAGATAGGCATCGAGGTGTCTGCCTTGCGGGTTCTGGATCTCCTGGGTCAGTGCCTTCAGATAAGCCTCCTTGTTGGAGGCCAGCCAGTCGATGGCAAAGCCCGCGCGGTGGCACAGCTCGGCATGGATCAGCAGCATGCTGCGTCCATTTCCGTCGAGAAAGGGATGACCCCAGGCAAACGCGCCCATGACAGCACCAGGTTTGTCGCGCAGGGTGCCTGCATCGTTGCCCATGTCCAGGCCCCATTCGACGGCGCGCTGGCACAGCTCTGACACTTCGAATTGCAGGCCTGCACCCCTGCCGACGAGCCGGCCCACGCCCAGCGCACGCCTGTCCTGGCCGGCCCAGGGGTAGAAGTCGGAAAACAGGATGGCGTGAACGCGCAAAAAATCGCGGTAGCCAATCCGGCCCCGGATGCTTGCCAGAAAGGCAAGTGCTTCTTCCAGGTTGGCCTCGAAAAAGAGGTGTTCCTGGATCTTGACCTCACGGGCGTCTTTCAGTCCTTCAATGTTGCGCAGGTAGCCCGCGCTTTCGAAGTCCCCGAACGGATCGAACATCCTGCACCTCCCTCATGTGATTGGTCATCAGCCTGGCAAGCTGCCGGCCATTGATGACATGTTTTTTCTTCAAGGCCACGAGCAGCTTGCCCGTGCTGTCGAGCTCCACTTCATCTCCTGCAGCGCGTGTGACTGCCTGTGCATAGTCGTCCAGTCCGGTACGCTGGTGCTGGATGTGGTGCGTGCGGGCCAGCCGCTCGACAAACTGGCGTACACCTTTGGTGGGCAGGGCGTTCACGTCTGCGGGCAAGGTTTCGCCGGGTTCATCAGGTGCCGAGGGATTGCGGACATAGCGCACGGCGACATCGCCCAGATTCAGCCTGCGTGAGATGCGCTGGCTGCCTGCATCGATCAGCAGCGTGGCCTGACCCGCCTCGTTGATCAGATCCACGCTGCGAAACCTGATTCCCAGTCTGTCCAGCACCTCCCTGACCAGCTCATCGCTGGGGGCGAGCAACTGCGGATCGCCGCTGGCGTCGGGCCTTGCCTTGGCATAGATGCCGGCGCCCAGGCGGATCAGGCGGCCGTCCGAGACCAAGTCATGCAAGGCCTCGCTGAGGTGGGAAGCGCTTGCCAATCTGCTCAGATCACGCCGGAGCACGATGTTGCCGGAGCGCTTGCTCAGCGATATCTGAAGTTTGCTGTCCAGGTTCATTCTCTGCCTCAGACGATCTCTACATGGTCTGATTCTAAGGTGTTGTTTTTTCCTTTTATAACAATGGGTTGTGTGCGGATTTCATGCCGCTTGACCAGCAGGGATTGCGATGAAGTCCAACCCCAATTCCAGTGCTGGACTCAATGGCAATCCAAGACCCGATACCGGCAAGCCATGCTCGCTGGTGAGATGACACCCGGACCTTGCACCGGCCGTGTGCGCAGACAATGAAGGTTTGAAGACCGCCGCCCCTTCTGTCTGCCACTTCGAAAGCCATCCATGAACCATTCCTCCCAGCTGCTGTCCACCCTCGCGCCGCTTGGCCGCATCCGCGCCTCCATCAACACCGGCAATCCCATTCTTGCGCGGCTGGATGCCGACGGCCGGCCTGCGGGCGTGTCCATCGACCTGGCCCGGCGCTTTGCGCAGCAGCTGGGGTTGGAGCTGGAACTGGTGGTCTTCGACACGGCCGCCAAGTCGGTGGATGCCGTCACGCGCGAGGAGGCCGACTTCGGCTTCTTTGCCGTGGACCCCGTGCGCGGCGCGGGCATCGGCTTCACGGCACCCTATGTGCTGATCGAGGGCAGCTACCTGGTGCGCCAGGATTCGCCGCTGACCGACAACGCCCAGGTGGACCGGGCCGGGCACACAGTCGTGGTCGGCAAGGGCAGCGCCTATGACCTGTACCTGAGCCGCGAGCTCAAGCATGCGCAGATAGAGCGCGCCGTGTCCTCGCCCGCCGTGGTGCAGACCTTTGTGGAATCGACGGCCGACGTGGCCGCCGGCGTCAAGCAGCAATTGGAGGCCGATGCCGCCCGCCTGCCCGGCCTGCGCCTGCTGCCAGGCCGCTTCATGGTGATCCAGCAGGCCATGGGCCTGCCCAAGGGGCGGGGCGATGAGGCCCTGCGCGTGCTGGCGGCCTTTGTGGAAGAGGCCAAGGCCTCGGGCTTTGTGGCCGAGGCACTGCAGCGCCACGGCATCCAGGGCGCAGCGGTTGCGCCTGCGGCCTGAAGGTCAGGCGCCGCGCAGCACCAGCAGGTCGATGCTGGCCGGCACGCCCAGGCGCACGGCAAAGCCGGCCCACAGGCCTGCGCCGGCGCTGACGAAGAGCTTCATGGCGCCGACCTCGTACTCGCCGCGCACAAAGCCGTCATTGGCGGGCGCCACCAGCCATTGGTCCATTCCCAGGATCAGGCCGCCGTGCGTATGGCCCGACAGCTGCAGGCCCACGCCGTGGGCCGCGTTGTCGCGGGCGGTCTTGGGCTGGTGGGCCAGCAGCAGGTGGTATTGCGCACCAGCCTCTTTGGCTTGGCGGGCCACGGTGTCGATGTCGGGCGGCACGCCTTCGGCCACGGACGGGTCGGTGTTCTGGCGCGACAGGCGGCCATAGGCCGGATCGCCGATGCCCGACAGCGCCAGGCGCGCGCCCTGCACATCGATCAGCTGCATGCGGTTTTCCAGCAGGTTCAGGCCCAGGCGGCGGAATTCGGCCATCCAGGCGTCGTAGCCGCTGTAGTACTCATGGTTGCCGGGCGCCGCCCAGACGCCGTGGCGTGCCTTGAGCTGCGCCAGCGGCGCGACGTTGGCGCGGCCGCTGTCCACGTCGCCGTCCACCATGTCGCCCGGCAGCACGATGAGGTCGGGGCGCGCCTCCAGCGTGCGGTCCACGATGGTCTGCACATAGCGTGCGTCGTTGATGGGGCTGGCGTGGATGTCGGCCAGCACGGCCACGCGCAGGCCTTCCAGGCCGGCGGGCAGGCCGGGCAGGCGCAGCGTGCGTTCGTGCACCTCGGGCGGGCGCAGCGCATTGGCCACGCCCCAGGCCGACAGCAGGCCCGCCAGGGCCAGTGCGCCGGCCGTGAGCAGCGGTGCGTGCAGGCGCTGCTTCCAGTCCTCGCGCCGGGCCACGGCGGCCAGCGCCCAGAGGCCGTCGCGCAGCACGATGAAGACGGCCAGCATCAGCAGCAGGGCCAGCACCCAGCCGCCCGGCACCTGCAGATAGGCCAGCGTGCGGTACTCGACCGTGCCCTCGCGCAGCAGCACCAGCAGCAGGGCGGGCGTGCAGCCCAGGGCCGCCGTGGCGACGGCCGCCATCAGGCGGGCGCGGCGCGGCATCAGGCGGACGGGCCACCACAGCCACAGGGCCAGTAGCGGAATGACGAGGGCGGCAAGAGTAACCATGGGGAGCAGATCGAGGAAGGCGGGTGAGGCGGCCAGCGCCGGGAGCGGGCGGCAAGGCGAGCGCCGATTGTGCGCAATGCCTTGCATGCCGCTGGCCTGACTTGGCGAAGGCCCTGGCATGCGGGGGTTTTCATGCGGGCGGCACAGGGCCGGCGTATGGAAATCTGCAGCCGCGTGGCGCCGCCGGCATGGCGCGGGGATAATCCAGCCCCTTATGCCTTTGAAGATCAGCTTCCCTGAATCCCTGCCCGTATCCGCCCGCCGTGAGGAAATCATGGAGGCCATGGACCGGCACCAGGTCATCATCGTGTGCGGCGAGACGGGCTCGGGCAAGACCACGCAGCTGCCCAAGATCGCGCTGGCGCTGGGCCGGGGCAAGGTCAACGCCACGCCCGACGACAAGGGCCAGGTGCGCGGCCACCTGATCGGCCACACGCAGCCGCGCCGCATTGCCGCCAGCTCGGTGGCCAAGCGCATTGCCGAGGAGCTGAACACGCCGCTGGGCGATGTGGTGGGCTACAAGGTGCGCTTCCAGGACCGGCTGTCCAAGGACGCCTCGGTCAAGCTGATGACGGACGGCATCCTGCTGGCCGAGACGCAGACCGATCCGCTGCTCAAGGCCTACGACACGCTGATCATCGACGAGGCCCACGAGCGCAGCCTCAACATCGACTTCCTGCTGGGCTACATCAAGCAGATCCTGCCCCGGCGCCCCGACCTCAAGGTGGTGGTGACATCGGCCACCATCGATGCCGAGCGATTTGCCAGGCACTTCGAAGGACCCAAGGGGCCTGCGCCGGTGATCATGGTCTCGGGCCGCACCTACCCCGTGGAGATGCGCTGGCGCCCGTTCGAGGAAAAGCGCGACCATGACCTCAACGACGCCATCGCCGAAGGCGTGGACGAGCTGTGGGCCGGCGGCGCGGGTGGCGACATCCTGGTCTTCCTGCCCGGCGAGCGCGAGATCCGCGAGGCGGCCGACCACCTGCGCAAGCACCTGGCACAGCAGCCCGTGCTGCGCCATGCCGAGGTGCTGCCGCTGTTCTCGCGCCTGTCGCAGGCCGAGCAGGACCGCATCTTCGACAGCCACACGGGCCGGCGCATCGTGCTGGCCACCAACGTGGCCGAGACCTCGCTGACCGTGCCCGGCATCCGCTATGTGATCGATGCGGGCACGGCGCGCGTCAAGCGCTATTCCTTCCGCAGCAAGGTCGAGCAGCTGCTGGTCGAGCCCATCAGCCAGGCAGCGGCCAACCAGCGCGCCGGCCGTTGCGGCCGCGTGGCCAACGGCATCTGCATCCGCCTGTACGACGAGGCCGACTTCGGCACGCGCGCGCGCTTCACCGACCCTGAAATCCTGCGCTCCTCGCTGGCCGGCGTCATCCTGCGCATGAAGTCGCTGGGCCTGGGCGACGTGGTGAACTTTCCCTTCCTCGAAGCGCCCTCGGGCCGCGCCATTGCCGACGGCTACCAGCTGCTGGGCGAGCTGGGTGCCGTGGACGAGCGCGGCGAGCTGCTGCCCATGGGCCGCGAGCTGTCGCGCCTGCCGCTGGACCCGCGCGTGGGCCGCATGATCCTGGAGGCGCGCACGCGCGGCGCCGTGGCCGAGGTGCTGGTCATCGCCTCGGCCCTGTCCGTGCAGGACGTGCGCGACCGGCCGCTGGAGGCCCAGCAGCAGGCCGACCAGCAGCACGCCAAGTTCGACGACGAGAAAAGCGAATTCAGCGGCTACCTGCGCCTGTGGAAATGGCTGCAGGATGCGCGCGGTGGCAAGGTGGTGGCCAAGAACCGCAAGGAAATGGCCACGGCCCAGGCACCGGCCGCCAAGCCGTCGGCGCGCAATGCCGCCTTCCTGCCCGTGGCCCAGCGCAGCGGCGGGCAGAGCGTGGCCGCCCCGGCGGCCGAGGCGTTGGCGGCCTTCCATCCGCAGGACACCGGTCCTGGCACGGATGACGAGCCCTCGCACAAGCTCAGCAACCGCCAGTGGGAGCAGCTGCTGCGCCAGAACTTCATCAACATCCGCCGCGTGCGCGAATGGCGCGACATCCACTCGCAGCTGCTGACCGTGGTCAACGAGCACAAGTGGAAGGTCAACACCGAGCCCGCGGGCTACGACGCCGTGCACTTGTCCATGCTGTCCGGCCTGCTGGGCAACCTGGGCTACAAGGGCGATGAAAGCGACGCCTACCTGGGCGCGCGCGGCATCCGCTTCCATCCGCACCCGGGCGCCCACCTGTCCAAGAAGCCGGGGCGCTGGATCGTTGCGGCCGAGCTGGTGGAAACCTCGCGCCTGTACGGCCGGGGCATCGCCGCCATCGATCCGCAGTGGCTGGAAGAAGTCGGCGCCCACCTGCTCAAGAAGCAGCTGCTCGATCCGCACTGGTCCAAGAACCAGGCCGACGTGGTGGCGCTGGAGCGCGCCACGCTCTACGGCCTGGTGGTCTACAACGGCCGGCGCATGAGCTATGGCCGCATCGACCCGCAGTCCGCGCGCGAGATCTTCATCCGCCAGGCCCTGGTGGAGGGGCAGTGGGATACGCGCTGGCACTTCCTGCCCGCCAACCTCAAGCTGGTGCGCAAGGTCGAGGAGCTGGAGCACAAGAGCCGCCGCCAGGACGTGCTGGTCGATGACGAGCTGATCTACGCCTTCTACGACCAGCAGATCCCCAAGGACGTGTTCAGCGGCGCCACCTTCGACCATTGGTTCCGCGAGGCGGCCAAGGAAAACGCCGACCTGCTGCGCCTGTCGCGCGACGAACTGATGCGCCACGAGGCTGCCGGCATCACCACCCAGGCCTTTCCCAAGGTGGTCAAGCTCGGCGGCGTGGACTGCACGGCCAGCTACCTGCACAGCCCGGGCGACGCGCGTGACGGCATCACCGTCACCGTGCCGCTGTTCGTGCTCAACCAGGTCAGCGACGAGCGCGTGGAATGGCTGGTGCCCGGCATGCTCAAGGACAAGCTCCAGGCCCTGCTCAAGAGCCTGCCGCAGCGCCCGCGCAGCCGCTTCGTGCCCCTGCCCGAAAGCGCCCAGCGCCTGGCCGAACTCTTCACCACGCCCGAGCGCTGGGGCCAGGGATCGCTGATCGATGCCCTGCTCAAGCAGGTGCGCGACGAGACCTCGCTGGACGTCAAGCGCGCCGACTTCAAGCTGGACATGCTCAGCCCTCACCTGTTCATGAACTTCCGCATCACGGACGAGCATGGACGCCAACTGGGCCAGGGCCGCAACCTGGGCGCGCTCAAGGCCGAACTGGGCGCCAAGGCGCGCGGCGCCTTCCAGGCGCTGGCCGCGCTGAAGGTGGCTTCGGTCACCGAGGCTGCGGCCCCACCTGCCGCCGCGTCCGAAGCCGGCAAGAAGGCGGAATCTGGCGCCAGGCCGGACAAGACAGCAAAGCCTGAAAAGGCGGACCAGGCCAAGCCCGCCAGCAACGCCAAGCCCAGCCAGCCCGCCGACAGCCGCTACAAGGAATGGAGCTTTGGCGAGCTGCCCGAGCTGATGGAGATCGGCCGGGGCGGGCAGACGCTGATCGGCTTTCCGGCGCTGATCGACCATGGCGATGCCGTCGGCATCGAGGTCTTCGACGAACCCGAGGTCGCGGCCGCGCGCCACCGCGTGGGCCTGCGCCGCCTGTTCGCGCTGCAGATCCGCGATGCGCTCAAGTACCTGGAAAAGAACATTCCAGACCTGCAGAAGATGGCCGTCGCCTACATGCCGCTGGGCACGCAGGAGGAACTGCGCGAGCAGATCATCGACGTGGCCATAGACCGCGCCTTCCTGCAGGAGCCGCTGCCCACCAACGACGCGCAGTTCAAGCAGCGCGTGCAGGACGGACGCGGCCGGCTGACGCTGATCGCCAACGAGGTGGCGCGCATGGCCTCCACCATCCTGGTCGAGTACGCGGCGGCCCAGCGCAAGATCAAGGACACCAAGAACGCGCCCGACGCCACGGCCGACGCCGCCCAGCAACTGCAGCGCCTGGTGCCCAAGAACTTCATCGCGGCCGCGCCCTGGACCCAGCTGCAGCACTACGCGCGCTACCTCAAGGCCATCACCAGCCGGCTGGACAAGTACCGCGCCGACCCTGCGCGCGACGCCAGCCGCCTGGCCGAGCTGCGCCCGCTGGAGCAGCGCTACTGGCGCCTGGTGGCCGAGCGCAAGGGCCACATCGATGCGCGCATGCAGGAGTACCGCTGGATGCTGGAGGAGCTGCGCGTGAGCTTCTTCGCCCAGGAGCTGCGCACGCCGTACCCGGTCAGCATCAAGCGGCTGGACAAGGTCTGGCAGCAGCTGCAGAACTAGCGCCGTGCCGGCCTGCGGCCCTTCCGTGATCGGGAGGGCCGCAGGCCATGGTTCAACGCGGCATCGCTACCTTCACCGGCACGCAGCCGGTTGGAGCGATGCAAGGCCCAAGGCCGTTTGCGCCATCACAGAGATGGGGCATTTTTCAAAGCACGGGCGATCTGTGCAGAACCTGCACAGATGCTGGCCGCCCCATGGCGTTGTGGTGGGCCCTTTGCGTTTCTAGACTGCAGGCATCAACCACTTCCCGTTTTCAGGAGCACTGCATGTCCCTCGCAGAACAGGCCAGCCAGGCCACCCAATCCACCAGCCATCCCACCCTCCGCGCCCTGTCAGGCGCGCCGGGGCGCAGCCAGTTGCCACGGGGTGCCACGGCGCTGCTGGTCATCGACTTCCAGAACGAGTACTTCAGCGGCCGCCTGCCCATCCCGCGCGGCCCGCAGGCCTTGGAGCAGGCCCGGCGCCTGCTGCAATGGGCCGATGCCGGGCAGGTTGCCGTGTTCCACATCCAGCACATTGCCCCCGAAGGTGCGCCCGTATTCGCCGTCAATGGCAGCGCCGTCCAGTTCCACCCCGGCCTGCAGCCGCGCGCGGGCGACACCGTGGTGCAAAAGCGCAGCGTCAGCGCCTTCGTCGGCACCGACCTGGCCGACCAGCTGCGTGCGCGCGGCATCACCACCGTGGTGATCTGCGGCCTCATGACGCACGCCTGCGTGGCCGGCGCCGCACGCGATGCCGCGCCGCTGGGCTTCGAGGTCGTCGTGGCCAGCGACGCCGTGGCCACACGTGCCATCACGCGCAGCAATGGCGAATCCGTGGACGCCGACAGCCTGCACCGTGCCGCGCTGGCCGAGATCGAGGATGTGTTCGGCGATGTCATGCCCACCGCGCATGTGGTGCAGCTGCCCCTGCGCTGAGCCTGCAGGCAGGGCCCGCGCATCGTCTCCTAGCGAGAATCCACGGCGTTGCCGTACTCCGTCGCGGTACTGGCCGCATCCTTGCGCACCGGCACGGCGATCTGCTCGAACACATTGCCTTCGATCACAACGCCTTTGGACTCCAGCAGGTTGATGCCGGCCTGGGGTTCCTCTTCCTTCTTCCTGAACAGCCCGCTGCGCTTCACGATGAAGCGGTTGTTGCGGATGATGGAGCCATCGGCATCGCGCAGCTTGAGGATGGCGGGCAGCGGCGCCTTGTCGCGCGGGTCCATGTGCACGATGAAGGTGTTGCCCTCCACCAGCGAGCGCGGGCCGTACAGGTAGACGGCGGTGCGGCCATCGACCTCGATGGTGTTGTTGCGCACCACGTTGTCGGAGCCGGCCATGATGATGGCGCGGCCGCCGGATTTGATTTGGAGGTTTTCTGCTGTGTAGAAGGTGGGTGGGGTGTAATCCCAAATACCCGCGAATGTACGGCTGTAGCCGACTTCTTTGATTGCTGGACGATCTTCTGTCAACTCCTGTAGCCTATGACGACCTTCTATATAAGGTGCCATATCTATTCCAATACCTAGTGGACCGGGCGTTTCGATTTTTCCGTTGTGAACTGCCAAGTGAGTCAGTGATTTGCTATTCATGCCTATGCCGCGGGTATTTTCAAACGGCTTGCCAGATATAAGATGTTTCCTTAGATCAATGTTGGAATGGCTGTCTTCCGAGAAACTAATTACACTGCCCTGACCAGCCTCGTCTGTTGGTGACCCGCGTACTCTGCCATTAATGAAATCTCTTAATTTTCTTTGTACAAAGTCGTGAACTACACAGTGATTCCCCCTCCCTCTGACATACTCAACAATAGGATGAAAGCCACCTCGATATTTGACGGGACTGCAGCCATTTGGCAATGGACCTTTGTCGCTGGGGGGATGGCGACTTTCCGCCCATTCTTCCCAAGTCATGCCTTGGGAGAGTCCGGAAGATAAAATTGCCAAGATGAATGTCAGTGATTTAATTTTTATACTGGTTTGCATATGATACTACTGGGTAAGCAGACGCCTGGATATTTTTCTTCTTGCCCAACGAGCCCTCCAAGAAATTTTTCCCGATTAGAGTTGGCTTGTCTCTCAATGTAGTAGTGCATGTCCTCCTGGTACAGCCCGGTGGGATCGATCCGGTTGAGTGGGTTGCCGCATATGGCCGTCGAATACCTTCATTCCGTCAGGGGCTGCCTTTTGAAATGTTTCCACTTTCCGTTGTGGTACTGGCCGCATCCTTGCGCACCGGCAATGTGACCTCTTCAAAAACATTGCCTTCGATCACTACGTCCTTGGACTCCAGCAGGTTGATGCCGGCCTGGGGTTCCTCTTCCTTCTTCCTGAACAGCCCGCTGCGCTTCACGATGAAGCGGTTGTTGCGGATGATGGAACCATCGGCATCGCGCAGCTTGAGGATGGCGGGCAGCGGCGCCTTATCGCGCAGATCCATGTGCACGATGAAGGTGTTGCCCTCCACCAGCGAGCGCGGGCCGTACAGGTAGACGGCGGTGCGGCCATCGACCTCGATGGTGTTGTTGCGCACCACGTTGTCGGAGCCGGCCATGATGACGGCGCGGCCGCCGGATTTGATTTGGAGGTTTTCTGCGGTGTAGAAGGTGGGAGGGAAATAATCCCAAGGGATTTTATTGAATTTTTGGGTTTCGATGTTCCATCTGGAATTTTCTATTACAGGAAAGTCTTCCTCCAGTTTCTCAATTCTATTGCGTGCACCCAATTTAGGAGAAAGTTCTACGCCAATACCCGATAGACCTGGAGTTTCTATTATTCCATTATGAACTCTTAGATTGAAAACTACCTCTCCACCAGATAATATTCCAATGCCGCTATTATTATTAAATGGTCTTCCTGTAACAAGATGTCCTCGCAAATCAAGGTCAGCATTATTACTGTGGTAGAAATCTAAAATTGCACCTCGTGGGTTACCACGTTCTATTCCCCCTTCGATCCAGTCACGCGCTTTACGCTGCACAAAGTCATGAATGACGCAGTGACGGCCAGAACCTTCAAAAGCTTCCGTGATAGGGTAGTAGCCACCTCTATACTTGACGGGCTTGCACCCCTCAGGCAGCGGGCCCTTGTCGCTAGGTGGATGGCGGCGCGCTGCCCATTCTTCCGTCGTGAGTGGTTTCTTGGGGAAAGCTTGGCAGCTTGCAAAGACAATGCAAGCAAAAGCAGAAAAATAGAGAAAAACTATACTTCTTTGCATATTTTACTGCCTGGCAAGCAAACGCCTGGATATTTATGTTCTTGACCTGCAAGGTTTTCTAAGTATTTACCTCTATTTTTCTCTGCCTCTTTTATTTTATATTCATCGCTACCTCCCTTTTCTATATTTATTTCCACAATTCTGGTTTTTTCGCTATTTTCTGTGTTTTTGGTTAGTTTAAGTTTTCCATCCTTAATCAGTTTATTAATGGTCTCTTTCAAAAATCTAGCCTTTCCAGGAAAATCCGCACCCTCTTCCCTGATTGCATTGAATCTCTCGAGCACATTCCTGATCTCCTCAAACCCCAGCGCAGGCCTAGTTCCATACGCCGTCAAAAACTCATAAACCGCTTTCTCCCCTTGCAGCGATCGATACTCCCGCTTGTCCCAATAAGGCACCTCTGGGTCAGGCATATTCCCCAGTATTGGCATGTCCTCGTCATAGGTGTAATCCGGCTCGGACCCCGCAAACCCATGCCCTATGCCCAGCTTCACGCTGATGGCATCGAACGGCCGGTTGTCCTTGTCCCGGTGGCTGAAGGTGTCCAGGTAGGAGTGCAGGAATTCGCCCAGGAACTGGTATTCGGCACAGGGCTGGGCCGGGTTGCCCAGCCGGCTGGCGTTGAGCAGGTTGTTCAGTTGCGGGCTCAGGTTGCCCACCACGCTGTTGACGTTGTCGTTGGCGTACTGGGGCAGCGTGGTTCCTCTGTCGTCGGACAGGTTGTCTCCACATACTGCGAAGCCAGCACCGTGATGCGCGCCCCGGCTCGTAGTCCAGGTCGGCGGCCAGGGCCAGGAAGAAGACCTGTAGTAGTGCATGTCCTCCTGGTACAGCCCGTGGTATCGATCCGGTTGAGTGGGTTGCCGCATATGGCCGTCGAATACCTCCATTCCATCAGGGGCTGCCTTTTGAAATGTTTCCACTCTCCGTTGTGGTACTGGCTGCATCCTTGCGCACCGGCAATGTGATCTCTTCAAACACATTGCCTTCGATCACAACGCCTTTGGACTCCAGCAGGTTGATGCCGGCCTGGGGTTCCTCTTCCTTCTTCCTGAACAGCCCGCTGCGCTTCACGATGAAGCGGTTGTTGCGGATGATGGAACCATCGGCATCGCGCAGCTTGAGGATGGCGGGCAGCGGGGCCTTGTCGCGCGGGTCCATGTGCACGATGAAGGTATTGCCCTCCACCAGCGAGCGCGGGCCGTACAGATAGACGGCGGTGCGGCCATCGACCTCGATGGTGTTGTTGCGCACCACGTTGTCGGAGCCCGCCATGATGATGGCGCGGCCGCCGGCTTTGATTTGGAGGTTTTCTGCTGTGTAGAAGGTGGGTGGGGTGTAGTTCCAGGGGATTTCGTTGAACTCCTTGATTTTGATATTCCAGTCGGTTGTTTGCGTGACTGGAAAATCCTCAGTCAATTCTTTTATTCTTTTCCACGCAGAAATATTGGGTGCCATATCCACACCCAAACCCCTTGGTCCAGGGGTTTCTATTTTTCCATGATGCACACGTAGGAATGCTAGATTTTTCCCAAGGAGACCAACTCCACGAGTATTCTCAAAAGGTGCTCCTGAAATTTCATGGCCTTGCAAATCCAAGTCGGCATTTGTGTTTTTGTAAAAAGTTAAAACACTTCCTCTGCCAATTTCATCGGTGGGAGATCCTCGAATACTCCAATCTATTAAATCTCTAACTTTTCTTTGAGTAAAATTATGCACTACGCAATGGCGACCCGAGCCTTCAAATGCCTCCTTGATTGATATATATCCACCTGTGTATCTCACTGCTTTGCAGCCTGAAGGCAAGGGTGTTTCTCTGATATTTTTTGCATTTTGGATTTTCGTTCCATTACCTGATTCGTGAGTGTCCAAAGTGTCTACTGCATATGCATGAGGTTGCAGTACCAATAAAAAAGAGACCATGGTTAAACGGACTTGCATATAGGACTTCTTGGCAAACATACTCCAGGATAATTTTTCTCTTGACCAGCGAGTCCGCCAAGATATTTCTCCCTGTTCTTCTTGGCGGTTTCTTCGTTATATTGATCTAGGTACTTTTCAGAGAAATTTATCTTGGCATCAGTAGAAACGCTTTTGTCTTTTTCAGGTTTTATTTTTCCATCTTGGATATATTTATTAATCGTCTCTTGAAGCATGCCAATTTTAGCTGGTGAGTTGCCACCACTTTCGCGAATTGCATTGAATCTCTCCAGCATTTTTTCTATCTCTTTAAAACTGACCGACGGCTTGCTCCCATACCGCGTCAGAAACTCATAAACCGCCTTCTCTCCTTGCAGCGATCGATACTCCCGCTTGTCCCAATAAGGCATATCTGGATCAGGCATATTCCCCAGTATTGGCATGTCCTCGTCATAGGTGTAATCCGGCTCGGACCCCGCAAACCCATGCCCTATGCCCAGCTTCGCGCTGATGGCATCGAACGGCCGGTTGTCCTTGTCCCGGTGGCTGAAGGTGTCCAGGTAGGAGTGCAGGAATTCGCCCAGGAACTGGTATTCGGCGCAAGGCTGGGCCGGGTTGCCCAGGCGGCTGGCGTTGAGCAGGTTGTTCAGTTGCGGGCTCAGGTTGCCCACCACGCTGTTGACGTTGTCGTTGGCGTACTGGGGCAGCGTGGTGCCCTTGTCGTCGGACAGCGTGAAGTGGTACCACAGCAGTTGCCGGTGGTTCTTGAAGATCGAGCCCACCGTGGTGAGGGTGTTGGCATCGTCCAGCGGCTTGGTGATGGGGTTGTCATCCACGTACTGCGAAGCCAGCGCCGTGATGCGCGCAGGTTCGTAGTCCAGGCCGGCGGCCAGGGCCAGGAAGAAGACCATGTAGTAGTGCATGTCCTCCTGGTACAGGCCGGTGGGATCGATGCGGTTGAGCGGGTCGCCGCCGGCATACAGGTAGGCATCGGGTCCGTCCGGGTAGCCCAGCGGGTCCGGCTGCAGGTAGCGGCCGCTGGCCGGGTCGTAGCTGCGGTGCCAGTTGTCGTGCAGTCCGCTTTCCTCGTCGAAGTACTGGCCCGGCAGGCGCAGGTTGAGCACGGCCTGCTGCCGGGGCAGGCTTGTGTGGCCGGCCTGATGCATGGCCGGCGCTCCCCAGGGCGTCTGGCGGGCACGCCAGACCACGCGCTGGCCTGCGTCCGTCATGGCCTGCGGACTGCCCCGGTGGTCGTTGTGGATGTGCAGCATGCGCGCCTTGCCGCTGGCGTTGTCCCGGTTGTGCGCGGATTCCAGCTTGGCGATGGGCAGGGTGCGAGTCCCCTCGTTCAGGTACAGGTACTGGCTGGTGATGCGGCCTTCGCCATCCATTTCCGCGACGAGCCGGTTGTCCTGCCACAGGTAGTGGCTGTGCGTTTGCCCATCGCCCTGGTGCACGGTCTTGCCCACGCGCTGGCCCAGGCTGTTGTAGCGGTAGCTGGCGATGGGCCGGTCCTGGTGGTCGCTGATGCCCTGGAGCTGTCCTGCCTCGGTGTAGGTGTAGCGGTGCAATGCGTCCTGGACGGTGCGGCCCTGGCTGTCGCGCTGCACGGGCGCTGGTGCTGACGGTGCGTTGTCCTGCACCAGCCTGCCGAAGCCCTGGTAGCGGTAGTCGGTCTTGTGCAGGCCCGCTGGTGGCCACTCCTGCTCGATGGCGCGGATGCGCGGGCCCACGCCGTAGCGGTAGCGCTGGCTGAGGATGGGTGCGCTGCCTTGCGATGTGCCTTGTGATGTGCCTTGTGATGTGCCTTGCCCGGTGGTCTGCTGCGTGAGGCGCCCGGCAATGTCGTATTGGCGCGAGGTGGCCAGGCCGTTGCCTGCCGTGTAGTGCTGCAGGCCGTTGAAGGCGTCCGTTTGGATGTCGCCGACCACCGTCTGCGCGGGCAGCAGGCGTTCGAGCAAGCCTGTGGCGCCGGCGCCCAGCCAGTGGTCACTGGCCTGCAGCAGGCCGGCCACCCAGGCGCTTTGCAGTTGCAGCCCTTGCACGCTGGCGCCTTCGCTGGCGGGGCCGCGCCGGGTGACGAGCACGCGGCCATCGGCCAGGGTGCGGCTGTGGACCCGGCCGTCCGGGCCATAGCGCGTGGCGGTGCGGTAGGTATGTTCGGCCTGGCCGTCGGGCGTGGCCAGCGCAATGGTGCGTGCCAAGGGGCGGCCCAGGGCGTCGTATTCGATGGACTCGCGCTGCCAGTTGCTGTCGATGGTCTGCAGCAGCCGGCCCTGGTAGTGCAGCCGGGTTTGCGAGGAAGAGCGACGATCTGCACCGGGCGCCGGCTCGTAGGTCTTGGACAGCAGACGCCCGCTGGGAGCGTACTGGTAGTGGGTGCTGCTGCCGTCGGCGCGGGTGTGCACCCGCAATTGATCGGCTTCGTTGTAGCGTGCGCTTTGGCGGCCATGATCGGCAAGCTGAAGCCAGACGGTACGGCCGAAGTCGTCGCGCAGGGCTTGGCGGCGTTCGGCGGGTTGGGTGCTCCGGGATTTGCTGGTGATCTGCTCCATCGCCGCGCTGGCCGGGCCTTGCAATGCCAGCCGTACCGCCCCATCGGGCGTTTGCGACAGGCTGGCATGGAGACTGCCGTTGTTCAGCCAGCGCGTGCGGGTGTCGTCGCCATCGGTGTGCTGGAGCAACTCGCCCGCGTCGCCGTAGGTGTAGCTGTCCAGGCGCCCATCGGGCAGCAGGCGGTGGCTCAGGCGCCCCTGCGCATTCCAGCCGTAGTAGGCCGCACGTTCGGGGAGGTCCTGGCCTTCGCGGTACAGGCCCAGCCGCGTGATGCGGCCTTCGCTGTCGCGTTCGATCTGGCCCCGGTTGCCCAGGCCATCGAGCCTAGCCTGGGTGCTGCCCTGGTAGGTCCAGGTGGTGCTGCGGCCTGCCGTGTCGATGGCCTGGCTGGGGCGGCCCAGGGCGTCGTGGCGGATGCGGTATGGATTCAGGCTCAGCCGGCTGCTGGCTCGGGGCTGGCCGTCGGCGTCCAGCAGCCAGCCGCTGGTGGTGATTTCTTCTGTCTGCAGGGCGTTGGCGGACAAGGCGCTGTAGCGTATCTGGCGCTGAAGGCGCCGCACGCCATCGTCTTCGGTGCGGGTCGTGATGCGCCCGGCCTGGTCATGCTCCAGCGCAACGGCGGTGCCATCGGGCTGCAGCACGCGCGTGACGTGGCTGCCGCTGCGGTCCCAGCGCAGCCGCGTGAGATCGTTCTGCGCCGGGCTTCCGTCGTCATAGCCTGCCAGCGAGGTGGGCAGCGGCCCGTCGATGTCCACCAGCACGCTGCGGCCGTTGATCTCGGTGTAGCGGTAGCGCGTGCTGCGCTCGATGGGCGTGGCGCCGTCCGCATTGCCTGCGGGCTGGCCCTGGGCATCCAATGGGCTGAAGCCCCTCTCGGTGATCTGCAGCGGCTGGCGGCTGCTGTTGTAGCGGATGCGGATCTGGTGTTCGCGCCCGGGCACGACGCTGGGCCGGGCGATGAGTTCAGGCGCGTATTGCTTCCAGGGGTCCTTGCCGTAGCCGTAGCGCACCTGCAGCTGCGGGGCCCGGGCTTGGCCTTGTGTGTAGGCGATGCGGTACACGGCCAGCGGGCGGCCGAAGGGGTCCAGCTCGGTGCGCGTGCCTTCCAGCGGGCGGCCTGCGGGATCGAGCCGCGTGGCGTCGGTCAGGCGCCCTTGCGCGTCGTACCGGTAGCGCATGTCGCCGGGGCCGCAGCTGGCGCAGCCCGGGCCGCGCACTTCAAGCAATCGCCATTGCCCGCCGATGGTGTCGTAGTGGTAGGTGGTTGTTTGCCCAAGGCTGTTGGTGAGGGTGTTCTTCCAGGGCTGGCTGAGGTCCAGGGTGACTTTTTCCTGCTGGCTGTCCGGCCGGCCGCGCACGCTCAAGATGGCGCGGCCGGTGTCGCCGTAGGCGTAGCTGGCGATGCGCTCGTCCATGGGCTTGCCGTCGCTGCCCTGGCCCTGGACGCTGATGCCGGTGAGCAAGGTGGGGTGGCGCGGGTCCTCATAGTGGTAGTGGCGCTGGACCGGGGCTTGGCCATCGGCCGACGGGAGGCTGACTTGCACGAGGCTGGCGTTCAGCTTGGCCTGGGGCTGGGTGCTGCCGGGCAACGGTGCGCTGCCGTGGCGGTAGTCGATGCGGCCCAGCGGGGTGTCGATGGCCTGCACGCCGGTGAAGCTGCCCTCGCCCGAAGATTGGGCGTAGTGCAGGCGCAGGCTGCGCCCCTGCGGGTCGGTGACCTTGAGCAGGCGGTTGCCCTTGGCGTTGTAGTCCAGGCGGACCTGTTCGCCCGAGGGCAGGCTGATGCGGGTCAGGCGCCCCCGGTGGTTGAAGCGCAGCTCGCGCCCGTCCATCCATTGCCAGGTGTAGTGCCTTTCCTGACCGGGCT
The DNA here is from genome assembly GCF_043104415.1 of Delftia sp. WSY_16. Classification (NCBI taxonomy): domain Bacteria; kingdom Pseudomonadati; phylum Pseudomonadota; class Betaproteobacteria; order Burkholderiales; family Comamonadaceae; genus Delftia; species Delftia sp. WSY_16. The sequence continues at coordinate 50,746 of NZ_JBICKS010000002.1, read as the reverse complement.
TGGTTTCCTTGGTGCCCTTTGTATCCGGGCCTTCGATGCGCACGATGCCGTTGCCCGGCTGCTCGCTGGCGCACAGGCTGGGATGCTTGCGCAGCTTGCTGAAGATGATGCGGGTGCCGTCGGCCTGCACGATCTGCAGGTTGGTGGGGTGGTCGTACAGGCGGGCCTCGTAACTGAGCAGCCAGCCGCGGCCGAGCAGGCCTGGCGGCACGTAGGCCCGGCTGTAGCTGCTGTTGTAGTGGCGCACGACTTCCAGGCCGAGCAGGCCGGGCAAGGCGGGCATGTCCACTTCGCGCTGGTATTTGTTGCCGTTGATGAGGTGGATTGGGTTGCCTGCGCCCTGGTTGGTGCTGCTGGAGTTGCCCTGGGTGGCGGGGCCTGCGCCGCCGCAGGGGCTGCCGCCGGGCGTGGGGGTGCAGGTGCCGCCGCCCGAGCCGCCACCGCCACCGCCGCCGCCGAGGTCGATGCCGCCGCCCGTGCCGGGGGCGCAGCTTTGCACGGTGGGGTCGCATTTGCTGGAGCCGCCGCCCAGGTTGGGGGCGGCGGCTGCGGGGGAGGCCTGGGCCAGCAGTGCGGCAATGCATAGCAAGGCGCTGCGCAGCAGGGTGTGCCATGGGTGCATGTGAGTTTCTCCCTCGGGATTTTTAGGAATCTCGGGCAGGAGGCGGCCATGCGTCTGGCGGGGAGCTGGTGGAGGCAAGCCTGTGTCCGGGTTGTCGGTCAATCTAGGCAGCTGCGGCGTGCTTGTCTCTAGGAATAGTCTGTTTCTGCGGCCCGAGGGGAGGAATGGGTCGGAAAAGGGGCCGGCGTGGGGCTGTGGCGCAACGGAATGCGGCCGCCCGCATGCCCCACAATCCCCGCCAAAGGAGTGCACGGGCAATGGACAGATGGCAGGCCATGCGGGTGTTTTGCGGCGTAGTGGATGCGCAGGGCTTCACGGCGGCGCAGGACAGGCTGGGCATGACGCATTCGACCGCCTCGCGCCATGTCAAATGGCTGGAGTCGGAGCTGGGCACGCAGCTGCTGCAGCGCAATTCGCGCGGGCTGAGCCTGACCGAGGCGGGGCGCAGCTACTACCTCAGCTGCGTGCAGTTGCTGGAGCAGCTCGATGCGGCCGAGGCCGCGCTGGCCGTGCGCCGCGCACGCGTGGCGGGCGTGCTGCGCATCACGCTGCCGCTGGCCGTGGGCGCCATCGAGCTGGGCGACTGGCTGCCCGAGTTCGAGCAGCAATTCCCGGATCTGGAGCTGCAACTGCTGTGCACCGACCGGCTGGTGGACTTGGTGGCCGAGGGCGTGGATGCAGCCGTGCGCATCAGCCGGCAATTGCCGGACAGTGGACTGCAGGCGCGGCTGCTCACGCATTCGCCTCTGGTGCTGGTGGCTTCGCCCGCCTATCTGATGCGCCACGGGGTGGTGCAGGCGCCAGAGCAACTGGCCGCGCACCGCGCCCTGGCCTTTGCTGCGGGTCCGGCCCAGCTGCGCTGGAGCGTGTTGTCCGGGCAGGGCGCTGTCACCGAGGTCCAGCCGCTAGCGGCATTGCGCACCGATTCGGTGGCCACCATCTTCGAGGCCGCACGCGCGGGGCGGGGCATTGCGGCGCTGACCTGGCATACCGTGCGCTCGGCCATCGAGCGCGGCCAGCTGGTGCGGGTGCTGCCCTGTTTTCATCTGGGGCAGTACAGCTACCACGCGCTGTATCCGCGCACGCGGCATCTGCGCCCGGCCGTGCGTGCCTTCGTGGATTTCATGGCACGGCGCTATCGGCAGGGGCCGGGGGACTGAGCATGGTGTTCTGGAGCCGGCCGCTCGATGCGCAGGAACAGGCCTTTGTGCGCACGCACTTCGGTGCCTCGCTGGATGCGCTGCTGCCGCGCATGCGCCTTTATCTGCGCCGCCTGGGCGACACGCGCAGGGCGCTGTCCATGAATGGCGGGCGCATCTTCATGCCGCGTGCCTTTTTCATGCAGTCCGATCCGCGCCAGCCGCTGCGCCTGTCGCATCCGCAGATCGCAGGCATCTTTGCCCATGAGCTGCTGCACCAGTGGCAGCGCCTGCAGGGCATGCCCGTCACGCGGCAGGCGGCCTGGCTGCAGTTCAAGGCGCTGTGCACGCGCGGCGATCCCTATGCCTACGAGCGCTGCGACGATCCCCGGCGCATGCTGCAGCGCTTTGTCCATGCCCAGGTGGAGCAGCAGGGCCAGATGTGGGAGGACCATGTGCGCGCTTGCGTGGCGGGGCAGGGCGATGCGGCGGGCGCCCTGATCGCGGCCCACGTGCGGGGCACGTGAGTCAGCTGGGCTGGATGCTCAGTGCTTCGATCAGGTCATGGGCCGACACATCGCGCGCCGCGCCAAAGCCCGCCACGTGCCGGGCGATGGATGGCGTGATGCAGACAATGCGGAAGTCGCCCAGATCGGTCATGAACGCGGCTTCGGGGAAGCGCAGCACATAGCTGTCGCGCGCACCATCGGCCAGCACGCTGCCGGGCGGAGGTGTGCTGGCCACGCCTTCAATGGCCACGCGCTCCAGTGCATGCACGCCCTCGCCGTCCACTTCGGCCGCGCACACCAGCAGGCTGACGGCCGGGTGCAGCTCCATGGCCCGCGTGTGCGCTGCCAGCGCGCTGACGTGCAGCACAAAGCAGCCAAACTGCGCATTCCAGGCCCAGGGCACCATGGACAGACGGGGAGCGGGCAGTGCATCGCCAGCCCCGGGGGCAGGGGAGTCGGCGGGCTGGGTGGCCAGGGCCGCGCTGCGGCGGCGGGCCAGCAGATCGCGCAGCGACAGCTGCAGGCGGGACAGGTGGGGCATGGCGGGCGTGGAGGGCATGGCGCCATCGTACCCGTGGCGTACTTGTGGCGTGCCCGTGGCCGGCTTGCGAAAGCACAAGGCGAGTTGCGGTGGCATCGGTATGCCATGGGCGCTCAAGCGTCACTTTGGCGACGATTCCCTGGGGCCTTCCCCAATGCCGGGAACCGGGTGTGCGCCTAGCCTCGCTGGCAAGGCGGATTGCCGCCGTCCGATCCACTCACCGACCATTCAACGCCCATCCGTCCATGTCGACCCTGCCCGCGCACCACGCCTTCTGGCCCAGCCGTCTGCCCCATTCCATCACCGTGCCCGCCACCAGCGTATGGGAGAACCTGGCCGTCAACGCGCGCCGCTATCCCGACAAGCCGGCCATCCGCTACTTCGGCAGCTCCATCAGCTACCGCGAGCTGTGCGAGGGCACGGAACGCATGGCGGCCTACCTGCACAGCCTGGGCGTGCAGCGCGGCGACCGCGTGATCCTGCTGATGCAGAACACGCCTCAGCTCATCCTGGCGCACTACGCCATCTTCCGCGCCAATGCCGTGGTGGTGCCGGTCAATCCCATGAACATGGCCGAGGAGCTCAAGCACTACATCACCGACGCCGACGCCAAGGTCGCCATCACCACGGCCGACCTGGCCCCCGAGCTGGCCAAGGCCAGCAACGCGCTGGCGCCGGGCCAGCGGCTCGATCACCTGATCGTCACCCAGTTCACCGATGCCTTCGATGCCGGTGTGCAGGGCGACGATGCGCCGCCTGCGCAGTGGCACGACTGGCTGCTCACCCGGCGCGAGCCGGCTGTGCTGGAGGGCGGCAGCGTCCACACTTGGCAGCAGGCCCTGGCCTGCACCGACGCTGCGCCGCCCCATGTGGTGGGCCGCGACGACATGGCCGTGCTGCCCTACACCAGCGGCACCACGGGCCACCCCAAGGGCTGCATGCACCCGCACCGCTCCATCAACCACAACGCGGTGGCCGGCAGCTACTGGGGCAGCGGCACCAGCGAGGCGGTCGTGCTGGCGGTGGTGCCCATGTTCCACATCACGGGCATGGTGTCGGTGCTGCACACGGCCATCTTCATGGGTGCCACCGTGGTGGTCATGCCGCGCTGGGACCGCGAGCTGGCCGGGCGGCTGATCTCGCGCTACCAGGTCACCAGCTGGACCAACATCCCCACCATGGTCATCGACCTGCTGGGCAGCCCCAACTTCGCACAGTTCGACCTCACCAGCCTCAAGTACATCGGCGGCGGCGGCGCGGCCATGCCCCAGGCCGTGGCCCAGCGCCTGCTGGAGCAATACGGCCTGCGCTTTTGCGAGGGCTACGGCCTGACCGAGACCGCTGCGCCCACGCACAGCAACCCGTCCGAGCACCCCAAGCAGCAGTGCCTGGGCATTCCCTTCATGAGCACGGAGGCGCGCGTCATCGATCCTGACACCGGTGCCGAAGTGCCCCAGGGCGAGCAGGGCGAGATCGTGGTCCACGGGCCCGAGGTCTTCGACGGCTACTGGAAGCGCCCCGACGCCACGGCCCAGGTCTTCATGGAGATCGACGGCAAGCGGTTCTTTCGCACCGGCGACCTGGGCCACGTGGATGAGGACGGCTACTACTTCATCACCGACCGCCTCAAGCGCATGATCAACGCCAGCGGCTTCAAGGTCTGGCCGGCCGAGGTCGAGTCGCTGATGTTCCGCCACCCCGCCATCCAGGAAGCCTGCGTGATCTCCACGCGCGACGCCTACCGGGGCGAGTCGGTCAAGGCCGTCGTCGTGCTGCGTGCCGGCAAGGAAGACACCACGGCCGAGGACATCATCCAGTGGTGCCGCGAGAACATGGCCGTCTACAAGGCGCCCAAGGTGGTGGAGTTCGTCAAGGCCCTGCCCAAGAGCGGCAGCGGCAAGGTGATGTGGCGGCAGTTGCAGGAGGCGCAGGCGTAGCCCCGCGGGCAGTTCCCATCCATGGGCAAGTCCCACACGCGCTTGCCCAGGGCGTCGTGGGGCTGTTTGCTGCAGGGGCTCTGCAAAGGCTGCGCGCGCATCTATGATCGCGCGCTAGATACGAACACCGCAGCGCACAGCACATGCATAGATTTCCTGGAACCGCTGCCACGGCCGTGGCAGCTTTTTTTTGGGTTTCCGTTCCCGTCCCCGTTGTCGCGCACGAACTGTGCACCATCGTCGCCGACGCCGACACGGGCCAGTCCCTGGTGCACAGCGGCCCGGCCTGCGCCGAGCGGGTCACGCCGGCGTCCACCTTCAAGATCGCCATCAGCCTGATGGGCTATGACGCCGGCATCCTGCAGGACGAATCCCGGCCCGCGTGGCCGTACCAACCGGAGTATCCGGACTGGGGCGGCGATGCCTGGCGGCGCGATATCACGCCCCAGGCGTGGATGAAAGACTCGGTGTTCTGGTACTCGCAGCAGGTGGTGATGCGTCTGGGCCAGCAGCGCTTTGACGCCTACGTGAAGGCCTTCCGCTATGGCAACGAGGATGTCTCTGCCGTGCCAGTGGCCGACCCGGGCCACAACGGCGTGTGGGTGGTGTCTTCGCTGCGCATCTCGGCGGCCGAGCAGGTGGCCTTCATGCGCAGGATCGTGCGCCGGGAACTGCCCGTGAACAGTCAAGCCATCGACATGACCGCGCGCATCACCCGGCATCCAGTGGCCGTGGGCGGCTGGACCGTGCATGGCAAGACGGGCACGGGCTCGCCGGGCAGCGACAACCGCTACGACGCCAGCCGGGCCTATGGCTGGTACGTGGGCTGGGCCACCAAGGACCAGCGCAGGCTGGTGTTCGCCACGCTGATCCAGGACGAGCAGGCGCAAAAGCCCAATGCCGGCCTGCGCGCCCGCGATGCCCTGCTGCAGCGACTGCCTGCCGTGGACCGCTGACAATGCACGGGCCGTTCCTTTTCCGTACACCTTCCGCACACGAGCGACAGACCGACACCCGATGAAGACCATTGACGAAATGCTGAACCTGGACCTGCTCACCCCCGAGCAGCACGTTGAGATCAGCGACTGGATTGCCCGCGCGAATTCCCCCGAGGAAATACTGCAGATGCCCGCCCCTCTTTGGCAGGCCGTGGAGCGGGCCAGCGAGGCCATGGGCGTCAATGCCGATCTTCTGCGGCCGCCCTCGCTGGATGCGGGCGGCGCGGTCTTCGGATAAAGCGTGCTACGCCTCGTCCCGGACCCCTTTCCCGGCTTTCGCGGGCACATCAAAGTGCATAGCACGCTCTAGGGCAGGCGCCGCAGTTCACCATCCCATCATCGACCGGTGCGCGCCAATGCCGGCCATGGCGCCATCGCTCACCGCCATGGCCACGTTGCCGGCGGCGCGAGCCGCGTCGCCACAGGCGAACACGTTGGGGACGCTGGTGGCCTGGCCTTCCGCGACCTTGATGAAGGGACCCATGGGGCCTTCTTCCAGGGCGCAGCCCAGCTGTTCGGCCACGGGGCTGGCGATGCGGGTGCGCGGCTGGGTGAACAGGCCATCCATGACCAGGCGGCGGCCGTCCTGCAGCAGCACGTCGGCCCGGCCTTCCAGGCGGGCGATGGGGGTGGCCTCCACCTGCGTGCCGCGGCGTGCGAAGGCGGCCAGCTCATCGGCGCTTGGCGCGTAGGCGCCGTTGAGCAGCAGGGTGGTCTGGCCCCAGTCGGGCAGCATGACGGCGTGGTGATGGGCCAGGGCCGAGCTGGCAATGATGCCGATGCGCCCCGCATTCATCTCGTAGCCGTGGCAGTACGGGCAATGGAAGACGCTGCGGCCCCAGCGCTCGGCCAGTCCCGGCACGGGCGGCAGGCTGTCATGCACGCCCGGCGCCAGGACGAGGCGGGCGGCGCTGATGGCGGTGCCCGCTGCACGGAACTCCAGCCGGCCATCGGGCGCCACGCGGGCGTCCTCGGCCGTGCCGTCCAGCCACTGCACGGTGGGGTAGGCCATCAGCTGCTGCCGGGCCTGGGCGGCGATCTGGGCGGGGGCGACGCCATCCTGGGTGAGAAAGCCGTGCGATGTTTCGCCGGCCTGGTCCACGAAGCGGTTGCGCCGCAGCCCGGCATCGACCACCAGCACCTGGCGGCGCGCACGCGCCAGTTGCAGGGCGGCGGACAGGCCGGCATAGCTGCCGCCGATGACGGCGAAATCAATGTGTTTCATGCTGGTGCTCCTGCAGTTGGTACCAGCCCTGGCCGCCCGCTGCGCGGTGGCGCGCCAGGCGGGCATGGAAGTCCTGGGACAGGGCAGCCAGCGTCACCGAGCCCAGGCGCGCGAGCAGGGCGGCCTCGGCTTGCTGCACCGCGTTGCTCAGCGCTTCGTTCACGGCCTGGGCGACCAGGCATTCGGGCCGGTCTTCCCTGAAGCCCAGCGACACCAGATCAGGGGCGCCCAAGGCTTCATGCACGTCGCGCAGCGTGGTGCGGTCCAGCTCGCAAGACAGCACCCAGCCCCCGCCATGGCCTTTGGCGGAGGTGACAAGGCCTGCATCGCGCAGGCCCGACATCAGCCGGCGCAGCACGACCGGGTTGGTCTGCAGCGCGGCGGCGAGCATGTCGGAGGTGGCAGGTCCATCGCCCTCAGCCATGTGCAGCAGCACATGCAGGACGTCCGAGAATTGGCTGTTCTGTTTCATGCAACATTATTTGTTGCATGAGTGTGGCCTTGTTTCGCGAAGGGATATGGACCTGCCGTCCGGGTGCGCCATCAGGACTCGCCCGTGAACCCGATCTGCTTGACCAGCGAACTCCAGCGCTCGAACTCGGCCTGCTGGTCGGCGGCCATCTCCTGCTGCGTGCTGCCGCGCGCCAGCAGGCCCAGGGCCGCCAGCCCGTCGATCACGGCCTTGTCCTTGAGCGCGGCCGTGATGGCCGCGTTGGCGTTGGCAATGGTGGCGGCCGGTGTCTTGGCGGGCGCGTAGAACCCGAACCATTCCTCCACCGTGACATCGGGAAAGCCCAGCTCGGTGAAGGTGGGCACCTCGGGCAGGAAGGGCGAGCGCTGCCTGCCCGAGGTGGCCAGCACGCGCAGGCGGCCCGCCTTCAGGTACTGCAGGTAGTCCCCGCTGGGGTTCATGGTGGCCGCGATCTGGCCGCCCACCAGGTCCGTGATGCTCGGCACGGTGCCGCGATAGGGCGCGTGCTTGAGCTCCACGCCCGAGCGCAGGCCCAGCAGCGCGCCCAGCAGGTGCGGCATGGAGCCCGCGCCCGGCGAGCCGAAGCTGGCGCGGTCGGGGTTGGCCTTGGCCCAGGCCAGGAAGTCCTTGAGCGTCTTGACCTCGGCCGGCACGGCGGGGCCCACGGCCAGGCCGTGGTAGATCACGGCGCCAATCGATACGGGCGTTGCGTCTTCGGGCCTGTAGGTCAGCTTGGGGTAGATGTGGGGATAGACCGAGAAGGCCGATACGGGGGCCAGTGCCAGCACGGAACCGTTGGGCGGGGAGTTCTTCAAGGCCTCCACCGCGATGCGGCCTCCGGCGCCGGGCTTGTTCTCCACAAAGCCCGGGCCCTTGCTGTAGGGCGTGCTGCCCAGCCGCTCGGCCACGCGGCGGGCCACGCTGTCGCCCGAGCTGCCGGCCGGAAAGCCGTACATGATCTTGACCTGGTCCAGTGCCTGGGCCAGGGCTTGCAGCGGTGACAGCGAGCCCAGGGCGGCGGCGCTGCCCAGGGCCTGGACGAAATGACGGCGATGCATCTGCATGGGATGTCTCCTGGTGAATATGGGAAAGGCAGGCGGATGGAAGCGGCTCAGAACATGTGGCGGATGCCCACGTTGATGCCGGTCTGCGAGCGTCCCGGCGCGGTGTTGCTGCCCGGCGCGCCGCCGCTGACCGAGACGGTCGCCAGGCGGTCGTTGCGGATGTGGCCGAGCTGCGTGTAGACGGCCGTGCGCTTGGACAGGTTGTAGATGGCGCGTGCCACCAGCAGGTCGGAGTCGTAGCCCGACACGCCGCGGTAGCGCAGCGTGAGCCACTGGGTTTCGAGCACCAGGGCCTCGGTGACCGGGTAGGAGGCGCCCACGTACCACAGGTTGCTGCGTGGCTTGACGGCGTCGCCGTCGTTGTCGCGGCGCAGCAGGCCGCCGCCGATCTTCACGCCGGCCAGCTTGAAGTAGCCGCCCAGGTGCAGGCGCTCGTCATGCTTGGCGCTGGAGTTCATGCCGCCGAACACCGGGTCGGTGGACGAGGCCGGCGTGCGGCCGTTTTGCTGCTCGTAGCCCAGCGCCACGCCCCAGGCCGGTGTGTCGTACTTGGCGTACAGCGACCATTGGCGGCAGGCCTGCGTGTCCGATCCGCTCTCGCCCGGGCAGTTGGTGCCTGCCGGGCTGGGGCCGGCATTGACGGTGTCACGCCCGAAGCTGTAGCCCGCGCCCAGTGCCAGCCCGCCGAAGTTGCCGCGCCAGGCCAGCATGTTGTCGGCGCGCGAGTTGGGAATGTAGGCATCCAGCGAGCCCATGGCGAAGACGGCCGGGCCGATGATGTCCGAGTCCAGCAGCGACCAGAACAGCATGGAGTTCTGGCGGCCCATGGTCAGGCTGCCCCAGTTGCCGCCCAGGCCCACCCAGCTTTGGCGGCCAAAGCCGCGCCCGCCCTGGTTGAAGGTGCCCTGGTCGGGCGCAAAGCCCGACTCCAGCGTGTAGATGGCCTTGAGGCCGCCGCCCAGGTCCTCGCTGCCGCGCAGGCCCCAGCGCGAGGGCACCATGCTGGTGGTCGATGGCATGCGGCTGAGACCGCCGCCCGCCGCCACATTGTTCAGGTGCTCCACGCCCACATCGACGATGCCGTAGAGCGTGACGCTGGAGGTGCCTTGCGCGAAGGCGCCGAAGCTGGCGCCGGAGCCGGCCAGGGCCAGCACGGCGGTGGCCGCCAGGGTCCGCGGGGATGGGGTGGTTTTCATGGTGATGTCTCCTCTGGTTTGAAAAATCGTTGCCGTCTTGGCGTGGGTGTCCGCGCGCCTTTTCTCGGGCGCAGCGGGGCCCGGCCCCGCCGGGGGCGGGACTGCGGACAAGGGGTGGATGGGGGCGGAGGGGGCGGGCCGTTCAGGCGCCGCCCGCCTTCAGTGCATGGTCAGCGGCAACTGAAGCTGGCAGCGCTTTCCATGTCGCCGCTGCCGTTGTAGCGGGCGGCCAGCGGATGGGGGCACAGCGGCCGGGTGCGCGTGGGCGACCAGTTGGCGGGCAGGTCGGCGTTGGCGCCGCCCGCGTTGCCCGCGCCGCGCGCACTGGCGATCACGCGGTCCGGCGCCTGGCCTTTCTCCACCCAGGCCACGAGGGAGCTGAGCATGTCGAACTGATCGGTGGCCGGGCCGCCGCTGCAGTGGTTCATGCCGGGCACCAGGTACAGGCGGGCGAAGTCGGCGGCGTCGCCATGGTTGCGGCGCAGCGTGTCGTACCACTGCACGGTGTCATCGCTGGAGAAGATGGGGTCGGCCGTGCCGTGGTAGACCATGAGCTTGGCGCCCCGGTTGCGCAGCACGGGCAGCTTGCCGTAGTCGGGCGGCATCATCAGCGACAGGCCGCTTTCCGTGAAGGTGCCGTTGGTCGCCTGCACCTTGGCCAGCATGCTGTCCACGCTGCCGTTGAGGGCGAACTGCGCGTCGTTGAAGCTGGCGGCGCTTTCCGGCGGCGTCTGCCAGATGAAGGCCACGGCACCGGAGTCGCGGCTGATGGGGTTGGAGAATTTCCAGCCGGCCCAGCCGGCCGTATCCAGGCCCGCGTCATATGGGAAGCTGCTGTAGATGCGGCTGCCGCCGCTGGTGGTGGCGCCCTTGAACAGGCCGGCAATGGTGCTCTTTTGCTCGGCGCTGAGGCAGCTGCCGTCGCGCGCGCCGCCGCAGGTGGGCACGTCGCGCGACAGGTCGAAGCTCGCCTGGCAGGCTGCGCCGGCCTGCACCATGCCGTCGGTGGCCCCGTCCAGCGCATCGCACCGGGCCAGCACGGCCTGGCTGACCAGGCGGCGCTCGGCCTGGGTGAAGCCCGTGCCCAGGTCCGAGGGCGTGGTCGCCAGCTTCGCATAGCCCTGGGCGCCGGCAATGTTGGCAATGGCCGCCAGCGGCAGGCGCGTGCCGGGGTTGCCGGCGATGATGCCGTCGTACTGGTCGGCATAGCGCGAGGCCGCCACCATGGCGTGGCGCCCGCCGTTGGAGCAGCCGCCCAGGTAGGAGCGGTCAGGCCCCTTGCCATAGGCCGTCTGCAGCGCGCTGCGCGCCATGGGCGTGAGCTTGCCCACGGCCTGGTAGCCATAGTCCAGCCGCGCCTGCGGGTCCAGGCCGAAGAAGGGACCCAGGCTGCCTGCATGCCCCGCATCGGAGCTGAGCACGGCAAAGCCCATCTGCAACGCATTGCCCAGCGGCCCGCCGCCCAGCGCGCCCACGGCCGTGCTCACGACGCCGTCCAGCCCGCCGTTGGCCTGGTAGAAGAAGCGCCCGTTCCAGTCGCGCGGCAGGCGCATCTCGAAGCCCACGGCGTAGTTCTGGCCATCCACGGTGCTGACGCGCTCGTGCATGCGGCCGGTCACGCGGCAGTGCTCGGCAATGGGCTTGCCCGCCACCGCCAGCGTGCCGGCGGCCACGGTCTCGGCGGCGGTGATGCGGGTGTTGGGGAAGGATATTTTCGCGGCCAGGTCCGTGCACGACAGCAGCGTGGCGGGGCGGGCCTCGGCCAGCTGCGCGATGCCGTCGCTCGAGCCGCCGCAGGCCGACAGCAGCAGGGCGGGCAGGGCGGCGGCCAGCGCGGCCGGCAAGGCGCGGGAACGGGTCTTGTGGATCTTTCTGTCCATGTCTGTCTCCTCGGAAGGTGGTGTGAAGCCTCAGCGCGAATCCGTTGCGTGGCAGCCGTTGCCTGCATCTGCATCGCTTTCTGATGGCCGCGATTTTGGTTATATTTAATAACCAATTCAAGCGGCCTTTGCGAATTTCTTATTGGGACTTCCCCTTGATTGCGGGGCAGGCAGCAGGCCGCACAGGAGACAGACATGGACCACGAAAAACTCATTGCCATCGACATCCACACGCATGCCGAGGTGAGCTGCTGGAACCCGTTCGACAACTACGGCGAGGAGTACGACCGCGCCGCCGACAAGTACTTCGGCAACGGCCGGCGCCCGACCATCGCCGAGACCGTTGCCTATTACCGCGAGCGCAACCTGGGCCTGGTGATGTTCACGGTGGACAGCGAATCGCAGCTGGGCCGGCGCCGCATTCCCAACGAGGAGATCGCCGAGGCTGCGCGGGCCAACAGCGACATGATGGTGGCCTTCGCCAGCATCGATCCGCACAAGGGCCGCATGGGTGCGCGCGAGGCGCGGCGGCTGATCGAGGAAGAGGGCGTCAGGGGCTTCAAGTTCCACCCCACGGTGCAGGGCTTCCATCCCTACGACCGCATGGCCTGGCCGATCTACGAGGTGGTGGCCGAGCACCAACTGCCGGCCATCTTCCACACGGGCCACAGCGGCATTGGCAGCGGCATGCGCTGCGGCGGCGGCCTGCGCCTGGCCTACAGCAATCCCATGCACCTGGACGACGTGGCCATCGACTTTCCCGACATGCAGATCGTGATGGCCCACCCCAGCTTTCCCTGGCAGGACGAGGCCCTGTCCGTGGCCCTGCACAAGCCCAATGTCTGGATCGATCTGTCGGGCTGGAGCCCCAAGTACTTTCCCCGGCAGCTGGTGCAGTACGCCAACACCCTGCTCAGGGACCGCGTGCTGTTCGGCAGCGACTATCCCCTGATCACGCCCGAGCGCTGGATGAAGGATTTCCAGGAAGCCGGCTTCAAGCCCGAGGTGATGCCCGGCATCCTCAAGGGCAATGCGGTGCGGCTGCTGGGCTTGGACCGGCCCGCCGCGCAGAAGGCGGACTGAGCGCGCTCAGTTGTAGATCTTCTGCAGCAGCTGGATCAGCGTTTTGCGCTCGGCATCGGTCAGGCGGTAGGTGGCATCCATCTCCAGCTGGGCCGCCGTTCTTTCTGCCTGGGCCGTGAGTTCGGCGCCGGCCGGCGTCAGGTGCACGCCCACGGCGCGGCGGTCTGTGGGATGGGGGCGGCGCTCGATGAGCTTGCGCCGCTCCAGCGCGGCGATCAGGCCCACCAGGTTGGGCGGCATCACGTCCAGCGCCGCGCACAGCTGGCGCGAGGTGATGCCGGGGTTGTGGGACACCAGGGAGAGCACGGAGAACTCCACCATCTTGAGATCGTGGGTGGCCATGCGCTCCACGAACACCTCGATGATGGACATCGAGGCACGCCGGGCGTTGTAGCCGACCAGGGTGTGCAGGAAAGAGGCGTCGATGGACGGCCCCGGCGCTGTGGTGCCGGACGGGGCCGTGTTCTCTTCGGACGGAGCGGGCTTGGATGTGCGGGCGCGGGGCATGGGGTCAAGGAACTGAAAATCGAATCATAGTGTGGCGCGCGGCTGCCGTGGTCCGGGGCCTAAGGCCGTGGCGATTGGCCGCGTTCGCCTTCAGCCTGTCTTCAGGCGTGCTTCAGCCCCCCTTCAGCCTGCGCGTGCGCCATGCGCCCGGACGGTCCTACATTGCGGCCTGCCCCCTTGCGGGCATGACTGCATCAGCAACCAGGAGGACCATCCATGATGACTTTTCGCCATTCCCGCGCGTGGCTCGGCGCGGCCGGCATCGCCACCCTTGCCCTGGGCCTTGCGGCCTGCGGCGGGGGCTCGTCGGGCAGCACCAACCCCGGGCCGCGCATCTGGGGCTACATCCAGCTGCCTGACGGCAACAAGATGCGCTATTCGGTGGTCTTTCCCAAGGGGCCGGGGCCGTTTCCCGTGCTGATGGAGTACGACGGCTACGGATCGGGCTCGGTCACCGACCAGACCACCCAGGAATGGACCAAGGAAGGCTATGCCGTGATGGGCCTGAACGTGCCCGGCACGGGCTGCTCCACGGGCGAGAACCAGTGGGCCGACGCCTCCGTGGGCGCGGCCGGGGCGCACGCGGTGGAGTGGGCTGCGCGCCAGGCGTGGTCCACGGGCAAGGTGGGCATGGTGGGCTATTCGTACTCGGGCTACGACCAGCTGTGGGTGGCGGCCCAGCGTCCGCCCAGCCTCAAGGCGATCGCGCCGGGCAAGAACGTGGCCGATCCCTACCGCGACGTGGCCTATCCGGGCGGCATCCAGAACATCGGCTTTCCCGCCAATTGGTGGGGGCAGTTCCCCGCGATATGGCGCAAGGCCGCCGAGGACGCCAAGGCTCTGGACGGCGATACCGGATGCGCCCAGGTGGTGGAGGACAACATCCGCAAGATCCAGCGCCCCGACCTGGACATGGCGCGCTGGCTGGACGAGGACCGCTTCTTCGGCGCCCGCTACGCGCGCAAGAGCGCCATGTACACCACGCACCGCATCGACATTCCCACGCTGGGCACCCAGTCCTGGCAGGACGAGCAGGTGGGCACCCGCATGGGCTACTACGAGGACAGCATCGCCCCGGACAAGATGTGGCTGATCAGCTCCAACGGCGACCACCACACCGACAGCGCCCCCTTTATTCGCGAGACCATGAAGCGTTTTTACGCGCGCTTTCTCAAGGGCGAGAGCAACGGCTTCGAGCACACGCCGCGCGTGCTGCTGGCGCAGGAAATGCAGTGGATGAACGGTGGGGGCGACTATGGGCAGCTGCGCCCCTCGGCCGTGGCCAGCTTTGACCGGCTGCCCGTGCGCGTCACGCCCATGACGCTGTGGCTGCAGCCGGGCGGCGGGCTGGGCGATGCGCCCCCGCAGGCCGAGCGCCAATCGGCCAGCTACCGCTACCCGCTGCCGGGCGCCGATGCCAACCATCCCGACGCGGACACCGAGTCCGGCGCGGGCCAATGGATGGCCAGCCCCGCCGGGCAGGGCCTGCTGCGCTTTACCACGGCCCCGCTGCCGCGCGCGCTGAGCTTTTATGGCGAGGCCTCGCTGGACCTGTGGCTCAGCGCCACGGCCGGCGACACCGATGTGCAGGTCACCGTCTCGGAGGTGCGTCCCGACGGCCAGGAGATGTTCGTGCAGCGCGGCTGGCTGCGTGCCTCCATGCGCGCGCTGGACGGCCAGCGCTCCACCGCCTTGCGGCCCTGGGGCGATTTCACCGAGGCCGCCGTGCGCCCGCTGCGCCCCGGCGAGCCCACGCTGATGCGCGTGGAAATCCAGAAATTCGCCCATGTGTTCCGCGCGGGCTCCAGCCTGCGCGTGACCCTGGACACGCCTTCGCAGACCGGGTACTGGGCCTTCGACCATCTGTCCACGCCTTCGACCAACACCGTCTGGCTGGACCGCAGCCGGCCGTCGAAGATCGTGCTGGGCCATATCGCCTATGCCCATGAGCGGCAACTGCCGGACTGCCGGCGCATGCTGCGCCAGCCCTGCAGGCCCAACGAGGAGGCTGTTCCGCCGGGCGTGGGCCCCATGCCGCCGCTGTGACTTCGTGCCCCGGTGTTGACTATGAATGAACGTTCGTTCATCATTCGGGGCATGAAAAAGAAGGAAGACATCAGCGAGCGCAGGGCCCTCATCGTGCAGGCTGCCCTGCAGTGCTTCGTGGAGCGCGGCTTTCACTGCACCAGCATGCGCGACATTGCGCAGGCCGCCTCGGTGAGTCTGGGCAACCTGTACAACCACTTCGACAGCAAGGAGGCCTTGATTGCCGAGGTCGCCACGCAGGAGCAGACCGAGCTGCTGCCCTTGCTTCAGGCGCTGGAGCGGGCCGCAGCCCCTTCGCTGCCGGTGGTGGCGCAATTCCTGGCCGCCTACCAGGCGCTGTGCCGTCAGCGGGAATGGGCCGTGCTCAGCGCCGAGTGCCTGTCCGAGATCGCGCGTTCGCCGGGCCTGGCGCCGGCCTTCGAGGCCAACCGCAGGCGCATGCTCGACGGCCTGGCAGGCTTCATGGAGCGCGGGGCGCAGCAGGGCCTCTTGCGGCCCGCCGTGCCCGTGCGCCTGGCCGCGCAACTGCTGCTGGATGCCGTGGAAAGCGATGCGCTGCGCTTTGCGCTGGCGGTGACGCCGCAAGAAGACGCGGGGGCGGATGAAGGGGTCGATGTGCTGCATCCCGCCTTGCTGGCCTGCCTTCTTGGAGGCGAGGCACGGGGGGACGCGACATGAGGCACGCCACCGGCAGGGGCGCCCGCCTGGCGGGGCTGGACCTGGCGCGCTACCTGGCGCTGGCAGGCATGGTGTTCGTCAACTTCAAGCAGGCCATGCATCCCGCGCTGCAGGAGCCTGGCTGGCTGCTGTCGTTCTTCCATTTCCTGGAGGGCAAGGCCTCGGCCACCTTCGTGGTGCTGGCAGGCCTGGGCCTGGTGCTGGCCACGCGCTCGCTGGAGCCGGCCACGGCGCGCCTCTGGACGCTGCGCCGCGCGCTGTTCCTGCTGGTGGCCGGTGGCATGAACCTGGTGATCTTTCCGGCCGACATCATTCACTACTACGCGGTCTACTTCGTGCTGGCCATCGCCTGGCTGCAGGCCGGCGCAAGGACGCTGCTGGCCGGCATGGCGGCCGTGGCCATGCTGTCCGCCTGGGCCTTGCTGCAGCTGGACTACAGCCAGGGCTGGGACTGGGCCAGCCTGTCCTACCAGGGCCTGTGGGAGCCGGCCGGCTTTGCGCGCAACCTGCTGTTCAACGGCTTCCATCCGGTGCTGCCGTGGTTTGCGTTCTTCCTGTGCGGCATGCTGCTGGCCAGCCTGCCGCTGGCCGAGCCGCGCGTGCAATGGACCTTGGTGGCTGCGGGTGGCGTGATGGTGGGATTGGCCTGCGCCGTCTCGGCGCTTGCGGCCCGCAGCGCTTGGGCGCCCTGGCTGGGCACCGGCCCCATGCCGCCCGGCCCTGCCTATCTGCTGATGGGCCTGGGCTGCGCCAGCATTGCCATAGGCGCCTGCCTGCGGCTGGCCGACCGCTGGCCCGGTGGACCGTGGCGCGGCCTGCTGCCGGCCGGGCGCATGACGCTGACCCTGTACCTGGCACACATCCTCATCGGCATGGGCCTGCTGGAGGCCATGGGCGCGCTGGACGGCTCACGCAGCCTGCGCGAAGTGGCCGTGGCCGCCGCGCTGTACGTGATCATCGCCAGCCTGGCCGCCTGGGCCTGGAGCAAGAAGGTGGCGCAGGGGCCCGTGGAATGGGTGATGCGGCGGCTGACGGCACTGGGCTGACGCAGTCTTGCAGGGCGATGGCCCCGGGCCTGCGGCGTTGGCGACCCTGCTGTAAGATAGCCCTCCGCTCCGGGGTGCACGCCAGTGCTGAGATCCACACCCGAGAACTTGAACCGGGTCATTCCGGCGGAAGAAGAGCCTGCACCCCTGCGTGGCCGCCCATGCGCCACGGCCGGGGGAGCCTTCGGAGCATCACGTCCCAGCTCTCGAAGGAATTCCATGGACAAGGCCCGGCCCCAGGCGGCTTCTCTGGTCGCAGACCTGCTTGCATTCATCGCCATGGACGGCTGCACCGACGAGCAGTTCGATGCACTGGCCCTGCGGCTGTTCGCCTACCAATACGAATCGAATGCGCCGTTTCGCAGCTTCTGCCAGCGGCGCGGCGCCACGCTGCGCAATGTGAAGACCTGGAGCGACATTCCCGCCGTGCCCATCGATGCGTTCAAGGCCATGGAGCTGCGCAGCGAGCCGGCCTCGCCCGCGGAGCGCGTGTTCATGACCAGCGGCACCACGGGCCAGGCCAAGGGACTGTCCGCGCGCGGGCGCCACTTCCATCCAGCGCTCGATGTCTACGATGCGTCGATGACGCGCAACTTCGCGCAGCGCTTCATGGCCGGGCACGAGCGCCTGCCCATGGGCATCCTCTTTCCCGACGAGCAGGCCATGCCCAACTCTTCGCTGGCCCACTACCTGGCGCTGGCCAAGACGGAATTCGGCACTCCCGACAGCCGCTACTTCCTCACCCCCGACGGCCTGGACATGCCCGGCCTGTGCGCCGTGCTGGAGGAATCCGAGCGCAGCGGCCGCCCCTATGCGCTGCTGGGCGCCAGCTTCAGCCTGGTGCATGTGATGGACGCGCTGCGCGAGCAGGGCCGCAGCTTTTGCCTGCCGCCGGGCAGCCGCATCCTGGACACGGGCGGCTACAAGGGCCAGTCGCGCGAGCTGCCGCTGGAGGACTTCTACGCCGACCTGTCCCGGCTGCTGGGCGTGCCGCGCAGCCACTGCATCAACATGTACGGCATGACCGAGTTGAGCACGCAGTTCTATGACGACGGCAATGCCACGCTGCCCTCGGTCAAGTCGGGGCCGCACTGGATACGCTCGCGCCTGGTCGAGCCCGTCACCGGCCGCAGCGTGGCGCCCGGCGAGCGCGGCATTCTCGTGCACTGCGACCTGGCCAACTACAACGCGGTCACCACCATCCTCACCGAGGACGTGGGCCTGTGGGCCGGCCATGGCGAGAACAGCGGTTTCCTGTTGCTGGGGCGTGCCGAGGGCGCAGCGGCCAAGGGCTGCTCGCTGGCGGTCGATGAATTCGTGAAGGCCGCTGCTGCATGAACATCGAGCGGATCACGGCCGGCTACCTGCCCGAACTGCCTGGTTTGCGCGAGGACGAGGTGCAGTGGCATGTGCTGCCCTTCGAACGCGGCGGCGTGCGGCTGGAAGTCTCCGTGCCCCTGCTGACCGGCCCGCAGATGCATGCGCTGGCAGCCCATGTGCGCCGAGCCGCAGACCGCCACCTCAGGGCCATGCCCGTGGCCGAGATCATCGACGCCATCGACCGCGCCATCGCCCGCCTGCTGGACCGCAGCGATCCCTATCGGCGCCAGGCCGAGGCCTGGCTGCCCGTGGTCAGCGGCTATGACGCCGACATGGTGCGCCTGGGGCTGACGGGCTTCTTCAAGACCTTCCGCGCCGCGCAGCTGCGGCGCTTCGTGGCGGAGGACTTTGCCAACCCGGCCGTGCTCGACGGCTTCCAGCCCGCGCCCAAGGGCGGCGCGGTGCGCGCCTTCGGGCCGGATCTGCTGATGCACAGCTGGGCCGGCAATGTGCCTGCGCTGTCCCTGTGGAGCCTGGTCTGCGGCCTGCTGGTCAAGGCGCCCGCCATTGGCAAGCTGGCCAGCGCCGAGCCGCTGTTCGCGGGCTGGTTCGCACGGCTGCTGGCCGAGGTGCACCCGCCGCTGGCCGATTGCCTGGCCGTGGTGTGGTGGAGCGGCGCGGGTGGTGTGGATGGGGCGGATGGCGCCGATGGCGTGGATGGCGGTGGAGCCGCCGCGCTCCATGCCGAGGCCGACACCGTGCTCGCCTACGGCGGCAACCAGACGCTGCAGGCGCTGCGCCAGCGCCTGCCCGTGACCACGCGCTTTCTGCCGCATGGCCACAAGCTGGGCTTCGGCATGGTGGGCGCCCAGGCGCTGGACACGCTCAAGGCGCCCGCCGTGGCGCGGCTGGCGGCCTGGGACGTGATGCGCTACGACCAGCAGGGTTGCTACTCGCCCCATGTCTTCTACGTGGAGCGCGGTGCCCCCGTGCCGCCGCGTGCCTTTGCCGACTACCTGGCGGCCGAGCTGGCCAACCTGCAGCGGCGCTTTGCGCGCCGGCCGTTGGAGCTGGAGGAGGGCGCCGCCGTGGCCCGCTGGCAGCAGGCCGTGGAATGGTCGGGTGACGAACAGCAACTGCTGGGTCCGGTGGACGCACCCTGGAGCGTGGCGTACAGCGACAGCCTGCAGCCGCTGGCGCCCACGGCCCTGTACCGCACGATTGCCGTGGTGGGCGTGGACCGCCTGGATGACGCCGTGCCCGTGGTGGCCGCGCAGCGCGACTACCTGCAGACGGCCGGCATTGCCGCCTCGCCCGAGCAGCTGTACCGCCTGGCCGGCCTGCTGGGCGCGGCCGGCGTCACGCGCATCAGTGCCATCGGCTCCATGAGCATGCCCGAGGCCGGCTGGCACCATGACGGCCGCTTCAACCTGCTGGACCTGGTGCGCATGACCGAGATAGAGCAATCTGCCGAGGCGGCGGCGCAGCCGTTTGCGCCGTATGCGGACTGACATGGCGAACCTGCAAGAGGGGACGGACGGGGCTGCAACCATGGCGTTTCTCGATGTCGAGCAAGTGGTCTTCACCTACCCGGGCCGCCCGCCCGTGGTGGACGGCGTGGACTGGCGCGTGCAGGCCGGTGAGGTCCACTGCCTGCTGGGCCGCAGCGGCTGCGGCAAGACCACCTTGCTGAAGCTGGCGGCGGGGTTGCTCAGGCCGCAGTCGGGCCGCATCCTGCTGCGTGGCGCCGAGCTGGCCGAGCCCGGCCCGCAGCTGGGCTTCATGTTCCAGGCGCCCACGCTGCTGGAGTGGCATACGGCGCTGGGCAATGTGCTGCTGCCCGTGTCGCTGCAAAGGCGCCCCGCGCCGCAGGACGAACAACGCGCCCTGGCGCTGCTGCAGCAGCTGGGCCTGGCCAGCCATGCGCAGCGCCATCCGCGCCATCTATCGGGCGGGCAGCAAAGCCGCGTGGCGCTGGCACGGGCGCTGGTGCTCGATCCGCCGCTGCTGCTGCTGGACGAGCCCTTTGCCGCGCTGGACGCCATCACGCGCGCCGAGCTGCAGGACGACCTGCTGCGCACCTGCCGCGAGCGCGGCACCACGGTGCTCTTCGTCACCCATGACATCAACGAGGCCGTCTACCTGGGCGACCGCATCGCCCTCATGCACGGCGGGCGCATCGTGGCCGATATGGCAGTCGATCTGCCCGCGCCGCGCACCCAGGCCATGCGCCACGGGCCGGCGTTCAACGAACACTGCGCCCGCGTGCGCGCAGCCCTGGACAGGACGGCGGCATGACGGTGTCCTTGTTCCATGCCCGCCTGCTGGCCGCCGCGCTGGCGCTGGTCCTGCTGGGCCTGTGGGAGCTGCTGGTGCGGCAATGGGGCCTGTCCGCCCTGGTGCTGCCGGCGCCCTCGGCCATTGCGGCATCGCTGTGGACGGGGCTGGCCACGGGCTATTTCTGGCCGCACATCTGGGCGACGCTCCAGGCCCTGCTGCTGGGGCTGGCGGCCGGCAGCGCGATCGGCCTGCTGGCGGGCATGGCCCTGGCTGAATCCGAGCTGCTGGAGCGTGTGCTCAAGCCCTACGTGGTAGTCAGCCAGGTCGTGCCCAAGCTGGCGCTGGCGCCGCTGTTCGTGCTGTGGTTCGGCTTCGGCATGCTGCCCACGGTGCTGATCACGGCGCTGATCTGCTTTTTCCCGCTGATGGAAAACACCCTGACCGGCCTGCGCCAGGTCGATGCCCAGCGGCTGCAGCTGTTTCGCATGCTGGGCGCCACGCGGCTGCAGACGCTGCTGCGCCTGAAGCTGCCCACGGGCCTGCCCGCCATTCTTGCGGGCCTGCGCGTGGCCGTGGTGCTGGCCCTGGTCGGCGCCGTGGTGGCCGAATTCATGGGCGCCAGCCGGGGCCTGGGCGCCGTGGTCATTGCCGCCCAGGGAATGATGGACACCACCCTCATGTTCGCCGCCCTGGTGCTGATCGCCGCCATGGGCCTGCTGCTGTACCAGGCCTGCCTGGTGCTGGAGCGCCGGCTGCTGCGCTCGCGCGCCGCCTGACCATCCTGAACACTTCCGAAACCTTTTCCCCAAGCGCCATGCACACACCGCAATCCCCCTTCCTCACCCGCCGCAGCCTGCTGGGCGCCACCGCTGGCCTGGCAGGCTTGGCAGGCCTGACTCTGGCCGGCACCTCGGCAGCCGCCGCGCCCGCCCAGGGCAAGATCCGCCTGGCAGGCTGGAGCAAGCCCATCAGCGAGATCACCAACATCCTGGCCGAGCCCGACAAGGGCTTCTTCAAGGCCCAGGGCGTGGAGCTGGCCTACCTGCCCGGCGCGGGCGGCGGCGACGCCATCCGCAACATGCTCAGCGGCCAGGCCGATGTGGCCTTCACCGATCCCGGCTCCTTCTTCATGGCGCTGGACAAGGGCGAGAAGCTGGTCGCCATCTACGACATCTACCCGCAGAACGTGTTCAACGTGGTCTCGCTCAAGTCGGCCGGCATCCGCAAGCCGGCGGACCTCAAGGGCAAGAAGATCGGCGTCTACAGCCTGTCCAGCGGCACGCGCCAGAACCTGCTGGTGATGCTGCACCAGGCCGGCCTCAAGGAGTCGGACGTGACCATCGTCGTCACCGGCCTGCTCAACTTCGCGCCGCTGATGCAGGGCCAGGTCGATGCCACGGCCGCCACCGACACCGGCCTGGCCGTGGGCCTGCGCAAAGGCATTGGCGAGGTCGATGTGATGCAGGTGCGCGACCACCTGAACATCTCCAGCGACATGTTCGTGGTGCGCGAGGACACGCTGCGCGACAAGAAGGACTTGCTGCGCGCCTTCCTCAAGGGCTACCGCGACAGCGCCGCCTGGATGATGGCCAACCCCGAGGAAGCCGCCACGCTGGCCGGCAAGCACGCCATCGACGGCACGCAGCGCGATATCAACCTGGACGTGATCCGCCTGCGCAATGCGTCTTCGCAGCCGCTGCAGGCCGGCAAGCCGCTGGGCAGCTTCGACCTGGCCGCCCTGCAAAAGGGCGCCGACGCCTACCGCGCGCTGGGCATGGTGCAAAGGCAGATCAAGGTGTCCGACGTGGTGGACACCAGCCTGCTGCCCGGGGCCTGAGATGGCACAGCCGTCTTCCCTGGGCCTGCAAGGCAAGGTGGTGTTGGTCACCGGCGCCGGCCGCGGCATAGGCGCGGCCATTGCCCTCGCCTTCGCGCGCGAGGGCGCCCTCGTGGCGGTCAACCACCTGTCCAACGACGCTGCCGCCGCGCAGACCGTGGCGGCATGCCAGGCTGCGGGCAAGCAGGCCGGAGGCGATGCCTGGGCCATCAAGGCCGATGTGGGCTCGCAGCCCGCCGTCCAGGCCATGGCCGAGGCCATTGCGCGCGAGGCGGGCGCCATCGACATCGTGGTCAACAACGCCTTCAAACCCTACGCCTTCGACCCCGAGCGCCGCCGCCGCTTCGACGACCTGCAATGGAGCGACTACCAGGCCCAGTACGACGGTGCCGTGGGCGCGGCCTTCAATGTCTGCCGCGCCGTGCTGCCGCAGATGCGCCAGCGTGCGCGGGGCAGCATCGTCAACATCGCCAGCAACCTGGTGGAGCACCCCGTCGTGCCCTACCACGACTACACCACGGCCAAGGCCTCGCTGGTGGCCTTCAGCCGCAACCTGGCCAGCGAACTGGGGCCCGTGGGCATACGCGTCAACTGCGTCGCGCCGGGCCTGGTCTATCCCACGCAGGGCACCCAGGACACGCGCGAGTCCTTCCGCGAATCGCTGATGGCCGCCACGCCGCTGCGCCGCCTGGCAAGCCCCGAAGACGTGGCGGGGCCGGTGCTGTTCCTGGCATCGGAACTGAGCGGCTTCATGACGGGGCAAGTACTGTTCGTCGATGGCGGCCTGGTGATGCGCTGAGCCTGTTCTAGAACTGCTCCCACTCATCGGCCTCGGTCATCCCGGCCATTCCGGCCGCCGTGGCGCGGCGGGGTGTTGCCGCCTTGGCAGGCAGCGCCACAGGCGCGCTGGAGGCCGCTGCCGCACGCAGGGGCTTGGTACGGGGCGCGGCGGGGGCCAGCGCTGGAGACGGCTTGGCGGTCTGTGCGCGCGCCAGCCCGACCGCTGCCACCGGCGCGGACACGGCCTGTGCCCAGGCCTCCCTTTCATCCAGGCGGAACACGCTGACCAGCTGCACCAACTGCGCCGCCTGCTTGTTCAGGCTGTCGGCGGCAGCGGCAGACTCTTCCACCAGGGAGGCGTTTTGCTGCGTCACCTGGTCGAGCTGCTGCACGGCGTCGCTGACCTGGGTCACGCCCTGGGACTGCTCCTGCGTGGCGGCACCGATGTCGGAGATCAGTTCGGCCACGCGGTGCGTCTGGGTGACGATGTCGTTCATGGTGCTGCCGGCTTCGGCCACCTGGCGGGAGCCGGCGGCGACCTTGCCCACGCTCTCGCTGATCAGGCCCTTGATCTCCTTGGCCGCATTGGCGCAGCGCTGGGCCAGGGAGCGCACCTCCGAGGCGACCACCGCAAAGCCCTTGCCCTGTTCCCCGGCACGCGCGGCCTCCACGGCGGCATTGAGCGCGAGGATGTTGGTCTGGAACGCAATGGCGTCGATCACGCCGATGATTTCCCCGATCTTGCGCGAGCTGTGCGTGATGTCCTCCATGGTGCTGACCACGCCATGCACCACCTCGCCGCCGTGCACGGCCGTGGCGCTGGCCGACTGGGCCAGGCCCGAGGCACTGCGCACCGTGTCCACGTTCTGCTGAATGGTGGCGGTCATCTGCTCCATGGAGGCGGCCGTCTCCTCCAGGTTGGCGGCCTGCTCCTCCGTGCGAGCGCTTAGGTCGGCGTTGCCCGAGGCGATCTGGCTGGCGCCCGTGGCAATCGATTCGCTGCTGTGGCGCACCTGGCTGACGATGCCGGCCAGGCTGGCGCGCATGGCCTCCAGGCTGGCCAGCAGGCTGGTGGTATCGCCCCGGCGCAGCTGTACGTTCACCGCCAGGTTGCCCTTGGCCACTTCCTGCGTGACCTGGGCCGCGTAGGCCGGCTCGCCACCGAGCAGGCCCTTGATGCGGCGGGTGATGGCCCAGGCCACCAGCGCACCCAGCAACAGCGAGGCCAGGGCCAGCGACAGCATCTGCCGGCCGGCGGCCAGCGATTTGCCTTCGGTGGCCTGGGCCGTTTCCGTGGCACGCACCTGCTGGTGGGCCAGCATGTCGTTGATGGCGGCAAAGAACGCGTCCTGCTGCCTGCGGAACTCTCCGCTGCTGCCCAGCATGGCCGAGACAGTGGGCAGGTCATGCCGCATGGCCGCGGCCATGAACTGGTCCAGCAGCGGCAGGTAGGCGGTGCGCGCATTCCTCATGCGGTCGTACAGGGCGATGCCCTGCGGCGTGGTCAGTCCCTCGCGGAACTGCTCCATGAGCTGGCCTATCTTCTGGCGCTGCGTGTCCAGCGTGGCCTTGGCCAGGGCCTTTTCCGCAGGGTCTTCGATCAGCGCCAGACTGCGCACGCCGCGGAAGATGAACTCCACCGAGCTCTTGACCTCCACCAGCCTGAGCAGGCTGGTGATGCGCGTGTCGGCCAGGTAGGAGACATCGTCCGAGGCCTGGATCAGCCGCGCTCGGCCCAGCAGCGCAATCGACAGCGCGATGAGGATGAGAACCGAGAAACCCAGACCCAGCATGGAGCCCGTTTTCATATTCTTCAGATATTTCATGCGTCTTCCTTTGCGTCCTACTTTGCATGTTGCTTCGGGTGATCGGTAGGGCCTGAATACACGCCCGTCATATGCATTCCAGGATTTTTCAAATCACGTCAGCCGGTGGTGCCGAACCCAGGCCGATGGCGGTATCCCATAATGGCCGGAAAAATCCCTGGAAAATGTGGAGAGGGAGGAATATCCAAGCCGGGAGGAAATCTGTCCTATGCTTTGATCCGTGGTCAGCAAGGATTCCGCAGCCAGGTGGATACGGCTTTGTCTTATATATTCACCAATGCTGCATGATCGGCTATGGCGAAATGAAACTTCCAGCGTGCGGCGGCTGACGCGGCAATGGTCGGCAATGGACTGCACCAGCAGTTTCTTGTCCAGGTTGTCTTCTATGTATTGAAGGGCGCGTTTCACATAGGCAGGTTCCAGGTCATGCAACCGCGCCTCGTCCATGGCCGTGAATCGTGATTTCTCCAGATAAGGACTGATGGCCATGCTCTTGAGTCGCATGATGTTCAGCGCCTTCAGCGTGGACAGTGCGCCCGCGAAATCGCCCTGCGTTTCCTGTATGTGGTACTCATAGACCAGCGCATTGCGGTGCAGGCCCTCCAACTGGTAGGTCTGCGCCGTGGACTTGGCCAGTACGGCGGCCTGCAGCGCCTGTCCGTACTGGCGCTTGCTGCAATGCACCAGCGCACTGCTGAGCCAGGCCCAGCCTGCAATGGGCGGGTTCTTGGCCTGGTAGTGGATGCCGATGCGCTCAATGGCGCGGACCACGGCGGCAGCCTCGCGCCGGCCCGACTCCAGCCCCTTGAGCGACAGCCGCAGCAGCTCGCTGTACGGCCAGGCCAGGCCCGCTGGCAGCTGGCGGCCCACATTCCCCAGCAGGTCCTGCAAGGCAACGCTGTCGGGCGCAGCGGCACCCAGCTGGACCAGGCCTGAATCGGGCGGCGGCCCGCACCACAGGTCCTGGTGGTTTTTATAAAGAAAGACCTTCCATAGGATTTGCGCCCTGGCCCAGGTGATCAGGGCGGGCAGCCAGGGGCTGTCTCCGGGCGCCATTTGCGCAAAATCATGGTCCTTGCCTTCGATCAATTGCAGGGCGGTATCGAGCTCGCCCAGCCGGCCATGCGCCAGCGCCAGCACATAGGTGGCGCGCACCAGGGCCTCGGGCGGCAGCAGCGCGGGATTGGCCATGGCCGCCGTGGCCAGTGAAATGGCATTGCGCTCCTCACCCAGCTGGCAATGGATGAAGGCCGCTGCGATGCGCGACGACACCGCGCGGTCAGGCATGCGGTGCAATTCGAAAATCGCCTGCGCTTCCTGAATATGCCTGAGTACCAATGATGGATATATCGGCGGCTCCGGCCATTTGCAGGCCTGCAGCAATTGCTCGGCCCGGCTGATTTTATTGTTTCCCTGATCAGTACGCTGGTGATGGTCGGATATTATTCTCCACAATCTGGATGCGCTCTCATCTGGGTGGCCGTGGATGTTGTGCGTCAAAAGATGGATTGAGTAAGAATTCTTGCATGAAAAAATCAATGATCCTGCTCGATTGATGCATTTTCATGATGAATGCATCTGTGGGATGGCGCAGGCCTGTCCCATGGGAAACACTGATTGACTGGAGGAATCTTACAGGCTGAATAAACAATTGTTTACATTTGGAAAAGCTTTCTCTTGTCAGATTGCGCAGGCGTTTGTCTTTTTGCGAAACTTTCTCCGGCTCCATTGACTTAATTCGCTGATGCGGCTCGGTTTTTCTGATGGGAAAAATCACAAAGGCCCGCGAGAAAATCCCTGGGTTTTCTAGGGTTGTCACAAGTCGAGTGATATGCGGCCCGCATGTGGGCGGGGTGGGTCTGGGCCGGTACCTGCCAGGCAAGGGCGGGCGGTCGGACGAGCTGGGCGCATTGGAGGGGTCGTGCGGCCTTCGAGCGGCCCTTGCCAGAGCCGGTGCCCGCTGGCCAATTACCTGCTTTCAGGGATATGCGCTGCGCAGGTCGTCGTCTAAAGTAAGAAATTGTCAGCAGCGCAGTCATTTGTGGCCTGCCTGAAGGCAGTGGCGGGGACCGCTCCCCGCCTGTTCGGATCTTCGGATCTTTTCTTCCAGGCCAGACCCATGCTGCAACTTTTCCAATTCCTTGCCCGTGGCACGTGGCTCGCACAGGCGTTGGGCGCCTTGGCCGTGGCCTGTGCCGTGCCGGCAGCCCAGGCCCAGAGCATCACTGCGGCACCGCTGGCGGCCGTGGCGCCGGCGGCGATTCCTGTGGACCACCCTGGCGCTCTTGCGCTGCTGGCGCTGGCCATGGGGGCCTGCCTTGCATGGGGGGTGCGCACAGGGCGGATTTCCCCGGCCAGCCTGCGCGCCTGGGCCCTGGGCGGTGCTGTCGTGGCGACAGCGGCCACGGCGGCCTGGGGCGACCGGGTGCAGGCCCAGATACAGGAATTGCAGGAAGCCTTCAACCAGGCCGCAGGCGAGACGCTCACCGTTCCCGTGCAGACGACAGCGCTGGGTGCCGATGGCGCACCGCAGGGATTCCTGCCCGTGGTCTATCGCAACCAGACGTCGGTGCGGCTGAAAGTCACCGGCATCACGGACCCTGTGTGGAACACCTGCTTTCCGCTGGGCGTGCCGGGCACGATTCCCACGACGGCCGCGCGTCCCGGCAGCGCCTGCGCGGTCGGCGCCACGCTGGAGGCGGGCGGCTCCTGCTGGGTGGACGTGGCGCAGCTGTGCGCCAACGCGGCGGCCGCCGCGCACGGCAGCCACGCCAGCGTGCTTGCGCCCGACAGCGTGCAGGTGGACACGGCCGGGCAGCGCACGGGCAATGTGCTGTCCAACGATTCCGATGCCGATGGGGCGCTCGTGGTCGCCAGCTTCACCTATGAAGGCCAGACCGTGGCGGCCGGCAGCTCCCGGAACGTGGCGGGGCGCGGGACCTTCGCGCTGCAGGCAGACGGCAGCTTCACTTTCCAGGCGGATGCGAACTACAGCGGCGGCCATCCGCTGGGCATCGGCTACACCGTGCAGACCGGCGCGTCCAGCACGCTGAGTGTTTTCGTGAACCGGGTGCCCGTGGCCGGCAACGATACGGCCACCACCGATGCCGATACATCCGTCGCCATCGCCGTGCGCGGGAACGACAGCGATGCGGATGGGGACAGCCTGACCGTTTCCGGCATCACCCAGGGCACCCACGGTTCCGTGGTCGTGGATGCCGTCACGGGCAATCCGGTCTACACGCCGAACGCCAACTTCACCGGCAGCGACAGCTTCACCTACACCATTGGCGACGGCAGGGGCGGCTTTGCCACGGCCAGCGTGTCGGTGACGGTTGCTGCTGCGCCCTCCGGCAATCAACCGCCAGTGTCTGTCTCCGATGCGATAGTGGTGGCCGAGGGCGCTGTGGCCACGGTCCTTGCCAGCGGTGCAACCAGCGTGCTGGCCAACGACACGGACCCTGACGGCAATCCGCTCGTCGCGGTGCTGGTGACGGGTCCGGCGAATGGGTCCCTGACGCTGAGCGGCAATGGCACCTTCACCTATATCCACAACGGCAGCGAGACGGTTTCCGACAGCTTTGCCTACCGTGCCAGCGATGGGCTGGCCATGGGAAACATCGTCACCGTTTCCATCACGGTCACTCCCGTGAACGATGCACCGGTTGCCGTGGCAGATCAATGGATGGTTGCCACGGACATCCCGCGGAGCATCAGCTTTGCCACGTTGCTGGCCAATGACACGGATGCCGACGGCGACAGCCTGACCATCACCCTGGCTCATTCGCCGATCAATGGCAGCCTTGCATCGCAGGCGGGCAGGGTGCTGTTCACGCCCGCGGCAGGCTACGAAGGACCGGCCAGCTTTCTCTACGACGTCAGCGATGGGCGCGGCGGTACCAGTATCGGCACGGTCAATCTGTCGGTTGGAGCGGCTAGCGCTTCTTCGGTCGTTGTTCTGAAGTCCCTGCTGGCCATCGCACAAGGCACAGGCGGGACCAGCGTCAGGTTTCCGATAACCACGAAGCTGGTGGATACGGATGGCTCGGAAACCCTGTCGATCAGGATCAGTGGACTGCCCACCAATCTGTCCTTCAATGCGGGCACGAACCTGGGTGGTGGTGTCTGGCAGTTCACCGAAGCCGACCTGCCCAATCTCATCCTGAATCTGCCTGGCAGCTACACCACGAACGCCACCAATCTCACGGTCCAGGTCACGGCGACGGAGGTGAGCGGCGGCTTCACGGCATCGACATCCACCGTGGTCACGCTCAAGGCCTCATATACGACCGTGGATGTCACCACGACCCATAGCGGCAGCTATACGGGCAGCTCGGCCAGCGAATACATCGCTGGTGGCAACGGCGCCAACACCATCAGCGCCGCCAACGGAAACAACATCGTTTTCGGAGGCGCTGGCGACGACAACCTGTCGGCGGGCGCAGGCTCCGATGTGCTGATGGGCGGCAGCGGCGACGACACCCTCAATGCGGGGTCGGGCACGGACCTGCTGGCCGGTGGCCCCGGCAACGATCTGATGAGCGGCGGTGATGCGGGCGAGAACTTCGTGGATGTCTTTGCCTGGTCGCTGGGAGACCAGGGGGCGGCGGGAACACCGGCCTTGGACCGAATCCAGAACCTCGCCACGGCGGCCGCGGGAGCCAACGGCGCAGGCGGTGATGTACTGGACCTGCGCGACCTGCTGCAGGGTGAATCCGCAGGCCCCGGCAATGCCGCAGGCAACCTGGCCGACTACCTGCACTTCGAGATCACGGGAGGTGATACCTGGGTCCATGTCAGCCACACGGGCGGCTTCGGTGCGGACTCCCATGCGGCGGGTGCAAGCTATTCGGCATCGGCCGAGACCCAGCAGATCATCCTGGAAGGCGTGAATCTGCAGACGCTGTATTCCGGTGCCGCCACGGATCAGCAGATCATCACGCAGCTGCTGAACAACAGCAAATTGATCGTGGATTGACCGGCGCCGGTCCTATGGCCACCGGGCACCGCGCACCGAGTCCGTTTCTCGTGCCTACATGAAATTGCGCGTATGCAGCGAAGCCAGCCGCTCCGCATGCCCGCGCTCGAACCCCAGCCGCAGCAGCTTGGAAAACCGGCCGTCTGCCATGTCGCGCATGAGCTGCTGCACGCGGGCGGCGCCACGGGCCAGGGCCTCGGGAGTGAGGGTGCCGGCCGCGATGAGGATCAGGGCGTCGAAGACTTCCTCGTTCAGCCCCGAGGTGCCGGCCAGGTTGTCGAAGCGCTGCTCCACGGCCTGGGCCAGCTGGTGCTGGAAGCCGGGCTCGTGCTGCAGGCGGTACAGCAGGTGGGACATGCCCAGGGCCACATGGCGCGCCTCGTCGCGCGCGGCCAGGCGGCAGATCTGGCGTGTGAGGGGGTCGGGCGCCTCGGTCTGCAGGAACTGCAGCAGGTGCACGAAAGTGCCTTCGCCCAGCACCGACAGCAGGAAACCCGCCACGGAAAAATCCGTCTCGTCCAGCAGGCTCTTGAGCGAGGCCTGGCCACCCGCCGTGGACAGCGCGGGCTCGCGGCCGTGGCGGCGGATGCGGCGCGTGAAGACATCGATGTGCCGCGCCTCGTCGGCCACCTGGATGGCCAGCGCAGCCTGCAGTTCGCGGTAGTGCGGGTGCAGCTGGCCGAGGAAGCGCGCAGGCACCAGCAGGGCCGCATTCTCGTTCTCGACCATGTAGGTCATGAGCTGGACGATGGCGTCCTCCACCGGCGCGGGCAGCTCGGGTGCGTCGTTCCAGTCGATGTCGGTGTCGGCATTCCACTGCGCGGCCACGGCCTGGGCGTAGAGGTCGGAGGCGCTGTCGGTCCAGACCTGCAGCTTGTCGCTGAGCCGGAAATGGAAGGCCGGCGCGCCGGCTTCCACCTGCGCGCCACGCGCGGCCAGGCCCCAGAAAGGCTGGGCCTGCGCGGCCACGGCACCGTCGCCCGAGCGCGCATCGCTGCGGCCCGTCTGCGCCGCGCCGCGCCAGCGCCCGGCCTGGGCGCCGCCGCGCGCCACGATGGCCATGGCCTGTGCTGCATCCACGCCATCCTCCCAGCGCAGGCCATGGCCCTGGTCGCTGCACCAGCCCGACAGCTGGGCCTGCCAGCCCGGCGCGCTGCCGGTCACGCGCAGTTGCCCGCCCACGGGCAGGGCGGCCAGCGCGTGCTTGACCAGCAGATGGGCGCCGGCATCGAAGCCCAGGCCCTGCAGGTCGATGACAGGCAGGGTGGAGGCGGGCAGGGCGCCGCTGTCGGAATCAGGCATGGCCATGGCGCGTATCAGTAACGGTAGTCCTGCACGGTGATGCGGCCTTCGGCGTCGTAGAAGGCCTCGTCCGTCACCGCGCGCTCCAGCAGGCCGTAGCCCGTGCCGCGGCCCGGGTGCCAGACCTTCAGGCCTTCCAGCTCCAGCAGCGGGCGCACTGCCGCGTCGTCCCAGGACATGGCCAGCAGGATGTCGCGGAAGGCGGCGGCACGCCCGGCATCGATGTGCGGGCCGGCCGTCATGTTGCAGTGGTCGAAGGCGCCCGAGGTGGCCAGCACGCGCGTGCCGCCGGCCGGCAGCGTGCCTTCGCGCGCAAAGGCCAGGTAGTTCTTGCCCACCATCCATGAAGCCTGTATCTCGCCGGCCACCATGGCGGCGGCGGCCAGGCGCTCGCCGCCGATGTGGTCGCCGTGCTTGCCGCCCAGCACGTCAAAGCGGCGTGCCGTGTAGTCGCGCCCGGCCACCAGCCCTTGCTGGCGCAGATGGTCCAGCGGGATCAGCGTGGCCTGGGGCGAATCCACGGCACCGAAGCCCACGGTCTTGCCGCGCAGGTCCTGCACGCTCTGGATGGGGCTGTCTGCGGGCACGACCAGCAGCGAATGCAGGTCCAGGTCGGTATCGCGCATGGCGATGGACTCCACGCGCAGGCCGCGCGCGCGGGCCATGCGGTCGGCGCGCACAAAGGCCAGCGGCGAGTTCCAGGCCAGGTGCACATCGCCTGCCATCAACGCCTCGGTCAGCGACTCGTAGTTGGAATAGAGAACGTAGTCGAAGTAGTAGCCGCGCTCGATGAAATACGCCTTGAAGCCTTCCCAGATGGTGATCACCTTGGGGGCGTAGGCCACGGCGCCGAGCTTGATCACGGGGGCGGTTGTCGTCATGCGGAAGTCCTTTGCTGGATGGGGGAGGAGGGGTGAAGCGATCGACGGGTTCTGCCGTTCAGGCTCAGGCGGCGGCGTCGCACATGCCTTTGCCCAGCATGTCGTAGATCACATCGGTGGTGGGCGCCATGACCGAGGCGGCGCGCGCATCGCGGAACAGGCGCTCTATGCCCAGCTCCTTGCGGAAGGCGGCGCCGCCGCACACGCGCATGGCAATGTCGGTCACTTCCAGTGCGGCCTCGGCGGCTGCGGCCTTGCTCTGCAGCAGGCGGGTGCGCGCATCGGCCCGGGCCGCCTGCACGGCGGCCACGGTCTCGTCGCGCAGCAGGCGGGCCTGCTCCAGGCGCAGCTGGGCACGGGCCAGGTAGGCGCGGATGGTGGGCAGGTCGGCCAGCGAGCTGCCGCTTTCCGCAAAGCGCGTGCCCGCCACATGGGCCACGGCGCGGCGCAGCGCGCCCTGCATCAGGCCGATGGACGTGGTGGCGATCAGCGTGGGAAAGAAGGGCATCAGATAGCGGCCCTTCACGGCCTCGCCCTCGCCGTCGGCGCCCAGCATGCGGGCGCGTGGAACGCCCACGTTGCGTGCCTCGATGGGCGAGGATGCATTGCCGCGCAGCCCCATGCCGTTGAAGCGTCCGGGAATGGACAGGCCCGGCAGCCGGCTGTCCACCAGCCACAGCGTATTGCCCTCGCCCTGCGTGGCGCGCGAGATCCAGACATAGGAATCGGCCTCGCCGGCCGACGTGATCATGCTCTTGAGCGCGTTCAGGTGGATGACATCTTCAGCGGCGGTCGCCGTGCCCGTCGGCGCCCAGATATGGCTGCGCGAGCCGGCTTCGGACACGGCCAGCGTGGTGAGGTGGCGGCCGGCCGCGATCTGGCGGCGCACAGGGTCGTCGGCAAAGGGTTCGATCAGCGCCACGCCGCAGTAGTGCATGGTCAGCACCATGGCCGTGCAGGGGCAGTCCTGGGCAATGCGCTCGACGACCTGCACCGCTTCGGCCAGGCCCTTGCCCAGGCCGCCCACCTCGCTGGCGCTGATCAGGCCCAGCAGGCCGGCTGCCGCCAGTGCATCCAGCGCGGCGCGCGGGTAGCGTGCCTGCTCGTCGATCTGCGCGGCCTGGGGCGCGATGATGTCGCGCATGAGGGGTTCGAGTTGCTTCAAAACTTCCATCTGGGTTCACCGTAGGCATGCCCATGACCGCCTGCCGGGAGGCTGTTGCTGGAAGTCTGGGGAAATGCTGGGGCGCCGCGATGGCCGCTGGACGCGCCTGCCGCATGCAGACCTGCAATGGCGGATGGGCTGGGGAAAGAATGCAGGCGATTATGCGCCGGGTGCACTACGGCTTCGCGCAACGGACGCCTTGCTCGGGCACCATGGCTGGTGTGTGCTTGATCCCGGTCAAGGTGGCGGGAGAACGCTGCGTCGCCACAGCACATTCACGCACGCATGCAGGCAGGCACGCATTCACGCAGGCTCGAAAGCTTGAACGCCTGGGCCCTAGGCCCTGGCAAGCCCCATGGCCAGCGCCTGTGCTGACCCCATCGGCTTGGCAAAGAAGTAGCCCTGGGCCAGATCCACGCCAAGGCTTGCCAGCGCATTGAATTCCTCTGCAGTCTCCACACCTTCGGCGACCACCACGCTTCCTATTTCGTGCGCGAAACTCGTGAGCCCCTTGGCGAGCGCACGGCGGCTGCGGTCGGTATCGACGTCGTGCGTGATGCTCATGTCCAGCTTGATCATGTCCGGTTGAAGATGCAGGATGTGCCGCATGCTGGAGTAGCCGGCACCGGCATCGTCGACTGCCAAGGTCGCGCCCCGGCGCCGCAGCGGAGCCAGTGCATCGGCCAAAGCCCTGTAGTCATCCACGGCGGCATGCTCCGTGATTTCCAGCGTCACGCGCGACAGATCCTGGTCCGAACCCAGAAGCCGGGGCAGCTGCCCCGACTGGATCAGCTGCGGCGAGCAGTTGACTGCGAGCAGCCAATCGGTTGGCAGGCGACCGAGCGCGCCAAGCGCCGTGTCGATTGCATGGCGCTCCAGCTCCAGCCCCAGGCCGACTTCGTGCGCTGCCTTGAACCATTGGTCTGGCGGGCGAAATGGCTCCAGGTCAAAGCGCGACAAGCACTCAAAACCGTGCAGCTTGCCTGTCGCGATGGTGTATACGGGCTGAAATACAGGGCGCAGCGCATTTCCCTGCATGGCAAGGCGGATTTCGTTGGCCGCTTTGTCCCTTGCATGCTGGACCGCAGAAGTTGCACTGAAATGCAGTCCCAATAAATCGGAGAATGCCCGCAATAGCGACATATCGTGCTCACCCAGCGCGGGATTGGGCTGGTGGCTGAAGCAGCACAAGGTGCCGTACAGACGGTTGTCATCCAGGCGGATCGGTACGCTCAGGTGCGAGCCGATGGGAATGGTGTGCGTCTCCGGTATTCCCTGTGCAGCGGGTAAACGGGACGTGTCTGGAATCAACTGCGGCAATTCGCCATTGACCACCTTCTGGCAATAGCCCTCGTTCAATGGAATATTCTGCTGCCGGAAAATCACACCGCCAGTGCTCTCGTCCACATGCTCCAGCACCCGATCCGCTTCGCGGAATCGGGCCACAAAGGCCACATCCATGCCCAGATGCCGCCGGACCACGGACAGTACACGGTCCACTCCATCCAGTTCAATGGCGAAAGCAAAAATTCTGCTCAAAGGTGCGAATGTGGATTTTCGAGGGGTCATTTCATTGATCTGCTCTATCAGATGTGTACGCACATTGAATGGGCACGCTGCTGGCGGATTGGCGGTCCTCAGTTCTGCCCGGCATGGCCGAGCGGCACGATATGCCGTTGATAACGGGAATGAATTATCGGTAGTCCGCTCCATTGGCAGGAACACGGCAAGGTTTGGGGTGCCGCGCCATCGCAAATCAGAACAGGGGGAGAGCAATGGCCCTAAGTATGCGCGGTTGAAGTGCGCAGGTCGAGTCCGTCTGTTCGGATTGACAATGGGAATGAAAAGCCAACGCGGGAACTTGCAAGTTCATTGCACCGCCTGGAACACCGGTCATGCCGCATGCCCCGGGCGTGACGGGTCCAGGTGCTCCATCGGTCACTGCCTGGCCGTATGGCGAATGCGGGCCAGGTACTGGCTGGGCGTCAGCCCCAGATGTTTGCGAAACGCGGCTCCCATGTGCGATTGATGGCTGAAGCCGCAATCGTGGGCGATACAGGCCAGCGAATCGGCATCCGCCCGCATCATGGAGCGGGCCGCCTGTATGCGGGTCTCCACAAGATAGGCATGCGGAGTCATGCCAAGCAGCTGGGAAAACTCACGCAGAAAACGCAGCGGGGTGCGACGGGTCATCCGGGCCAGCTGGGCAATGCTCAACGGCTGTGCAAACTCGGCCGCCATGCGCTCCAGAACCGGCCGATACACCGGGCGCAATGCATCGATGCGCGGGATGGGCGCATGGGGCACATCCCTCGCATCGACGCATTGCCGGGCCATGAAGTGCAGGGCTGCCTGCTCTATTGCCAGGGTGTCCGTCTCGGGGCAAAGCAGCAGTTGCCGCAGCTGGTGCGCAATCTGCAAGGCGGCGCGCTGGCCAGGGTGTACAACGCGCCGGGCTTCGGTGTCAGGCACTGCGTCGTCCAGCCATTGCTCCCATTGCGCAGGGGTACAGCGAACCACCAGGTACTCGCCGCCCGTGGCCGATTCGGAAAACACATCCACCCCCGGTGGCGTGCGTGCCACCGTGCCGGGCCATGTGTCGAAGTCCACGCGGCGGTCGCTGCCAATGGCATGCACGCCTTGCTGGCGCTCCAGCGCAATGCCCAGCGAATGAAGGCGGGTCGGGTCATGGCTGCTGTAGGCCGCGCGGCCCAGCAGCTGCACCTCGAATCCCGGTAGTTCCTGAACTTTCATCACCCTGGTGCCTTGTGTCTTGAACTGAAATTTCTTGATAGACGGGAAACGGGCGCTGCCCACACTGAAGGCATGAACGCAAACCACACGGAAATTCACCGCATCATCGGTCTCATCGGGGGCATGAGCTGGGAGTCCAGTGCCGAGTACTACCGGCTCATCAACCAGGGCGTGCGCGACCGGCTGGGTCCGCTGCGCTCTGCAAAACTGCTCATGTACAGCGTGGATTTTGGCCCTATCGAGCTGGCCCAGCATGAAGGCCGCTGGGATGACGCAGCCGCCTTGCTGGAAGATGCCGCGCGGCGGCTGCAGGATGGCGGGGCGGATGGGGTGCTGCTGTGCACCAACACCATGCACAAGCTGGCAGACCGCATTGCGGCAGCGGTGCGCATCCCTTTTCTGCACATTG
This sequence comes from Delftia sp. WSY_16, assembly GCF_043104415.1. Lineage (NCBI taxonomy): Bacteria > Pseudomonadati > Pseudomonadota > Betaproteobacteria > Burkholderiales > Comamonadaceae > Delftia > Delftia sp. WSY_16. The sequence continues at coordinate 14,271 of NZ_JBICKS010000002.1, read as the reverse complement.
CCGACCCGGTGGCCGATGCGGCCCGGGCGGCAGGCTACCGCAGGCTGGGGCTGCTGGGCACCCGCTTCACCATGGAGCAGCCCTTCATGCGCGAGCGCCTGCAGCAGCAGGGGCTGGAGGTGATGGTGCCGCAGGAGGCGGACCGCGCCGAAGTGCACCGCATCATCTACGAGGAACTGTGCGCAGGCCGGATACGGGAAGAGTCGCGGCGCACCTATCAGCGCATCATGGCGCAGCTGGCCGGGCAGGGCGCCCAGGCCATGGTGCTGGGCTGCACGGAAATCAGCCTGCTGGTGCAGCAGGCGCATTGCCCCGTGCCCGTGCTGGACACCACGGCCTTGCATGCCGAGGCTGCGGTGGACTTTGCATTGACGCCTTGAGGCGCCAAAACGACCCGGACTGAACCGGCCCGGACCCCTATCAGTGGCAGATGTGACCTGCAAGCGCACGCAAGCGGCCCACCTGCGGCAAGCAGATCATCCGTGGGGCCGCCCTGGCGCAAGCGGGGCGAGTTCCATCCGGTCCCGTCCCTTGCGCTTCGATGCATAGAGGGCCTCGTCGGCCTGCTTGAGCCAGTGGGACAGCTCTGTTCCGGGCTGGTCGAACAAGGCCGCACCGATGCTCAGGGACACGGGCTGCGGCGTCGCGAACATCGCGCGCGCCTGCTGCACGAACGCCTCGCGCAAGTCCTGGCCCAGCGCCTGCGCGGCCGTGCCGCAGACGTTGTGCAGCAGGATCACGAACTCATCCCCGCCCAGCCGCGCGGCCAGTGCGCCGCGAGGCAGCACGCTGCGGATGAGGTCGCTCAGCGTCACCAGCAGGCGGTCGCCGGCATCGTGGCCGTGCAGGTCGTTGACCTGCTTGAAGTGGTCGATGTCGATCAGCAGCAGGGCGCCGGGGCGGGCCGGCGAGGCTTGTGCCAGCAGCGCCGGTGCGCGCAGATAGAGCGCGCGGCGGTTGTCCAGGGAGGTCAGCGGATCGCGGGCGGCAATCTGCGCGATGCGCTCCTCGCGGCGATGGCGCTCCGTCCCGGTCATGGACATGGCCAGCAGCATGATCGCCATCACGCCCTCCACCAGCGAGATCAGGATCACCGTGCCGCGGAAACTGCCCAGGTTGACGAAGGCGTCCAGCGCCACGGTCGATCCAGCCTTGGCGAGGTAGAACAGGCCGTGCGCCAGCAGCACGAAACTCAACTGCGCCGCGCCCATGCCCAGCGCGCCGCCATGCGGGCGCAGCAGCAGGCCGGCGCGCAAGGTGGTGATGGCGATCAGCAGCGACTGGATGCCCAGCATCGCCTTGGACCACCAGGGCCCGTCTGGCAGAAACAGCATGGCCAGCCAGACGACGGCCAGCAGCCACCAGAAGTGCGACAGCCGCACGCGCATGAATCCGGCGACCCCGGCCAGGAACAGCCAGTGGGCGGCGATCAGCAGGCCGTTGGGAAACCAGATGCCCAGCAGCACATGGCCGCTGGAACGCAGCAGGGCCAGCACGCAGCCCACGACGATGATGGCGAACCCCGCGCTCCACAGCAGCAGCGAGCGTTCGCGCACGCTGCTCCATTCCGCAGCCAGATACAGCGCCGAAGCGGCCGCCATGGCCGTGGTGAGAACGAGCAGGGTGAAGGGGTCGAGAACCATGGGCGATGGAGGTATCGGCGCAGGCGCGCTCCTTGTGAGAGCCGCCAGACAAGGAGCAATGCGGCGACGGTCCGTGCCGTCGCGATGCAGTGGAGCAAAGCGAGCGGGGCGGATTGTCGCAGGAAGCGGGTTTTCAGGCTTGCCCGATCACCCGGCTGCAGCGATTCCGGCGTCGGCCGCGTTGCCAAGGCCACGTCGCGGAGGCGAACGCAGGGTCCTTGCACTGCGCAGGCATCCCGCCGCTCCAGACCATGGCGAAGCCGTCCTCACTGCTGGGCTGCGGGCTCTGTTGGAAGCCCGGGGCCTTGTGGAAGGCGGTGGATTTGCCGAGCTCGCTTGCCGGCAGGCTGATGAAGAGGGACCTGGTCATGCTGGACCAAGAGGAAGCGGCCACGGCTGCGCGCGGGGCCGTCCATGCACCTGCCGCTCCCCGCTTTGCCATGGTGGCCCGGGGGCGGCAAGGCGGGAGCACCGGGGCAAGATGCCCTATGGGGCGTCAACCGTGACCGGGGGAGCCGGCCCTGTCAGACGGCAACGGCGTGCAGGCGGGTATTGAAAAGCGGCCCTTGGGTGAAGGTCGCCAGGCGCTTGGCCAGCCACAGCACCGCCAGGTCCACCAGGGGTTCCACCAGCACGACGCACATGTAGGCAGCACCGAAGCTTGCCACCTCGGTCAAGGTTGCCAGGCTGGCACCGTGGCCGTAGATGGCCCAGAACGCGACCCACAGGACAATGCCGCCCTGGTAGGTGGTGGACAGGGCCAGGGCCTGCCTGTAGCTGATGTCCACATAGGCCGTGCCGGCGGGAATCAGCCGGCCCGCCAGTTGGTTCACCGCATACAGCGGCACCAGCAAGGTGGTGACGTTCATGCCGTACTGCGGCAGGTCGAAGGGGGCAAAGAACAGGCCCTGCACCAGCAGGCCGAACGCCAGGCCGATGGCCGCAGCTCCCGCGCCGAACATCAGCAGCAAGGTCGAGCCCAGGATCAGATGGACCTCGGACACGCCGACCGGCTCGTGCGGAAACACCTCGAAGAAGCTGAACACCAGCGCGGTGGTGATGACACTGCGGGCCAGCAGCGCGAGCCAGCCGCCGTTGTCGCGCAGGCTTTGCCGTGCCAGGGCGGCGGTCAGGCCGAAGGCCGCTGCGGCGGTGACATAACTGAGGGCGATTTTTTCGGGGCTGACGACGCCGGGTTCGATGTGCATGGGAGGTCCTGAACAGTCAAGGTCCGTTGCAGGGCGGGCGCCGGCTGCGCAACGGCAAAGGTATTGAGCATAGCCGTGGATGAATGGCTGCGCCATGCCTTGGCGCGGCAGATGCGTTTTCTGTCCAGGCTGCGCGGATGTACTCGGGTGATGCCGGGAGCAGCCATGCAGCGATTGCCGCTGTTGTCTGGATGCCGACAGCTCACTTCAAGGCGTTGTTGAGTCGCTGAAGCTCAAGTTGCTGGGCAGCACTGGCCTCGAGATTTGCACGCTCCTCGTCCAAATACCGATAAATGCTTTTGAGCTCAGTGATTTTCTTTCTGATTTCCAGCATTTTCTTTTCAATCAACTTGGCACCCTCGGCACAATCGATTGACTTGTTTCTCTGCGCGTCCAGAATTTCGCCTATTTCCGCAAGAGAAAATCCCATGCTTTGTGCGCGCTGGATAAATCCAAGATCCTGCAGGGTTTGTGGTGTGTAAACACGGTAATTGTTGTTTCGCCGCAATGGTGCGATAAGGCCGATCTTCTCGTAGTAGCGCAGGGTATGGCGGCTGGCGCCGCTGCGGACCTCGAGTTCGCCGATATTCATGAAAAAACGCTTGACTATAGAGTTGGGTCGACAGTCTACACTCGATTTTTCATCGTGCCAAGGAGCAGAAAAATGAGCGTGGAGTGCTTTGTTACGGGAGGGACCGGCTTCATCGGCCAGCATCTGGTGTCATGCCTGAGCGCAAAAGGTCACACGATTCGGGTGCTGATGCGTCGCCCGGAGCGCCTGGCGCAACTGCGGGAGCAGGTCGACAATCTGGGAGGTGTCGCAAACCGTGTCTTTGCCGTGGCTGGCGATCTGGAGCAGGAGAGCATCGGCTTGAGTCTTTCCGATCGAGAGGCTTTGCGGCGGGCCGAAGTTGTGTTCCACCTGGGCGCCCACTTCGCGTGGGGCCTTTCAATGGAGCATTCGCGTGCAGTGAATGTGGAAGGTGCAAAGCGCGTGGCGTTGTTGGCAGCGCAGCAAGATAGCCGGCTGGTGATGATCGGCGGCTATATGCTGAAGAACAATGAACATCTGCAGCGCATCGGAATTGATCCCGGCCATCCGGAAAGGACTCATTGGCCTGCCGTCTATCGGCGTGTCGGCGCTTATGAGGGGAGCAAACTGGAGGCGCATTTCGCGACCCTGGAGTTCATGGCTGCCAAGGGAGGGAAAATGACCGTCGTGCACCCCGCAACGGTTTGTGGTCATAGCCGCACGGGACATATACCTTGCAGCCAGCCTCTGGTGGATCTGATACGCAATCTGGCACAGGGAAAACTGGCTGCAGTGCCCGGTAGCGCAGAGCACTGGTTGCCATTGGTCACTGTGGATTATCTGGTCGAGCTGGTTTCGGCTTGCGCTTTTGATCCTTCCATGGCCGGTCAGGAGCTTCTGGCGCTTGACGACCAAAGTCCCAACTTGCGAGAACTCCTGGCAGAGGTGGCACAACCTCTTGGAATAAAGTCCCCAAAGCATCATATTTCGCTCCGATTGCTGAAATGGCTTTTGAGCATTCCCCCGGTCGCGCGGTTTTTGAATACGGATGCCGAAGCCCTGGACTTCATCCAGACTACGCGTTTTGACACAGCGGCGGTCGAGCAATTCGCCAAAAGGCACGGAATATCAAAGCCGGATATTCGTCAATCGTTACGGAATACTGCAATGTTCGTCAACTCATATTGCATGCCCAATGAAAAAGTCCACTGACGTGTATTTTGCCGGGATGAATACTGAGAAACTATCAAGATGCATTGCACCTATGCAGGCACAGCCAAGAGCAGCCCTCCACTGCGCCCGTGGCACTCCATAATTGTCCTTTTCAGGTGTCGAGGCCGGCGCCGAGCACCCGTTTCGAGGAATCCGCTTCAGTGAATCAACAAGTCCATACAAGAATCGCTGTCCTGGGGCCCGGTGCGATCGGGACCACCGTCGCTGCTGCGTTGCACGAAGTCGGCCGCACGCCCATGCTTTGCGGCCGTACGCCGCGCGACAGCCTGGTGCTGCAAGGTAGCGGTGTTCGCATCGTTGTTCCCGGGCCGGTGAGAACGGATCCAGCACAGATTGCACGCCCGGTGGACCTCGTTTTTCTCGCGGTCAAAGCGACTCAGACCGCTGCCACTGCGCAATGGCTTGCGGCGCTGAGCGGCCCGCAAACCGTCGTGTGTGTCCTGCAAAACGGGGTCGAGCAGTTGGAGAGTGTCACTGCGCTGTGCCCTCAGGGGCGAGTCGTTCCTGCAGTCGTGTGGTTCCCTGCGCAGGCGCAATCCGATGGGTCGGTGCTCCTGCGCAGCGATGCTCGGATCAGCCTGCCTGACGAAGCGGCCTCCCTCGTGGTTGCGCAGGCACTGCAAGGCTCCCGGTGCCTGGTAGACCTGGTTTCGAATTTCAGATCTCTGGCCTGGCAAAAGCTGCTGCAGAACGCGGCGGCCGGGCTCATGGCGCTCACGCATCGCCGCTCAGGCATGTACGGCCGGCACGACATCTCCAAGCTCACACTGGACTATCTGCAGGAGTGCCTGGCCGTGGCACGCGCCGAAGGTGCTGAACTGGGCGATGAGGTTCCGCAGGCGATCCTCGACAAGTTCCAGGCATCCCCTGCCGACCTGGGCACGTCCATACTGGCGGATCGCGAAGCAGGCCGCCCGCTCGAATGGGATATCCGCAACGGCGTTATCGCGCGCCGCGGCCGGGCGCGCGGGGTTCCGACCCCGATCGGTGATGTCTTGGTGCCGCTTCTTGCTGCCGCGAGCGACGGCCCCGGCTGATCACCCATGCCTTGACGATAAGGCCTGTGATCACAGGCCTGCCATCCGCATTCAGCCTGAAACTGTTGGCAGCACCCCCCAATCCCAACCCTGCCGGCCGATTTTTCCGAAGCCGGGGACAATACCGGGTTCGCGGGTTTTTCCGGCTCGACCTGGGTCGAGGACGGGAATCGCTTGCGGAAGGAAGCTGCACTGGCGTTGAACCCGGACGCAGAAAACCCCAAGATCGGACGGCGGCGAGACCGCCGAGATGGCGCAGGTGCATGTGACGAAGAGGGATTGGTGGACAAGGGCCTGCCGCAGCCGCAGCGGTCGGCCCGTCAAACGCGATACCCGCCTGGTGGGCTGGCTGCTGGCCGTGGTGTTCGTGTCGGTATCGGCGGCCACGGTGTGGCAGTTGGTGGCTGCACGCCAGCGCACGCTGGCCGAGGTGGATACCGTCAACCGCAATCTGGCGCAGACGCTGAATACCTATTCCGAAGGCGTGATCACCCAAAGCTCCATGCTGCTGCTGGGCATTGCCGAAAGGCTGGAGCTGGATGGCGCCGGTGCCGCGCACCTGGAGCGCGTGCTGCATCTGGTCAACCGCCAGGAGCAGCTGCTGAACCAGCTCAACGAGCTGCTGGTCGTGGACGCGCAGGGGCGCTGGCTGATGTCGTCCAAGGGGACGTTTCCCCCAGGAACGCAAAGCGCCGACCGCGACTTCTTCACGCACCACCGCGACGACCCGTCGTCAGGCATCTACATCGGGCCGCCGATCCGCAGCCGCTCCACAAGCGAATGGGTGATCACCATCAGCCGGCGCTATACCGACAGCGATGGCCAGTTTGCCGGCGTGGTCGTGGTGACGCTGGGTGTGGAAAATTTCCTGCGGCTGTTCGGCAAGATCGACATCGGCGAGCAGGGCGCCATTTCACTGAGCACGCCGGGCGGGCAACTGCTGGTGCGCCACCCCTTCCGTGAGCAGGACCTGGGCCGGGACTTCTCGCAGTCGCCCAATTTCCTGCGCCACTATGCGGGGGCGATGTCGGGCACGGCGTCGTTCCGCTCGGGCCTGGATGGCACGGAAAGAATCTATGCCTTCCTGCGCAGCGAGCGCTATCCGCTGGTGACCACGGTGGCCCTGGGCCGCGACGAGGCGCTCAGTTCCTGGCAGCGCCAGGCGCAGCTGACGCTGGCCGTGGTGCTGGGGCTGTTTCTGGCGATTGCGCTGATCGGCTGGCGGCTGACGGCGGCGATGCGGCTGCGCTCGCGTGCCGAATGCTCCCTGGTCAGCGCGCGCGAGGAATTGCTGCAGGCCAACCGCCGGCTGGAGGTGCTGGCCACCCAGGACCAGCTCACGGGCCTGGCCAACCGGCGCCGCTTCGACGAGGTGCTGGAGCGCGAGGCACGGCGCGCCGTGCGCGAGGGCACGCCGCTGTCGCTGCTGCTGATCGATCTGGACCATTTCAAGGGCTACAACGACGCCTACGGCCATGTGGCGGGCGATGCCTGCCTGCAGACAGTGTGTCGCGCCCTGGCCCAGGCCGTGCAGCGGCCCGGCGACATGGCAGCGCGCTACGGCGGGGAGGAGCTGGCCGTGGTGCTTCCCAATACGGACCAGGCCGGCGGGCTGCAGGTGGCCGAGCGGCTGCGTGCGCGCATCGAGGGCCTGGGCCTGGAGCACCGCAGCAGCCGCTTCGGCCATGTGACGGCCAGCATCGGCGTGGCGACGGCGCAGTGCGGTGAGGCTGGCGCGACTCAAGGCGCTACACAAAGCGCTACACAAGGCACTACCCACGGCTCCACCCAAGGTGCCGCCGTGGCGCTGGTGGAAGCGGCCGACCGTGCGCTGTACCGCGCCAAGGCCGCAGGGCGCAACTGCGTGCAGGGCTGAATGGGGGTGGGTCTGCGCGCGCTCAGTCCGTGGGCGAGCGGTGGGCCACCACCTGCTGCTTGAGGTCGCCCAGCGCCTGGTACAGGTCGTTGCGGCTGGCCTGCGGCATGTCGCCGAACATGCCCATGACCCAGGACTCATGCGCCTTGGCCATGCGCGCAAAGGTCTTGCGGCCCAGCGGGGTGAGGTGCAGCACGGAGCTGCGCCGGTCGGACTCCACCTTGGTGCGCACCACCAGGCCCTCCTTCTCCAACTGGTCGGTGATGCCGGTGATGTTGCCGTTGGTCACCATCATGTGGCGCGACAGCTCGCCCATCTTCATACCCTCGGGCGCGCGCTGCAGCTGGGCCATGAGGTCGAAGCGGGGCAGGGTGGTGTCGAATTCGCTGCGCAGGCGGTTGCGGATCTCGCCTTCGATGAGGTTGCAGCAGGTGAGCATGCGCAGCCACAGGCGCAGCGCATGGTGGTCGTCGGGCGCGGCGCGCGACTCCAGGTCGGGAGCGTGGGTCATGGCTGGTTCTGCGGTGTGGGGGCGCTCAAGCCCATCTGCGCGAGGATGGCGCGCGTCAGCGGGCTGGCCGGGTCGTTCAGGGTGAGCACGATGTCGAAATGGTTGGTGCCGGGCATGGCCACGTACTGGCCTGACGATGGACCGGGGCCACAGCGCTGGTTCCAGGCGGCCAGGTAGTCGTCGCTCTGGCGCTTGAATTCATCGGTCTCGCTCTCGCCGTAGCTGACGATGAGCGGGCAGGCCGCGCCGTGCGGCAGGAGGGCGGGGCTGTTGCGAATGGCGTCCTGCTCGCTCAGGCGCATCCATTCGTTGATGTGGGTGTGCACCAGCGGGCGCAGGTCGAACAGGCCCGACAGCGGTGCGGCGCCGCGCACCACGTCCTCGGGCACGCCGTAGTCCGCATGCCAGCCGCCGGCCAGCAGCATGCCCGCCAGGTGGCCGCCGGCCGAGCTGCCGCAGACATGGATGCGGCCCGGGTCGCCGCCGTAGCGGGCGATGTGCGCATGCACCCAGGCCAGGGCGCGGCGTGTCTGGTCCACGATGCGGTCCAGCGTGACGGCGGGCGCCAGCGAATAGTTCAGGGCCACCACCACGGCGCCGGCGCGCGTGAAGGTGGGCGCCATGCTGCTGGAGTCGTCCTTGGACAGCAGCCGCCAGTACCCGCCATGGATGAAGAAGAGAACAGGGGCGCCTGCCGCCCCGGTTGCTGCCGGGAAAATGTCCAGCAGCTCGTCGGCATGCTCGCCATAGGCCACGTTCAGCGCGCAGGGCAGGCTCTGGCGCGCAGCCCGGCTGTCGTCGGCATAGGCCTTGATGATGGGGGTGATGTCGGGTACCGTCGCGCGGGCGTTGTACTGGACATCGAGTCCGGCGCGGTCGTAGTGACGGTAGAGTGCGGGCATTGGAACGGAGATGGCGCGAAATGGTTTGTATGGCAGGTATTGGTACAAGTCCCAGACTTGTTCTGCAAAATACTTTAAACCTAAACTAAGACCCGCGCCAACCGTTCCAGCCCTTACAGAGTTTCCCGTCCAGCGTGACGGAAGACTGCCTCACCACCGATTGTCATCCGCGCGGCCCGCGCAAGGAGCACAGCAGCATGCGTTTCCTCACCCCCTTCCTGGCCGCAGCGGCCCTGGCCCCTGCCTTTGTTCCCGCGCTCGCGCAGGCGGACACCATCAAGGTCGCTATCGCCAACGATATTTCCGGGCCGTTTGCCGCGCTGGGCGCCGAGGCGCGTGACGGCTTCAACCTCGCCATCAAGCAGCTGGGCGGCAAGCTGGGCGGCCAGCCGGCCGAGTTCCTGCAGACCGACATGGGCGGCAACCCCGACCAGGCGCGCCAGCTGGTCACGCGCTACATACAGCGCGACAAGGTGGATTTCTTCACCGGCCCCATCGGCTCCAACGTGGCCCTGGCCGTGGGCCCGGCGCTGTTCGGCGCCAAGGTGCCCTACCTGTCCAACAATCCCGGCCCCAGCCAGTTCGCGGGCGCGCAGTGCAATGCGTTCTGGTTCGGCACGTCCTACCAGAACGATGCCTTCCACGAGGCAGCCGGCAAGCTGGCGGCCGACCGTGGCTTCAAGAAGATGTTCATCATGGCGCCCGACTATCCGGCCGGCAAGGATGCGCTGGTCGGCTTCAAGCGCGGCTACAAGACCGCGCCCGGCGAAGAGGTCTACACCAAGCTGGGCCAGATCGACTACGCGGCCGAGCTGGCCCAGATCCGCGCGGCCAAGCCCGATGCGGTCTACATCTTCCTGCCGGGCGGCATGGGCATCAACTTCGTCAAGCAGTTCGTGTCCACGGGGCTGTCGCAAAGCGTCAAGCTGATCGGCCCGGGCTTCTCGGCCGACGAGGACGTGATCCAGGCCGTGGGCGAGCCCATGCTGGGCATGGTCAACACCGCGCAGTGGGCGCATGACCTGGACGTGCCGCAGAACAAGGCCTTCGTCGAGGCCTTCCGCAAGGAGTACAAGGGCCGCAACCCCTCGGTCTACGCGGCCCAGGCGTATGACGTGATCATGGCCATGGATGCGGCCGTCAAGCAGGCCGGCGGCAAGGCCTCGGACCGCCAGGCCATCGTCAAGGCGCTGGAGAAGGCCGACTACGCCTCGGTGCGCGGCCCCTTCACGTACGGCAAGAACCACTACCCCATCCAGGCCTACTACCAGCGCGTGATCGAGAAGGATGGCAGCGGCCGCATCACCAACAAGCTGGTGGGCAAGGTGTTCGACAAGTACCAGGACGTCTACGTCAACGACTGCAAGATGTGACCCCGCCGCCGCGCCCCCGTCGGGCGCGGCGTGCCTTGATCTTGATTTTCAAAGCCGGATGATTTGTTGACCGCGCGCGGGCCGATGCGCCCGCGGCAGGGGGCGTGTGGATGACGTGGACGCTGCTCTTGGAGCAATTGCTCAATGGCCTGCAGTTCGGGCTGATGCTGTTTCTGATCGCGGCCGGGCTGACCCTGGTGTTCGGCATCATGGACATCATGAACCTGGCCCATGGCTCGCTGTACATGGCGGGCGCCTATGTGGCGGCAGAGACCCTGCAGCGCACGGGCTCGTTCACGGCGGCGGTGCTGGTGGCGGCCGTGGCCACGGGCGTGGCGGGCATGGTGCTGGAGCTGGTGCTGATACGGCGCCTTGCCGTGCGCGACCACCTGGCCCAGGTGCTGGGCAGCTATGCGGTCATCCTCATCGCCAATGACCTGGTCAAGATGGTCTGGGGCCCGGCGCCGGTGATGCTCAACATGCCGGCTGCGCTGTCCGGGCCCGTGCAGCTGCTGCCCGATCTCATGTACCCGGCCTACCGGCTGATGATCATCGTCTTCGGCCTGGCCGCCGCGTTGGGCCTGTATTGGTTCGTGACGCGCACGCGCGCCGGCGTGCTGGTGCGGGCAGGCGCCTCCAACCGCCAGATGGCCACGCTGATGGGCGTGCGCGTGCCGCTGCTGTTCCTGGGCGTGTTCACGCTGGGCGCCATGCTGGCGGCGGTGGCGGGGGCGCTGCTGGGGCCCATCACTTCGGTGCAGGTGGGCATGGGCGAGGACATCCTGATCCTGGTGCTGGTGTGCATCGTCATCGGCGGCATAGGCTCCATACGCGGGGCCCTGGTGGGCGCCTTGCTGGTGGGCATGGTGGATACGGCGGGGCGGGCCTTCCTGCCCATGCTGCTGCGCCAGGTGTTCTCCCCGGCCGTGGCGTCCAGCGTGGGGCCCACGCTGGCGGCGATTTCCATCTACGTGCTGATGGCGGTGGTGCTGGTGTACCGTCCTTCCGGCCTTTTCCCTGCGCGAGGCTGAGCATGGAACACAGCACATTGCAAGGCAGGTTCCAGGCCCGGTTCTTCTGGACCGTACTCGCGCTGCTGGCGCTGGCGGTGTTCCCGCTGGTGGCTCCGGCGCTGGGGCTGGACTTCTACATCTCCTTCGTGCGCCGGGTGCTGATCTACGCGCTGGCCGCCACCAGCCTGAACCTCATCCTGGGCTATGGCGGCATGGTGGCGCTGGGGCATGCGGCCTTCTTCGGTGCGGGGGCCTATGCGGTGGGCATCCTGGCGATGAACGGCGTGACCTCGGCCCTGGTGGCCTGGCCGGCCGCCGCGCTGCTGGCCGGGCTGCTGGCCGCCGCCACGGGCGCCGTGTCGCTGCGCACGCGCGGCGTGTACTTCATCATGATCACGCTGGCCTTTGCGCAGATGCTGTTCTATATCTTCATCTCGCTGCGCCAGTACGGCGGCGAGGACGGGCTGAACCTGCCCGGCCATTCCGTTCTGCCCGGGCTGGACCTGGGCCACGATGTGTCCTTCTACTACGTGGTGCTGGCGCTGTTCGCGGTGCTGATGGCCGTGTTCGGGCGGCTGGTGGATTCGCGCTTCGGCAAGGCGCTGCAGGGCGTGCGCGAGAACGAGTCGCGCATGGAGTCGCTGGGCTACCCGGTCTACCGCATCAAGCTGGCAGCCTTTGTGCTCAGCGGCGCCGTGGCCGGGCTGGCAGGCGCGCTGCTGGCCAACCACAACCTGTTCATCTCCCCCAGCCTCATGCACTGGACCCAGTCGGCCAACCTGCTGATCATGGTGCTGGTGGGGGGCGTGGGCCTGCGCTGGGGCGGCGTGGCCGGCGCCGTCGTCATGCTGACGCTGGAGGAAGTGCTTCGCATGTGGACCGAGTACTGGCACCTGCCGCTGGGCCTGCTGCTGCTGTGCGTGGTGTTCGGTGCGCCGCGCGGCCTGATGGGCCTGTGGCCCGCACGCGGGAGGCAGGCATGAGCGGCGCGGCCACCCCTATCTCCATTCCCACTCCGGCCCTGGAAGCCAAGGGCCTGGTGCGCCGCTTTGGCGCGCTGCTGGCCACCGACCATGTCTCGTTGTCGCTGGCGCCTGGCGAGATCCATGCGCTGATCGGCCCCAATGGCGCGGGCAAGTCCACGCTCATCCATCTGCTGTCCGGCACGCTGGAGGCCGATGCGGGCACGCTGGTACTGGCGGGGCGCGATGTGAGCGCGCTCAACGCCCACCAGCGCGTGGCGGCGGGGCTGTCGCGGTCGTTCCAGATCACCAACATCTTCAAGCAGTCCAGCGTGCTGGACAACCTGGTGCTGGCCGTGCAGGCGCATGCCGGCAGCAGTTTCCGCTTCTGGCGCCCGCGCGCGGCCGAGGCTGCGCTCTACGAGCAGGCCCGCGAGCTGGCGCGCGAATGCGCCATCGACGCCAGCCTGCTGCAGCGCCCCGCAGGCACGCTGCCGCATGGCGAGCAGCGCAAGCTGGAGTTCGCGCTGGCCCTTGCCGCGCGGCCCGGCGTGCTGCTGCTGGACGAACCCATGGCCGGCATGGGGCCTGATGAAACACTGCGCCTGACCGAGCTGATCGAATCCCTGCGCGGCCGCGCCGCCATGCTGCTGGTGGAGCACGACATGCAGGCCGTGTTCCGCCTAGCCGACCGCATCTCCGTGCTGGTCTACGGCCGCATCATCGCCACCGGCACGCCCGACGAGATACGTGGCAACGCCGATGTGCGCCAGGCCTACCTGGGAGACGAAGAAGTGAAGGAGGGCGCGTGATGCTCGAAATGCAGGCCGTGCAAAGCGGCTACGGACCCAGCCAGGTGCTGTTCGGCGTGGACCTGCGCATCGAGGCAGGCCAGGTCGTCACCCTGCTGGGCCGCAACGGCATGGGCAAGACCACGCTGCTTCGCACGCTGCTGGGCCAGCTGCCCCTGCGCGCTGGCTGCATGGTGTTTGCCGGGCAGGACATCGCCGGCTGGGCCACCGACCGCATCGCCCGCGCCGGCGTGGCCATCGTGCCCGAAGGCCGCCAGTGTTTTCCCAACCTCACGGTGCGCGAGCACCTGACGGCCTTTGTGGCCCATCGCAATTCGGGCCGTCCCGGCGCGGCCGAGCCCTGGACGCCCGAGCGCGTGTTCGCCCTGTTCCCCCGCCTGGGCGAGCGCGCCTCCAACATGGGCAACCAACTGTCGGGCGGTGAACAGCAAATGCTGGCCATAGGCCGCGCCCTGGTCACCAACCCGCGCCTGCTCATCCTGGACGAAGCCACCGAGGGCCTGGCCCCCCGCATCCGCGAAGAGATCTGGTCCTGTCTGGCCCAGCTGCGCGCCGCTGGCCAGACCATCCTGGTCATCGACAAATACGTGGAGCGCCTGCTGGGCCTGGCCGACCGCCACCTCATCCTGGAGCGCGGCAAGGTCGTATGGAGCGGAGACTCGGCCGCGCTGGATGGGGACAGAGCGCTGTGGGAACGGTATTTGGGAGTGTGAGCACGCGCAATGCATTCGCAGTTCAAGGCGAAATTCAAGACGCGATGGAGGGTTGAATGGCATTGAAGATCAATGGGTGGCATGCCATTCAAATACATGCCTGTATCCAAGATGGGAAATTGCTTACATTTACAGGATGTATCTGACCCTGCATTTGATTGCCCTATAGCCATCGGCTTGTCTATGATCCCCGCTCACCAAGAGACGGGAGGCCGCCCCCAGGGCGGTTCATACAATGACACGCCGAGTCACCATCCATACGCCATTGGGCGATGAACTGCATTTCCGTGAATTGCGCGGCCAGGAAAACATCAGCCAGCTCTTCAGCCTCGATGTGGAAATGCTCAGCGAAAACGAAAGCATCGACCCCAAGGCCCTGCTGGGCCGCAATGCCACCATCGAAATAGAAACCCAGGGCGGCGGCAGGCGCTTCATCGACGGCATCGTCACCCGCTT
>NZ_JBICKS010000029.1:0-673 GCF_043104415.1 Delftia sp. WSY_16 | reverse complement strand
TCGCCGACCTTGATGATGCCGCGCTCAACGCGACCGGTCACCACGGTGCCACGGCCGGAGATCGAGAACACGTCTTCCACGGGCATTGCGAAGGCACCGTCCACAGCGCGCTCGGGCGTGGGGATGTAGGTGTCCAGGGCTTCAGCCAGACGCAGGATGGCGGGCTCGCCCTTGTCGCTTGCGTCACCTTCCAGGGCCAGCTTGGCCGAGCCGCGGATGATGGGGGTGTCGTCGCCGGGGAAGTCGTACTTGGCCAGCAGCTCGCGCACTTCCATTTCGACCAGCTCCAGCAGCTCTTCGTCGTCCACCATGTCGCACTTGTTCAGGAACACGATGATGTAGGGCACGCCCACCTGACGAGCCAGCAGGATGTGCTCGCGGGTCTGGGGCATCGGGCCGTCAGCGGCCGAGCACACCAGGATAGCGCCGTCCATCTGAGCAGCGCCGGTGATCATGTTCTTGACGTAGTCGGCGTGGCCGGGGCAGTCAACGTGAGCGTAGTGGCGGTTGGCCGTTTCGTACTCGACGTGGGCGGTGTTGATCGTGATGCCGCGGGCCTTTTCTTCAGGTGCTGCGTCGATCTGGTCGTAAGCCTTGGCTTCGCCGCCGAACTTCTTGGACAGAACGGTGGCGATGGCAGCCGTCAGGGTCGTCTTGCCGTGGTCCACGTGAC
>NZ_JBICKS010000028.1:0-103204 GCF_043104415.1 Delftia sp. WSY_16 | reverse complement strand
TATTATTAGATGCAATAATTCCCCGCACCAGCAATAATAATTTTCATTAATTCTTAAACTCACTTATTTCAAGTTTATTTAAATTAATAAACTCAACATCTTTTTCCTTATCAAGAATTTTAAACTCTCCAGTCGCTCTAGGAGGGGTTCCCTCATATCTAACAGCAATCATTCGCTCTCCATATCTCTTCACAACTGCGAAATCCGGCGCTGCTTTTAGAACAACAAATCCCTTCTGGATTTTTGCATGAGTTGCCCCTGCCGCAAAAGCAATTAATAAAGCAAAATTAATCAATACTATATAAAAAGAAAATTTCACAACGATAGTATTTTTATTATTTTTGTCTTTTAAGTATTCCTCACTGATCATATCTTCCGCCATAGAAATACGATCACGAATTGGTCCGGAAAACAATATCATCGGAAAAATATAATCAAGGAAAGGAATTATTGTAGAAATAATCAGAATAGTCTTTGAAGTCCAGCTAGATAAATCTCCAACCAGTAGCGCGAAAGTCCACATAATAGCAACTACAACAATTCTATTTCTAAGCTTCACCCATGGAATTTTTTTTATCATGGCACTAGGAAATTGACTTAAGCTGAAAATAAATACACTTGCCACTGAGATAATTAGTGCCGACAATAAAACTGTTCCTGTCGAAGGTTCAACCAAGAACCCAGGTATCCCAAAATATTTACAATACCCATATTCAAATACAAAAGTCACCATATACAGCGCGGCAGTTGCACCAGCGACGATCAACCCTTCCGATATAAATGATCTAGATTCCTTCTTTTCATTCAAGGCTTGTATTTTTATACGCTGAAATCTTGCCAAAATATTCTCCTTTATTTAAATTCTAGAATTTAGTCAATTAATTAAACATCCGAGCAGCAAGATCCTCTGCTCTAAAGCTGGCATACCTCTGTGCCATCTTGCTGCCAGATGCCCAACCCATAATGCGATGAATCTCCACCTCGCGGAACATCCAGCCTCCCGTCCGGGTGCGCATCTCGAACCACAGGCACGTCGCTTCATGCCGCAGATCATGTTCTGTGAGCCCGTCGCACTGTGAATAGGCGAATAGACTGGCGAATCGATTGGAGAGCCGTGAGGAGACCTTGGTCAATTCTTGCGCATCCTCAACACCATTCCACCAGGGGAAGACCAGCTGCTGCTCCCCTTTATCTGGTAGGGCCTGCAGATAGACCTCCATCACGCCGAACAACTCTGGCCGCATGGGCACCTCGCGGTACTTGACCTTGCCGTGCCACTGCTTGCTGGCCTTGGCCCGGATCACCCGCGTCGCCAGGCTGAACTGCCCACGCCGGAGCGTGTAGGCCTCGCGCAGCCGCAGCCCTGTGTACAGGATCAGCAACAACATGGCGCGCAGGGCTGGCGCGTCGTCCAGTTTGATCGTGCGCTCGCGGTCCGGTCGGCGTTCGCCCGCCAGCACCCGCTCGATGCGGTCCAGCTCGCCAGGCAACAGCCGACGCTCGCGCTGAACATCTTCCTTGGCCACCTTTGGTTTGGCTTGTTCGCTGGCCGCCGCGTTGAGCGCCTCGATGTCAACGCGATCCTTTGGGGTGTATGTGGCAAACCCCTTAGGCAACAGCCGCAGCGGGTTGCCCACCATGACATCGGGATGCTGCCGCAGCCACCAGTCTAGGCAACGGGAGAGGGAGCCCACGCGTTTGCGAATGGTGCCTGGCGCGAAATTGCGCTCCAGCTTGAGGCTGCGCACCCAGGCCTCGGCCCATTTGTAAGTCAGGTCTGCAATCAGCACCTTGCCCAACTCGGCTACTAGCAGGTCAAGGACAGGAGTATCGGTGGCCGCCGGCTGTCCAGTGTTGATCCAAGCGATAAGCACGAATCGGAGCCGCTCGGTGGGCTTGGGCGCGGAAGCATTCTGCTGCACCAAGCCTGCAGGCACCACGCCGGCAGCGAGCAACTGGTCGACTTGGTGGCCGTACTGCTGGGCCTCGGCCTGATCATCGAACGTCATGTAGACGGGCTTGGGCAGCAGCTTGCTGCGGATGGTCAGCTCATAGCGCCCGCGGGGCGTCTTGCGCACACTCGACACACTCACCTCCCATTGATGCTCGGGCGGAGTGTACTCACCTCATCGACAAACTACGAAGATTAGGCGTGGTTCGACCGCTGTTTCGGCGCGGTTTGAGGTCGATTGAGCCTGTATTGAGGCAGGCCGGAAATGAAAAAAGGCCCCGAGGGGCCTTATAAGTACTTGATTTTCTTTAAAATTCTTGGAGGCGCGAACCAGAGTCGAACTGGTCTAACCGGATTTGCAATCCGGGGCATAACCGCTTTGCTATCGCGCCAAGATCACTATCAAACAACTACAGCATTGCTGCAGCTTTTAGAAACTGGAGCGGGAAAACGGGTTCGAACCGTCGACCTCAACCTTGGCAAGGTTGCGCTCTACCAACTGAGCTATTCCCGCAAAAATTCAAGCAACTACCCGTCACCTGAATCGAACGTACACAAGGCACATTCAAAACTGGAGCGGGAAAACGGGTTCGAACCGTCGACCTCAACCTTGGCAAGGTTGCGCTCTACCAACTGAGCTATTCCCGCTTGAATCATCCATTCTGGCAGCCAACCGCCACCAGAACCGAACACACCCGAAACGGCATGTTCAAAATCTGGAGCGGGAAAACGGGTTCGAACCGTCGACCTCAACCTTGGCAAGGTTGCGCTCTACCAACTGAGCTATTCCCGCATTTCTATCGAAGCCTGACATTCTACAACGTCGTTTGCTGCGATGGGATGAATTGTAGCGTAGTTCTTGGAGGGTTCAGGAAAAACGCTACATTTTTTCATCTTCAGTGCTTGACTGCAGGCTCCACAGCCTTGGTTTCCGCCGGGGCCACGGCGGCGGCCTCCTCGTCGGACAGAGGCTCTGGCACGCGTTCCAGCGCCACCTTGAGGACCTGGTCGATCCACTTGACGGGGATGATTTCCAAGCCGCTCTTGACGTTGTCGGGGATCTCCTGGAGATCCTTGACGTTCTCTTCGGGGATCAGCACCGTCTTGATGCCGCCACGCAGGGCCGCCAGCAGCTTTTCCTTGAGGCCGCCGATGGCGGTGACCTCACCGCGCAGCGTGATTTCACCAGTCATGGCGACATCGGCACGCACCGGGATACCCGTCAGCGCAGAGACGAAGGCCGTCGTCATGGCCGCACCCGCGCTGGGGCCGTCCTTGGGGGTGGCGCCATCGGGCACGTGCACGTGGATGTCCTTCTTCTCGAAGGCCTCGTCCTTGATGCCCAGCATGCGCGAGCGGCTGCGCACCACGGTGCGCGCGGCTTCGACCGATTCCTTCATCACGTCGCCCAGCGAGCCGGTGCGCGAGATCACGCCCTTGCCGGGCATGATGGCGGCCTCGATGGTCAGCAGATCGCCGCCGACCTCGGTCCAGGCAAGACCCACGACCTGGCCGATCTGGTTGTTCAGTTCGGCACGGCCATAGGTGTACTTGCGAACACCCAGGTAGTCAGGCAGGTTGTCGGCAGTGACGACGACGGTGGGCTCCAGCTTCTTGAGCTGCAGGCCCTTGACGACCTTGCGGCAGATCTTGGACAGCTCGCGCTCCAGCGAACGCACGCCGGCCTCTCGCGTGTAGTAGCGCACGATGTCGCGGATGGCGGATTCCTCCACCCGCATCTCGCCTTCCTTCACACCGTTGTTGGTGATCTGCTTGGGCAGCAGATAGCGGATGGCGATGTTGACCTTTTCGTCCTCGGTGTAACCCGACAGGCGGATCACTTCCATGCGGTCCAGCAGCGCGGGCGGGATATTCATGGAGTTGGAGGTCGCCACGAACATCACGTCGCTGAGGTCGAAGTCCACTTCGACGTAGTGATCGCCGAAGGTGTGGTTTTGCTCGGGGTCCAGCACTTCCAGCAGGGCGCTCGACGGATCGCCACGGAAGTCCATGCCGAGCTTGTCGATTTCGTCCAGGAGGAACAGCGGGTTGCGCGTGCCGACCTTGTCCAGGCTTTGCAGCACCTTGCCCGGCATGGCGCCGATGTAGGTGCGGCGGTGGCCGCGGATTTCCGCCTCGTCACGCATGCCGCCCAGCGCCATGCGGACGTACTTGCGGCCCGTGGCCTTGGCGATGGACTGGCCCAACGAGGTCTTGCCCACGCCCGGAGGACCGACCAGGCACAGGATGGGCGCCTTGACCTTGTCCACGCGTTGCTGCACGGCAAGATATTCAAGGATGCGGTCCTTGACCTTTTCAAGGCCGAAGTGGTCGGCATTGAGCACCTCCTCGGCATTGGCCAGGTCGTGCTTGATCTTGGTCTTCTTGCTCCAGGGCAGGCCCGTGAGCACATCGATGTAGTTGCGCACCACGGTGGCTTCGGCCGACATGGGCGACATGAGCTTGAGCTTCTTGAGCTCGGCCTCGGCCTTCTTGCGCGCCTCGGCGGGCATGCGAGCGAGCTTGATCTTCTTTTCGATCTCTTCGATGTCGGCGCCGTCCTCGCCCTCGCCCAGCTCCTTCTGGATGGCCTTGACCTGCTCGTTCAAGTAGAAGTCGCGCTGGTTCTTTTCCATCTGGCGCTTGACGCGACCACGGATGCGCTTGTCGACATTGAGGATGTCGACCTCACGGTCCAGCTGCTCGAACAGGTTTTCCAGGCGCTCCTTGATGTCCACCAGGTCGAGCACGGCCTGCTTGTTCTCGAGCTTGAGCGGCAGGTGCGCGGCGATGGTGTCGGCCAGGCGGCCGGCATCGTCGATGCTGGCGATGGAGGTGAGGATCTCGGGCGGGATCTTCTTGTTGAGCTTGACGTACTGGTCGAACTGCTGCGTCACGGCGCGGCGCAGGGCTTCGATCTCGCTGGGCTTGTGGGTTTCGGCCTCGGGCGCCACGGGCACGACGGAGCCCACGAAGTGGGTCTCTTCATCCATGACCTGCTTGACCAGCGCGCGCTGCTGGCCTTCGACCAGCACCTTGACCGTGCCGTCGGGCAGCTTGAGCATCTGCAAGATGGTGGAGACGCAGCCGACGTCGAACATGTCGGCCGCCGTGGGTTCGTCCTTGGAGGCGGTCTTCTGGGCCACCAGCATGATGCGGCGGTCGCCTTCCATGGCCAGCTCCAGCGCCTTGATGCTCTTGGCGCGGCCCACGAACAGCGGGATCACCATGTGGGGGAACACGACCACATCGCGCAGCGGCAGCAGCGCCAGGTCTAGGGGGGTGGAAGGCAAAGGGGTATGTCCTGACATGGGAATCCTCGGTTTGTCAGCGGAAGATGGTCCGCCCACCGGTGTATTTCAACCCCGCAGCCCGAAAGGATTTCGGGCCACAGGGACTTGCGCTGCCGGACCTTTGCAGGCAGCGGCGCATCAGGCTTTCTTGGCCGCCTCGCGGTAAACCAGCAGCGGTACTTTTCCGTCTTCGATGGTGGACTCGTCCACCACCACCTTCTCGACATTGTCGGCATTGGGCAGTTCGTACATGGTGCCGATCAGCGATTGCTCCAGGATGGAGCGCAGGCCACGCGCACCCGTCTTGCGCGCCAGCGCCTTGCGGGCGATGGCCTTGAGCGCGGCGGGCCGGATCTCCAGCTCCACGCCTTCCATGGCCAGCAGCTTGCTGTACTGCTTGACCAAGGCGTTCTTGGGCTCGGTCAGGATCTGCACCAGGGCGTCTTCACCCAGTTCGGCCAGGGCCGTGACCACGGGCATGCGGCCGACCAGCTCGGGGATGATGCCGAACTTGATCAGGTCTTCAGGCTCGATCTCCTGGAACACTTCCGAGATGGAGCGCTGCTTCTTGCTCTTGACCGTGGCGCCAAAGCCGATGCCCGACGCCTCGGTACGGTTCTCGATGACCTTCTCCAGGCCCGCGAACGCGCCACCGCAGATGAACAGGATGTTGGTCGTGTCGATCTGCAGGAAGTCCTGGTTCGGATGCTTGCGGCCACCTTGCGGGGGCACGCTGGCCATGGTGCCTTCGATGAGCTTGAGCAGGGCCTGCTGCACGCCCTCGCCCGACACGTCACGCGTGATGCTGGGGTTGTCGGACTTGCGCGAGATCTTGTCGATCTCGTCGATGTAGACGATGCCGCGCTGCGCACGCTCGACGTCGTATTCGCAGCTTTGCAGCAGCTTCTGGATGATGTTCTCGACGTCCTCGCCCACGTAGCCGGCCTCGGTCAGCGTGGTGGCATCGGCCATGACGAAGGGAACGTTGAGCATGCGCGCCAGCGTCTGCGCCAGCAGCGTCTTGCCGGAGCCCGTGGGACCGATGAGCAGGATGTTGCTCTTGGCCAGCTCAATCTCGTCCTTGCCGGCCTTGTCCTTGTGACGCAGGCGCTTGTAGTGGTTGTATACGGCGACAGCCAGCGTGCGCTTGGGCAGGTCCTGGCCGATCACGTAGTTGTCCAGGTTGGCCTTGATTTCGGCGGGCGTGGGCAGGTCGCCTCGGCCGTCCTTGGCCTCGGTGCTGGGCTGCTCGTCGCGGATGATCTCGTTGCAGAGATCGATGCACTCGTCGCAGATAAAGACTGACGGACCCGCGATCAGCTTCTTGACCTCATGCTGGCTCTTGCCGCAGAAGGTGCAATAAAGGTTTTTTTCGCTGGAGGAGCCTTTTTTCTCGGCCATGGGGTCGGTGCCTTGTTACAGAAATATGGAAAAGGATGATAACCAAATGGAAAGCGGCGTTTTCCGTAGGGGGAAAACGCCGCCCATTCTCATACAGCCTCCGGGCTTCAGGAGCGCTTGTTGATCACCTGATCGACCAGGCCGTAGTCCTTGGCTTCGTCGGCGGACAGGAAGTAGTCGCGCTCGGTGTCGTGCTGGATCTTTTCCAGCGGTTGGCCCGTGCGCTCGGCCAGGATCTTGTTCAGGCGCTCGCGGGTCTTGAGGATCTCGCGGGCGTGGATCTCGATCTCGGTGGCCTGGCCCTGCATGCCGCCCAGCGGCTGGTGGATCATGACCTGGGAGTTGGGCAGCGCAAAGCGCTTGCCCTTGGTGCCAGCGGCCAGCAGGAAGGCGCCCATGCTGGCTGCAATGCCGGTGCACAGCGTGGACACATCGGGCTTGATGAAGTTCATCGTGTCGAAGATGGCCAGGCCAGCGCTCACGGAGCCGCCGGGGCTGTTGATGTAGAACGAAATGTCCTTGTCGGGGTTTTCGCTTTCAAGGAACAGCAGCTGGGCCACGACGAGGTTGGCCGTCTGGTCATTGACAGGACCCACCAGGAAGATCACCCGGTCCTTGAGCAGGCGCGAGTAGATGTCGTACGACCGCTCTCCGCGGCCGGACTGTTCGATGACCATTGGGATCATGCCCAAACCCTGAGTTTCCAATGCGCTCATGTTTTCTCCAGTACTAGGGGGCTACTTTAGCCGTATCCGGAAAGAAAATGGGGCTTGTGCGCCAAAGCACAAGCCCCGCAGATGCCAACCCGCCCGCCGATCTCACGAAGCGGCAGGCAGGCGGTGCTCAAACCCTCAGGCCTGGCCCATCAGTTCGTCGAAGGACACGGCCTTGTCGGAGACCTTGGCCTTGCCCAGCACGAACTCGGTCACGTTGTTTTCGATGACAACGGCTTCGACTTCAGCCAGGCGTTGGCGGTCGCCGAAGTACCAGCGTGCCACGTCTTCGGGCTTTTCGTAGCTGGCGGCCAGCTCTTCCACGTGGGCCTTGATCTGCTCGGGCGTGGCGTGCAGCTCGTTGGCGCGCACCAGCTCGGCCACCACCAGGCCCAGGCGCACGCGGCGCTCGGCTTGGGGCAGGAACACGTCTTCAGGGATCTCGGCCTTGTCGGCGTCCTTGATGCCGCGCTGCTGCAGCTCGGCGCGGGCGCCTTCCAGCAGACGTGCGACTTCAGCCTGCACCGAGGCCTTGGGCAGTTCCAGCTCGGCCTTGGACACCAGCGCGTCCATCACGGCTTGCTTGTTGCGGCCCTGGACGCGGAACTTGACTTCACGCTCCAGGTTCTTCTTGATGTCGGCGCGCAGGCCTTCGACCGTGCCTTCAGCCACGCCCAGGGCCTTGGCAAAAGCCTCGTCCACTTCGGGCAGGTTGGCGGCCTCGATCTTCTTGACCGTCACCAGGAAGTCTGCGGTCTTGCCGGCCACGTCCTTGCCGTGGTAGTCGGCGGGGAAAGCCAGGGGGAAGGTCTTGGACTCGCCGGCCTTCATGCCGCGCACTGCGTCTTCGAATTCCTTGAGCATCTGACCTTCGCCGACCAGGAACTGGAAGTCTTCAGCCTTGCCGCCGGAGAAGGTCTCGCCGTCGATCTTGCCTTCGAAGTCCACGGTCACGCGGTCGCCGTCCACGGCCACATCGGCCTGGGCGCGCTGCGCGAAGGTGCGGCGCTGCTTGCGCAGGATGTCCACGGTCTTGTCGATGGCGGCGTCGTCCACTTCGGCGGTCAGCTTCTCGACTTCGGCCGAGGTCAGGTCACCGATCTTGACTTCAGGCATCACTTCGAAGATGGCTTCGAACTGGGCCTCGCCCTCGGGAGCGCCTTCCTTTTCGGAGATGCGGGGCTGGCCAGCCACGCGCAGCTTGGCTTCGTTGACGGCCTGTGCAAAAGCCTCGCCAACCTTGTCGTTGAGCACTTCGTACTGCACCGAGTAGCCATAACGCTGGGCCACCACGCTCATCGGCACCTTGCCGGGACGGAAGCCGTCCATCTTCACGGTGCGCGCCACTTGCTTGAGGCGGTTCTCGACTTCGCTCTGGATGGAGTTCAGGGGCAGGCTCAGCGTGATCTTGCGCTCGAGCTTTTCAAGGGTTTCAACAGTAACGGCCATGTTTGTTCCTATGAGGGATTGGACCGTGCCGGCTGCTGTACAGCCCGCACCGTATTGCGCAAAAGTCACGGTGCAACGCGAGCCAAAGCCAGTCGGCCGCGCGGCACCTCAGATTTCAAGGGCTTACATCACATGCGCCTGGCCGCTGGGGACCGCACATGGTTCGCTCAACCCGTGATGTAAGCGAAGCCGGACATTATAAACGAGGCGGTTTTAACCTCCGGACGCACCCACTTGCGGGGAATCCCCCAATCCGTTTGCAAACGGGCCGTCCCTACAGGAAGCGGGCTTGAGCAGTGTTCGCCGCAGTTGAGCGGCGTTGGTGCGTGGTGCGCGGGGGGCGGGTCGTCAACCATTCAAAAACAATCACTTGCCTTCACAGCGCGGGATTCGCGCGGGCCGTTCAAAAGCCTCGAGGTGCACTCTGCACACCCCAGGTCGACATGTACACGACCTGATCAAAACCCCGCTTGCCGTCCTCAATCAGCAGATGAAACAGGGTCACTTCAAATTGAAACATCTGCCCATTCGACCTATACTGTATGCGCATACAGTAGAAAGAAGACGTGATGCAGCACCAGATTGAGACGGTCAGGGACGATGTGGAAAGCGCCAGCGAGCAAGTGGCCGCCATCTGCGAGCTGCTGGCTGCAGCCCGGGGCACGGCCGTGCACGCCTCGGCCATTACCGCATTGCTGCTGCCGGTGTCACGCAAGCTCAGCGCGGCGGCGGGCGACCTGTCCGACCATCTGCATCGCAGCCAGGCAATTGGCAGCAAGCGCAGCTAGCCCAGCCCACCTTCGCCTCGACAAGGCCCCGCCCTGCGGGGCCTTGTCGTTCCTGCACCGGATACGCCGATGGTGTGCCAGGTTTGCGCACAGGCTTCGGCGATTGCCCGGCTGGCGCCCCTGGGCAAACATGGCATTCATCCCCGGCCCGCGCGCCGGACCCGGCATACCGCCTGCCCGGTGCCTCCGTGATCCGGTGGACTGAGGCGTTCCCGGCATCCGCAGCCACATGCATGGCGGGTGCACCAGGAACAGGTCCATGCGGGCCGGCCCACGAGGAGCTTCAGTGAGTCTTGCCATTCCCTTTCCCGCGCCGGATCAGGCGATACCGCCACCGGCCCGTGCCGCCGCTCCCGCCGACCCTGCATACAGGGAGTGCGACTGATGCAGGCCATCGCCCGTGAATACGAAACGCTGGACGAGCTGTGCATGCGCCAGCTGGGCGCCACGCGCGGCGTGGTGGAAGCCACACTGGAGCGCAACCCGGGCCTGTCGGCCCACGGGCCCCACCTGCCCGCCGGCCTGGCTGTCGAGCTGACCGAACCCACCCAGGCGCCCAGCCTGCCCTTGATCAGTTTCTGGGATTGACATGGACCGAGAAACCATCGTCAAGACCGCCGCCCTGGAAGGCGCCAAGGCCGCGCCTCCCGTCACCGTCGTGGCCGCGAACGTGGCCAATGGCTGGACCATGACCCATACCGCCACCGCGCTGACCATCGTCTACGTGCTGCTGCAGGCCGCGTATCTGCTGTGGCGCTGGCGCAATGAACGCGAGGACCGGCGCGCGCGCCAGGCCGAGGACGCTGCGCGCAGGAAGGCGTCTTCGACCGCCACAGACACCGGAGCGGCCCCATGAGCACAGCGCGCATGCCAGCGGCAGGTCTGGGCATTGGCGCGGCCATCGTTGCTGCCTGGATTGCCGCAGAAGGCTTCAGTGCGGCGCCCATCATTCCCGTGCAGGGCGATGTACCCACCATCGGCCATGGCGCCACGCGCTACGAGGACGGCACGCGCGTGACCCTGGCCGACCCGCCCATCACCCGCGAACGGGCGCGCGAGCTGGCCATCAACCTGCTGGAGCAGCAGTACGGCGCCTGCGTGCGTGATTCGCTGGGCGACACGCGGGTGCACCCGGCCGAGTTCGCCCAGGCGGTGGACTTCGCAGGCCAATACGGCTGCGGGGCCTGGCGCGGCTCCTCGATGCTGGCCAGGACGCGGGCTGGCGACTACGCCGGCGCCTGCCAGTCCTACCTGTCCTGGCGATTCATGACCAGCAGCCAGCCTTTGCAGGGCTTCAGCACCTATCGATGGGATGGCGCAGGCCGGCCCACGCGCTGGCGCTTCGACTGCTCGGCTCCCGGCAACAAGGTATGCCGCGGCGTGTGGACACGCCAGCAGGCGCGCCACGCGGCCTGCATGGAGGCCCAGCCTTGATGGACCGCCTGCAAACCCATGCCTGGCAGCTGCTGGCCCTGCTGCTGGCGGCACTGCTGGTCTGGCAGTCGCTGGCGCGGCTGGGTGCCGAGCGCGATGCGGCGCAGGCACGCACGGATCTGGCGACCGACCGCCAGGCCGCTGCCACCGCCGCCCTGCACGCATCCGAACGCTATCGACAACGGGAAGGAGCCTACCGTGAACGCCTCGACTTTCTTGCACGCGACACGGACCTGGCCCTGGCGCGCGCTGCGGCGGATGCCGATGCTGCCCGCGCTGCTGCTGGCCGGCTGCGCGGCGACCTCGCCGACTACATCACCGCCCACCGTGCCGCCGCCCAGACTCGCGCCGCTGCCGGACAGTGCGCGCCAGACACCGGCGCCCTCGATCTGCTCGCCGAGCTGCAGCGCCGCGCTGACGAGCGAGCGGGAGCGCTGGCGCGCATTGCTGACGACGCCCGCCACCGAGGCAGCGCCTGCGAGCGCGCCTACGACGCCGGGCTCGCGCTGACGAGTGAAGCGCGCATTCCCCATATTCCCCGGAATCCATCGGGCCCTGCAGGCGACAGGCATTTGCCGGGCCTTTCAACCAAACCATCTACCCCCTGAAGGAAAACTCTCATGACCATCGAAACCCGAATCGTTGCACTTGCGCAAGCCATCGGCGCCGACGTAAAGGCTTTGCGCTGCGCGCAGGGCAATCTGTGCCTGCTGCCCACAGCGGCAAAGAACAATCTTGTGGCAGCCATTGCCGAACTGCATGGCATGGTTACAACGGGCGGCGTCGTCATTGACGACAGCGTCGGTAACGGCGACACCACAGTCACCTGGTCTGCAGACAAGATCTTCGACAGCATCGAGACAGCCATGCAGGCCTTGAAGAGCGAACTGGTCGATGGTGCCGGAGCCGCCTTGAACACCCTCAAGGAGCTATCCGATGCACTGGGTACCGACCCCAACCTGGCTGCGACGCTGCTGGTCAGCCTTGCGAACCGCGTGCGTTTCGACGAAGCACAGGCACTGACCAATGCGCAAAAACTGACCGCCCGGAACAACATCGGTGCGGCAGCCGCAACCGATCTGGTCGCGCTGGCCGCAGCAATGGGCAATACAGACCACAACTACGCTGCCGCATACGGCGCGGCCAAATGCGGATGCCAATGTGGCAGCAACGGCAACGGCAACGGCAACGGCAACGGCAACGGCAACGGCACGACGCTGCCACGCCAAAACCTGCTCTACAACGCAAGCTTCCAACTGAATCAGCGCGTCGTGGCCCCTGGCAGCTTCGCAGCCGGTGCATACACACTGGATCGCTGGAAGGCCGGTGCCAGCGGCTGCACACTGGCTTTCGCCTCGGACGCAGCGCCCAAATCCGTGGAGATCACTGCAGGCAGCCTGCTGCAGATTCTCCCGACAGAGGACCTGGTATCCGGCAAGGTCTACACGCTGTCCTGGACAGGCTCGGCACAAGCGCGTATCGGCGAGGGGCTCTACAGCGCTTCGCCCATCACCTTCACCCATGCCGGCGACAACCTGCAGCTTGAATTCACGGGCGGAGTGGTGGCCGAGCCCATGCTCAACCAAGGCTCGCTGGCCGGCCTGTACGAGCCAGAACCGCTGCCCCTGAATTTGCACCGCTGCGCACGCTTCTTCTTCGTCTACAGCGGATCGCGCGGCATCAACCCATGGGCCGGACTGTTCTTCCTGCGAGCCAACAGCGCCACGGCAGCGTCCTGGCTTGCACCAGCGCCAACGCTCATGCGGGCCAATCCGACCGTGACCGCCACGGGCTCTCTCGCGTTCTCGTTCTCCGGGGTTGCGACGCTGTTCACGCCGGCAAACATCACCTTTACGGCATACAGCCGTGGGCCCAGCTACATCGAGGGTGATGTGTCTGGCTCAGGATTTCCCGCCAACACCATGGGCTTCATGCGCGGCAACGGCAACGTCAACACTGCCACGCCACGCATCCTTTTCGCGGCCGAGCTGTGAGCCTCTATCAACTGCTACCCAATGGGGCATATCGGCGGATATCAGACCAGGCCGCCATTCCTGTGGATCCGGCAAACCGGGACTACCAGGAAGTGCAGGCCTGGCTTGCGGCGGGCGGCCTTCCACTGCCGGTGGAAAAGCCTACAGCCCAGGCCATGGCTGCTGCTTTGCGGCAAGCCCTGGCCACCGAGTACGCACAGCGCGTGCAGCTCATTGCTGCACCGTACGACGCGTTTGAGCGTGAGAGCTGGCATGTGCAGATCCTGGAGGCCATGGAGCTCCAGGCAACGCCAGATGCTTCCGCGCCCTGGATCACTGCTGCAGCCACCGCACGCGGAGTGGAACGCCTGGAACTGGCACAACGCATTCGCACCAAGGACCAGGCCTACCGCAAGGCACACGGCCTGCTGACAGGGAACCGCCAACGCATCAAAACCGCCATCGATACGGCGGGGACGGATCTGACCAGGCTATCCGGGATCGATGTGACCGCGGGCTGGCCAGCCGCTTCAGGCCTCGCCCCCCACTGACGGTACCAGCCACGGCGGCAAAGCGAATGGCCTCCCCGGCCAGCAGCCGCGCCGCCGTAGTCGAGCGCCCGGCTCGCCCACGGGCATCGCGGCAAATCGCTCCGATGCCGCCTACCCCAACCTTGATGGAGAGCTCTTGCCATGCTCAAGCCCGCTAGCCTGCGCGACGCGCTCGTCGCTGCCCTGCCCCAGCTGCAACAGTCGCCGGGGAACATCCGTTTCACCATCCAGAGGGGCCGTGTGGTCAACACGGGCACGCCGTCCCTTTCCTGGGAATACCGCTACACGCTGAGCCTGGTGATTGCGGACTTCACCGGCAGCATCGATGCCGTGACCGTGCCGCTGCTGGTCTGGGCGCGGCGCCACCAGCCCGACCTGTTCGACCATGCCGAAAAGCGCGAGCAGGCGATCCGCTTCGACATTGCACCTCCTTCCACGGACCCTGCAGCCGCCTCGCAGCCGCTGCAGCTCGCCATCGAGATCGACCTGGTGGAGGCCGTGCTGGCGCGCCCGCGCGAGGGCAGCTCCAGCGCCTTCGACCTGATCTACAAGCCCGAGCCGCCGGGCCAGCTCGACATTGCGCAGCGCCAGTTGTGGGAGCTGTTCCTGTTCGGCGAGAAGGTGGCCGAGTGGAACTACGACCCGCGCTGAGGCGTGGCCCTGCTCCATGCCGGGCTGCATGCCGGGCTGCATGTGGCAGCGTGCGCCACGCCCGGCACACGGCGACACGCAAGGGCCCGGCCGGCACCATGAACGCCATGGATTCGCCCGTCGCACAAACCGAGAGCCCGTACGAGATCATCCGCCGCCTGGAAGGGCTGATCCGCACGGGCACCATCGCCGCAGTCCGCCATGCGCGCCCTGCGCGCTGCCGCGTCAAGACCGGCAACCTGACCACCAACTGGATTCCCTGGCTGGCCCTGCGCGCCGCAGGCGAGAACGCCAGCGTCTGGTGGCCACCGGCCGTGGGCGAGCAGTGCGTGCTGCTGTCGCCCGGCGGCGACCTGCTGGGCGCCGTGGCGCTGACCGGCATCTACAGCAGCGCCGCAGCCCAGCCCAGCGACCGCGAAGGGGTATGCCACACGCAGTGGAGCCCCACCGATTTCATGGAGCACGACAGCACCACGGGCCGTCTCAACATCAACGTGGCCCATGGCATCACGCTGCGCGTGGGCAACTCGGTGATCAGCATCGACGAGCAAGGCATCAGCCTGCAGGCCGGTGGCGGTTCGGCCACCGTCAATGCGCAAGGCCTGGCCGGCGCGCCCGATGTGACCACCGGCCCCATCAGCCTGCTGCGCCACCGCCACGGCGGCGTCAGGGCGGGCGACGCCATCACGCAGGGGCCGCTATGAACCGCCATACAGGCCGCCGCATCGAGGGCATGGAGCATCTGCGCCAGAGCGTGGCCGACATCCTGTCCACGCCCATCGGCTCCCGCGTGATGCGCCGCGACTATGGATCGCTGGTCCCGGCGCTGCTGGACCAGCCCGACAACAACGCCACCCAGGCGCGCCTGCGCGCCGCCGTGGCCAGCGCGCTGATGCGCTGGGAGCCGCGCATCCGGCTGACGCGCATCGTGATCGAGCGCGATCCGGCCACACCCGGGCGCGCCGACCTGACGCTGATCGGCACCTTCAACAACACGCGCCGCCCGGCCCCGCTGAGCCTGCAGATGCCCATCGCCCGCACCCTTTCATGAAGCAAGACATGACCCCTGCACTGGACGCCCTGCCGCCGCCCGGCGTCGTCGAGACGCTGGATTTCGAGCGCATCCTCGACGCCCACCGCGCCGATCTGCTGGCGCGCCACCCCGAGGCCGCCGAGGTCCTGGCGCTGGAGAGCGAGCCGCTCAACAAGCTGCTGGAGGCGCACGCCTACCGCGAGCTGCTGTACCGGGCGCGCGTCAATGATGCGGCGCGTGCGCACCTGATTGCGTTCGCCCAGGGCTCGGACCTGGACCACAAGGGCGCCTTCTACGATGTGGCCCGACTGCCCGGCGAAAGCGACGAACGCTACCGCCAGCGCATCCTGCTGCGCGTGCGCGCGCTGGCCGGCAGCGGCACGGCAGAGCACTACGAGCACCTGGCCATGACGGCCAGCACCAATGTGCACAGCGCCATCGCCACGCAGCCCCAGCCCGGCCGCGTGAGCGTGCAGCTGTGGCTGGTCGAGCCCGCACAGGCCGAAGAGACCCTGGCCATCGTGCTGTCGGCCCTCAATGCGCCAGGCGCACGGCCGCTGGGCGTGCCCGTGTCGGTATCGCTGGCGCGCCCGCACCCCATCGACATCACGGCGCACCTGCTGCGCGAGCCCGGTGCGCCCGTGGACATCGTGGCGCGCCTGCAGGCCGGCCTGGCCGCCCAGATCGCCGCCTACGCGCTGCTGGGCCGCGATGTGCCGCGCTCGTGGATCACCACGCGCCTGCATGTGGACGGCATTGCCCGCGTCACCTACCCCGACGCCCAGGCCCCGGCCGAGCTCACGCCGCTGGCCGCCGACGAATACCCGGTGCTGGGCCGAGTGCAGCTGGTGGACGAGGGCCTGCAGGCATGAGCACCGCCGCCATCGTCCCGACGGCGCCCCGCCGCCACGTGCTGCCGCCCAACGCCACGGCGCTGGAGAAGGCCGTGGACCAGGTCGTCCCGAATTGGGATGGCCTGGCCGGCGCCTTTCCCGCGCCGGCCCAGGGCGAACCCGCGGCCTTTCTGCCCTGGCTGGCGGCCGAATGGGGCATTGCCCAGTTCGACCGCTACTTCGACGATGTGCCCGCCCTCATCGCCAACGGCCTGCCCTGGCTGCGCGAGCGCGGCACGGCCGCTTCCATGCAGCGCGCGCTGGGCTGGCTGGGCTATGACGGCGCGCAGCTCGACGAGGATGGTGCCTGGCTGCACCTGGACCTGGGCCGCATCATCGGCGACGCAGAGCTGGCCAGCGTGGCCCATGTGGTGCGCGCCAGCCTGCCGGCGCATGTGCGCTTTTACCGCGTCTTCCACGGCCACGACCTGCGCCCGCTGCGGCTGGACCACGGCCCGGGCCTGGACGCCGGCATGCTGGACAACGACAGCGGCACCTGGATCGATGTGTCGCCGTATGGCGAACCCGTCAAGCTCAGCCAGGGCCTGCCCCGCCGCACCGGCACCGAGGCACCGCCCTCGGACGGCGTGCTCACGGCCCAGCTGTTCCGCGTCACCACCATCGCCACCTATGCCGACCGCATGCTGCTCGATGCCTGGACGCTGGACAGTGAGATCCTGATCGACGCCAGCCTGGGCATCACCGAAGTCAACGCCACCACCACGGGCGAGCCCGCCTACTACGCGCCGCTGCGGCCCATTCCCGCCCAGGCCATGGCCACCCACAGCGCCTGGACGGCGCCCGCTCCGCTGGCCCTGGCCAGCCTGCACCCCTGGGCCAGCACCGAGCGCCCGCACGACAACACCCGTACCTGGACCGGACGCTGGGACAGCACGCCCTGGCGCCGATCCTTCGAAACCCGCACCACCACCACCGAAGAACCCGAGGAACCCTGAACATGGCAGTTCTGCAGCAAGCGGGCCGCATCGCCCTCGCCAAGGCCGTCGCCGCCCAGACCATCCACATCGCCTGGGGCCGCGGCCTGCCCGCCTGGGACGCCGCGCCCGAGCCCGAACCCATCACCGCCAACGCCCTGGTCGACGAAATCGGCCGCCGCCTGGTCACCGAGGTGCGCTTTGCGCGGCCCGACGACAACGGCGAGATCGAGCTGCCCAGCGGCGCGCGCTACAGCGTCAGCGACACCCCCACCACCTTCGTCTACCTGCGCGCGGCCTTCGGCTTCGACGACGCCAAGGGCGAGGACGTGCGCGAGATGGGCGTGTTCTTCGGCACCCAGGTCGCCACGGACGTGCCGCCCGGCCAGCGCTGGGTGCTGGCCAGCCAGCTGACCGGCAAGGGCGAGCTGTACACGCTGGAGCGCCGCCCCCGGATCCTGCGCAGCGGCAGCGTGCGCCAGGTCGAAGAAATCATCCTCCCCTTCTGAACGGCACCCCATGAGCCAGACCAAGATCTACGACCGCTTCGACGCCGGCAAGCGCTACGACAGGCTGCAGTTCGCGGCCGACCGCGTGCTGCAATCGGCCGAACTCAACGAGCTGCAGAGCATGCAGCAGCACCGCCTGCGCGGCATCACCGATGTGCTGTTCAAGGAGGGCGACATCGTCCGCGGCTGCCAGTGCATCACCTCCGCCGACACGGGTGCCACCACCATCGAGGCCGGCGCGCTCTACGTGGCCGGCGCTGTGCGCGGCATCACGCCGGGAACGCTCACCGTGGCCACCGTGGGCACGGTCTACGTGGGCGCCTACCTGCAGACCGATACCGTCACCGAGCTGCAGGACCCCGAACTGCTCAACCCCGCCGCCGGCACGCGCGGCTATGGAGAGCCCGGG
Source organism: Delftia sp. WSY_16 (assembly GCF_043104415.1). Lineage (NCBI taxonomy): Bacteria > Pseudomonadati > Pseudomonadota > Betaproteobacteria > Burkholderiales > Comamonadaceae > Delftia > Delftia sp. WSY_16. The sequence goes on along the minus strand of NZ_JBICKS010000028.1, from coordinate 85,221 downwards.
GCGCTGCGCGAGCGCGTGACCCTGGTCTGGGGTGCGCAGGGCGACGGCACGGCCGGCACCTTCTATCCCGTGTGGACCATCATCGACGGCTCCGTCATGCCCAAGGAGCCGCCGCCCAACATCGACGCCGTCACCCAGGCCCTGGCCCGCTATGACCGCGACAGCGCGGGCGGCACCTACGTCGTGCGCGGCCTGGACGTGATCATGGGCGAGGACCTGGCCACCGGCCAGCAGGTCTACACCGTGCGCGAGGGCGCCGCCCGCGTCAACGGCCATCCGCTGGAACTGGGTGCCAGCCGCCGCCTGGTCTACGAGGCCAAGCCCGACCTGTTCTTCGTGGACAGCGAACCCCACACCTCGGCCGGCACGGCCGCCCAGCGCATCCGCTTCGACCGCCAGCCCGCTGTCGGCACGCCCCAGGTGCGCGTGCAGGCCCGCAAGACCGTCACGCTCACGCATGGCGGCTTCACGGGCGCGGCCGACCCGCTGCCCGACAACGCCGTGCTGGCCGTGGACAGCGTGGTCCAGGCCGGCACCACCTACGTGCAGGGAACGGACTGGAAGCTGGTCGGCGGCCAGATCGACTGGAGCCCCTCGGGCGCCGAGCCCGTGCCCGGCAGCACCTACCAGGTCACCTACCAGTACATGCTCAACGCCACGCCCACGGCCGTGGACTCCACGGGCTTCACCGTGGAAGGCGCGCTCAAGGACACCCTGGTGCTGGTCAGCTACCACTACGCGCTGCGCCGCTACGACCGCCTCGTGCTCAACAGCGAAGGCCAACTGCAATGGGTGCCCGGCGTGCCCGCCGCCTGGTCGCCCAAGGTCCCGGCCGCACCCAGCGGCACCCTGGCCCTGGCCTCGGTCTACCAAAGCTGGGACAGCAACCGCCGCGTGGACCAGGACGCCGTGCGCGTCGTGCCCATGCAGACCCTCAAGGCCTACCAGGACCACATCCAGACCATCTACGCCGACCTGGCCGAGCTGCGGCTGTCGGTGGACGTGTCGGGGCGGCACAGCGGGGTCAAGAAGGGGTTGTTTGCGGATCCGATGCTGGACAACGGCCTGCGCGATGCGGGGCGCAGCCAGAGCGCCCATATCCTGGGCGGACAGCTGCAGTTGCCCATGAACGCCGCGCTGCACCAGATCGGCACCGACATCACCGCTCCCCAGACCACGCCCTACCAGCCTGTGGTCGTGCTCGACCAGTTGGGCCGAACCGGCTCCATGCTGGTCAATCCCTATGGCGCCTTCGATGTGCTGCCCAGCGCAGCCACCCTGACGCCGGCCGTGGACTACTGGACCGATGTGCAGACCCAATGGGCCAACCCCATCATCCTGCGCCTGACGCCCAGCCAGGCGCGTCCTTCGGAAACCGAAAAGCTACTGTCCGAATCCACCAAGGCACTGGAGAAGCTGCGCCAGATCGATGTGCAGTTCTGGCTGGATTTTCCGGTGGGCGAAACCCTCACCGAGCTGATCTTCGACGGCATTCCCGTCACGCCCCAGCCCCTGACGGGCGGCACGCTCGTGGCCACGGCGCAGGGACTCAAAGGCACGTTCAAGATCCCGGCGGGCGTGCCCTCGGGCACCAAGAGCGTGCACTTCACTGGACGCGCCGGCAGCCATGCCGAAGCCGTCTTCACAGGCCAGGGCCAGTTGCTCGAGCGCAGCGTGGCCAAGATCACGGTCCAGCTCTACGACCCGCTGGCGCAGACCTTCACCCTGGGCACCACGCGCGAGATCTGCGGCACGCGCCTGTGGTTCGCCGCGGCGGGCGACAAGGATGTGCAGGTGCAACTGCGTGAAGTCACCAGCGGCGTGCCTTCGCGCAGCATCCTGGCCGAATGCGTGCTCAAGCCGGCCCAGATCAACGCCGACATCGCCGCAGCCAAACCCACGCAGGCGCAATGGGCGCCGGTGCTGCTGGAGTCGGGCGTGGAATACGCCATCGTCGTGCTGACCAACGACGCCACCACCGCCCTGGCCGTGGCCGAGCTGGGCGGCTGGGACGCGGCGCGCGCGCAGTGGGTCACCAGCCAGCCCTACAGCGTGGGCGTGCTGCTGTCCAGCAGCAATGCCAGCACCTGGACGCCCCACCAGACACGCGACATGACCTTCGAACTGCTGGCGGCCGAACACACGGCCACCACGCGCACCATCGAGCTGGGCAGCATCGCCGTGCAGGACGCCACCGACCTCATGGTGCAGGCCGGCGCCATGCTGCCCGCAGCCGACGCACAACTGGTCTTCGCCATGCAGCTGGAAGACGGCAGCACGCTGGAGGCCGCACCAGGCCAGGCCGTGCAGCTGGCCAGCCGCTACAGCGGCAACGTGGCCGTGCGCGCCAAACTTTCGGGCAACACCAACCACGCAGCCCACCTGCTGCCCGGCATGCAGCTGGTAGCCGGCAGCCTGCAGGCCACGGGCGACTACATCAGCCCCGCCATCACCGCCGGCAGCAACGTCACGCTCAACGTGGTGGCCGAGGCCGTGCTGCCCGCCGGCAGCGCCCTGGCCGTGCAGATGCAGGCCGAAGGCAGCAGCGCCTGGACCAACGTGCCCTACCTGAGCACCAGCCCCCAGACCGCAGGCGTGCTGGAGCTGAGCTACCGCCTCACCGGCATCAGCACCGAGCGCCTGCGTGTCCGCCTGGTCCTCACGGGCAGCCACGGCGCCCGTCCCCAGGTCACCAACCTGCGAGCCATCGTGATATGACATTGCACGACGACAAGACAGCGCAGGGCTGGCCCCTGCCCCACCCCGACAACCGCCTGGAAGACGACGTGCTGCGCCTGCGCCAGGCCGTGCAGGACGTGGACCAGGCGCTGACCAACGCGCGCCAGCTCATCGACACCAAGGCCAGCTCCCAGGGCGTGCAAGACGCAATGGACGTGGTGGCTCACCGCATAGAGCAACTGGAGACCGCCGTCCAGTCGCTGAGCACCGGCAAGGTGGCCAGCGTCAACGGCGTGGCCGGCGTCAACGTCAAGCTCAACCCCGAGCACCTCGCGCTGGGCCCGGCCAACGGCGCCACCAGCGAAAGCTTCGGCTACGACGCCCAGGGCCGCATCAGCAGCATCACGCGCAGCGTCAACGGCTTCAGCGCCACCACCGCCGTCAGCTACGACGGCGCCGGCCGCGTCTCCCAGCAGCAGACCAGCTACCGCGGGCGCGTGCGCACGGAAACCTATGCCTACGACGCCGCCACGGGGCGGGTGTCTGGGGTCAATGCTACGGAGGTGCAGGGATGAGTTTCGACGCAGTCAACTACGCCGAGTTGCGCCGGCTGGCCGACAGCGTGCAGCAGGCCGCTCAGAAGGTGGACTCCGGCCGCAATGAAGCCGCGGGACACAAGGCCGAAGTACTGGCCGCCATGTCCGGCAAGCTCAAGTTCACGGAGTTCCGGAGCAGCGGCTACTTCTACCCTTCAGCCAAGCTGCTGGCCAACGGCGGCCAGGTATTCATACTGGCCGTTGGCGGCGGGCAAGGTGGAGCCCGTGGGGGATACAACGGCAACAGCGGAGGCGCCGGTGGAGCGGTGCGCTTCGAGATTGGCGGCGTCGGCGGCCCTACCAGCGTAGTCATCGGCGCAGGCGGAAGCGGACAGACTGCAGCCTATATGAGCCAGGCCGCCAATGGTGGAGACACCTCGTTCGGAAACCTGCTGGCCATGGGCGGGCGTCAGTTCAAAAGTCCCACAGGTGTCGGCGACCCGTCCCCGCGCGGCTCGGCTGCCGGCCGCTCTTTCGGCGTCAGTGGATATGGTGGCCCCGGCGGCGCAGGAGGATTCGGCAGTTCGGGAACAGGCAATGCTACCCAGCCGGGCGCCGATGGTGTGATCGGCGGACTGGCTATGGGCAATAGCTCGACCGGGGACTACGGAAACGTCGTGCCCGGAGATCCCGGCTACAGCGGTGGCGGCGCCGGAGGCACGGGCGTCGCCGGCAGCGCGACACGGGGAGGCCACGCAGCACCCAACTCCGGCGGAGGCGGAGGAGGCGGCGGTTCGTCCGGGATCGGTCAGCATGCCGATGGCGGCAATGGCGGAAGCGGCTTTGTACGCGTCTGGTGGTACGAATGAATAAGCAGGACCTGCATTTCGCACTGATCAAGGCCGACCGCGTGCACAACATCATCGTTGCGGACGAGGAATTCATCGCCGAGTTGCAGACGCGCCAGCCATCACTGTGGGACAGCATCGAGCCAGTGGCAGGCGACTGCGCGATCGGCTCCGTCAGAGCAGGCACAGGCTGGCAGATCTCCACCGAAGATCAAGCGCCTGCGCCCACAAACACGCCCATAACCGAACCCGACGAATCGGCCGCAGGGCGCGTGTCGGCGGTCAATGCCACGGAGGTACAGGGATGAGTTTCGATCCCATCACGAATGCAGGCGTCAAGGCGCTGCAGGGTCAGGTCAACACGGTGCAGGCGCAGACGACTGCGCTGACGACGAAGCTAGCGCAGATCGAGAGTACGTTGGCCGGTTTGGGGACGGCCGCTGCGCGAAAGCCGCTCAGGGTAACCATCTACACCTGGGGCGCCGGCACGCATACGTTTCTGCCCGAGAGCAGCTACCAATATGTCTGGTTGATAGGTGCCGGGGGCGCCGGAGCTGTTGGCTACTCGTACTCCAACACAAGAATGCGCATCGGAACGGGTGGAGGTGCGGGCGACGAACTCTATCGGCGAATCACTCTCACAGGAAGTGCGACCTACGAAGTTGGCGCAGGCAGTTCGGGGCGCGGAGGCAATACAAGACTCGGGCAGCTCTCAGTGGACGGGGGGCCTCCAGGCCAGACCGGTGATTTCGACTTTCCAGCCTATCCGACCACGCAATCGACGCGGCGAGGCCATGGCATAACACCCGGCAATGTGGGAGCACAGGCTGGGGGCTCTTCCAGCATGGGAGTTGGGGGCGTCTGCGGCAACAACACCGTCGATGCTACGTATCCCACGGGATACGGCGCAGGAGGAGGCGGAAGCTACCCTACCCGCGCGGCGACCCCTGGTGCTGGTGGCTACATTCGCATCGAGGAGTATTGACCATGGAACGCTATGCAAAAGTCATCGAATCGGTAGTAGACAACATCGTGCTTTCCGAGACTGTTCTACCGGATTGGATCCCGTGTGGCGACGCCTCTCCAGGCTGGCTGCATGACGCCAACACGGGCCTGTTCACCCCTCCGCCCACGGCGGTGTCCACTTCTGCCACACGCCACATCACCCCCCTGGCACTGCGCCGCCGCTTCACCCTCGCCGAACGCTCGGCCATCGAATGGGCAGCCGTGGACCGTTCCGACACCAGCGAGAAGCAGCGCAAGGATGCCGCCATGCTGCGCGCCTGCCTGAAGGATCAGGAGCAGGCCGGCTTCATCGACCTGGACGATGCGGATGTGGCCGCCGGCATGCGGCTTATCGAGGACCTGCAACTGATCGCACCAGGCCGCGCAAGCGAGATCCTCGGGGCACCCGTCCAGCCCGGCGAACGCCCCTGACATATCCACCTGCAAAAGCCCCGGCGCCCGTTGAGTAGCCGGGGCTTTTCCTTTCCTGGTCGGCACCCCGAACCAGCGCCAAACCAAGCCTCTGTGCAGCCCTCCGGCACAGCCAAGGTCGCTGGCGCCCATGCCCATGCCGCGAGAACATCAATGCAACCCGGGCACAGCGCCAGCGGCCGTGCAGGCGGCAGGCGCCAAGCCCTGCAAGGACAACCAGGCCGCCTTCGCTGCATGAACTTCAGCATGACACAAACCATCACTGTCGATCCCGCCAACACCGCAGCTTGCGCGAAGGTGCCTGCATGAGCCTGGATGCCGTCATCAGTGCCGATCTGGTGAAGACGCGAGCGGAGATTGCTGCGTTGAGCAGTGCCGTGGCAAGTGCACGCAGCGAGATTGCAGGCTTGAACAGTCAGGTCAGCAACAGCAGTGTTCTAAAGAGCTTGCAAAGACTTCGCGTTCAGCCTAGCGGCAGTGCGCCTTACTACTCAGACGTTGCTATCGCGGCCATCAACCCTCAGAAAACCACAGTACTAATAAGGCAGGTGAATCCAAATGTCAGTGCAATGGTCTTCGATTGCGAGATCCTGAGTCCAACAGTGCTCCGCTGCTGGAACTACTTAATGGGCTCCGACTACAAAATCTACAGCGCAGGAGTGATAGATATCCAAGTGGTGGAGTTCAAGTAATGCCCCACCACTACGCCCAGCTCACCCCCGCCGGCGTGGCCTTCGCCATCACCGAAACGCACGCCGAGCTCAACGCTCCCGACCTGCTCCCCCTGCCCCGCTACGACACCTCGGTGCTCGGCCGCCGCTGGACCGGCACGCACTGGGAAGACGTGGCGCAGGCCTTGCCTGACGAACAGGCAGCGTCCAACGAATCCGCCCCCCGCCACATCACCCCCCACGCCCTTCGCCGCCGCTTCACCGTGGTCGAGCGCACGGCGTTGGAGTGGGCCGTGGTGGACCGTGCCGAGGCGGGCGAGGCCGATCGGCTCAACGCGGCCACGCTGCGCTCGCTGCTCAAAGACATCGAGCAGGCGCGGCAACTCGATCTTGACGACCCCGAACTGGCCGACAGCCTGCGCCGGTTCGAGGCCTTCGGACTCATCGCCGCGGGGCGTGCCCAGGAAATCCTGGACGGCCCCGTACAAGCCCACGAACAGCCGTGACCACCCCTTTTTGACGACAGCCCCACGGCCCAACCACCCCCCAACCCGGAGAACACCATGGCGACAGCCCCGTTCCATCATGGCATTCGCGTCACGGAAGTGAGCGAAGGCATCAATTCCATCCGCATCGTGTCCACGGCCGTGATCGGCCTCGTGGCCACGGCCAGCGACGCCGATGCGGCCACTTTCCCGCTGAACCGCCCGGTGCTGGTCACCAAGGTCGATGCGGCCATCGGCAAGGCCGGCACCAAGGGCACGCTGGCCCAGGCGCTGAACGCCATCAAGGAGCAGTGCCGCCCGGTGCTGGTCGTCGTGCGCGTGGCCGATGGCGAAGGCGCCACCGAGGCCGAGCGCCGCACCGACCAGGACGCCAAGGTCATCGGCACCACCGCCGGCAACCAGTACACGGGCCTGCAGGCGTTGCTGGCGGCCCAGGCCCAGCTCGGCGTCAAGCCGCGCATTCTGGGCGCACCGGGCCTGGACAGCCAGGCCGTGACCGACGCGCTGGCGTCCGTGGCCATCAAGCTGCGCGGCTTTGCGTATGCAGCGGCCATCGGCAACGATGTGGCCGAGGCCCAGGCCTACCGCGAGCACTTCGGCCAGCGCGAGCTGATGCTGCTGTGGCCCGGCTTCAAGGCGCTGGATCTGTCCACCGCCGCCGTGCAGGACGCCTCGCCCGTGGCCTACGCCCTGGGCCTGCGCGCACGCATCGACCAGGAGCAGGGCTGGCACAAGACGCTGTCCAACGTGCCGCTGTCCGGCGTGCTGGGCATCTCGCGCGATGTGCACTGGGACCTGCAAAGCCCCGATACCGAGGCCGGCATCCTCAACCAGGCCGGCATCACCACGCTGATCCAGAGCCAGGGCCACCGCTTCTGGGGCTCGCGCACCTGCACGGACAGCGAGCTGTTCCGCTTCGAGTCCAGCGTGCGCACCGCGCAGGTGCTGGCCGACACCATGGCCGAGGCGCATTTCTGGGCCGTGGACAAGCCCATGCACCCCAGCCTGGTCAAGGACATCCTGGAAGGCATCAACACCAAGTTCCGCGAGTTGAAGGCCCTGGGCTACATCCTGGACGGCAAGGCCTGGTACGACGAAACGGTCAACGAGACCGCCACGCTCAAGGCCGGCAAGCTGGTGCTGGACTACGACTACACGCCCGTGCCTCCGCTGGAGGACCTGGGCTTTCGCCAGCGCATCACCGACCGCTACTTCGCCGACTTCGCCCTGCGCGTGGGCACCGGCCAGTAAACGGCGGCCGCACCCGACACACCCAATACACCGAACACACCGGATACACAGGAGAAAAGCACCATGGGACTGCCCCGCTCTCTCAAGAATTTCGCCACCTTCGTGGATGGCAACTCGTACATCGGCGACATGCCCGAAGTGGGCTTGCCCAAGCTCACCCGCAAGATGGAGAAGTACCGCGCCGGCGGCATGAACGGCGAGGTCAGCCTGGACTTCGGCATGGAGGCCATCGAGGCCGACCTGACCGCTGCCGGCTACATGAAGGAGTTGATCTCCACCTGGGGCACGCTGCGCCACGACGGCGTGCTGCTGCGCTTCGCCGGCGCCCTGCAGGGCGATGACAGCGAAGGCGTGGACTCGCTGGAAGTGGTCATGCGTGGCCGCTTCTCGGAGTTCGACCCCGGCAAGGCCAAGGCCGGCGACAAGACCGAGATCAAGTACAAGCTGGCCGTCAGCTACTACCGCCTGTCCATCAACGGCCAGGTGCTGATCGAGATCGACCCGGTCAACTTCGTCGAAGTCGTCAACGGCATCGACCGCCTGGCCCAGGTCCGCGCCGCGCTGGGCATCTGAGCCTGGCTCAACTGACCGGGCCGGCCGGCCCGGTCCTCCTCTTTTCTTCACCCGAACGCTGACACATCATGGACACCACCAAGCCCCAGGAAGACCTCCAGAACCAGGCTGCCGCCAACGCGGCCGCCCTCGCATCGGGCGATGCGCGCGAGATCACGCTCGACGTGCCGCTCAAGCGCCCCGGCGGCGACCTGGCCCGGGTGCTGGTGCGCCGCCCCAATGCCGGCGCGCTGCGCGGCCTGTCGCTGGTCGAGCTGCTGCACATGAACGTGACCGCGCTGCAGACCCTGCTGCCGCGCGTGACCGAGCCCATGCTGCACAAGGCCGAGGTGCTGCAGCTGGACCCCGCCGACCTGGTGACCCTCGGTACGGAGGTGGCCTCTTTTTTGGTGCCGAAGGCGCAGAGGGAGCAATTCCCGAGCGCGTAGAGGACGCCATGGCCGACCTGGCCATGGTCTTCCACTGGCGGCCGGCGGACATGGAGGACATGTCGCTGGCCGAACTCGGCCAATGGCATGAACGGGCGCGCGAGCGCTACGAAAGCCAGGACTGAGCCAGGACTGAGCACCACCTCCACTCCATTGCCCGCCTCTCGCCCCTGTCTTGCACGCCCCTTGCCCATGACCTCCACCCAACGCCAACACCGCACCGGCCAGGGAGCCCTCCATGGCCGTTGACACCCTGCGCCTGGACGAGGTGCTCAAGCAGGCCGAGCGCGTGCACCAGCCCCTGGCGCTGCTGGGCAGAACCAGCAGCAACACGGCCCGGGAACTCAAGGAAACGGTCGACCAGTTGAAGAAGCTGCAGCAGCAGCAAGCCCAGCTGGGCGACTACCGCGCGCTGCGCAGCGGCCTGGCCGACACCACAGCACGGCTGCGCGGCGCGCGCCAGCAGATGGCCCAGCTGCGGCTGGAATCGGGCGCGGGCGAGCAGCCCTCGCGCGCCATGCTGCGCGCGCTGCGTTCGGCCCAGGTCGAGGAGGAGCGCCTGGCGCTGCTGCGCGCCACGCAGCGATCGCGCCTGATGGACATGCGCGAAGGCCTGCGCGGCGCGGGCGTGGACACGGGCAACCTGTCCGCGCACGAGCGCAAGCTGCACAACGACATCCGCGCCACCACGGCCCAGATGGAAAAGCAGCGCAAGGTGGTGGCACCGGCCGCCCAGCGGCTGGAGAGGATCGACGCCCTGCGCGAGCAGAGCAAGACCCTGGCCGATCGCGGCCAGGCGCTGCGCGAGACGGGCGGCAAGATGCTGGCGCCCGTGCGCGCCGTGAGCCAGGCCTTCATGACCGACGACCAGGCCGCCGCACAGCTGCGCGCCACCATGGCGGGCAGCAATGGCAAGCCGGGCGCCGATTACCAGCAGGTGCTGGACTTGGCCAAGAGCCTGGGCACCGACATGCCCGGCAGCACGGCCGACTACATCGCGATGATGAACCAGCTGCAGCGCCAGGGCGTTTCCTCGCAGGATGTGCTGGGCGGCCTGGCCCGGCAGGCGGCCAACCTGGGCGCGGTGCTGAACATGCCCGCCAAGGAGGCCGGCGAGTTCGCGGCGCAGCTGCAGCAGGCCACCCGCGCAAGCGCGGGCGACATGGCCGCACTGGCCGACACGGTGCAGCGCACCTCCCACCTGGGACTGGACCCCACAGGCATGGTCAAGGGCCTGGACGCCATCGGCAAGGCCCTGCCGCAGCTGGGGCAGCAGGGCGCAAGGTCGGGACAGATGTTTGCGCCGCTGCTGCTCATGCTCAACGACGCCAGCATCAGCGGCGAGGCCGCCGGCAAGGCCGTCGGCAACCTGGTCAAGAACTCCATGGACCCGGCCAGGCTGGGCCAGGTCAACAAGATGCTCGCGAGCCAGGGCGTGTCGCTGGACTTCAAGGACGCCAGCGGCCAGTTCGGCGGCACCGAGCAGATGATGGCCCAGCTGCAAAAGCTGCAGAGCCTGGGCAGCGACAAGCTGCGCGCCGCTGCGCTGGACAAGCTGGCGGGCGGCGATGCGCAGACGCGCAAGGCCCTGGAGGCGCTGCTCCAGCAGGGCCCTGGCGGCTACCAGCAGATCGCCTCCCAGCTCAAGTCACAGGCGGATCTGGATGGGCGCGTGGCCATCCTGAAGGACTCGGTCTCGGCCCAATACGAGTCCGTCAAGGACAGCTACAACGGCCTGTTGAGCGACATGGGCTCGACCATCGAGTCCGACCTCAAGGCCGTGCTGGGCACGCTGCGCGAGATGACCGAAGGCATGCGTGCCTGGGTCAAGGAGCATCCCCAGATCGTGCAGTGGACGCTGCGCATCGTGGCCGTGCTGGGCCTGCTGATCGCAGGCGTCGGCGTGGTGAGCAGCGTGCTGTTCGGCCTGCTGGCGCCGCTGCTGCTCACGCGCACCGTGTTCGGCCTGCTGGGCGCGGCCATGGGCGCAGGCAGCGGTGCGTTGGGCGTGCTCAGGCGCGGCCTGGCGGCCGTGGTCCTGTCGCTGGGCATGATGGGCGGTGGCGGCAGTGCCATGGGCCTGTTGGCCGGCGGCTTGCGCATGGCCAGCAACGCTGCGGGCGTGCTCAGGCGCGGCGTGGGCGCCGTGGTCCTGTCCCTGTCCATGATGAGCGGCGGTGGCGGAGCCATGGGTCTGCTGTCGGGAGGCTTGCGCATGGCCAGCAACGCTGCGGGCGTGCTCAGGCGCGGGCTGGGAGCCGTGGTCCTGTCGCTGGCCATGATGGGCCGCGGCGCTGCCATGGGCAGCATAGGCACCGCCCTGGCCGGCGCGGGCCGCGCTGCAGGCCGCATCTTCGGCGGCGGTGCAGGCAAGGGCCGTGCGGGCGCCGTCATGGGCCTGCTGGGTGCCGGCCTGGGTGCCGCAGGCGCCGTCGGCGGTGGCCTGGGCGGTAGTCTGGGTGGTGCAGCCGCATCGCTGATGGGCCTGGTGCGCATGACACCCATGGGCCGGCTCGCAGGCGGCCTGATGGGCGCGGGCGGCTCGATCATGCAGAACTGGGATGGCCTTTCCACCGCCTTCAAGGCCGGCGACTGGAAGGGCGTCGGCGGCACGCTGCTGGACGCCGGCAAGGCCGGCCTCGATGGCGCCACGGGCGGCCTGTTCGGCGTGGTCTCTGACCTGGCCGGCAAGGGCATCAGCGGCCTGGCCTCGTCGGTGGGCTCATGGTTCAAGTCCGGCGATGCGTCGGCACCCGACCAGGGCCGCGCCGGCGCACTGCGCCAGGGTGTCGCTGCTGCAGCCACGGCGGCCACGCTGGCCACGGGCGCCATGCCGGCCCTGGCCGACACGGGCGCCGTGCGCATCGACAGCCGCCCGCCGCTGGCCAGCGCTGCTGCACCCGCGCCGGCACCGGCCCCGGTGGCCGGCGCCACCATCCATATCACCGTCAACGCTGCGCCCGGCCAGGATGCGCAGGCCATTGCCCGCGCCGTGGCCGCCGAGCTGGACCGCCGCGACATGGCCAAGCGCTCCAGCGTGCTGTCGCAGCTGTCGGACATCGACTGAGGAGCATGAGCATGCTGATCACACTGGGCCAGTTTGCCTTCGGCATCGACACACTGGCATTCGACAAGCTGGTGCGCAGCAGCACCTGGCGCCACCCAAGCAACAGCCGCGTGGGCGCGCGCCCCGCCCGCCAGTCGCTGGGCCCAGGCGATGAAACGCTGGGCCTGACCGGCGTGCTCGCACCCGAGTTCCGGGGCACGGCCAAGTCGCTGGACGACCTGCGCGAAATGGCCGACCAGGGCAAGGCATGGGCCCTGGTGGGCGGCGAAAGCATCCTGGGCGCCTGGGTCATCGAGAGCCTGCAGCAGACCGGCACGCACTACACACCGGGCGGCAAGCCGCGCCGCATCGAGTTCGATCTCAAGCTGGCCCGCGTGGACGACCACCTGGCCGAAGGCGGCGGCGGCGTCGATCCCTGGCCCGATGACGACTTCTGGGAATGGTGGATCTGATGGCCACACAGGAATACCTGCACGCCAAGCCCCAGTACGAGATCGTCCTGGACGGGCGCAACATCACCAGCCAGGTGGACACGCGGCTGATGAACCTGACGCTGTCCGAATCGCGCGGCGAAGAGGCCGACAAGCTGGACATCACGCTGGACGACAGCGATGGGCGCCTGGCCCTGCCAGGCAAGGGATCCAAGATCGCGCTGAAGCTGGGCTGGGCCGGACATGGCCTGGTCGACAAGGGCACCTACGAGGTGGACGAGGTGGAGCACCAGGGCGCGCCCGACAGGATCGTGGTGCATGCGCGCTCGGCCGAGCTCAAGCGCCAGCTGCGCACGCGCTCCGAGCACAGCTACCACAACAGCACGCTGGGCCAGATCGTGCGCAGCATCGCCCAGCGCAACGGCCTGCAGGTGCGCGTGGACGCGCAGTTCGAGAACCTGCGCGTGGACCACATCGACCAGACCCACGAAAGCGACCTGAACTTCTGCAGCCGCCTGGCGCGGCAGTACGACGCCGTGTGCACGGTCAAGAAGGGCAAGCTGGCCTTCATCGCCATCGACAGCAAGATCACCGCCGGCGGCCAGGCCGTGGAGGCCGCCACGCTCACGCGCGCCGAGGGCGACAGCCACGCCTACCACACGGCCGCGCGCAACGACTACAGCGGCGTTCGCGCGTACTGGAACGACGCGGATCGCGCCGAAAAACGCAGTGCCACGCAGGGCGCCGAAGACAACGAAAAGCGCCTGAAGGACACCTACGGCAGCGAGGCCGAGGCGCAGGCCGCCGCCAAAGCCGAGATGGGCCGCATCAACCGCGCCAAGGCCACCATGGGCCTGAAGCTGGCGCTGGCGCGGCCCGACCTGATGCCGCAGACGCCGCTGAAGCTGCAGGGGTTCAAGGCAGAGATCGATGACACGCCGTGGCTGGTCGTCAAGATCCAGCACGAACTGGGCGACGGCGGCTTCACCTCCAAGCTGACGCTGGAGACACGCGCCAAGTGAGCGAGAGGGGCGGGTAGAGCACGTCCTGGAGCGGCCGGCGCAGGCCGTTCAGCGCGCGGCCAGGGTCGCCACGGCCATGATGGCGGCGCGGCCCGAATCGTCGGCCCGGCCGTAGCAATCGAGCAGCTCGCGCTCGTCGGGCGCCAGGGTCTGGACCGATGCGTTCGCATGCTGGCCCGTGACCACATACAGGACATCCACGCCCAGGCCCGCCATCACGGCCAGGGCAGCCGCATTCGGCGATTGCTCGCCCTTCTCCCAGGTGGCCAGGGTGCCGCGCGAGACGTCGCAGGCGTCGGCCATGGCGAGCTGCGCCACGTCCAGACGCAGACGCTCTTGCCTCAGCCTTTCACCGATGTGATCGAAATTTCTTCTATTCATCAATTGACATGCTCGAAATTTCGAGCAATGATGCAGTCAGCGTGTAACCAAACCATCCAAACCATCCCAAATACTACATGACAGCCATGCACTCCCCCAGAGCCGTGCCCGGTATCCCTGCGGATCCGGTGCTTCATGACAGGCCCGTGCCACTGCGCATGACGGCATCCGAACGCGAACGCCACGCCCGCTATGCCAGCCGTGAAAGCCGCAGCGCCTCCAACTTCGCGCTGAAGCTGTACCGCATGGGCATGCAGCAGTACGAGCAGCAGATGCCGCCGCTGCCCCAGGCCGATCAGGCGCGATAGCCACCAGCGCCGACCTGTTCACCGCCTTGTCTTCGATCCCAACTGCCCCCAGGAGCCTGCCATGCGCATGATGTGCCCCCACTGCAACGAACACGCCTACACCCGCACCAGCCTGCAGCTGACCAGCACCAGCCGCGAGACCATCTTCCAGTGCCGCAACTTCGAGTGCGGCCATGTGTTCTCGGCGGTGACCGAGATCAACCGCACCATCAGCCCCAGCGCCATCCCCAACCCCATGGTGATCCTGCCGATGAGCACGCACATCAAGCGCAAGCTGCTGCAGACCCAGCTGGACGCCATGCCGTCCTCGCAATACGAAGGCGCAGCGCACCGCGCAGCCCAGGCGGCCGAATCCGCCCAATCCAGCGAAGGCGCGCGCAGCTAGCGCGGCCGGGTCGCCTTCGCCGCTCCTGACGGCGCCCCACCCGGCGCGCGGGCAGCCCCGCCTGCACCGCCGCCACCCCACCCCCTTTCCCGCAACCTGCGGAGCCTGCATGAAGGCCCTGCGGGATGCGCTCACCCTGAAACGACCTGGACAGACCATGAAGCTCGGCGACCTGCGCCTTTCCGATCTGATGCGACTGCTGCAGGCAGACGATGCGCCCGCGCCCGAATACCGGCCCGAATACCGGCCCGTGGACCCGCCCGCACTGCCCGAGGCCTACCAGCGCCTGAGCGTCAGGGACTGCCGCACCCGCCTGCGCGAGCTGCAGCGCGAAGCCGCGCAGCGCGCCTCCAACGGCCGCTCGGGCAGCGCCGAAAGCCGCGAATGGGCGGGCCTGGCCAGCCACTACCGCATGGCCCTGGTGCTGCTGTCGGGCATAGACGGCGAGATCGAGGAGCTGGCCCTGCGCGACTGGCGCGAAATGCCGCCGCCCGAGCGCGACGCCATCCGCCGCCAGATCCGAGCGCTGCGCACCTGCCTGCTGCCGCTGCGCGCGCTGGCCCTGAGGACCTGAGCCCATGTCCGTCCTGCTCGCCGCCAAATCCACCGGCCGCAGGCTGCGCACCGCCAGCCTGCAGCAATGGGACCAGCACAAGCCCCGCCCCCACATGGTCCAGCGCGCCATGCAGGCGCTGGAAAAAGCCTTGCCGCCGCAGTGGCTGCAGCCCATGAAGCTGCTGGGCCTGGGCGACTGGCAAAAGGGCGCGCAACACGCCAACGGCCAGCCCGAATGGGCTGCCTGCCACGACGCGCTGGCCGCCATTGACGACTTTGCCAGCCGCCACGGCCGTGCGGCCGAGTGGAATCTGGACGACTACGAGATCTGCCAGATGGCCAGGCGCCTGAGCGACGAAGTCGGTGAGCTCGACGCCGGCGCCCAGGCCCAGAACATGGACCTGGCCGCACGCGTGGACCTGGTGCGGCTGATGCTGCGCATGCTGGGCCTGCAGGAAAGCACGCCGCTGGCCGGCGAGCCCGCCATCCGCCGCGCGCTGGACGCGGCCTGGTGGCGCCGCATGCTGCGCCGCCACGTCACGCGCACCGTGGAGGCCGGCGCCGTCAAGCTGGGCATCGTCAACCGCAGCGCCGGCGGCTATGCCAGCAATGCCACCGTGCGCCGGCGCACCGCGCAGATCGAACGCAACGCCCGCGCGCTGGAGCGCAGCCTCTACCGAAACGAGGCCGGCCAGGTCTTCACCCTGGCCGAGCTGGCCGCGCTGTCGCCGGCCAACCCCGTGATCCGTGGCGGCGAGCTGATGACGCGCATCCGCGGCGCAGAGGAATATGCCGACGCGCGCAGCCACGTCGGCCTCTTTCTCACGCTGACGGCGCCCAGCCGCTTTCACGCCGTCACGCTGGGCAGCGGCGGCCGGCCGCGTCCCAATCCCCATTACGACGGCCACAGCACGCCGCGCGATGCCCAGCTGTGGCTGCGTACCATGTGGGCGCGCGTGCGCTCGCACCTGGGCCGCCAGCGCATCGCCATGTACGGCATCCGCGTGGCCGAGCCGCACCATGACGCCACGCCGCACTGGCACGCCCTGGTCTGGGCCGAGTGCGAGGAGCACGCCCAGCACATCGAGGCCGCCATCCGCAAATGGTGGCTCAGCGAAGATGGCGACGAGCGCGGCGCCCAGCGCAACCGCGTCAACGTCAAGCGCATGACCGGCGGCGGCGCTGCCGGCTACGTGGCCAAGTACATCGCCAAGAGCGTGGGCCATGCGGCCCTGGCCGACCACCTCGACGTGGTGCAGGGCCGCCTGTGGGATGTGGAGCAGGGCGGCATGCCCGGCCACTGCCGCGTGGACGCCTGGGCCGCCTGCTGGGGCATTCGCCAGTTCCAGGCCGTGGGCATGCCCAGCGTCTGCGTCTGGCGCGAGCTGCGCCGTGTCAGCAAGGACCAGGTCGAACAGATCCGCATCGACGGCGACAAGGCCAGCTGGAAGGCCTGGGGCGCCAGCCACCGCCACGGGCCCGACATCCCCGCCGACTGGCGCCGTTACATGGAAGCCATGGGCGGCCACTGCCTGGCCCGCGACCGCTGGCACCTGCGCATGGCACGCCGCCCCGTGCCCGCCGGCGCCGTCAACCAATACGGCGAGGCCATCGCGCCCGGCTGCGGCCGCGTGGTGGGCCTGGAAACCCGGCGCGGCCAGTGGCTGGTCTCGCGCCGCATCGCCTGGCGCAGCGTGGCCCGCGCCACGCTGGAGTTCCAGGAAACCCAAGGTGCAGAAAGCGCCGAGGGCGCCAACGTGGCCCCGCCGACCCTGCCCGCCCGCGCGCCGCTGGCGCGCGCTTGGACTGGTTTCAATAACTGTACGGCCCGGCTCACGGGCCACACGCTGCGCGCCCTCATCGGCCGCGGCGGGCACCAGCGCGAGGACCGTGCCAACCCGGCCGGGCCCGATTCGGGTGCCGATTCAGTGTCCCATTCCGTGCTGCACCGCCCCGCATCCGGCGCCACGCCATCCAACCACCCTTTCTTTTCCAGCTGATCCACCCCAGGAGGACCCACCATGCACCACAACATCACCGCCCTGCGCAGCTACCGCGCCACCCTCATCCCCCACGGCGTGGACGCCGCGCAGCTGGATCAACTGGCCGACGCCCGCCTGCTGCCCGTGCTGCGCCTGAAGGCGGCCAGCGCCAGCCACGCCCAGGCCTGCGCCCTGCTGGCCAGCGGCCGGCCCGTTCTGCGAGTGGAGCGAGTGGAGCGTGTGGAGCGCAAGAAGGCAGGCAAGTCCATCACGCCGCGCCAGGCCTGATCAAGCCCCGGACACGACATCGGAGAACACCGCAATGACGCAACAGAACATGGAACTCTTTCACAGCGCCCCGCGCCTGGACACCCAGGGCATCGCCAACTACCTGGGCCTGAGCCGCGAGCACGTCACCGCGCGCCTGACCAAGCGCCCTGACTTTCCCAAGCCCTTCATCAACGCCAGCCGCCGCATCCGCTACTGGCGCATGGCCGACGTCAAGGCCTGGGCCGAGGGGCGCCGGTGAGCCGGCACCAGGCCATCGCCGTGCGCTCAGTGATCGCTGCCCGCAAGAAAACGGCGTGCCTGGTCGCGCGCCCCGTCGAAGATCTGCCGGGCCATAGGCTGCGGCACGCTGGCCGGCAGGCGCGGCTGCAGCCGGTCGATGGCGCCGTCCAGCGCCTCGACCATCTCCACCATGCTTTCCCACAGGCCTGCGATGCGCGTGGTCTCGGCCAAGGCCTTCCAGTGGCGGCGCTGGATCTCGGCCAGGCGGTAGTGGCGGCTGCGCCCCGGCAGGGCCATGGCCATCCTGGCGCGCTGGCGGGCAATCTTGCCGTGGCCGTGACCGATGATGGGCCAGGCCGACAGCACGTCGTACAGCGGCGTCATCTCATAGCCGCCGCCCGGCTGCAGAAACACAGAGAAATTCTTGGCATGCCCGTCCGTGGCCGCCAGCAGCCAGAACGCCAGCTGGGCCATCACGAAGCGGGCGCAATCCTGGGCAGGCTCGCTGCCATGCTGCAGCACCTGCAGGCACTGCAGCATGCCGGGCCCGCCGTGGGTCTCGTACTTGTTGGCGCTGGCAACGCCGCGCACCTGGCAGAAATCTTCCTGGGGCAGACGCGCAATCCAGCCCTGCGCCGTCCAGGCGCGATCAAAGCGCTCCACGCACAGCACCTGCTGACCGCCAAAGGTCTCGATGCTGCTGTCGGCCACGGCAAAGCCCAGCTCGGCCAGCAGGCGGGCGCACAGCCACTCATTGGCCACTGACTCGCTCAGGTCGTAGTGCCAGTGCGGCACCACGCCGATGGCCGGCTTCAGGATATGCGTGGTCGGCGTCGCACCCAGCGGGCGGCACCACTGGCCGCCATGGCGCAGCACCGCCGTCTTCTCCTGCGCACCGGCAATGGACAGCCGGAACTCCTGGTCCACCTCCAGCGCGCCAAACCCGCCACCCAGGCTGGCCAGGTGCTCTGCAATCTGCGCCTCGCTCAGCGGCTCGAAGCGCACCTGGTCGAACCCTTCGGGCACGGCCCCCTCGGGCAGCAGCTGCACGGCACCCACGCAATCGCGGCCAATGGCCTCCAGCAGCGAGAACGCATCGGCCCCGCGCAGCCCGAAGCGCTGGTGAATGCGCCGGCGAATGCCCTCGCCGTCCGGCAGCAGGTTGTCGAAATAGTGGGCCACCACCTCGCCCGCCACCGTCAGGTCGCGGGTGAAGGGCATGGACAGTGACAGCGGCCGCGCATGCGCGCTCTGCGGCCAGGCCGGGTCATAGGCGAACACATGGCGGCCCGTGCGCGTGACCTCCCAGGTGCCCACCCGCTCCCCATTCATCCAGACGCCCAGCGCCGCCATCACCAGGACCCTTTCGGCTTGCGGTCCTGCCAGTGCGGCGGCAGCGCCTGCGGCTTGAAGGCCACGGGGCGGTCGGCGGGCTTGCGGGGCACGTTGTCACTCGCGTACGGTTGTGGAGCGGGCTCGGCAACCTTCGACGCAGCAGGTCCAGGTCCAGGCACAGGCACAGATGCAGACGCAGGAGAAGCCACCGCATCCGCCCTGGGCCGCATGAGCAGATCGGCATCCAGCAGCTGCAGGATCTCCATCAGCTGGCGCACGCTGATGGCGGCCGGGTCACGCTCTATCGCCGCCACACGCGACTGGGACACGCCCAGCCGCTGTGCCAGTTGGGCCTGGCTCACGCCAGCGGCCTTGCGCAGCGACTTCAGGTGCAGCGCAAGCTGATCGGGCAGTTGCAACAGGTGGTCCATGGTGTTCTCCTGGCCAGGGCATTCAAAATATCATCTCAAAATGATGAATTGAAATTATCACTCCAGAATAATATTGTCAAGATATCATATTGGAGTGATATTTCTGGCAACCACCCTGCCTACAACCGTGCCGCGATGTCCTCGGCCGTCTCTCGGTAATAGGTATTGAACAGCTCGTTGATATCCACGTGGCCGCTGATGCGGGCCAGCGTCATCACATCCACGCGCTTGCTCAGCCAGGTCAGCGCCGTGGCGCGCAGGTCATGGAAACGCAGGCCCTGCACCATCACCCGGTCGCGCAGCTTGCGGTAGAGCGTGTCGCGGCTGGCGTCGCTGATGGTCCAGTAGGCGTCGCGCCCGGCAGCCTCGGCGGCGGCGTCCAGCATGCGCAGCAGGCGCACGGCACGGCGCGTCAGCGGCACATGGCGCTCGCCCACCTTGGCCTCGGTCTTGTGGTGCGGCAGGTGGTAGACCCGGCGCTTGAGATCCACATTGCTGCGGCCCATGCGCAGGATCTCGCCGCTGCGCATGGCCGTGTGCAGGGCCACCAGCATGGTCCAGGCCGTCTGCTCCATGGCGGTGACAGGCGCCAAGCGCGGCGAGACATTGGCCGAGCGCAGCATGCGCCGCACCTCGCTCCACTGCCCCGTGCGCCGGCGCGCATGGGACTTGGCCGGCAGCTTGATCTCGGGCCAGGGGCTCTTGCCCACCCATTTCCACTGCTTGACCGCAAGAGTCCAGATCGGACGGAATTGCTGCGCCTCGCGCAGCACGCTGGCGCCGGAGACCTGCTGCAGCCGCGCATCGCGCCAGCGCGCCAGGTCGTCACCCGTGATCTCGTGGAACACCTTGGCCGCCAGCTCGGGAAACTCGCGCAACCAGGCATCAAAGCGCAAATGGTCGGCCCGCGCCGTGCTGGCCGTCTTTTTGTCGGTGACCTCGCGCCGATAGCGCTCCACCGCCTCGGCCAGCGTGCGCCGCGGAAACTCCCCGCGCGCGCCGGCCAGAATGGCCGCCTCCTCGGCCACGGCCCAGCCCTGCGCCTCGGCCTTGGTCGCCCGCGTGGCGGTGCGCCGAATACCCGCACGCTCCACCTCGGCCCGCCAGCCGTTCTTCACCTTCCGGAAATACGCCATCCCATCTCCTGCTGCACGCGCGGGATCACAAGCGGGATCTGCGCGGGATTGTGATGTGATTTTGCGCTGTTTTGTGCCGGTTTCAACCCGTTCCGTTTTGCAGCGGAGACCCAGAAAAAAAGCCCGCCTCCTCTACAGGAAGCGGGCTTGGGCAGTGTTCGCCGCAGTTGAGCGGCGTTGGTGCGTGGTGCGCGGGGGGGGACTCGAACCCCCACACCATTGCTGGCGTCAGGACCTAAACCTGGTGCGTCTACCAATTTCGCCACCCGCGCTGGTTCTTGAGGGAGCCGCCTGCGCGGCGGCTCCTAGGTCAGGGCGCAGATTCTAGCCGCAATTGCGGGGTGCATTGCCATACCCCGGATTTGAGCGGCGGCCTCCGCGTTTTCGCCGCATCAATGCGTGGGCTCGCGGCGCACGCGGAACACGGCGGCGTACATGGCCGGCAGCGCCAGCAGTGTCAGCACGGTGGCCACGATCAGCCCGCCCATGATGGCCACGGCCATGGGGCCCCAGAACACGCTGCGCGACAGCGGGATCATGGCCAGCACGGCGGCGGCGGCCGTCAGCACGATGGGGCGCAGGCGGCGCACGGCGGCTTCGATGATGGCGTCCCAGGCCGGCACGCCGCGCGCGCGGTCGGTCTCGATCTGGTCGATCAGGATCACCGAGTTGCGCTGGATCATGCCCATCAGCGCCACCACGCCCAGCAGCGCCACGAAGCCGAAGGGCCGGCCCAGCAGCAGCAGCGCCGCCGCCACGCCGGGAATGCCCAGCGGCCCGGTGATGAACACCAGCAGTGAACGGCTGACACTGCGCAGTTGCAGCATGAGCAGCGTGAAGGTGAGGAACAGCATCACGGGCACACCAGCGACGATGGCGTCCGAGCCCTTGGAGCTTTCCTCCACGGCGCCAGCCACATCGATGCGGTAGGCCGTGTCGCCCGCAGCGTGCCAGCGCGCCTCGATCTCGCGCAGGCCCGGCAGCAGCGCATGGGTCAGCGTTGCGCCCTGCAGGCCCTCGCGCACATCGCCCTGCACGGTGATGGCGAACATGCGCTTTTCTCGCCACATCACGCCGGGCTCCCAGACCATCACGGGCTTGGCGATCTGCGTGAGCGGGATCGACTTGCCCGATGCCGTGGGCAGGTAGGCGTTGGCGATGTCGGTGATGGCGTCGCGCTCCGAATACGGCGTGCGCAGCACGATGTCGATGAGCTTGTCACCCTCGCGGAACTGGCCCACGGTGGAGCCGCTGAGCATGACGCGGGCCGCCTGGGCGATGGCCTGGCTGCTCACGCCCAGGGCGCGCGCCTTGTCCTGGTCCACCTCCAGGCGCACGGCCTTGACGGACTCGTTCCAGTTGTCGTTGACGCCGCGCATGTCGGCGTTGGCGATCATGGCCTGCTTGACCTCGTCGGCATAGGCCCGCAGCTTTTGCGGGTCGGTGCCGGAGACGCGGAACTGCACCGGATAGGGCACCGGAGGCCCGTTGGGCAGCAGCTTGACGCGGCCGCGCACCTCGGGGAACTCCTGGGCCAGCAGCGCCGGCAGCGCCTTGCGCAGCCGCTCGCGCGTGGGCAGGTCCTGGGCCACCAGGATGAACTGCGAGACGTTGTTCTGCGGGAACACCTGGTCCAGCGGCAGGTAGAAACGCGGCACGCCCGAGCCTACCCATTCGCTGACCGTGCGCACGCCGTCGAGCTTCATGAAGCGCTCTTCCACGCGGCGCGTGACGGCCTCGTTGGCGGCCAGCGACGTGCCTTCGGGGAACCAGATGTCCACCAGCACCTCTGGCCGGCTGGAATCCGGGAAGAACTGCTGCTGCACGCGCGACATGCCCACCAGGCCCAGCGCGAAGACCAGCACCGTGATGGCGATGGTCAGCCAGCGGTGCGTCACGCACCAGTTCACGGCGCGCCGGAAGCGGTTGTAGAACGGGCTGTCGAAGACCTCATGCTCGGCTGAGGACGCATTGAGGTTGGTCTCCTCGATGGGCACCTCGCCCGAGGCCACCTCGGGCGGCAGCGTGGCCGCGTGCGGCGGGCGCTTGAGCAGCAACATGCCCAGGTAGGGCACGAAGTACACCGAGGCGAACCAGCTGAGCACCAGCGCAATCACCGTCACCGCGAAGATGGCGAAGGTGTACTCGCCCGTCATGGACTTGGCCATGCCGATGGGCAGGAAGCCCGCCGCCGTGATCAGCGTGCCGGTCAGCATGGGCTTGGCCGTGATCTCGTAGGCAAAGGTGGCGGCGCGGTACTTCTCGTAGCCCTCCTCCATCTTGCGCACCATCATCTCCACCGCAATGATGGCGTCGTCCACCAGCAGGCCCAGCGCGATGATCAGCGAGCCCAGCGACACCTTGTGCAGGCCGATGTTCCAGTACCACATGGCCAGGAAGGTCGCGGCCAGCACCAGCGGAATGGTGATGGCCACCACCAGGCCCGGGCGCGGATCGATGTACCAGCGCTTCCACAGCGGCTGGTGGCCCTCGCGCTTGTGCAGGCCCAGGCTGATGAAGCTCACGGCCAGCACCACCACCACGGCCTCGATCAGCACCTGCAGGAATTCGTTGACCGAGTCGGCCACGGCCTTGGGCTGGTCCTGCATGTTGGCCAGCTCCACGCCAGCCGGCAGCGTGCGCGCGATGTCGCCCACGGCGCCGCGCAGGGACTTGCCCAGGCGGATGATGTCGCCGCCCTTGGTCATGGACACGCCCAGCGCAATCGTCTCGCGCCCCTGGTGGCGCACCTTCACATTGGCCGGATCGGCATAGCCGCGGCGGATCTCGGCGATATCGCCCAGGCGCAGCTGCGCGCCCGATGCGCCGCGGATGGGCATGGCGCGCAACTCGTCCACCGCCAGGAACTGGCCGGCCACGCGCACCTGCACGTCCTCGCGCGGCGTCTGCAGCACGCCTGCGCCCTCGATGGCGTTTTGCTGGCCCAGCTGGCCCAGCACCTGGTTCATGTCCAGGCCCAGCTGCGACAGGCGGCGCTGCGACAGCTCGATGTAGACCTTCTCGTCCTGCACGCCGAACAGCTCGACCTTGGCCACATCGGGCACGCGCAGCAGCTGCTGACGCACGTCGTCGGCCATGGTCTTGAGCTCGGCGTAGCTGAAGCCGTCGGCCTGCAGGGCGTAGATCACGCCATAGACATCGCCGAACTCGTCATTGAAGAACGGCCCCTGCACGCCCTGCGGCAGGGTGTAGCGCATGTCGCCGATCTTCTTGCGCACCGTGTACCACAGCTGCTGGACATCGCCGGGGCGCGAATTGTCCTTGAGCTGGAAGATGATCAGCGACTCGCCGGGCTTGGAGTAGCTGCTGATCTTGTCGGCGTAGGGCACCTCCTGCAGCGTACGCTCGATCTTGTCGGTGACCTGCTCGGCCATCTGCTGCGCCGTGGCGCCCGGCCAGTTGGTGCGCACCACCATGGCGCGGAAGGTGAAGGGCGGGTCCTCGTCCTGCCCCAGCTGGAAGTACGAGGCAAAGCCCAGCAGCAGCAGCACGACCATGAAATAGCGCGTCAGCGCCACATGGTCCAGCGCCCAGCGCGAAAGATTGAAGTGCCCGCCCTGCGGCGCCTTGTGCTTGGGTCCGCTCATTGGGCCGCTCCGCTGGACGCAGCACTTGCGGAAGCTGCGGCACCTGCGGCGGCAGGCGCCTGTGCCGGCTGCTGCGTCTTGTCATACCGGTCCTGATAGACCGTGACCTTCTGCCCGGGCGTGAGCACATGCACGCCAGCGGCCACCACCTGCATGCCGGGCGTCAGGCCGGCGGCAATCACGGCCTCGTTGCCATCGGCCGTGGCCAGTTGCACGGGCTGCAGCTTCACCGTGCTGCTGGCGGCATCGAACACCCACACGGCCGTGCCCTGGCCGCCGCCGCCTTCCTGGCGCAGCGCCGTGGTCGGCAGCTTGATCACGGGCTGGCCCGTGGGGCCCATGCCCTCGGGCAGCGCATGGACCGTCGCGCCCAGCGGCGGCACGGCGGCCGCATCCGACGCGGGCAGTGCCACCTTCACCTGGTAGGTGCGCGTGACCGGATCGGCACTGGCCGCCACCTCGCGCACCTGGCCTTGCAGCGGCTGCATGCCGGCCGACCAGGGGCGCACATTCACCTTCTGGCCCACGCGGATGGCGCCGCGCTTGTCCTCGGGCACCACGAACACCACGTCGCGCGGGCCGTCCTGGGCAATGCGCACCACGGGCGAGCCGGCCGACACCACCTGGCCCGGCTCGGCGTCTATGCCGGTCACCACGCCGGGCACATCGGCCAGCAGTTGCGCATAGGCCTCCTGGTTGCTCTGCGATGCCAGCTGCGCCTTGGCCTGGTCCAGCGTGGCCTGGGCGGACTTGAGCGTGGCCTCTCGCCGCTCCAGCTCCGCACCGCTGATGAAATTCTGCGCCTTCAGCTGCGAGTAACGCCTCACATCGGCGGCGGCAAGATCGCGCTGCGTGGTCGCGGCCGCCACCTGGGCGCGCGCGGCGTCAGCTCCCAGCCGGTAGTCGCTGGCATCGAGCCGCGCCAGCAACTGACCTGCCTGCACGTGCTGGCCCAGCTCCACCTCGCGGCGAACGAGCTTGCCGGCCACGCGAAAGCCCAGGCGCGACTCTATGCGCGCGCGCACCTCGCCCGCGTATTCCAGTTGCGTGTCCAGCGCGCCCACGCCTACGGTGAGCAGCTTGACGGCGCGCACCGGCTCGGGCGGCGGCTCGGCCTTGGAACAGGCGCCCAGCGCCAGCGCGGCGGCCAGGCACAGAGGGGCAAGAAGAAGATGGCGCGGCAAAGCGGGCGCGGCAGGGTTCGATGGCAAGTCGGGCATGTGGATCCGGGAGGGCTGGTGCGAAAAGCGGCTGCGGGCTGCAAGATCCGGGCAACATGCCGCGGCAGCTGGCTGGCGCCGTTTACTGACTGACGGGTTAGTAATTTAGGAGAAGCCCTTGAGCCCGTCAAGTGAAATGCATGGCCTTGCGCGCAGCATCGACAATCGGCCACCGTGAAGTCCACCGCTCCCACCCTGCCCGCCTCCCCCGCCCCGGTCACGCACTACGAGAACTTTCCCGTGGCGTCCTGGCTGTGCCCGCCCCGCTTGCGCCCGCCGATTGCCGCGCTCTACCACTTCGCACGCACTGCAGACGATCTGGCCGACGAGGGCGACGCCACGCCGTCCGAGCGCCTGGCCGCGCTGGCCGCCTACCGTGCCGACCTGATGGCGCTGGGCACCGAAGGCGAGGCTTCCATGCTCGCCTGCACGGCCTGGCCTCTTGTCTTTGCAGGGCTGGCACCGCAAGTACGCGCCCACCAGCTGCCGCTGGCGCTGATGGACGACCTGCTCAGCGCCTTCGCGCAGGACGTGCGCAAGACCGAATCCGGCGCCACCTACGCCGACCGCGCCGAGCTGCTCGACTACTGCCGCCGCTCGGCCAACCCCGTGGGCCGGCTGCTGCTGCATCTGTACGGGGTGGATGATGCCGAATCGCTGGCCCGCAGCGACGCCATCTGCACCGCCCTGCAACTGATCAATTTCTGGCAGGACTTCAGCGTGGACCTGCCGCGCGGGCGCCACTACCTGACCGATGCCGACTGCACCGCCCATGGCGTGCGGCGTGAAGACCTGCGCGCCGAGCCCGCTGCACTGACCCCTGCCGTGCGCGCGCTGCTGGCCGAGCAGTCGGCCTGGGCGCGCGCACTGATGCAGTCCGGCGCACCGCTGGTGCACCGCCTGCCGAGCCGCATCGGCTGGGAGCTGCGCCTGGTCGTGCAGGGCGGGCTGCGCATCCTGGACAAGGTCGATGCGCTGCAGGGCGCCAGCCTCTACCGCCGCCCCACCGTCGGCAAGGCCGATGCGCCGCTGCTGCTGTGGCGCGCCCTGCGCATGTGATGGCGGGCCGGCCGTTGCGACACCCAGGCTTTGGCCCCAAGCCGTCCATGGGACAATCCGGCCCCATATGAATCCGGATCAGTACGTCCAAGACAAGGCCGCCGCCTCGGGCAGCAGCTTTTATTACGCCTTCCTCTTCCTGCCGCGCGAGCGCCGTGCCGCCATCACCGCCTTTTATGCGTTCTGCCGCGAAGTGGACGACGTGGTGGACGAAGTCTCCGACCCCGGCGTGGCGGCCACCAAGCTCGGCTGGTGGCAGAACGAAGTGCACCAGGCCTTTGCAGGCAAGCCCTCCCATCCCGTGATGCAGGCGCTCATGCCGCACGCTCCGGTCTACGCCATCGAAGAGCGCCACCTGCAGGCCGTCATTGACGGCTGCCGCATGGACCTGGAGCAGACCCGCTACCTCGACTTCCCGGGCCTGGCGCGCTACTGCCACCTGGTCGCAGGCGTGGTCGGCGAAGTGGCCGCGCGCATCTTTGGCCAGACGCAGGAAGAAACCACGGCCTACGCCCACAAGATGGGCCTGGCCTTCCAGCTGACCAACATCATCCGCGACGTGGGCGAGGACGCCATGCGCGGACGCATCTACCTGCCCATCAGCGAGCTGCAGCAGTTCGACGTCAAGGCGCATGAGATCACCAAGCGCGAATACTCGGACCGCTTCACCGCGCTGATGCGCTTTCAGGCCGAGCGCGCCCACCGCCTCTACGACGAGGCCCTGGCCCTGCTGCCCGCCGCCGACCGCCACACGCAAAAGCCCGGCCTGATGATGGCCAGCATCTACCGCACCCTGCTGCGCGAGATCGAGGCCGACGACTTCCGCGTGCTGCACCAGCGCATCAGCCTGCCGCCGCTGCGCAAGCTGTGGCTGGCCTGGAAGATGCAGGCGCTGGGGCGCATGGCGCGGTGAGCAGAGACAGCGCCAAGGACACGCCGCGCGCCGCCATCCTCGGCGGAGGCTGGGCCGGCTTTGCGGCCGCCCTCACGCTGGCGCGCAGCGGCTGGCACATCACCCTGCACGAGGCCGCACGCGAGCCCGGCGGCCGTGCGCGCGGCATGGACCTCGACACGCCACAGGGCCTGCTGCGCGTGGACAACGGCCAGCACATCCTCATCGGTGCCTACACCGAAAGCCTGCGCCTCATGCGCGAGGTGGGCGTGGACCCTGAACGGGCGCTGCACCGCCAGCCCATGGCCCTGCCCTACGCCGATGGCAGCGGCCTGCGCTTTCCCGACTGGCCTGCGCCGCTGGATGCGCTGGCCGGCATTGCCACCGCACGCGGCTGGAGCCTGGGCGAGCGTGCAGCCCTGCTGGCGCGTGCCGTGCGCTGGCGGCTGGCGGGCTTTCGCTGTGCGGCCGAAGCCACGGTGGCCGACCTCTGCACAGGCCTGCCGCAGCGCCTGGTCAGCGAGTTCATCGACCCGCTGTGCATCTCGGCGCTCAACACACCCATTCACCTGGCCAGCGGCACGGTGTTCCTTCGCGTGCTGCGCGATGCGCTGTTCAGCGGCCGTGGCGGCTCGCATTTCCTGGTGCCGCGCCATGACCTGGGCAGCCTGTTCCCCGCGCCGGCCGCGCAGTGGCTGCAAGAGCGCGGCCACGCCGTGCGCCTGGGCAGCCGCGTGGCCGAACTGCAGCCCCAGGGCCCGCACTGGACGCTGGGCGCAGCCCAGGGCGAAGACGCGCCCTTTGACGCCGTGCTGCTGGCCTGCCCCGCGCCCGAGGCCGCGCGCCTGGCACTCACCGCCGCCGAGCACGACAGCCTGCCTGCACGCGACGGCATAGCCCTGCAGCGCTGGGCGCAGCTGGCCCAGGACCTGCAGCACCGCCCCATTGCCACCGTCTATGCGCACACCGGCGATCCCTCCCACACATTGCCCCCGGGCGCGCCCTGGCTGGCGCTGCGCTCCACGCCCGATGCGCCTGCGCAATTCGTCTTCGACCGTGGACAACTCGGCGGCCCGCAGGGCCTGATGGCCTTCGTCATCAGCGACAGCGCATCGGACCGCGAAACCCTGCAGGCCCAGGTGCTGGCCCAGGCCCAGGCGCAGTTGGGCTGGCATGGACTGGTTGCGCTGCGCACCGTGATCGACAAGCGCGCCACCTTCGCCTGCCTGCCCCAACTTCAGCGGCCCGGCCTGGAGCTGGGCCACGGCCTGTGGGCCTGCGGCGATCATGTGGACGGGCCGTATCCGGCCACCATCGAAGGCGCCGTGCGCAGCGGCATGCAGGCTGCCGAGGCCGCGGCCGCAGCCCATCGCACAGCACACACCGACTGACCCCCGGGTATCTCCGTAGCCTGCGGACCCCGGTTTGACAGCAGATTGACAGCCGCCAGCGCCACCATCGCTGGCGCCGCATCTGCTGCGGACCATCCACTACAACGATATCCAGGAGACCAGACATGCCTTCGCGCGACTTTCTTCACCACGCAGACCTGCCCCCGCTCAGCCGCCGCCAACTGCTGGCCGGCACGGGCGCCATGGCCCTGTCTGGCCTGCTGCCTGCGGCCGCGCTGGCGCAGGACCCCTGGCCCACGCGTCCCATCCGCTTTGTCGTGCCCTTTGCGCCGGGCGGCAGCTCGGAAATCGTGGCGCGCTCCACGGCCGCCGAGCTGTCCAAGACCCTGGGCCAGAACGTCTTCGTGGACAACAAGCCCGGCGCGGCCGGCAACATCGCCATGCAGGAAGTGGCGCGCGCCGATGACCAGAGCACCGTCATCCTGGGCCACATCGGCACGCTGGCCGTCAATCCCTACATCTTCGACAAGCTGCCCTACGACGCCAACAAGGACTTCCAGCCCGTCAGCCTGCTGGCCAAGGTGCCCAGCCTGTACGTGGTCCACCCCGATGTGCCGGTCAAGAACCTGCGCGAACTCATCGCCTACGCCAAGAAAAAGCCGGGCCAGCTCAGCTACGGCTCGGCCGGCAATGGCAGCGCCGGGCACCTGGCCTTCGAGTACCTGAAGATGACGGCCGAGATCTTCATGCTGCACGTGCCCTATCGCGGCACGGGGCCCATGATGACGGACCTGATGTCAGGCCGCCTGGACGCCGCCTCGGTCGGCGCCGCCGCCCTGCTGCCCTTCATCAAGGCGGGCAAGGTGCGCTGCATCGCCACGGGATCGACCCAGCGCCTGCCCCAGTTGCCCGACGTGCCCACCGTGGCCGAGCAGGGCTTCCCGGGCTTCGAGATGACGCAGTGGTACGGCATGCTCGCCCCCTCCAGCATGACCAAAGCCCACGTGGACAAGCTGGCCGCCGAGTGCGCCAAGGCCGTCAAGGCGCCGGACGCGCTCAAGCGCCTGCAGGGCGATGCGGCCGAGCCCATCGGCAGCACGCCCCAGCAGTTCGCGCAGTTCATTGCCTCCGAGCAGACACGCTGGCAGAAAGTGCTCAAGCGCGCCCAGGTCAAGCCGGACTGAGCGCACACGGACTGACACTCCCAGGTACAGGCGCAGGCCCCGGCATCAGCTGGCCGGGCCAGCCTTCTCGGCCATGGCGCGCAACACGCCCTGGCTGGCCTTTTGCACATGCTCGGCGCTCAGGCGCGCGGCCTGGTCCGCGTCGCCCTGCTCTATTGCCGTCACGATGGCATCCAGCTCGGCCAGCGTCTGCGGCAGGCGCCCGGGCTGGGACATGGAGATGCGCCGCAGCACCGTCACGCGGTTGTTCAGCTGCCGCAGCATCTGGCCGGCCACCAGATTGCCGCAGCCCTCGATCAGGATGTCGTAGAACTGGTTCTTGATCGCCAGCAGGGCCACCTTGTCGCTGGCCACGGCGGGCACGGCCAGCTCGCCCAGCTTGGCGCGCAGCGCGGCGCGCTGGCCTGCCGAGGCATGCAGCGCAAAGCCCCGGCTGGCCAGGCCCTCCAGGCTGGCCCGCACCTCGTAGATATCGCGCACTTCCTGCACCGAGATGTCCGTGACCTCGGGACCCCGGTGCGGAACGATGGTGATCAGCCCCTCGGCCTGCAGGTGCTGCAGGGACTCGCGCAGGCACGAACGGCTCACATCAAGGCTCTCGCACAGCTCGCGCTCAGACAGCTTCTGGCCCGGCGCAAACACGCCATCGAGGATGGCCGTGCGCAGGGTCTGCGTCGTGCGCTGGCGCAGCGACGTTTCTTCGCGGGGGACACGCAGCATCTGGTTCATGGGATGAATCCTACCCGCCAATCCAGGGGCCGGACGGACTGACGGATTGTCATACACGCACCTGCCGCGGCAGGCAATCCCGATTTTCATCAAGTAGGATTGTCTGACAATCTGATTAAATCCATTCTACCGAAAGACACCTTCACCGCCTTCCATCAGGAGTTTTCATGACCCGAGCCTACGCCCCCAAGAACCCCGCCCTCTTCGACCAGGGCCTGTCCACCCGCCGCGAGGTGCTGGGCGCCGAGTATGTCGATGCGTCCATCCAGAACGCCACGGACTTCAACATCGACATGCAGGAGCTGGTCACGCAGTACTGCTGGGGCGATGTCTGGAACCGCCCGGGCCTGGACCGCAGGACGCGCTCCTTCCTGAACCTGGCCATGATCACGGCGCTGAACCGCCCGCATGAACTCAAGCTGCATGTGCGCGGCGCCATCAACAACGGCCTGAGCAAGGACGAAATCAAGGAGGTCTTCCTGCAGACCGCCATCTACTGCGGCGTGCCGGCCGCCATCGACTCCTTCCGCGTGGCTTCGGAAGTCTTCAAAGAGATGGACATCTGAGGCACGCAGCATGACCACCATAGGATTCATCGGCCTCGGAATGATGGGCCAGCCCATGGCCCACCTGCTGCACGCCGCAGGGCACGCCCTGGTCATCCGGGACGCCGTGCCCGCTGCCACCGCACGATTCGCGCAGGAACATGCGGGTGTGGCCGTGGCATCCGGCGCGGCCGACTTTGCCAGCTGCAGCGTGGTCTTCACCATGCTGCCCGACTCCCGCATCGTCGATGCCGTGGTGGGCGAACTGGCCCCGCACCTGCCGCCCGGCGCCTGCATCATCGACATGAGCTCTGCCGACCCCAACCGCACGCGTGCGCTGGCCGGCCTGCTGGGCGAGCGCGGCATCGGGCTGCTGGATGCGCCGGTCTCCGGCGGCGTCAAGCGCGCCATTGCGGGCACGCTGTCCATCATGGTCGGGGGCGATGCGGACCTGCTCGCCCAGCACCTGCCCCTGCTGCAGCGCATGGGCCAGGCCATCACCCATGTCGGCCCCGTGGGCGCGGGCCATGCGCTCAAGGCGCTGAACAACTATGTCTCGGCAGCGGCCCTGATCGCCACGGCCGAGGCCATCCATGCAGGCGCGGCCTTCGGCATTGCGCCGGCCACCATCGTGGACGTGATCAATGCCTCCACCGGCAAGAACAACACCACCGAAAACAAGGCCCACCAGTTCATGCTGAACGGCTCCTTCAACTCGGGCTTCTCGCTGGCGCTGCAGGCCAAGGACGTGGGCATTGCCCTGTCGCTGGGCCAGGCCATGCACACGCCCATGGCACTGGCCGAACAGGTCAGCGCCATGGCGGCCGAGGCCTCCAGGTCCCTGGGACCCGCCGCCGACCACACCGAGCTGTACAGGTACGTGGCCCCGGCCTGAGCCTGCGCCGTCTCGCCGTCGTCAAGGGCCGCATGCGACCCTTGCCTTCCTGCCTCACCCCACCAACCACGCCACCGACAACCGGCCGCACAGAGCCGGCGGCCCCTGCACGCGCCTCCAGGAGACAAACCCATGCGCCCCCTCATCCGCAATCCCCTCGCCCAGACCCTTCTCGCCGCCGCGCTGGCAGCAGCCAGCCTTGCCGCCCAGGCCTTCCCCAACAAGCCCGTCACCATCGTCGTTCCCTACGCGGCCGGAGGCTCCACCGACGTGCTGGCCCGCGTGCTGGCCGAGGCCATGACGCGCGACCTGGGCCAGCAGGTCATCGTCGAGAACCTGGGCGGCGCCGGTGGCACCATCGGCACCAGCCGCGTCACACGCGCCCAGGCCGACGGCCACACCCTGCTGCTGCACAACATGGGCATCGCCACGGCGCCCGCGCTCTACAGCAAGCTCGCTTTCGATGTGAGGCGCGACCTGGAACCCATCGCGCTGGCCGGCGACGTGCCCATGATCCTGGTGCGCAGCAAAGGCTTTGCGCCCGCCACGCTGGCGGACTTCATCGCCCACATGAAGGCCAAGCCGGGCGAAGTGCGCTTCTCGCATGCCGGCGTAGGCGCCACCTCCCACCTGTGCGCCATGCTGCTGCTGCAGACCACCTCCACCGAGGCCACCCTGGTGCCCTACCGTGGCACGGGTCCGGCTCTGCAGGACCTGGTGGCAGGCAATGTCGATGTCATCTGCGACCAGCCCGTGGCCACCGGCCCGCACATACAGGCGGGCATGCTCAAGGGCTACGCCGTCGCCACGCGCGAACGCCTGCCCTCCCTGCCCGATGTGCCCACCTTCGCGCAGGCAGGCCAGCCCGGTTTCGAGCTTGCCGTATGGCACGGCCTCTACGCTCCGCGAGGCACGCCCCAGGCCGTCATCGAGCGCCTCAACAAATCCCTGCGCACCGCCCTGGCCGAACCCGCCCTGGTCAAGCGCTTCACGGACATGAGCGTCATCATCCCGCCCGCAGACCGCCTTACCCCCGACGCCCTGCGCCAGCACACCGTCGCAGAAATCAAGCGCTGGGACCCGGTGATCAAGGCTGCGGGGGCCAAGGCCGAGTAACGCCGCACTACGACGACACCGGCCTGCGGGCCACGACATCAAAGCGATGCCAGTGCTTGGGGCCCCGCATGCTGGGGGCCATGCCATCGAACTCATTGAAGGCCAACAGCTCCATGCCATCCAAAAGGCGCAAGACCTGCTCACGCGAATGAAAGCTCATGGACTGCGAATCGGCCCAGGCATCGCGCGGCCCGAAAAAATGACCGGCAAGCACACCGCCCGGACTCAGCGCAGAACGCACCAGCGACCAAAACGCATCGAAGTACTCAGGATGGCAAAAGGGCAGGCTCAGTCCAGCGTGGATCAGATGCGCTGCAGGCAAAGAGGAAAGATCCTCGAAACGGCAAGCCTGCAGCGTCAAAGCGCCGGGCGCCGGCGATGCCAGGGGGCGCAAGCCCTCGATGGCCGCAGGTTCGCTGTCGATGGCGTGGACGCGCCAGCCGGTACTGAGCAGCACGCGGCACTCATGGCCCGCGCCACAGCCCAGATCGATGGCCGCTTTATCTGCCGTATCACCCGCCAACGCGTCAAGCGCCTGCACCAGCAAGGGAGATATCTTGCGTCCCTCGGTAAAGCGGTAGTAGTTCGTCCAGCTCATGGGTGTGACGCCTGCGGCGTCATCTCTCCATCCACCACTGGATGACGATCTTGGCGACGTAGCCGACAAAGCCCACGCCCAGGCCCAGGAAGATCACGAAGGTGCCGAACTTTCCTGCCTTGGACTGGCGTGCCAGCTGCAGGATGATGAACACCATGAAGAGGATGAAGGCCCCCACGCCGTAGGTGAGGAAGAAATGGGCGATCTGTTCTTCTGTATACCCGAATATCACGACAACACCGTCCTACCTCCTCCCCTGCAAGTCCGGTCAGGCCGGGCGGTCCGGCTCAGCGCGCCGCAAAGGTCGACGCATCCACCAGGTCGCGGTACGCATGCCAGCTCGCGTGCCCCAGCAGGGGCATCACGGCCACCAGTCCCAGCAGCCAGCTGCCCAGGCCCAGCAGGGTCAACAACACAATGAGGGCGGCCCACAGTGCCAGAGGCACAGGGTTGGCCAGCACGGCCAACCAACTGGTCAGCACGGCCTGGCGCACCGTCACCCGCCTGTCCAGCATCAGCGGCATGGCCACCACGCTGGACGCAAAAATAGGCGCTGCCAGAAAACTGCCCAGCGCCAGCCATATCGCAAACAACTGCCCGTCGCGGGCCAGCACCACGTGCTGCAGGAAATCCGCCGGGGTGGCAATGCGCACGGGCGAGAGCACGGTGATCAGCGACGCCGACACCAGCACCCAGCCCGTGGCCGCCAGCGACAGCAGCAGCCCGAACTGCACCAGGCACCAGTAGCCGCCCTGCCCCTCGGCCTTGGCCGCATGGCCGTTTTGCCAGCGCGTCCAGGTACGCCGCACCAGGGACAGATCGGCAGCCTCGCCGCGCTCCAGCGCGCGGCTGATGGCGTAGAGGCTGGTCGCCACGACAGGGCCGATGATCAGGAACCCCGACAGGGCCCCGGCCATCAGCCAAAAGCGATTGTGCCCCAGCGTCAAGATCAAAAACCCGATCAAGGTCAAGACCAGGCCATGTGCCAGGCTCAGCCAGGGTGCCCTGGCCATGTCGCGCGCGCCACGCGCCAGCCAGCTCAGGGGGTGTTTCCAGCCGATGCTGCGCACGGCGGGGAGGACGGGGGGGTGGAGGAAAGCTGTGCTGTGGCTGATGGGCATGGCGTGGCGCGGCTTCGCGGGCAAGCAGGGTCAGCTGTCAGCCAGCCCCTGGCACAACTGCGCAAGGCTGGCCACCGTGACGTGGGGCGTGGACCCCTCGTGAGGCCATGCTACGCCCGTGCGGTTGAGCCAGACTGCGTGCATACCCGCATCCATGGCGCCCAGCGCATCGAGCCGCGCGTCGTCGCCAATGTGCAGCACCTCGTCAGGCGCCACGCCAGCCGCCGCCGCTGCCGCGTGGAAAAAGCGCACATCGGGCTTGGCCATGCCGGCCTTGCTGGCGCTCAGCGCGGCATGGAAATGCTCGCCGATGCCCACCACATGCACGCTGGCGTTGCCATTGCTCAAGGCCACCACGGGCCAGCGCGCGGCCAGGAACTGCAGGGCGGGCAGCGCGTCCTCGTACAGGTCCACGCGCTGGCGCTCGGCAAAGAAAAGATCGAAGGCCGGCTCGGCCAGCGCGCCGTCGTCGCCATTGCGCTGCAGCGCCAGGCGGATGGACTCGCGGCGCAGGCCGCTCAGGTCATGGGCCAGGTCGGGACGATCGCGCTCGATCTGCACGCGGATGGCGCGCACGGCGGCCACGTCGCGCAGCGCCGCGGCCGTGGCCGGCGCATGGGTGTGCAGCCAGTCCAGCAGCACCTGTTCGGCACGCGAGATGGCCGGCCACACAGGCCACAGCGTGTCATCCAGATCGATGGATATGGCGCGGATGCGGCCGCTGCGGCGCAACTGCTGCAAGGCGGTCAGTGCAGGGGCAAATGAGGATTCGGCGAGGGGAGCGGTGGTGGCTTGGGACATGGTCCGAGCATAGCGAAGGCAGCCGCTGCAGGCTGCCGCCGGGTCATCGGGCTCGCATGGCAGGCCGCCGCGTCCTGCCACAATCGGGGCCATGCCATCCCGCTTTGCGCCAGAACCCCCATTCCGCCACGACCAACCCCAGCGCACCGCCGTGCTGCTGTGCAACCTTGGAACGCCCGACGCGCCCACGGCCCCGGCCGTGCGCCGCTACCTGGCGCAATTCCTGGGCGACGACCGCGTGGTCGAGATTCCCAGGATTGCCTGGCTGCCCATCCTGCACGGCATCATCCTGCGCACGCGGCCGGCCAAGTCGGCGGCCAAGTACGCCACCGTCTGGCATGAGAAGGACGGCTCCCCCCTGCAGCACTGGAGCGCGCGCCAGGCCCTGCTGCTGCGCGGCTGGCTGGGCGAGGCCGGGCACAACGTGCTGGTGCGCCATGCCATGCGCTACGGCAACCCGTCCATCCCCAGCGTGCTCGATGCCCTCAAGGCCGAGGGCGCCACGCGCATCCTCATCCTGCCGCTGTACCCGCAGTACTCGGGCACGACCACGGCCAGCGTGTTCGACGCGGTCTATGACTGGGCCCGCACCCAGCGCCACATCCCCGAGCTGCGCTTCGTCAACCGCTACCACGACGACGCTTCCTACATCGACGCGCTGGCCCAGCGCATCGAGGCCCATTGGCGCGGCAACGGCCGTGGCGAAAAGCTGGTCATGAGCTTTCACGGCGTGCCCGAGCGCACGCTGCACCTGGGCGACCCCTACCACTGCGAATCGCGCAAGACCGCAAGGCTGCTGGCCGAGCGCCTGGGCCTGTCGCCCTCGCAATACCTGGTGACCTTCCAGTCGCGCTTTGGCAAGGCCAAATGGCTGGAGCCCTATACCGAGCCCTCGCTGATCGAGCTGGCACGCAGCGGCACCAAGCGCGTGGACGTGGTCTGCCCCGGCTTCACCAGCGACTGCCTGGAAACGCTAGAGGAAATCAGCCAGGAAGCGCGCGAGGCCTTCATGCATGCGGGCGGCGAGCAGTTCGAGTACATCGCCTGCCTCAACGACAGCGCACCCTGGATCACGGCGCTGAGCCGCATCGCCCAGCAGCACCTGCAGGGCTGGCCCACGCAGAAGGCGCCGCAGGCCGAACTGGACGCCAGCCTGGAGCGCGCCAAGGCCGTAGGCGCACAGCGCTGAGGCCGTCCTGCATCCTGTGCACCGCGCCATATAACCCTGCCTCATGAGCAGAATGCATAAGCGTCTTTGTATATAGATGCTGCAAGCGGG
Organism: Delftia sp. WSY_16; assembly: GCF_043104415.1. NCBI lineage: Bacteria > Pseudomonadati > Pseudomonadota > Betaproteobacteria > Burkholderiales > Comamonadaceae > Delftia > Delftia sp. WSY_16. Next base: position 48,350 of record NZ_JBICKS010000028.1, on the reverse strand, counting down.
ACAATTGCACCTCTGTTGCTTGTCCCGCCGGTCTTCCATGGCCGGCCCCAGCCATCATGACCAAGACCTTTTCCCCTGCTCTGCGCCTGGCGGCCCCGCTGCTGGCGCTGGGCCTTGCCTGCACCGCCCTGGGCACGGCCCACGCCGCCGAACCCCTGCTCACGCCCGCAGGCGTGCAGGCCGCCGCCGGCCAGGACGCCGTGCGCATCATCGACATCCGCGATCCCAAGGCCTATGGCGAGCGCCACATTCCCGGTGCGCTCAACGCTCCCTACGGCAAATGGCGCGGCCCCGCCACCAATCCCGGCGAACTGCCCGAGCTGCCCAAGCTCACCGAACTCGTGCAGTCCCTGGGGCTGACGCCGGCCACCCACGCCATCGTGGTCTCCACGGGCGCGGACGCCACCGACTTCGGCGCCGCAGCGCGCGTGTACTGGACGCTCAAGCTGCTGGGCCTCAAGGAGCTATCCGTGCTCAACGGCGGCATGAAGGCCTGGAACGAGCAAAAGCTCCCGCAGGACAACGAGGCCGTCAAAGTGGCCCGCAGCAGCTACCAGCCCCAGCTGGACACCAGCCTGATCGCCACGCGCGAGGATGTGGGCCAGCACGTCAGGCTCAGCAACGCGGCCCTGGTGGACTCGCGCCCCGACGCCTTCTACCAGGGCAAGACGCGCGCGCCGGCCGCCAAGCTCTCGGGCACCCTGCCCGGCGCGCAGCAGCTGGACTTCAACCAGTGGTTCGTGCCCGGCACCTCCACCTTTGTCGATACCGCAACGGCCAAGCAGATCGCGGCCAAGGTCAAGCGCGAGCAGGGCCAGGACATGGTGGCCTTCTGCAACACCGGCCACTGGGCGGCCACCGACTGGTTCGGCCTGTCCGAAGTCGCGGGCCTGCCGGGCGTCAAGCTGTATGCGGGCTCCATGGTGGACTGGACGCAGCAGGCCGATGCGCCGCCCATGGCCAACCAGCCCGGCCGCGCCGAATCCCTGGCCTACGACGCCAAGCAGTGGTGGGAAAAAAAGTTCAAGTAAACACCCCCTGAGGCGCTTGCGCGCCTTCCCCCGTGGCACGGCGCCTCTCTACCCGCTTCGCGGGGGAGGGCGACTGCATGGAGAAAAATGATATGAAACGACTTCCTCTTGCGGCCATCCTGGCCGTTTTCTTTGGCTGGCTGCTGTGGAGCGTCTCGGTGCGCCAGGCCGCGCTGTTCGCCGTGGGCCTGGGCCTGGGCGCGGTGCTGGCCGGCAAGCGCTTCGGCTTCACCACCGGCTGGCGCATGCTGATCGAGGACAAGGACGCCAGCGGCGTCTTCGGCCAGTTGCTGCTGCTGGCGCTGGCCGCCGCGCTGGCCATGCCGCTGCTGGGCCACTATCCCGAACTCACGGCTGCCCTGGGCCCGCCCAGCATCAGCCTGCTGGTGGGTGCCTTCGTCTTCGGCCTGTGCATGCAGATCGCGGACGGCTGCGGCAGCGGCACGCTGTACAAGGCCGGCATGGGCATTCCCATGAATGCGGCCATCCTGCCCGTGTTCGCCATCGGCAGCTTCCTGGGCAGCCTGCACCTGGGCTGGTGGCTGGACCTGGGCAACACCCAGCCCGTGGGCCTGGTCACGGCCTGGGGCTGGGCCCCTGCCCTGCTGGCCACGCTGGCTGCGCTGGCCGTGGTCGCGCTGGGCGTGGCCTGGTATGTGCGTGGCGCCAACGTGGCACTCAAGCGCCCCGCCAAGCCGCTGTTCGTGCGCAAGTGGGTGGTGGGCGCCGTGCTGCTGGCCGTGCTGGCCACGCTCAACCTCATCATTGCGGGCCAGCCCTGGGGCGTGGTCTACGGCTTCGGCCTGTGGGCCGCCAAGATCGCCAACGCCACAGGCGCCGTGGACCTGGCCGGCAACTGGTTCTGGAGCCAGCCCGGCAACGCCGCGCGCCTGCATGAAACCGTGCTGCTGGACGTGACCAGCATCACCAACATCGGCATTCTGGGCGGCGCCCTGTGGGTGGCTGCCGCCAAGCCCGTCAATGCCAAGCCGCTCACGGGCACGCAATGGATGGTGGCCCTGGTGGCCGGTCTGGTGCTGGGCTACAGCTCGCGCCTGGCCTTCGGCTGCAATGTGGGCGCCATGCTCTCGGGCATCTCCACGGGCAGCATCCACGGCTGGATCTGGGTGCCGCTGGCCTTTGCCGGCACCATCTTCGGCCTGCGCATCCGCCGCCACTTCAATTTCTGAAAGGACCCGCCATGACACAACAGAACAGCCTGCGCGCGGTCTTCTGGGCCGTGCTGGTCCTCTTCCTGGCCTGGGACCACCTGCACTCGCCCCCCGTGGACCTGCGCTTCGAGGCACCGCTGATCGCGGCCGGCTCGGGCAAGGCCACGCAAGGCGGGCACTGCTCGATGCCGGCAGGCAAATAGACCAAGGCCAAGGTCAGGGGACGCTGGGCGCCGGCCCCTCATCCGCGCTGGCCGTCACGGGCAGCGGCGCGGTTTCCACATCGAAGCCGGCCGCCTGCCAGGCCTTGAGGCCGCCCACCAGCGGGCGCACGTTGGCGAAGCCCGCGCGCTGCAGCTGGCGCGCCAGCCGCGCGGCCGAGATTTCATTGGGACAGTCGCAATAGACCACCACCCCGTGGGGATGGTCGTGCTGGGGCAGCAGGTGCGCATGCGACTCGCCGCCATCGCGCGGGCGCAGCTCCCAGGACTGTGCACCCGGGATATGGCCCTGGCGGTACTGCGGCAGGGCGCGCACATCGATCACCGTGGGCTGCATGCCCTGGGCATGCAGGCCCGCCAGCTCGCGCACCGACATGCGCGGCATGCGCAGGGACCGCACCATGCGATGGCGCTGCCACCACTTGCGCACGATGAACAGCCCCAGCGCCACGGCCAGCAGCAACAGGCCCCACTGGCCCAGCGCGGTGAGCACGCCCAGCAGGTCTTCCACCGTGGAGCTGAACAGCGAGCCCAGGTACACGGCCGAGCCCACCCAGATCAGCGCACCCAGCCCGTCATACAGCACGAAGCTGCGCAGCGGCGTGCCCATCACGCCGGCCAGCGCGCTGGCGATGGAGGCGAAGCCCGGCACGAACTTGGCCACCAGCAGCGACCTTGCGCCCCAGCGGCCGTAGACGGTCTCGGTCTGGCGGATGCAGGCATCGGGTGACAGCGAGATGCGGCAGATGCGTCCCAGCACACGGTGGCCGTAGGCCTTGCCGGCCTGGTACCAGAACAGGTCGGCAATCAGCGCCGCGCTCACGGCCACGGCCACCAGCCACAGCAGGCGCACCCAGTCGGCGCCTTCCAGCGCACCGGTCACGACCAGCACCGGGTAGGCCGGAATCGGCGCGCCCAATTGCTCGACGAACACATTGAGAAAGACGATGCCGAAGCCGTACTCGCGGATCAGCTCCACCAGAAAACCCATGTCAGGCCTCTCTTGCCCAGACGGTGCCCGCACCCGAAAAAGAAGGCGAGGCTGCACCCGTCGCAAATGCTAGCGCGGCTGCAACATCCGCGCCCGGCCCGGGTTGATGCTCAGCCGCGCTGCAGATGCTCCAGCACCCATTGCCAGTGCGCGGGCACGTTCAGCGCCGGCGCATGGCCGCAGCCGGGCACCTCCTGCCAGTGCAGCAGGCCGCGCGCGCCGGGGCCGCGCGTGGTCATTTCCCTGGCCACCTCGGGCAGCACCAGGTCCGAGTCCACGCCCCGCAGCAGCAGCACGGGGATCTCCAGCGCGTCGTAGTGCGGCCAGATGCCGTAGTCGTCGTCATGGGCCGTGAACTGCTCGATCATGGCCGGGTCGTAGTGCGGCGTGACGCGCCCATCGGGCAGGCGGCGCACGCTGGTCTCGGTGAGCTTGCGCCACTCGGCCTCGCCGAGCCAGCCATAGGGCCGGTAGGCCTGGCGAAAGAACGCCTCCAGCTCGCCCACGGTGTCGAAGGCCGGCGGCTCGCCCGCATAGGCCTTGATGCGCGCCAGCGCTGACTCGGCCAGTTGCGGCGCATTGTCGTTGAGCACCAGCGTCGCAATGCGGGCGCGCAGCGAAGGCTCGAACAGGCCCGAGGCGCAGACCGTGCCAATCGCCCCGCCCATGGACGTGCCCACCCAGTGCGCGCGCTCCAGCCCCAGCGCATCGAACAGCCCGCGCGCGATGCGGGCGTAGAAGCTCAGCCGGTATTCCTCGCGCGGCGCGCGGCTCCACTGGCTCAGTCCCCGGCCCAGCGTGTCGGGGCAGACCACGCGCCAGCCCTGCCCCGCCAGGAACTGCGCCAGCGCATCCATATCGCGCCCCGTGCGTGCCAGCCCATGCCAGGCGATGACCGTACCTGCAGGCTCCGCGCCGGGCGCAGGCTGCCAGTCCATGTAGTGGATCTCATAGCCCGAGCAGTGCGCGTAGCGGGAATCCGGCACGGCAACAAAAGGGGATGCGGACGAGGGTGATGCTGTGGAAGCCATGGAAGAAATCTCTGTGCAGGAGCGGCCGGCCGCCGTGGCAGCCGGCCGCCCCGGGGCCTGGCTCACTCAGGGATGCGGATCAGCCCGTCGCTGACCTCGATGGTGTTGGCCGTTGCGGGCCGCGTCACGAAGGGCGGCACCTGGGCCGCCGTGATGGCAGGCGCCGCGCCCGGCTGGCCGCCGCGCGGCGTGGTGCGCACCACCTGGCTGGCCGGCAGCGCGGTGCTGCTGCGCAGGTTGGCCCACACGGCATCCATGGCCTGGTTGAAGTACGGGTGCAGCGGCACGAAGCGCGTGTCGAAGCCGGAGAACGGCAGGAAGGCATCGAAATGCTGGGCATTCACCACCTCGATATAGCGCAGCCGCGTGCTGGAGCCATCCAGGCCACGGTTGAGCACCGTGTAGGCGCGCGCATTGTGGTTGACCGGCACCAGCGCATCGCTGCGGCCCGCCACGATGATGGTGGGCTTGCCGCGCAGCTTGGCTGTGTGCAGCACCTCGTTGATGCCGGCGCGCACGGCGTCGCTCTGGGCGCGCGTGGGCACGCTGCTCTCGGACAGGTTGAAGCCGGTCACCGGATCGAAGCCCGTCACCAGCGCGTGCTGGCACAGCGCGTTGTCCAGCCCGAAGTCGGCCACGCGCGTGGAGGGCGACACGGCAAACTGCCAGGCCTTGGCCCCGCCCACCGAGTCGTTGTAGACCACCGTGGCGGGCGTGCCGTTGGCCGTGCCATTGGCCGTGGCAAAGCTCTGGGCCAGCGCGGCCCCCGTGGCGGGCACCACGTCGCCCGTGGCATTGGCGGCCGCAAAGCTGGTGCGGCACAGGTTGGCATCCACGCCAAACCGGCCATAGGCCATGGTGTACATGGCCGACAGGATGGGGCCGTTGCCCAGCGCGTAGTGGGCGTTGTGCATGCGGTCGTGGTCGCGCGTCCAGCCGTACAGGCGCAGCTTGCTCAGCGCATTGGCGGCGCGGTCGGCCGTGGTGGCGCCGATGACCAGGCCCTTGGCGGCCAGGCTGGTGCAGCGTGCCTCGGCACGCGCCGTCATGGCGGTGAGGCCTATGTAGTTGAAGATGGATGTCTCGGTCAGCGCCGCATCGGGCGCCAGCGCCGCGCAGGGCTGGTAGATGTTGCCGTAGGTGGTGTACTCGGCCAGCGTGCGGCCCGGGTTGGGCATGGTCGCATTGCCCACGGCAATGGTGTAGCCCTGGCGCGTGGGCATCTCGGTCACGGGTTCGGAGGCCACCACGCCGTCGATCAGGCCGTCCGTATCCAGCTCGGCCGCGCGCAGCACGGCCGCGCCGCCGTTGGAAGCCGAGCCCGCCAGCACCAGCGTGTTGTCCTTGCCGAAGGGCACGGGGTCCTGCGTGGTGCCGTAGCGCGCATTGAGCACGTACAGCGCATAGCGGGCCGCGGCCAGCGTGTCGTTGCCCCAGTCCTTTTCAGGGTTCTGCTGGGAATGCGCGTGCTTGATGGCAATGCGGTTGGGAAACGCCGCGTTGTAGGCGGCGCGCGCCGCATCGGTCAGCCGTGCGGCAAAGAAGGACAGGCTGCCCGCATCCGTGCGCGTGGCGCGCGTGCCGTCCAGCTTGTTGACGGTGTCGTCGCTCAGGTTGTGCAGGCCCACGCCCTTGCCCGCGTCGGTCAGCGCCACGGCGCAGCCCTTTTTCAGGCCCCACTCGCCCGCCGTGCCGATGGCGCCATACACGCCGCGCGAGCCCGAGGACGGGCCCAGCACGATGCAGGGCCGGTTGCGGTCAAAGCTGTCCGGCACCTGCACGGCCACCATGGTCTGCTTGCGGCCCGTGCCGTCGTCCAGCACGGCCAGGTACTCGCGCCCGGGGATCAGCCCTTCGCCCGCAGTCACCTGCCCGTCTGCCGTGATGTTGGGGCCGTACAGCGTGCCATAGCCGCCGCCCGCCGTGGGGTCCAGGATGCCCCGGTAGTTGGAGTACAGCGCATTGCGCCGAAGCTCCGCCGCCGTGGGATTGGCAGGGTCCGCATACAGGGGCGCGGCTGCGGCGCCCAGGCCCGTCTTGCCCAGGCCGCCCGTCAGCAAGTCCTGCGTGGCTGCCGTGGCACCCGTGCCGGTGGCCGTGGCCGGATACACCGTGGCGCCCAGCTCGGTAAAGCCCTTGGGCAGGTCGTTGCTGGGCTCACGTCCTTCGGCGCCGCAGGCCGCCAGCGTGGCTACGGCCAGAGCCGTGAAAGCCCAGCGCCAGGGGGCGGACTCCTCCGTTCGCTCATTCAAAAATGCCAACTCTTCAGCCTTGAACATGCCATCTCCTAGTGATAGTTCTCTGATGCACGAATGCGCCAGGGGCCCTGGTCAGGCTCCGGCGCGGGAAGAACGCAGACGCCCCACGACGCCCGTGGGGAAATAGTAGACCGACAACACGAACAGCACGCCCAGCCACAGCAGCCAGCGGTCGGGCGACAGCAGCGCGGCCAGCCAGGGCAGGCTGTGCGCGGCCTCGCTGGCCACGCGCAGCAGGTCCTGCAGATAGCTCTGGGCGATGAGGAACAGCACCGAGCCGATCGCCGCGCCATAGATGGTGCCCATGCCGCCGATCACCACGATCAGCAGGCAGTCCATCATGATCTCGAACGACAGCGAGGTATCTGGCCCGTTATAACGCAGCCACAGCGCCAGCATGGCCCCGGCCACGCATGCGAACAGGGCCGACAGCACGCTGGAGAGGGTGCGGTACACCACCACGCGGTAGCCGATGGCCTCGGCGCGGAACTCGTTCTCGCGGATGGCCTGCAGCACGCGGCCGAACGGGGAATTGACGATGCGCAGCAGCGCCAGCACCAGCACCACAGCCAGCACGAACAGCAGGTAGTAGGTGATGATGCGCCCGTCGATCAGCACGCCCAGCACCTCATTCTCGAAGGGCTCGAAGCTGGGCGACAGCCACTCGGGCAGCTTGAAGCTCAAGCCGTCCTCCCCACCCGTCCATTCCGACAGTTGGGAGGCCAGCGTCTGGAACGCCGCCGCCACGGCCAGCGTGATCATGGCAAAGAAGATGGCCCGCACGCGCAGCGAGAACAGGCCGATGGCCAGCGACAGCAGCAGCGACACCAGCAGCGCCGCGCCCAGGCCCAGCGCCAGCGCACCCCAGCCCGCGCCCATGCGCGACGATGCAATCGCCACGCCATAGGCGCCAATGCCGAAGAACATGGTGTGCGCAAAGCTCACGATGCCGGTGTAGCCCAGCAGCAGATCGAAGCTGGCCACCAGCACCACGAAGATCAGCACCTTGGCCGCCACGTTCAGCGCCTTCACGCCCGGGAACACGAACGGCGCTGCCGCCAGGCCCAGGAAGATCAACAGCAGCAGCACCGCCAGCACGCGGCTGCGCGGCAGGTCACCGGAAAGCAATCGGTTGAGCATGTCGATCACTCCTTCAGCGGTTCGCCACGGGATAGACGCCCTGAGGCCGCCACAGCAGGATGGCCACCATCAGCGCGATGTTGGAGAACAGCGCCACCTTGGGCACCAGGAACCCCGTGTAGTTGGCCATCAGCCCCACCAGCAGCGCGCCGATCAGCGCCCCGCCCGTGCTGCCCAGCCCGCCGATGATGATCACGATGAAGATCAGCACATTCACCTGCGCGCCCATCTGCGGCACCACGCTCTGCTGGTACATGCCCCACATCACCCCGCCCAGCCCCGCAAGCGCCGAGCCCGCCACGAACACGCCCACGAACAGGCGGCGCACGCGGTAGCCCAGGGCCTCCACCATCTCGCGGTCCTGCACGCCCGCGCGGATCAGCAGGCCGATCTTGGTGCGCGACAGCGTCCAGGCCAGCAGGGCAAACACCGCCAGCCCCACCAGCACGGCCACCACGCGGTACTTTTCCACGGCGGCATCGCCCAGCAGCCAGGCGCCCTTCATGCCCTGGGGCAGCGGCAGCGGAATCTGCTGCGGGCCCCAGATGAGCTTGATCAGCTCCTCGCCGATGATCATGCCGCCCATGGTGATCAGGATCTGCTTGAGATGCTGGCCGTACACGGGCCGCACGATGAAGCGCTCGAACGCCAGCCCGATGGCGCCCGCCACCAGCATGGCCACCACCATGGCCGGCAGCACGGCCAGCAGGTTGCGCCACAGCTGGTCCGACCCCGTCCAGTCGCCCATGGCACCCAGCACGCTGGTGGCCACGAAGGCGCCCAGCGCGATGAACACGCCGTGGCCGAAGTTCAGCACGTCCATCAGCCCGAACACCAGCGTCAGCCCCGAGGCGATGATGAACACGATCATCCCCATGGCCAGCCCCGCCACCGTCAGCGTCAGCCAGGTCGAGGCCGAGCCCACCAGCGGCAGCGCCACCAGGGCCAGCACGGGCACCAGCAGCAGCGGCTTGAAATCCACATCCAGCCTGTTCAGCTTGTTCATAGCGAAAGCCCCAGCAGCGACTGCTGCAACGCCGCGTCTGCCGAGAACTCGGCCATGCCGCCCGCGTGCACCACGCGGCCGTTGTCCATCACCGCCACGCGGTCGCCCAGGCGGCGCGCAAAGCCCAGGTTCTGCTCCACCAGCACAATCGTCGTGCCGCCCGCCTTGAGTTGGGCGAAGGCCGCGATCATGTTCTCGATGATGGCCGGTGCCAGGCCCTTGCTGGGCTCGTCCACGATCAGCAGATCACGCGGCTCCACGATGGCGCGCGCCACCGCCACCATCTGCTTTTGCCCGCCCGACAGCTTGCCGGCCGGGTGGTTCCAGAACTTCTCCACGGCCGGGAACATGCCGAAGATCCACTGCAGCCGCTGCGCGTCCATGCGGTCGGCGCGCGAGGCGCCGCGCGCGGCCAGCAGCAGGTTTTCCTGCACCGTCAGGTCCGCGAAGATGCCCATGTTCTCGGGCACATAGGCAATGTTCAGCCGCGCGATCGCGGGCGTGGGCAGGGCCGTGATGTCGGCCCCGCCAAAGGCGATGCGCCCCTGGCTGGCCCGCCACAGGCCCATGATGGTGCGCAGCGTGGTCGTCTTGCCCGCGCCGTTGCGCCCCAGCAGCATGGTCAGCTGCCCGCGCGGCACGGCCAGGTCCACGCCATGCAGGATGTGATAGGCCCCGATATGCGTGTGCACGCCCGACAGTTCGAGCAGGTTGGGGTTTGGGTTGGCGGCAGCGCTCATGCGGCCTCCTTCATGGCGCCCTGCTCCGGCATCACACCCAGGTAGGCCTGCTGCACCACAGGCGAGGCAATGACCTCGGCCGGCGGCCCATCGGCCACCAGCGTGCCATTGGTCAGCACGATGATGCGGTCGGCCAGCTCGCGCACCACATCCATCTTGTGCTCCACCAGCAGGATGATCTTGCTGCGGTCCTGCTTGAGCGTGCGTATCAGGTCCAGGATCACCGGCGCCTCGTCATGGCTCATGCCCGCCGTGGGCTCATCGAACATATAGACCTGGGGTTCCAGCGCCATCAGCAAGGCCACCTCCAGCTTGCGCTGGTCGCCATGCGGCAGCGCGGCCACGGCCTCGTCGCGCCGGGCGGACAGGGCCACCTGGTCGAGGATGTGCAGCGCCCGCTGCGTCAATGCCCGGTGGTCGCTCCAGATGCTCCACAGGTTCAGGCCGCGCCGGTGCGGCCCCTCGTCACGCGCCTGCACGGCCAGGCGCACGTTCTCCAGCACGCTCAGGTGCGGGAACAGATTGGTGAGCTGGAACGCCCGCCCCAGCCCGGCCCGCGTGCGCGCCGAGGGGGCCAGCCCCGTCAGCTCGCGCCCGCCCAGCAGCACGCGCCCGGCCGTGGCCTTGAGCTGCCCCGAGATCAGGTTGAAATACGTGGTCTTGCCCGCCCCGTTGGGCCCCACGATGGCCGTCAGCGTGCCCGGCTCAAAAGCGCAGCTCACGCCGTTGACGGCCACATGGCCCCCGAAGCGGATGGTCAGATCCTCTGTGCGCAACATTGCTCAGCGGCCGTTGCGGATGGGAACCTGCATCTCCTCGGGCTTGATCTCGCGCACCAGCTCGGGCACGCCCCAGGCCAGCGCCGGGTCCACGCGGATCTTGAAGTGGTACATGCTCTGCAGGGCCTGGTGGTCTTCCTTGCGGAAGGTCATCTGGCCCTTGGGCGTGTCGAAGCTCATGCCCTCCATGGCCTTGATCAGCGTGTTGGTCTTGGTGTCTCCACCTGTCTTCTTGAGCGCCGTCACGATGGCCATGGCCGCAGAGAAACCGCCGGCCGTGAAGAAATCCGGCGGCGTCTTGTACTGCTTGTAGTGCATGGACACCAGCGCCTCGTTCACCGGGTTCTTGGGAATGCCGTAGTAGTAGTACGTGGCGCCTTCCATGCCCGGCAGATTCTTGTAGGCCGCCATGGCTGGCAGGATGTTGCCGCCCGTGGCGATCTCGATCCCGTAGCGCTTGAGATCCATGTCCGCGATCTTGAACGGATTGCCCGCCCCGGCCCACACGATCCAGATGATCTTCCTGCCCGGCTGGTCCTTGAGCTTGTCGATCAGCCGCTGCGCCCCTGCCGTGAAATCCGTGGTGGCGGCGGGCAGGTACTCCTCATGCGCCAGCTTGCCCTTCTTGATGGCGTCCTTGAAGGCCTTCACCCCGTCGCGGCCGAAGGCATTGTCCTGGGCCAGCGTGGCAATCGTCACGCCCGCCCTGTCGATGGCCACCGCATTGCTGATGGCGTCCTGGCTGGAGTTGCGGCCCGTGCGGAAGATGTACTTGTTCCACTTGTCGCCCGTGATCGAATCGGCCACGGCCGGCTCCACCAGCAAAATCTTCTTGTACTCCTCGGCCACCGGCAGCATGGCCAGCGCCACGCCGGACGATGTGGGCCCCACGGCCAGATCGGCCTTGTCATCGGAATACGCCGTGGCCAGCAGGCTCTTGCCCAGGTCGGGCTTGCCCTGGTCGTCCTTCTCGATCACCACCAGCTTTTTGCCATTCACCGCCATGCTGCCGCCCGTGGCGTACTCCAGCCCCATCAGCAGCCCGGCCTGGGTCTGCTTGCCATAGGCCTCCAGCGCGCCGGTCTTGCTGTAGACGTGGGCAATGCGGATCTCGCCCTGCTGGGCCAGTGCAGCAGGAGCTGCAGCGGCCATGGCGGCGAGTGCGATGGTGCAATGGAGGAAGGGGCGGCGGTGCATGGTTTGTCTCCTTTGGGGTTTGCGGCTTGATGGCCTGGCTGGGCCTGCCGTTTTGCAAGGGGACCATGCATGCTTTGTGCCAGGCACGCCCAGGCTGCACCCAGGCGGCACCAAGACAGGGACGGCCTTGCGCCCCCCGGGGCCAGGCAGCCCGTGCCAGGGCCGAAAGTGTCTGGCCATTGAACAGATTCAGTGTCTTTTTCCAAGACAGCTGCCTGAATCCGATACAGGGCAAACCATGAATTCCTGGGATGTTCCCCTGCGCCTGGCCCACCATCACGTCCTGGCCGGCCAGCAGCTTCATGAGTTCGGGTGGCCCATGGGCGTGGGGAGAAAACCGTTGTTTTCTTCAGGCAACAGCCGCTGATTCGGCCAGATGGGGCATGGTGCGCTGCCTCAGCTCGACCAGCGGCAATGCCCGCTGAACCGCCAGCGCGGCCCGCTGTAGCAGTGCCTCGTCGTGCAGGCGGTAGTCCACGAAATCCTTGTCGGTCGCGTAGACACCCAGTGGCAGGGTGCGCGCCTGGAAGAAGCTGAACAGCGGCCGCAACTGGTGGTCGATCACCAGGGCATGGCGCTCGCTTCCACCGGTGGCCGCCAGCAGCACGGGTTTGTCGATCAAGGCGTCCTGGTGGACGAAGTCGAAGAAGTGCTTGAACAGTCCGGTGTAGGCGCCGCGAAAGACCGGTGTGGCCACCACCAGCACATCCGCCTGCTCCACCGCCGCAAGCTCCCGCTCCACCGTCTCGGGCAACTGCGAGCGCCACACCGCGCCGGCAAGCTGCGGCGCGAGCTGGCCCAGTTCCACCAGGCGTTGTTCGCACGGAACTTCGTCGGCGATCAGATCAGACAGATGCTCTGCCAGGGCGGCAGACTTGGAGGGGCGCTGCAGTCCGCCGGATACGGCGACCAGACGAAGTGGACGTGTCATAGCTGCTCTCACGCAAGATGGCCGGGGTTCAACGCGGGAGCCGGTTGTGGCGACCATGCGGTCCGAGGTGAAGTGATGGCCATGACTGCTTCCCAAAATGCAAACGAACAATGGGAGCGGATGATATGGAGCCAAATCAATGAAGTAAAATGGTTTTATCTCACAATTACATGATTGAAACTCATATAAAGCCTTAAACCTGCCCCGTCGGTGCTGTTCGGGGGAGCATCCGGGTCACAAGCGAGGCGGGCATCTGCATCGCGCACAAGCGGGCCGTTGCCGAACCGACATTCCCGCTCAGCGGCCCGCTTCCTGGGCCTGCACCAGACACTCCCGCAACGCCTGCGCCACAGGCCCGAGCATGCGATCGCGCCGCTGCAGCAGGCCCAGCGTGCGCCACACATCGGGCGCGGTCAGCGGCACGCCGCAGACCTGGGCATGGTCCTGGCGCAGGGCCAGCTGGGGCACGGCGGCCAGGCCCAGGCCCGCTTCCACCAGGGCCAGGGCGCCCGTGACGTGGTTGCATTCGTGCCAGGCCACGGGCTGCTCTGGCAGGCCGGCCATGACCTGGTCCAGCAGCAGGCGGTTGCCGCTTTGGTGGGAGACGGACACCAGGCGCTTGCCCGCCAGCTCGGCCCATTCCACCTGGCTGCGCCCGGCCCAGGCATGGCTGCGCGGCATGGCCAGCACATAGCGCTCGCGCGTGAGCGCCTCAAAGCGCAGCGACGGCTCCTGGCTGCCCGTGAAGCTCAGGCCGAAATCCGCCTCCCCGCGCAGCACGGCCTCCACCACCTGGTGCGCGCTCTCGTCGATGACGTGCACCTGCACATCGGGCTGCTCCACGGCAAAGGATTTCAGTACCGGGGGCAGCAGATTGGTGGCCACCGAAGGCACGCAGGCAACCGTCACCCGGCCACGGCGCAGCTTGACCTGGTCATCCACGCGCTGCACGGCCTCGTCCAGGCCGGCCAGGGCCCGGCGCGCCTCCTGCAGGAATTCATGGCCTACCTCGGTCAGCTTCACTTGCCGCGTGGTGCGCTCCAGCAGCCGCACGCCCAGCACCGACTCCAGGCGCTCCACGCGCCGGCTCAAGGCAGGCGGCGACAGGAAAAGCGCTTCTGCGGCCAGGCGAAAACTGGCCTTCTCGGCCGTGGTCACGAAGGCGATCAGCTCCCCCATGTCGAATTTGATGCGCTGCATGCAACAGTCCCTCCAAAAGTTGCAATTCACAGAATAACAGCCCCTGCATAGGATGGCGCCCTTGATAACGCTGCCCCCTGCGGGCAGGCAAGACCAACAAACGGAGACGACATGCACCAACGCAGACTGATCGCGGGCGGCGCCCTGGCAGCCCTTCTTTCCCTGGCAGTGGGCACCGCCCAGGCCCAGGACTTCCCCCCCAAGAAACCCGTGGTCATGGTGGTCGGCTTTGCTGCAGGCGGCTCGGCCGACATTGCCGCGCGCATCATCGCCAAGAAGCTGGGCGAGAACATCGGCCAGAGCGTGGTCGTGGAAAACAAGCCCGGCGCGGGCGGCAACCTGGCCCACACGCAGGTGGCCAATGGCCCGTCCGACGGCTCGGTGCTGCTCTTCGGCTCCATCGGCCCGCTGGCCATCGCGCCGCACTTCATGAAGATCGGCTACGACCCGCTCAAGGACCTGGCCCCCATCACCATGGGCGTGAACTTTCCCAACGTGCTCGTCGTGCCGGCCGCCACCGGCATCAAGACCCTGGGCGAATACGTGGCCAAGGCCAGGCGCGAACCCGGCAAGCTGGACTTCGCCTCCACCGGCCCCGGCTCCGCATCGCACCTGGCCGGTGAACTGCTCAACGATGTCGCCAAGATCGACACCCTGCACGTGCCCTACAAGGGCGGCGCGCCCGCCCTGCAGGACGTGCTGGGCAACCGCGTGACCTCCTTCTACGCAGCCCCGCCCACGGCCCTGCCCCACATCGAATCGGGCAAGCTGATTCCGCTGGCCACCACGGGCCTCACGCGCCCGGCCTACCTGCCCAACGTGCCCACCGTGGCCGAAAGCTTCCCCGGCTTCAACGCCACCAACTGGTACGCCTTCGTGGCATCCGCCAAGACGCCCAAGCCCTTGCTGGACCGCTGGAACACCGAGCTGGTCAAGGTGCTGAACACCCCCGAAGTGCGCGACAACCTGCTCAAGCACGGCCAGACCGCCGCCCCCGGCACCCGCGAGGAACTGGGCCAGTTCATTGCCGCCGAGCACGCCAAGTGGGGCCGCATCATCCGCGAGCGAAAAATCACCGCCGATTGATTCCCTCGGCAGCCGTTAGCCGTTCCCCAACCATAAAAAACCAGGAGACAAACCATGACCGCCATCCGTTCCACCCCCCTGCAGTCCTCCGTGCCATCCACCCTGCGCCGCCGCACCCTGGGCGCGCTGCTGGGCGGCGCCCTCAGCCTGGGCCTGGCCCTGGGCGCTGCCGCGCCCTCCACCGCCGCCGCAGATGAAATCCGCGTGGTCACCTCGGGCGGCTTCTCTGCCGCCTATGACCAGCTGATACCTCTGTACGAGCAGGCCACGGGCCACAAGGTCGTCACCTCGCGCGGCGCCTCCATGGGCAATGCGCAGGACTCCATTCCCAGCCGGCTGGCGCGGGGCGAGCAGTTCGACGTGGTCATCCTCGCCGACTCGGCCCTGGACAACCTGGCAGCGCAAGGCAAGGTGGAAGCGGGCAGCCGCGTGGACCTGGCGCGCTCCATGATCGGCATGAGCGTGCGCAAGGGCACGCCCAAGCCCGACATCAGCACCGTGGACGCGCTCAGGCAGACCCTGCTGGACGCCAAATCCGTTGCCTACTCGGCCAGCGCCAGCGGCACCTACCTGGCCAACGAACTGTTCCCGCGCCTGGGCGTGGCCGAGCAGATGAAGGGCAAGGCCACCCGCATCCTCAGCGAGCGCGTGGGCGCCGTGGTGCTGCGTGGCGATGCGGACATCGGCTTCCAGCAGGTCAGCGAACTGCTGCCGTTCAAGGAGCTGGAATTCGTCGGTCCCCTGCCCGATGAAGTGCAGCAGCGCGTGTTCTTCTCCGCAGGCGTGGCCACCGGCGCCAAGAGCCCTGACACGGCGCGACACCTGATCCGCTTCCTGGCGGCCCCCGCCGCCGCGCCCATCGTGCGCAGCACCGGCATGGAGCCGGCGGCCAAGCCCTGACGGCAGGCCCCCGAGCCCTCAAGGCCCTCAAGGCACTCAAGCCCCTCGACACAGAGGGGGCCTTCACCCCTCCCCGGTTCGACCTCCATTCAGCGGCGCTGCAACGGCACTGCTGCGGCATGCCGCTGCCCAGCCCTATCACC
This sequence comes from Delftia sp. WSY_16, assembly GCF_043104415.1. Classification (NCBI taxonomy): domain Bacteria; kingdom Pseudomonadati; phylum Pseudomonadota; class Betaproteobacteria; order Burkholderiales; family Comamonadaceae; genus Delftia; species Delftia sp. WSY_16. The sequence goes on along the minus strand of NZ_JBICKS010000028.1, from coordinate 32,524 downwards.
CTCGCCACACCCATGAACACCAAAACCCTGGTGCTGATCACCCTCGCCGCCGCACCGCTGTCGGCCCTTGCGCAATCCAGCATCACGCTCTACGGCATTGCCGATACCGGCGTGCGCTACACCAGCGGCCTCACCGCTGCCAACGCGGCCAGCAACACCTCGGGCGCCGCGCTGTCCAGCGGCGTCAACACCACCAGCCGCTTCGGGTTTCGGGGCCGCGAAGACCTGGGCGGCGGCATGTACGCCCTGTTCAACCTGGAAACCGGCCTGAACCTGGACACCGGCACCACCGCCAACTCCAGCAAGTTCTTCGACCGCGCAGCCATCGTGGGCCTGGGCGGCAGCTGGGGCCAGGTCACGGCCGGCCGCCAGACCAACCTGCTGGCAGAGGCCATCAGCCCCGTGGACCCCGTGGGCATGCGGTTTGCCTCCTTCAACCCCAACATCGCCACCGCCGCGCTCAGCAGCCACGGCCTGGGCGTGGAATACGGCAGCGCGGGCGCCACCACGGGCTCGTACCGGCTGGACAACTCGGTCAAGTACACCGGCCGCTTTGGCGGCCTCACCGCCCGCGCCATGTACAGCTTCGGCGAGACGGCGCAAGGCGGCTCCGCCCGCTCATCGGCCGGCGCGGGCCTGGCCTATGGCACGAAGACATGGACCGTCTCCGGCGCCTACCAGCGCTTCAAGACCGCAGACCAGTGGGAGCTGAAAGCCGCCACCCTGGGCGCCAGCTACCAATGGGACAAGCTGCGCCTTGCGCTGAACACCGCGCGCAGCGACGGCCAGACCAACGCCACCACCGCCCGCACCGTGCAGCGCGTGCACTCGCTGGGCGCCACCTGGTCCGCCCGCAGCACGCTGGACCTGACCGCCGCCCTGTACCGCGTGGAACGCGAACGCAGCGGCCGCGCCGCAGACGGCTACACCCGCGCCCTGCTGTTTGCGGAATACAAGCTGTCACGCCGCAGCAAGCTGTATGCGGAACTGGACCGCACGCATTGGAGCGGAGGGTTTCAGGGCGGGCAGAACAAGGATGTGGCTACGGGGGTGGCTGCGGGGTTGATGCATAGCTTCTGAGGGGCGCTGCGAGCACTCGCCCCATTGCCAACTCAACCGCCCAGCTTTTTGAATGGCGTGTCGGAAGTGATCCAGCCCTTGCCCTGGGGGCAGATCACTTCCTTGTAACGCAGCTCCTTTTCAAAGCTCCACTGCTGGCCGAATGCGCAAACGTCCCCTGCGTTGAGGACAAATGCCACTGTCTGCGGGTGGCCATTTTTCAGCAGAACATCGACGCTTTGCGTCGCTTCCTACCGGCCACTCGGCGACTGGCTGCATCCCAGAGTTGCCAGCAACGCCGTGATCGCCGCCCTTCGCAGTAGGTTTTTCATCAACTGCCCTTCTTGTAGTTGTCGCGCGAAGACTTTCGAGCGACGGCTTCGGCTGGTTGACGACGTTCAGCGGCGACAACCCAACGACGGCTATCGACCCGTTGCAGTCGTTCGTCGCGGGCCTGTCGGTGTCGGCTTTGCGGCGGTTGCGGTCTTCCAGACTTCGCCGACGAACGCGCACTACCGGCCATCAGCAGTCGTACCCCACTAAGCCGCGAGCGACCGCTGCGGAAAAGAGCCGCCGCACAGGCCGCCTGCTCCGCACAAGCATCAGCGCGCTTGGTGCATCAAGAGACGCGAATCGAGGCTGAATGCTGCGCGGGTGTTGTCTGTTTTCAAGACCGGACAGCAGTCTCGACCAATACACTCGGCGCCATGCGTCCCCGCCAGGTTAAAGCCGCCCCTCCAGATGCTCAGGCGCCGAGATGGTGCGCATCCACTTCACCGACTCCACCTTCCAGCCTGGCTCACGCTGCATGATTTCCATCACGCCTGGCAGATGCGCAGCGCCATACGTGACGTAGATTTTCGGGCGCTTGTCATCCAGCAATTGCCTTGCAAGGTGGCGATTGCGGAAGTCGAGCACCACCGGGTCCAGGTCACCGCCGCCGCCCTGGCCGGAACGGCGCATCACATAGGTCATGAACCCGCGGCACAGTGTGCCGGCGAGCGTGACCTGCCGCTCATCGCCAGACTTCTGCCATTCGATCACACGCGCCACGACGTCCGATGAATCGTCTTCAGCGTCGGTGGCTTGCTGCTTTTCACGTTGGCGCATCGCTGCCGCGAAGGCTGGGTCGCTCTGCACCAATCTGTCGTATTCCTGCTTCATCGCTCGCGTGTCCACGTCCATGGTCACGTGCCGTTCGGGGTGGGCCTTGGCATCAGCCACCACCGGCCCGAAGTAGTCGATCTGGTAGGCGAGACCGCAGTTCTGGCCAAGCTCTCGGTAGCTGTCGCCAAGGTCTTTACCCTGGGTCAGGACCTTCTTGAACCAGGCGTCGGCTTCCGGATCGCTGTTGGCCACGCCTTCGTAGGCCAACACATAACCGTCGGCTAATGCCTTCTCAAGGTCGTAGACGATGGTCTTGAAGAACCGCTCGGCACCCACGTGCTGCATGCCTTGCAGCACGACGGTGCGGGGTCCGTTGGACATGGTGACGGTGGGCACGATGGCTGGACGTGTCTCGGTCATGACGGCAAGGACATACACCGGTGCTGCCGCCAATCCGCACAACAAAAACCACAATCCGACGGTGCCATGCAGCCAACTTGCAGCCCAGGACCGTGCCCTGGACGAACGCGAGATCCGCCGCCAAGTCCAGACCAGCGGAACCGCGATCAGCGCGGCCGCCAGTAGCAAAGCAGGCAGCGAGAGCCAACTCGCACCGAGAAGGATCGGCAGGCCCGCCACGAAACAAAGCACAAGCACTGCCCACAGCAATGTGGCCAAGCGGATTGACAGCGTGCTGCGCACAGGGCCGCTGTCGGTTGTAGGGGTGGAGGCCTCCATCTTCAGAACTTGCGGCCCGCGCCCCAGTCTCCCTGGTCGCATTTGCCGACGAAGCCGGGCTTGTCCTTGATCTCGACCATGCCGGTACGCCGGTCGATGTTCACGCTGAGCCTGTTGAGGCCGTTGACCTGATAGCGCGCCGTGATGCGGTCGGGCGACATCTGCACATCCTCCAGCTGCCACCAACCGTCGACGCCGCCGGAATTCAGGGGCGGAATCATCTTGTCGCTCAGGTGGATGCGTCCCCGGCCATCGCGGAACTCGAACTGCACGCCGGTCTGGAACTGCTCGTTCGCAGACTCCACGCGCTGCGTGGGCTCGTAGTGCTTGCGCCTGTCGTTCCACTCGTAGCCCGAGTGGCTGGAGAACACTGCATGCTCGCCCTGACCGTAACAGATGAGTGTGAGCGCGTCCGGCTGGTGCGGGCGCGGCGGTATGTCGCCTGCCACGCCTCCAGGACGACAGTTCTGCTCAGGGATGCGGTTGATCGACGCGTAGCGACCATCGTCGGTGGAAATCGCCACGCAGGCACGCTGCGCGTCGCTCCACCAGAAGGTCCAGGATTGTTCCCGCACGCGGGTGGCGCGCACCTGCTGGTAGCCACGCGCCTGCATCTGGGTTTCCCCGCCGGCGCCGCGCGCGCCGACAAGATCGGCAAGGTCCGGCGGGGTCTGTGCCTGTGCTGTCGCAACGCACAGCGTCGCAAGAAGTCCAACCGTCAATATCCGGCTTGTCATATGTCACTCCGTTCTGTCTGCATGATGGCATGCTGACGCGCCATCGGCTGCAATGCCGACACCCACAACCCACAGAACAGCATCACCAAATGGGTCGATATCAGACCAGAAGTTGGACGATCGACCAAGCCGGTTGGCCAGTCCTGAGCAGATGCTCCGTGTCGCATTGCTTTCCAAGCCTTCGTTCCCGCAGCAGCGCAGACTGGCAGATCCTAGACTCAAGGTCGTCGAAACTTCCGCCGCAATTCCAGCATGGTTCCGATCACGGAAAGCCCATGTTCGTCACTGCGCATGACGGGATGGTCTTGATTGAGCGGGATCAGCTCAAACACCTCATTACCAAGCCTATCGTTTCCGTGTAGCCGGTATTTCCGAAACAAGGCTTCGGTCTTTCCAACCTGGGCGGCCACGTAGTCTCCGGGCTGGGGCTTGATACCTGGATCGATCAGCACGCGGTCTCCTTCTCGGAACTCCGGAGTCATGGAATTGCCAGCCAACTGGAGGAAGAACGCATGAACTGACGCATCGTTGGCAGAGACTTCCGTGCCCAGACTCTCCAGGTCCTCGACGGCTTCACTTCGGGCAACGGCCTGGCTGGAAGTAAGCACCGGGTATCGCCGAATTCCGCAGGGAAGCTGAGCAAGCATCGCGGCCTCGTCAGGCGTCATCACCCCCTCGCCGCTTTCCAGCCAAAGAGCGCTCACTCCGCACGCTGCTGCCATCGTGGCAGTCCGCTTGGAACCATGCCCTTTCGACTCAAGATCCCCAATGGAGGACTGCTTCAACCCTGCCTTTGCGGCGAGCTCCTCTTGAGTAAGACCTGCATGAGCACGAGCTGCTTTAAGACGCTTGGCGAAATCTGTGGACATAGCGCCGAAGCTTACGGAAAACCGATAACGATATATCGTTTACCTTTTAACGATTAAACGTTAGACTGCATCCATGCAATGGAAAGACTACCTCGCCAAGCTTGCAGCGAAGGGTGTCAGTCAAAGCCAGATCGCCCGCGAAGTGGGCTGCGGTCAAGCAACGATTTCTGACCTCGCACTGGGCAAGACCAAAGAACCGCGCACATCCCTGGGTATGGCGCTCATGCGCATCGGGGACCGCTGTGGCATCAAGACTCCCTACGGGGCCAGCCCTTCGGCACACGATGACGAGAGGTCCCGTGGCTGAGACCGCGCACGTCACCCACCGCTTCACCCCTGGGTTGCGCTTTGACGGGCTGTGGACGTACGCGGCGCGCATGCCGTCAGGCCGTCGCTATTGGGCGCGACTGCCGGCAACCCGCACAGGCGGCGTGGCTGCAGCAGATCCACAGCGCGCGTGGTGGTGCGTGCGCCAGTGCGTTGCGGTGCTCAATCGCATGCCCTGGCATTCCGTGCATCTGCCCCCGGGCCTGCCTGTGCAGCCGGAATGCGGCGATGTGGCATTGGCCCTGGGCGCAATGCTTGCGGACTGGAACGTCAAGGTGCTCGACGAGAGCACGGCACAGGCGCCGCTGCTGCGCAGCACCGATGCGCTGCTTGCCAATGGCTGCTCTTTGCTGCAGTTGCAGGCCGAAGATTTGAGTGTTGGCGCGCCACCCGTTTTCTGGGCCTGGGTGGTCGGCGTGGAAATGCATGAGAAGTTCAAGCGCGCCAAGCGCACTTCGGCCTTTGACGTGCCCGGGCGTCCTCGCGCCCTGCTGATCTGGCCCTTCGGCTCGAAATCTCCCCTGACAAGGAACCACGCCTTGAGGATGACGGTGGATGGCGAAGGGCTGTGCGGTGTGGATGGCATCGATGCGCGCCGGGGCCGGTACCGGTGCATCGGGGCCATTACCGTGGCGCAGTCGGACAACCACAGCGCCGGCAACGGCGGCCTTTCCGGATCCGAATAATGCAAAAGCCCGACGACGCACCAGAGCCATGTGAGCGGGAGGTTCCGCAGGAAGGCATCCGTCTCGATCACCGCCTCATCTGCGGCCTGCGCTTTGATGAGCACTGGCAATACAGGAGACGCACGGAATCGGGCCACACCAGTTGGACACAGCTGCCAATGGCATCCGACCCCGTTGCCCCGGCCGACCCCTATGGCGTCTGGTGGTGCGTTCGCCGGTGCACCGTGGTGCTGGAGCAGCGAAGCTGGCTGTTCCTGCAGCTTCCCACTCACCTGCCCGCTGTTGCCGGCGTGCAGGAGATGGCGCAGATCCTCGATGTGCTGATGCCCGATTGCAACGTGCAGGCACATGCGCAATGCGCCGAGACACACTTGCTCTGCGCCCATGCGGTGGAGCAGGCAGGAAGTGCATTGCTGATGCTGGAGTCGCCGGAATGTGACGGCCCCAAGCCCAGCATTTTCTGGGCCTGGGTGGTGGGCTACGAGCCGCAACTGCCTTTGCCGTGCACCGAAGATTGCGTTGCACCCGACACGTGGCAGCCACTGGACATACAAGCCATGGCACCGCCCCAGGCCCTGCTGGTCCTGCCCTTCGACTGGACCATCCCCTGGTCCAGCGGATACCCCACCCGGATCCAGGTGCAAGCCGACGGGTCCTGCCATCTGCAAAATGCCGAGGGGCCATGGCACCCATGCCGTTGGCTTGGCACTGTCACGCTTGGAGCCAGGACCGCACCGGCCTGACGGTGGCCCGCCTGCCTCTCAGATGCGCGGCGTGTACTTGAGCGTGAACATGACGTTGCGCGGGTCGCCGAAGTCGTTGTTGCCGTTTTGCTCGGCACAGCCGGGGATCCAGTAGCGCTTGTCGAAGACGTTGTTGAGGTTCATGTCTAGAGCTGACTGGATGTGGTGACGGCGGCGCAGCGGGATGTGTTGTGGGCGGTAGTCCGTATCTACTGGCAACGATGACCTAATTTGTCATTTGCTCAAGAGTTAATCTTGGGCAATCTTGGCACTCCCTTGGAATATTTTCAAATATCACATCATTTCCCACCATGATGCTATTCATTGGCGGTTCAAGATACCAATATATTGAGCCATTCAGCCAAAGATCCACCACAGCGCTTTCAGAAATAAGTCTACCTGTTTTTACTTCATAAAGACGCACAGTCATGGGCATTTTCATCTGGTGATAAATCAGTTTCTGGGCTAATGGCACGTAATAGTACTCAACCCTGTAAACACCGCGCGGGCTGATGCTCTCACCTTGTTTCTTTGGTATCATGAACAGCAAAAGCAATACCGTAAACACTACCATCCCCAGGATGATAAATATCCATTTTTTACTATATTTAATTTTCACAAAATTATCTCCTGAGGATGATTTATTTTTACCCCAGAGCCATTCCCATGACATGACGCCACGCTATTTCGCAGGCGATGCCCTTGGATTCATCAGCATTGCACCTTTTCAAACCCTGCAGATCAGCAATGGTGGAATTCTTCGTCTGCTCAAGACGATCCACCACGGGGGCAGCACCTACCGCAAGTTCCTGTCCTTGTACCCCGAAGTACGCTGCGAGCCGCTGGACTCGCTGTATTTTCTTCGCACCAGCCTCAATGCCTTTGACAGATCGCTGCTACACGATCTGCTTTTTTGCTACGGCTGGCGAGAGTCCAACTGGGGTGCACTCCTAGCGGCGCTGGCCCCAGCCCCTGAATACCGCGCCATGCTGGAGGACCGCCGCCCCAGCCTTCCATACGCAAGCCGGATCGTCGACTTGGCACTGGCAGCATGCGGCCACCCAGTGCCTGAACAATTGGTGGAGCACCAACATCTCCTGACCTCGATCAGGTCCATGCTAGACGAGCTACCTGCTGCAAGAATTCCCTTGCGCCCATCCCTCAATGCCGCCATGGAAAGCCAATACATCCGCGAGGCCGAGCACATCAGAAACATCTACCGGATGCACGGCACGGATGCCGCAAAAAAGCAGATGACGCAAGGAGTCATTGGCTACTATGGAATGAGCCATAGATTGTGGGTGTCAAACGGGGGCCGTGCCTATCAGCCAAAGTAGTACTCCCATCACCATGCCGCAAGAAGCATCTATTGCAACTTCCCTAGGACTCTCACCACCGCAATTGCGCCGTGGAACCTACAGACCCCGGTTGCCCAGAAGCACGCCAAGAAAGCTCTGAACGCCGAATATTCATCGGGCAGCAAGCGGTATGGGCATGCCAGCAAAGCATCGCTCCGATACCTGGCGACGGTACGGCTTGCAGGCGGCGGGTGACTCAGCCCTGCAGCTCCAGCACCGCCATCCGGTCATACAGCGTGGCCCGCGAGATGCCCAGCTGGCGCGCCGTGGCCAGCTTGTTGCCGCTGTTGGCGGCCAGGGTGGCGGTGATGGCCTTGCGTTCCAGCTCGGCCACCTGCTGGGCCAGGGGGCGCAGCAGGTCGGTGTCGGCGGGGCTGTTGTGGGCAGGGGACGGGGCGGGTGCCGTCTCGGGGCCCGGCGCGGGGGCGGCAGGTTCCACGCCGGATGAGCGCAGCACTTCGCGCAGTTGTTCTGCGTTGATGGCGGTGTCTTCGCTGCGCATGGCGGCCTGCTCCAGCACGTTGCGCAGTTCGCGGATGTTGCCGCGCCAGGTCTGGCCGGCCAGCAGGGCCAGGGCGTCGGGCAGCAGTTCGGGCGGGGGCATGTCGTTGCGCAGGGCCAGTTCTTCGGAGAGGACTTCGACCAGGGCCGGGATGTCGCGCCTGCGTTCGCGCAGCGGCGGCACGCGGATGGGCAGCACGTGCAGGCGGTAGAAGAGGTCTTCCCTGAAGCGGCCGTCCCGCACCATCTGCGGCAGGTCGCGCGAGGTGGCTGCCACCACGCGCACGTCAAAGCGCACGAGCTGGTTGGAGCCCAGCGGTTCGATCTCGCCTTCCTGCAGCGCGCGCAGCAGCTTGGCCTGCAGGTTCAGGGGCATGTCGCCGATTTCGTCGAGGAACAGCGTGCCGCCGTCGGCCAGCCGGAATTTGCCGTCGCGCGGCTTGCGGTCGGCGCCGGTGAAGGCGCCGGGGGCAACGCCGAAGAATTCGGCCTCCAGCAAGGCGTCCGGCACGGCGGCGATGTTGACGGTGACGAAGGGGCCGCCGCTGCGGGCCGATGCGGCGTGGATGGCATGGGCCAGCAGTTCCTTGCCGGTGCCGGTCTCGCCCAGCAGCAGCACGGGGCTGAGCGACTGGGCCGCGCGGCGCGCCTGGCGCTTGACCTCCACGGCCGCCGGGCTGCTGCCTACAAAGCTGGCAAAGCTGTACTTGGCGCGGCGCTCGCCCTGCACGGCCACGCGCAGGCTGCGGTTGCGCTGGGCGGCCAGCTCGCGCCGGGCCTCGTCCAGGTCGCGTTGCAGAACGGCGAACTTGCTGATCAGGGGCTGCAGCGTGGTCTCCGGCTGGTCGAACAGCACGATGCCGATGGCGCCGATGACCGCGCCCGCATCGTCCTTGAGCGGGATGCGGCTGACCACGAAGGTGCCGGCGCGGTTGGTGAGCAGGTCGATGAGCACGGGCTCGCCGGTTTCCAGCACGCGGCGCATGCGGGTGTTGGGAATGACGTCCTCGACCATGTGGCCCAGGAACTCATCCACCGAGGCCACGCCCAGGTCGGGCAGGAAGCGCTGGTAGCCCTCGTTGACCCAGACGATGCGCCCCGCCCTGTCGGCCAGGAACATGCCCTGGCTCATGGTGGAGAACAGCTGGAACATGGAGCGCGCTGCCAGCGCGAGGATGCCGTCGGCATCGAGCGGCAGGGGCTGGACCAGGGTGGGTGTGGGCGGCATGGATGGCATCCTAGCCGAGTCGCCCCTGCCAGGCTGCGGCACTCAGCCCTGCTCGATGGCGACCTGGGTGCAGATGGCGCAGCACATCTGCGCAGCCTGCTCGTTGGCGATGAAGTAGTAGATGCTGACGCCTTCACGGCGCCGGCCCAGCACGCCGGCCTGGTACAGCGTGTTCAGGTGCTGGGACATGTTGGGCTGCGTGGTGGCGATGCTGGCGAGCAGCTCGGTCACGTTCTTCTCGCCATTGCACAACACGCTGATGATCTTCAGGCGCACGGGCGCCGCCATGGCACGGAACAACTCCGCAGCGCTCTCGAAAACGCTGTCGTCGCTCAGGTCCATGCTGTCATTGCGGCTGTCCATAGGCGTCTGTCATCCTGGTATACGGCGGGAGGGCAAGGGGGCTGGCATGCTTTGCCGCCCGACCGGGCTAGTTTATAGCCCGCAGGGCGGCAGCGCAGGCTCGGTGCGGCTTGATCCGCCCTGTCATCGCTCAGAAATCAACCGTGGCCGACAGCATGAAGGTGCGCGGTGCGCCCAGCCCGAGGCTGGTCCACAGCGGCGTGGCCCAGTAGGCCTTGTTGGCCACGTTGGTGATGCTGCCGCGCAGCGTGAGCGGATGGCCGGCCGCCGTGGTCACGTAGCGCGCGCCGATGTCGAACACGGTGCGGCCCGGCACGGACAGCGAGTTGTCGGCATTGATGTACTGCCTGGAAGCCGTGGTGGCGTTGGCCGTCAGCGTCAGGCCCTGCACGGCGGGCAGGTCCCACTCCACGCCCAGCTTGCCCTGCAGCCTGGGCACGCCCGCCGCCAGCTTGCCCTGGTTCACGCCGCCTGCCGTGCGGGTGAGCTTGGGCTGTACGTAGGCAATGCCGCCCATCAGGCGCACGCCCGTGGCCACGTTGCCGAAGAAGCCCCATTCCACGCCCCGGTTGCGCTGCTCGCCGCCGAAGGAGAAGACGTTGGAGACGGGATCGGTGTAGCCGTTGGGCCGCTGGATCTCATAGAGGCTGAAGGTGTGGGCGAAGTCGCCCAGGTCCAGCTTCAGGCCCAGCTCCTTTTGCCGGGACTTGTAGGGCGCGAACACTTCGCCCGCGTTGGCCGCCGTCATGGGTGCGGTGGCGCCCTGGCTCAGGCCTTCGATGTAGTTGGCGTAGACCGAGACACGCTCGCTGGCCTTCACCAGCAGCGCGGCGGCCGGCGTGGTGGCGCCTTCGTCATAGCGCGCGGTGCGCGCGCCCGTGGCCACGTTGAAGGTGTCGCTGAGCACCTGCTGGCGGCGCAGGCCCAAGGTGAGCTGCACGCGGTCCTGCGCAAAAGACAGGGTGTCGGCCACGCCGATGCTGGTCAGCCGCAGTTCGGTGCGCGAGATCGGGGGCGCGTTGAAGCTGGTGGCCGGGCCCCAGATGGGGTGGTAGATGTTGGTGATCCAGTCCTGGGCCAGCACGTTGCGGCGGCCGAACTGCTTGTCAGTATGCGTGTAGTAGGTGGCGTTGAGCGCCCACTGGTGGCCCACGCCGGCCGTGTTGAACTTGCCCTTGAGGCCGGCTTCGGCCGACTTCTTGTCCATCTCGAAGCCCAGGTCGGCCAGGTTGGTGCGGTAGTCGCCGGCCGTGTTGAAGACCTGGATCAGATAGGCGCCCGTGGAGCGGTACCGGGTCTTGCTGGTGCCCACGGCGGCATAGGCCGTGACGCGGTCGCCCAGGTCGAGTTCGCCGCGCACCATGGCGCCCTTGTCCTTGGTGTCGTAGAAGGCCCAGCTGGGGTTGAGCAGGGTGTCGGCCTTGGGCGGCCTGGGCACGGGCAGGCCTGCGGCCAGGTTGATGCCGCGGTTCAGGCCGTCGGTGCGGTCCTCGCTGCTGTACAGGTCGGCCGACAGGCGGGCACGGTCGCCGCGCCAGTCCAGGCCCAGCGAGGCCAGCCGGGTCTCTTTTTCCTGGTGGTTCACGGCGCCGTCGCCGTCGCGCAGCACGCCGTTGAAGCGGATGCCGAACTGCTTGCGCTCGCCGAACCGCCGGCCCAGGTCGATGTGGGCGCCCAGTTGCGCATCGGACATGAAGGAGGTGGTCAGCCGTGTCAGCGGCTCGTCGCCCGCGCGCTTGGGCACGAGGTTGACCGTGCCGCCCACCGAGCCGCCGGGCGGCATGCCGTTGAGCAGGGCCGAGGGGCCCTTGAGCACGTCCACGCGCTCGAACATTTCTGGCGATGCGCGGTAGAACGGCGCCACGCCGAACAGCCCGCCAAAGGTCACATCGCCAATGCTGGAGCTGAAGCCGCGAATGGAGTAGTTCTCGCTGATGATGCCGGTCATGCCCGTGCTGAACACGGTGGGGTCAGCGGCGGAGATCACGTCGGTGATGTCGCGGGCCTGGCGATCAGCGATGAATTTCTCGGTGTAGCTGATGGTGTTGAAGGGCGTCTCCATGAAGTCCTTGTCGCCCAGCAGGCCCATGCGGCCGCCCGTGGAGACCTGGCCGCCGGCATAGGCTTCCGGCGCCTGCTGAGCCTGTGCGCGCACGGTGACGGCAGGCATGAGCACGCCGCCGTCCACGGGCGCTGCCGCGTTGCGGTCGCGGCCCAGGGTGTAGCTGCCGTTGGCTTCGCGCAGGGCGCGCAGGCCCTGGCCGCGCAGCAGCTCGGCAAAGCCTTCGGCCACGCTGTAGCTGCCCGACAGGCCTGCGCTGCTGCGGCCTTGCAGCAGGCTGGAATCCACCGTCAGCTCCACGCCGGCCGATGCGGCAAAGGCGTTGAGCGCCTGGCCCAGCGGGCCGGCCGGGATGCTGAAGGCGCGGCGGGCCTCGCCGGGTGCCGCCCCGGAGGCGGCTCCAGATGCGGCCCCCTGGGCAGCCGCCTGCGCCAGCGCGGACGGCATGGCCACGGCCAGGCCCCCCAGTGCCAGGCCCGCCATGCAGAGCATGTGCACGGCGATGGCCGTGTGCCTGCAGGCAAAGGCCGGGTGCGGCAGGGGGCGCGATGCGCCGTTGTGCGCGGGGCGGGATGGATGGCGTAGTGCCATGCGGGACTCCTTTCGATTCGGGTAGGCGTTGGGTGTTTCACCTTGTCTTCCGAACGAGAAAGCCAAACCCTCAATCGAGAATGCGATCAATTTGCAACCGCAGCGGCCACCGGGCCCGCGCCCGCTGCCGGCGCATCGCCGTAGCCCTTGAGCACGTCATCGACCATGAGCTTCACCGAGGTCACGCTGGCCGCCGTGACGTACCAGGCCTCGGAATCGACGAAGACCACGCGGTTGTTCTTCCAGGCGCTGGTCTGGCGCAGCAGCGGGTTGTCCATGCCGGCAGCATCCATGCCCGGGCGGCGCTGCATGATGGCCGTGCGGTCGATCACGTAGAGGATGTCCGGGTTGGCCTGCTGTATGAATTCGCTGGAGATGGGCTGGCCGTGCAGGTCGGCCTCGGCCGCCGTGCTGGCGGGCCTGACGCCCAGCGCGTTGAAGACAAAGCCGTAGCGCGACTGCGGGCCGAACGAGGTGAAGGCGCCGTTGTTGTGCATGACGATGAGGGCCGTCTCCTTGCGCCCTTCGGTGGCGCGCCGGGCCTGGGCCACCTTGTCGTCCATCTCGGCGGCCTTGGCGCGCGCCAGGTCCTGCTTGCCGAAGATGCGGCCCAGGGTCAGCAGATGATCGCGCACGGTGTCCAGGTGCCGGGTGCCGCTGTTCCTGAAGTCCACGTCGAAATGCACGGTGGGCGCAAAGCCCGAAAGCTCCTGGTAGGCGCTGGCCTGGATGGGCGAGATCAGCACCAGGTCGGGCTTGAGCGCATGCACGCGCTCCAGGTTGGGCTGGACGATGGAGCCCAGGTCCTGCACGTTGGCATCGTCCTTGTACCGGGCCAGGAAGTGGGGCACGAAGTCCTTGGGCATGCCGGCAATGGGCACGCCGAGCTGGTCGAGGAAGTCGGCCTCGTTCATGTCCAGCGCGGCCACGCGCTGCGGCGGGCGCTCCACCACCGTGGTGCCCAGCTGGTGCTGCACGGTGACGGGCTTGAACTCGCCGGTGCCCGCCGCCTGCGGCGCTGCGGCCTGGGTCGTGGGTGTGGCGGGCCGGTCGCAGGCCGACAGGCAAAGCGCTGCCGCCAGCGCAAGCATGGGCGCGCGGTGGGGAATGCGGAAAAGATGGGTCATGGGCTTTCTCTCCTGAAAAATGGCATGCATTGCTTGACTGTTTTTGGTGGCGCCGGTGCTCGGCTCAGGCCCGGCCGCGCCCGCGCACCATGAGCGCGAGGAAGTAGCTGCCGCACACCAGGTTGACGAGGATGCCCACCGAGGTGCGGTAGTTGAAGACATGCTCCACCGCCAGCTGCGCCGCGAGGAAGATGGACACGGCCACGGCGCAGCCCAGCGGCAGCGTGACGCGGTGGCGCGCCGTGCCCGCCAGCGCATAGCTGATGTGGGCCACGAAGATGCCCATGAAGGCCGTGGGCCCCAGCAGGCTGGTGGACACCGCCACCAGCGCGGCAATCAGCGCCAGCTGCAGGCGCAGCTGGCGCTGGTAGTGCACGCCCAGCGAGATGGCCTGCTCGCGCCCCAGGGCCAGCACGTCCAGCACGGGCAGGCTGCGCCGCACGATCACGCAGGCCACGGCCACGATCAGTGCCGACCACAGCAGCTGCGCGGGCCGGGCGCGGTTGAACGAGGTGTAGCTGTAGCCCTGCAGCACCGAGAATTCGCCCGGGCTGATGCGCAGCTGCACGAACTGCGTGAAGGTGCCTATCACCATGCCCAGCACCAGGCCCAGCAGCAGCAGGAAGTACACGTTGTCGCGGCCCCCGCCCAGCAGCCAGCGGTGCAGGACCCAGGAGTAGCCCAGCATGCAGGCCACCGACAGCCAGAAGTTGCCGCTGGGGCCCAGCACCACCAGGTTTTGCACGCCCATGGCCAGCACCAGCAGCGCCTGCAGCAGCAGGTAGACCGCCTCGTAGCCCATGATGGCGGGGGTGAGGATGCGGTTGCCCGCAAGCGTCTGGAAGACGATGGACGACAGCGCAATGCAGATGCCGCCGATGACGATGGCCGACAGCCGCGTCAGCCGCCGTGCAATGACGTAGCCGAAGTCCAGCCCCGAGCCCAGCAGCACGAAGCAGGCCGCCAGCGCGACGGCAACCACGGCAACCACGGCAGCCGCAATCCATGCGGTTGTCTGAGGCAAGGCCTTGCGCATCACGGCCTCCTGCGCAGGATGAGCACGAGGAAAAGCACGCCCCCCACGCTACCCGCCGTCAGGCCGATCGGCACCTCGAAGGGGTGCATGATCAGCCGGCCCACGATGTCGCAGGCCAGCAGCAGCGAGGCGCCGCTGAGCGCGACGATGGGCAGGGTGCGGCCCAGGTTCTCGCCGCATCGCATGGCCACCAGGTTGGGAATGACCAGGCCCACGAAGGGAATGGCGCCCACGGTGATGACCGTGGCCGAGACGGTGACCGCCACCAGCACCAGGCCCAGCGTGGCCAGCGCCGGATAGCTCAGCCCCAGGCTGGTGGCCATGCCCTCGCCCATGCCCAGCACGGTGAAGCGGTGCGCAAACGCATAGGTCAGCACCACGACGGGCACGATGAGGTAGATGATCTCGTAGTGGCCCTGCACGATGCGCGAGAAGTCGCCCAGCAGCCAGCCCTGCATGCTTTGCAGCAGGTTGTGGCGGAAGGCATGGAACTCGGCAATGGCGCTGAGCACGCTGCCGTACATCAGGCCGACCACAGGCACCAGCACCAGGTTGCGCAGGCGCATGCGGCGGATGATGGCCACGTACAGCAGGCTGGCGCCCAGGCAGAACACCAGCGCGAACACCATGCGCCAGGCCACGCCCCACGCGCCCGAGGTGAAGGCCGAGGCGGGCGCCACCGTCAGCGACACCAGAATGCCCAGCTTGGCCGCATCCAGCCCGCCGCAGGTAGCAGGCTCCACAAAGCGGTTCTGCACGATCTGCTGCAGCACGACGCCGCACACCGACAGCCCCACCCCCGTGAGCACCAGCGCTGCCAGGCGCGGCAGGCGGCTGGCCGTGAGGGTGAGCCAGGCATCGCCCGACAGCGACAGCAGTTGCCCCCATTCCACCTGCCGCGCGCCGGTGAGCACGGACGCGCAGCACAGCGCGGCAAAGGGCAGCAGCCACGGCGCCAGGCGCGGGACCTGCGTCCCTGTCTTTGGCTTCGCAGGCTCGCTCAACGGAGGTCCTCACCCGTGCCCGTGCCCGTGCCCGTGCCCGCTACCGTGCGCGTTCCCGCAATGCGCCAGCCCTTGGCGGCGTGCCGCCGCGCCAGAAAGCGCGCATACAGGCCTTGCGCCTGCGCCAGCTGCTGCGGCGTACCCTGCTCGCTGACGCGGCCCTGGTCCAGCACGATGATCTGGTCGGCCATGGCCACGGTGGACAGCTGGTGGGCAATCACGATCAGCGTGCGCCGGCCGCGCAGCCGCGCCAGCGCCTGGGCGATGGCGGCCTGGTTCTCGGCATCCAGCGCGGCCGTGGCCTCGTCGATCAGCAAAATGGGCGCATCCTTGATGAGCGCACGCGCGATGGCGATGCGCTGGCGCTCGCCGCCCGACAGGCGCGCCCCGCCCTCGCCCACCGGCGTGTCCAGGCCCTGCGGCAGGCGCTCGATGATCTCGGCCACGCCGGCCTGGCGGGCGGCTTCCATCACCTCGGCATCGCTGGCCTGCGGGCGGCCCATGCGGATGTTGTCGGCAATGGAGCCCTGGAAAAGGTAGCTGTCCTGGAAGATCTGGCTGATCTGCCCGGCCAGCCGCTCGCCCGCGATCTGGCGCACGTCGATGCCGCCCACCAGAACGCTGCCCTGCTGCACATCGAAAAAGCGTGCGACCAGCCGCAGCACGGACGATTTGCCAGAGCCCGAGGCGCCCACCAGCGCCGTCATCGAGCCCGGCTCCACGCGCAGGCTCAGGCCGCGCAGCACCTCGGGCTGGCCCGGCGCGTAGCGGAACACCACATCGCGCAGCTCCACCGAGGCATCGCGCGGCGTTTGGGGCACGGCAGGCTCGGGCAGCGGCTGGACCGCGAGGATGTCGCGCACGGCATCGAGCTGCACGCGCGCGGCGCGCAGCGAGTCGGCGTAGCCGGCCACCTCCAGCAGCGGATCGACATGGCGGCAGGCCAGCAGCAGGGCCACGATCACGGGGATGGCGGCTTCCATTCCCATGCCCTGTGCTGCAACGCCGCCCAGGCGCTCGTCCAGCCACAGCGCGCCGGCCACCAGCAGGGCCGCAAACACGGCCTGCACGGCCCAGCCGTTGAGCACGCCCGACAGCGCCGCCAGGCGAATGGACTGCGCGCCCGATGCGCGCTGCCGGCCCAGGGCCTGCTCCAGCCAGCGCGTGCCGCCGCCTTCGCCATTGAAGGCGCGCAGCACGGACTGCGCCTGCGCAAACTCCACCATGCGCTGGCTGGCGCCGGCCATGCTGCGCTGCAGGCGCTCGTCGGCACGGCGGCCCAGGTGCGCGGTGACCAGCAGCACGCCTGCCAGCAGCGGCAGCGCCAGCAGTGCAATCAGGCCCATGCGCCAGTCCATGGCACACAGCGCGGCCACCACGGCAACGGGCGCCACGGCGCCGCTGAACACGGGCGTGAACACATGGGCCGGCAGCTGGGCCACCTCCATCATTCCCTGCGAAACGACGTGGTTGAGCCGGGCCGTGTTCTCGGGGGTGAACCATCCCACGGGCAGGCGGGCCACATGGTCGCCCAGCCGGTGGCGCGCCACGCGCAGAACGGCGGCGCCCAGGCCCAGGCCGGCCTTTTCCACCTGGCGCTGCCAGGCCCAGCACAGCACCACGCCCGCCAGCAGCACGGCCAGCCAGGCTGCGGCGCCGCGCGTATCGCCTGCCAGCAGGCGCGACAGCACGGGCACCAGGGCCGTGACGACCAGCCCGCTGAGCAGGCCATGCAGCACGGCCATGCAGGCATAGCGGCGGAAAAGCCGGGCGTCGTCGCCCAGCAGTTGCATCAGGGTCTTCAGCATGGGGGCAGCTCCGGGGCCAGGGCGGGGGTGGAAGGCAGGGATTGGGAGGGCTGTGATTCGTACCCGCCCAGCGCCCACAGCCGTGCGTAGCGTCCGCCCAGCGCCAGCAGCTCGGCATGGCGGCCGCGCTCGCGGATGGCTCCGCCTTCCACCACCAGGATCTGGTCCGCATGCATGACGGTGTCCAACCGGTGGGCGATGACCAGCAGGGTGCGTCCGGCGGCCAGGCGCGACAGGGCTTCCTGAATGGCGGCCTCGCTCTCGGCATCGGCAGCGGCCGTGGGCTCGTCCAGCACCAGCACGGGCGCATCCAGCAGCACGGCTCGCGCAATGCTCAGGCGCTGCTGCTCGCCGCCGGACAGCTGGGCGTCTTCGCCGATCACCGAGTCATAGCCGCGCGGCAGCGCCAGGATGCGTTCATGGATGTGGGCGGCGCGCGCCGCCTCTTCCACCTCCTGCGCGCTGGCCGAGGGCCGGCCCAGAGCGATGTTCTCGCGCACGCTGGCGTGCACCAGGCGCACGTCCTGCAGCACAAAGGCCAGGTGGCGGTACAACTGCAGGGTCTCGATCTGCCGCAGGTCCACCCCGCCCAGCGTGATGCGCCCTTCGTTCGGGTCGAAGAAGCGCAGCAACAGCCGGGCGAGCGTGGACTTGCCCGCGCCCGAGGCACCGACCACGGCGGTCACCGTGCCGGGCCTGAGCGTGAAATCCATGCCCTTGAGCACGTCATGCCCCGCCTCGTAGGCATGGCCCACGCCTTCGAAGCGGACTTCGCAGCCTTGGGGCAGCCTGCATTGATGGGCGGCCGGTTGCTCCAGCACGGGCGTGCGCAGCAGCGCCTGCACGCGCTGGGCGGCGCCCGTGGCGTGGTTGAGCGCATGCAGGTTGAAGCTGAGCAGCTGCAGCGGCGCGCTGATGCCCGGCGCCACCAGGGCAAAGGGCAGCACGTCCACGGGCGCCATCCAGCCCAGGGCCGTGAACAGCGTGCCAAAGGCCAGCACCACCCCCAGCACGGCCACGGGCGCGATCAGCGCATTGGCATTGGCGCGCGCCGACACCAGCGGACGCGCAAAGCCGAGGAAGGCATCGGTAAAGCCATCGACGGCCTCGCGGTAGCTGCCATGGGCTCGGCCGCTGGCGCCAAAGGCCTTGACCACGGGAATGCCGTGCACGAACTCCACCACCGCGTTGTTGATGCGCGCCAGTCCCGCGCCAAAGGCCGGCATGTGGGCACTGCTGGCCTGCATGGCGTGGCGCATCACCAAAAAGAAGATGCCGAACGGCAGGGCCGAGACCAGGGCCATCCGCCAGTCCATGGCCACCAGGTAGACCGCAGAAGCGGCCACCGTGCCCGCGCCGCGCCCCACCGTGGTGTAGAAGTGCGCGGTCAACTCGTGCAGGGTGGCCACGTCGTCCTGCATGGCCTGCTTGACCTGGCCCGAGGCCCGCTCGGTGAACCAGCCCAGCGGCACGCGCGCCAGCCGCTGCATGGCCGACAGGCGCAGCCCGTGGGTGAGGCGGTTGTCGGCCAGATGGGCAACCAGCTCGCCCGCCGACACCAGGGCCATGCCCGCGAACAGGCAGACAAGGCACAGCGCGATGACGCGCCAGGCATCGGCCGCCACCATGCCGCCATCGGCCAGCGCCAGCCGCGCGATGTGGGCAATGCCCGCCAGCGGCGCCAGCGCCAGCACGGCGCCCGCAAACGACAGCAGCGCGGCAAGAACAAGCTGCGCGCGGATGGGCTGCAGCGTCTGCGCAATGGGGCCGGGGCCGGCCTGGGGGTCATCGGCATCGGTGGAGTGCATGGGATTTCCTGGAAGGCATGGCGGAACAGAAAACAAGGGCTCTTGCCTGTCTTCCGAACGAGAACGCCAAACCCTCAATCCCCAGGGGCAGAAAGTTAAATCAGTCGGTAACGGGTTCCGAGAAACGAGGAAGGCGCCGCGATGAAAGAAGCCTCAGCCCGCCGCCTGCACCGTGACCCAGTAGCGCGTGCGCGAGACCACCTGCACAGGCAGGCCCAGGGCCAGGTTGTGCAGGGCGCGGTCGGTGTCGCGCAACGAGAACACGCCCGTGACGCGCAGGCCGGCCACCTGCGGGTCGCAGCGCAGCAGGCCCGTGCGGTAGCGCGCCAGTTCGGCCACCAGCTCGCCCAGCGGCATGTTGTCGGCCACCAGCACGCCGCGCGCCCAGGCGGCGGCACTTTCCTGCGCAGGCACAGGAGCCCGGGCCTGCTCGCCAGTGAAGACGGCGCCCTGCCCCGCATCCACGCGCACCACCTGGCCCGGCGCCCTGGCAGGACGCACCTCCACCGCGCCCTCGAACACGGCCACGCGGGACTGCTCATCTTCCTGGCGCAGCGTGAAGCGCGTGCCCAGGGCCTGCACCGTGCCGTGGCGCGAGCGCACGCGCAGCGGGCGGGGTGTGCTTTGCGGATCGGGCGCGGTGGTGACGAGGATTTCGCCGGCGCGCAGCAGGATCAGGCGCTCGGCCTCGTCAAAGCGCAGGTCGATGGCCGAGGCAGAGGCCAGCACCACCTGCGTGCCATCCGGCAGCGTGATCTCTCGGACTTCACCGCGCGCCGTGCCATGGCTGGCGGCGGCGATTTGCCATGCATCGGTGCCGCGCACCACATGGGCAATGCCTCCGGCCGTGGCCATGAGGCCCAGCAACTGCATGGCACGGCGGCGGCCCCGGGACGCAGGCGACGCAGCGGAGGTGTCCGCCAGCGTATGCCGCGCGATGCCGCCGGGCACGCTGCGCAGCTTGTCGTCAAAGGCCTGCAGGCGGCCCCAGGCCAGCTCATGCCGGGGATGCTCGGCCCGCCAGCGGGCGCAGGCGGCTCGGTCTTCATCGCTGGCGTCGTCAGCCCACAGCCGGGCCATCCATTCGGCGGCGCGCTGGACAATGGCCGGCTCCAGCAGCTCGCTGGAGGCGTCGGGCGATGCCGGTGATGAGGACATGCGGGCGGGCCGGCCGTTCAGCACACCGGGCCGTGCAGCGCCTGGTAGCAGGCCAGCAGGCCGGCAGCGATGTATTTCTCCACCGAGGACACGGACACGCCCAGCTCGGCCGCGATATCTCGGTAGGCCATGCCGTCGAGCTTGCACAGCAGCAGGGCCTTGCGCGCCTTGGGCGGCAGGCCGTTCAGTGCGGCATCGATCTCCACCAGCGCCTCCAGCGCCAGGGCGCGGGCTTCCTCGGAGGGAGCCATCTGCTCGGGCAGCAGGGCCAGCGCTTCAAGATAGGCCGCCTCCACGCGGCGGCGCCGGTACAGGTCGATCACCAGGCCATTGGCGATCTGGGTGAGATGGCGGCGGCGCTCATCGGCCGGCGGAACACGTCCCGTGCGCAGCAGTTGCAGGTAGACGTCGTGCGCCAGATCGGCCGCATCAAAGGCATTGCCCAGCTTGCGGCGCAGCAGGCCGCGCAGCCAGCCGTGGTGATCGGTGTAGAGAATTTCGACTTGTTGCTGAAGCGCAAACTCGGCGGCGGCCACAGTACTCCTCCCTGTGCCCCAGGGCGCAGGCACGCCGGGGACGTATGACAAATGAGAACCATTTGCATTTTATATGGAAGCCAGCCCCCGCCGCCGCGACGCACTAGCGCTGCGGCAGGCCGGGCAGTATGGCGTTCAGGTCTACCGCGTTGGCCATGGCGCGGTTGCCTTCGTCGCCAGGATGCAGGTGGTCGCCCGAGTCGAAGCGCGCCGCCATGCGTGCCGGGTGGGCGCTGTCGCGCAGCACGGCGTCGAAGTCGATGACGACATCGAAGGCGCCGCCCAACCGTATCCATGCATTCACCTGCCGCCGCAGGTCGTCCTTGCCGTCCTGGTAGTAGTCGTCCAGCGGCGTGCCTGGCAAGGCGCCCTCGAAAGGCGGCAAGGTGGCGCCGATCACGCGCAGGCCGTGGCTGCGCGCCCTGGCAACCAGCTGGCGATAGCCCTCTGCCATGTCCTGCAGCGTGGGGCGCTGCGCCCGCCGCGCAAAGGCCGTGCCGGGCCAGGAAATATCGTTGATGCCCAGCAGCACGATGAGGCTGCGCACACCGGGCTGGGCCAGCACATCACGCTCCAGCCGCGCCAGGGCATGCTCGCCCATGCCATCGGACAGCAGGCGCGCCCCCGAGATGCCGGCATTGACCACCGCCGCGCCGTGCGGCGCAAGGCGCGCGGCCAGGAAATCCGGCCAGCGGCTGTCTCTGTCCAGGCTGGCCGTGGCACCGTCGGTGATGGAGTCGCCCATCACCGCTACCACGGGCACCGCGGGGTCGGCCTCGACCTGAATACCCGCCAACAGCGGGCGGGCCGTGCTGCTGAGCGTGCCAGGAGCCGAAGTCCGCAGCGCCGCAGCCGCGGACTGGTCGCCCGCCACGATCCAGCCGGTCTGACGCCCATCCCAGTGAAAACTCTGCACAGGCATGGCGCCGGGCAGGTACAGGCTCACGGCCACCTGCGACAGCGCCGCCAAAGGCAAGGCCACAGGGTCGCTGACCAGGGATGCGCCTGCGGCAATGGTGGCTTGCGCGCTGCCGCCAAAAGTCACGGCCTGCAGGCTGCCAGCGTCAATGGCGCCCTCCGGCAACGGCTTTGCCACGGTCGCCCTGCCCACGGTCACAGGCTGGCCGCCGTAGGCGTTGGACAGCACGATGCGCAGGCGCGGCCCGCCCAGGCTGATGCGCGCCACCTGGCGCACGGTCTGGTCCTGCAGCACAGCGGGCAGGTTGGTGGGAAAGAGGAAATCCGCCCCCCAGACCGGCTGCGGGCTGGCCTGCCACGTGGCAGCCCAGTGGGAGGCTTCAGCCGAACCCGCCGGCGCCGTTGAATCCGCCATGGCTGGCGTGGAAATCACAAGCGCCAGAAGGGCCGCGCCCGAGGCCGTGGAAAGCGATGGAAAAAGTTGCAGCATGCAAGGAATCCGATGTCTGTCGATGGCTGGATCATGGATTCAAGGGCTGCGCGGGACTAGACGGTCTGCTGGAACACCATCTGTGAATGGAAGGCATCAACCAGCTGACGAAAAAAGCCCCTGCCTCGAAAGGCAGGGGCTGTCAGGGGCCCGTGGACGCCATGCGTAGCATCGACGGGCCGGCTAGCAACGGGTTGGCGTCAGCCGGCAGTGGCCTGCGGCGAGGGCTTGGGCTGCAGGCGCTTGAGCACGCGCGGCACGATGAGCACGCAGGCCACGATGATGATCAGCGTCAGCGACATGGGCCGCTGCAGGAAGATCCACCAGCTGCCTTCGCCGATGGACACGGCGTTGCGCATCTGCGCCTCGGCCAGGGGGCCCAGGATCATGCCCACCACCACGGGCGCGGTGGGGAAGTCGAAGCGGCGCATGATCACGCCCAGTACGCCGATGCCGTACAGCAGGAACAGGTCGAACGCGCTCTGGCGCATGCCGTAGGCACCCACGGTGGCGAAGATCAGGATGCCGGCGTACAGCTGGGGACGCGGGATCTTGAGCAGCTTGACCCACAGGCCCACCATGGGCAGGTTGAGCACCAGCAGCATCAGGTTGCCGATGTACAGCGAGGCGATCAGCGCCCAGACCAGGGCCGCGGACGAGCTGAACAGCTGCGGGCCGGGGTTGATGCCGTAGTTCTGGAAGGCGCCCAGCAGCACGGCCGTGGTGTTGCTGGTGGGAATGCCCAGGGTCAGCAGCGGGATCAGCGCGGCGGTCACGGTGGCGTTGTTGGCCGCCTCTGGGCCGGCCACGCCTTCGATGGCGCCCTTGGTGCCGAACTCCGCACGGTCCTCGCCCTTGGCCAGTTTCTTCTCGGTGGCATAGCTCAGGAAGGTCGGAATCTCGGTGCCGCCGGCGGGAATGCAGCCGAAGGGCGTGCCGATGACGGTGCCGCGCAGCCACGCGGGCCACGAACGCTTCCAGTCACGGCCGGTCATGTGCACGCGGCCCATCTTGTTTTGCGTATCGACGACCTTGCCTTCGTACATGGCGGCGTACAGCACTTCGGCCACGGCGAACAGGCCCACGGCCACGAGCACGATGTCCACGCCGTCCAGCAGTTCCATCTTGCCCATGGTGTAGCGCGCAGCGCCCGAGATCTGGTCCATGCCGATGCAGCCCAGCGCCAGCCCCAGGAACAGGGCCGTCATGCCGCGCAGCGCGCTCTGGCCCAGCACGGCGCTCACGGTGGTGAACGCCAGCACCATCAGCATGAAGTACTCGGGCGGGCCCAGCTTGACGGCGAAGTCGGCCACCGAAGGCGCGAACAGCGTGACGACCACGGTGGCCACGGTGCCGGCCACGAAGGAGCCGATGGCGGAGGTGGCCAGCGCGGCGCCCGCGCGGCCGCTCTTGGCCATCTTGTTGCCCTCCATGGCCGTGACCATGCTCGCGGTCTCCCCGGGAGTGTTCAGCAGGATGGAGGTAGTGGAGCCGCCGTACATGGCGCCGTAGTAGATGCCCGCGAAGAAGATCATCGAGGCGGTGACATCGACCTTGGCGGTGATGGGCAGCAGCATGGCCACGGCCACGGCCGGTCCGATGCCGGGCAGCACGCCCACGGCCGTGCCCAGGGCGCAGCCGACCAGGGCCCACAGCAGGTTGGCCGGTGTGATGGCGGTGGCAAAGCCCGCCAGCAGTGCGTCAAAGATTTCCATTACAGCCACCCCGTCTCAGTCAGGCCCGGCAGGTTGATCGCCAGGAATTGCGTGAAGGCCCAGAACACGGGCGCCGAGATCAGCAGCCCGGTGACCACGTCCTTGGCCCAGGTGATGGGCTTGCCCGCCTGGGCCTGGCCGCCGGCACGGCGCAGGCCCTGCACGGCCAGCACGTAGCAGACGGTGCAGCTGACGATGAAGCCCACGGTGCCGATCAGCACGGCATTGACCAGCAGGCCCGTCGACACCCAGACGAAGGCGCCGATGTCGGCTCGTGGGTGGCCGCCCCCGCAAGAGGCTTCGCGAAAGCCGCCCGTGCGTGCCTCCCAGACCAGCCAGGCGCCGCAGACTGCGAGCACCAAGGCACACAGCCAGGGCAGGAAATTGGGGCCGACGCCGCCGTAGCCGGCATCGCCAGGGATTTGCAGCGCGCCGAAGGCCAGGCCTGCGGCGACAAGCAGCACGCCGGAGCCGACGATGGTCTGCGCGCGTACCGAGGGAAAGCCGCTGGGCTCATCGGCCTGGGCGGCATCCGTGGCAAGTGGATTGGGTTGTGAGGACTCGGACATGGTCAGTTCCTGGCCGCAGCGGGACCGGCGACCGGGCCGGCCACCGCTGCAGACGTGGGGAAAAAATTAAGCCGCCGGGGCCTGCGAGCCGCTGGCGCGGCGCGCGGGCATCTTCCGCTTCTTGAAGCAGGCGCTGCGACTGACGCCTGCCGAGGCCCGCAGGAGTGCGGGCCTGTTGCTGCACCGACCCCGCAAGAGGCCGGTGCAGCAGCTCGATCACACCATGCCGGACTTGACCATGGTGGCGCGCAGGCTCGCGAACTCCTGGTCCACGAACTCGCCGAAGGCATCGCCGGCCAGCCATGCAGGCGTCCAGTCGTTCTTCTGCAGCGCCTCGGCCCAGGCCTTGCTCTTGGTGGCCTTCTCGATCATGGCGACCAGCGCATCGCGCTGTGCCTTGGTGATGCCGGGCGCGCCGTACACGCCGCGCCAGTTGCCGATCTCCACGTTGATGCCCTGCTCCTTGAGCGTGGGCACGTCCACGCCCTTCAGGCGCTGGCCCGAGGTCACGCCGATGGGCTTCATCTTGCCGGTGCCGATGTACTCGGCGAACTCGCTGTAGCCGCTGCCGCCCACGGTGACGTTGCCGCCCAGGATGGCGGAGATGGCCTCGCCGCCTCCACGGAATGCCACGTAGTTGATCTTGGAGGGATCGACGCCGACTTCACGCGCAATCATGGCCGCCGCGATGTGCTCGGTGGAGCCGCGCGAGCCGCCGCCCCACTTGACGGAGCCCGGGTCCTTCTTGAGCTGGGCGATCACCTCGGCCATGTTCTTGAAGGGCGAGTTGGCGGGCAGCACGAAGACGTTGTACTCGCTGGTCAGGCGGGCCAGCGGCGTGGCCTGCGTGAGGTTCACGGGCGGCTTGCCCGTGATGATGCCGCCCAGCATGACGGCGCCCATGACCATCATGGCGTTGGGATCGCCCTTGCTGCCGTTGACGAACTGCGCAAGGCCGATGGCGCCGGCGGCGCCACCCTTGTTGTCATAGGTGACGGAAGCAGCCTGACCAGCGTCCTGCAAAGCCTTGCCCAGGGCACGGCCCGTGGTGTCCCAGCCGCCGCCGGGGTTGGCCGGCAGCATCATCTTGACGGCTGCCGCAGCCTGCGCAGACAGCGGCAGGCTGCCTGCGGCGGCCAGTGCGGCCAGCGACTTCAGAAAAGTATCACGACGCATGGTTTGACTCCTTGTGTTGTAAGGCTGTCGATGATCGGTTCGCTACCTGTCAAATGGCTGTCCAAACCCCTAGGGGAATCCCTAGATCGCTCTCGCCACGATGGCCTGCATCGCGCCCGGTGCTAACGTCCGGCCCATGCAATTGCTGCTCGTAGAAGATGACAACGCCATGCGCACCACGCTGCAGCGCACGCTGATCAGGCGCGGCATCCAGGTGGAGACGGCGGCCGACGGGCCCTCGGCCCTGGCGCAGTGGCTGGTGCGCGAGCCCGACGCCGTGGTGCTGGACCTGAGCCTGCCCGGCCTGGACGGCCTGCAGGTGCTGGAGCGTGCGCGCGGCCAGGGCCTGCGCACGCCCGTGCTCATCCTGACCGCGCGCGGCACCGTGGGCGACCGCGTGCTGGGCCTGAACGCCGGTGCCGACGACTACCTGGCCAAGCCCTTCGACCTCGACGAGCTGGAGGCCCGGCTGCGCGCCCTGCTGCGCCGCAGCAGCGACAGCTTCACGCCCAAGCCGCCGCCCGAGACCATCGCCATGGGTGCGCTGCGCTACGACAAGGCCAGCGGCGCCATCCACCGCGATGGCGAGATCATGGAGCTGACGCCGCGCGAGCTGGCCCTGATGCACGCCCTGCTGGCACGCCCCGGCCATGCCGTGGCCAAGGAGCGTCTGTTCGCGCTGGTGTTTCCCGGCGAGTCGGACGTGCAGTACGAAGCCGTGGAAGTCGTCGCCTACCGGTTGCGCAAGAAGCTGTCGGGCACGGGCGTGCAGCTGGTCACGCTGCGCGGCCTGGGCTATCTGCTCAAGGCCGAGTCGGCCTGAGGCACTCCACCACTCACCGCAGCCCATGCGCGACCCCGGTCTTCCCCTTCCCGCCCCCGCGCGCACTCGCCAGCCCTGGTCGCTGCGCCGCCAGCTGCTGACGGGCATTCTCGTGCCCGTCATTCTGTTCATTGGCTTCAATACCTGGAGCCTGTACCACCAGACGCTGGCTGCGCTGAACACCGCCTATGACCGCACGCTGCTGGCCTCGGCCAAGAGCATCAGCGAGCAGCTGGATGTGACGGGCTATGACGAGTCCGCCCAGCTGCATGCCATCGTTCCCTACTCGGCGCTGGAGATCTTCGAGGCCGACAACCAGAGCCGCATGTTCTACCGCGTCTCCACGCTGGAGGGGGAAATGGTGTCGGGCTTTGGCGAGCTGCCCATGTGGCACGGCGTCATTCCCCAGCGCCCGCCCTACGCGGCCCTGGTCGACTTCTACGACGCGCAGTTCCGGGGCCGGCCCGTGCGCATGGCCGTGCTGCTGCAGCCCGTGGCCAGCGCCAAGGGGC
Organism: Delftia sp. WSY_16; assembly: GCF_043104415.1. Taxonomy (NCBI): domain Bacteria; kingdom Pseudomonadati; phylum Pseudomonadota; class Betaproteobacteria; order Burkholderiales; family Comamonadaceae; genus Delftia; species Delftia sp. WSY_16. The sequence continues at coordinate 5,475 of NZ_JBICKS010000028.1, read as the reverse complement.
GCGGCATGGCCGTGATCCAGGTGGCCGAGACGCTGGAGCTGCGTGAAGCGCTGGCCCTGCAGATCCTGCGCACCACGCTGGCGCGGCAGGCCCTGCTGGTGGCCGCCGTGGCGCTGATCGTGATCTTCGTCGTCCAGCGCGCCACACAGCCCGTGCGCCGGCTCAGCAGCGACCTGCGATCGCGCCCGCGCGGCGATCTGAGCCCGCTGTCGGCACCCTCAGCACCGCGCGAGTTGCAGCCGCTGCTGGAGGCCATCAACCAGCTCATGCTGCGGCTGCGCCAGCTGCTGTCGGACCAAAAGCGCTTTGTGCGCGACGCGTCGCACCAGCTGCGCACGCCGCTGGCCGTGCTCAAGGCACAGCTGCAGTCGGCCCAGCGCGGCGATGTGCCAGCCGAGCAGGCCTTTGAGGAAATCGGCGCCACCGTGGACCGCGCCACGCGCCTGGCCAATCAGATGCTGGCGCTGGCCAAGGTCGAGCAGCTGCGCCAGGAAGACAGCGCCGAGCCCGCATCGCCCGCGCCCAGCCTGCTGGACGAAGTGGTGCGCGACGTGGCCATCGAACTGTCGCCGCTGATTGCGGAGCAGGACATCGACTTTTCCATAGACACGGAGCCCTGCCCCGTTCCTGCCCACGAATGGATGCTGCGCGAGCTCACGCGCAACCTGCTGCACAACGCCATACGCCACATGCCTGCGGCCGGCAGCCTGCACATCAGCGTGCACCAGGCCGGCAGCCAGGCCGTGCTCAGCCTGCGCGACAGCGGGCCGGGCATAGACAGCGAGCTGGCGCAGAGGCTGTTCCAGCCATTTTCGGCCGGCAATGCGCGCAGCGGCTCGGGCCTGGGGCTGGCCATCTGCCACGAGATCGTGCAGACGCTGGGCGGCGCCATCGAGCTGCGCAACATCTACCGGCAAGGCCTGGTCTGCGGACTGCATGCGCACGTGGCGATTCCGCTGCAGCCGGCCACTGGCAAGCACCCCGCGCCGCGCGCACAATAACGCCATGACCGATATCGAATCCATGCGTCTGGACAAATGGCTGTGGTGCGCGCGCTTCTACAAGACGCGCAGCCTGGCGACGGAGGAAATCGGCAAGGGCCGCGTCACCGTCAACGGAGCCCTGGTCAAGCCCGCGCGCGAGGTGCGCTGCGGCGACACCGTGGCACTGCGCCAGGGCCAGGTCCCGCGCACCGTGGTCATCCGCGGCCTCTCAGGCATGCGGGGCCCCGCCCCCGTGGCCCAGGCCCTGTACGAGGAAACCGCCGAAAGCCTGGCCGAGCGCGAACGGCTGGCAGAGCAGCGCCGGCTGGCGCCGGAGCCCGCCAGCAGCATCGCCAGCCAGCACGAAGGCCGCCCCACCAAGCGCGACCGCCGCCAGATCGACCAGGTGCGCGAGCGCGGCAGCTGGGACAGCCGCTGGAGCGCCTCCATCGACGATCTGGACCGGCGCTGAATCGCACGGCCCTGCCCGCCTCTTCCAGCAAAAAAGGCCATGCGCAACAACTGCGCATGGCCTTTTTGCATGGATTTGCGGGAAGCAGGCCCTGCGGCGTTCAGACCACCTGGTCCCTGGCCGGGGCGTCGTCATCCTGCGCGCGCGGCAGGATGAGGTTCATCACCATGGCGGCCATGGCGCCCACGGTCACGGCCGAGCCCAGCAGGTACTGCAGCATGTCCGGCAGGCTCTGCACCCAGTCCTTGGGGGCCAGGGTGGCAAAGAAGGAGCAGATGATGGGCACGCCCACCACCAGCATGGCACGCTCGTCCAGGCGCACATGGCGCAGGATGCGGATGCCCGCCATGGCAATGGTCACGCAGACCACGGCGAACATGCCGCCGATCACGGGCGAGGGAATGGCCGCGATCAGTGCGGAGAACTTGCCCAGGAAGCCCAGGCAAGCCAGCACCAGGCCGGCTGCAATGAAAACCATGCGGCTGGCCACGCCGGTGATGGAGATCACGCCGGCGTTGGTGGAGTAGCCGGTGACCGGCGTGGCACCTATTAGCGCGGCCACGCTGCAGCTCAGGCCTTCGCCCACGGCGCCACGGTCCAGCTGGCGGCTGGTGATGGGCTGGTTGATCACGGCCGAGACCGCGAACCACGTGCCCGTGGTCTCCGCCATGACCACGAGGTAGATCACGACGAAGGTGAGCACGGCGGGCAGTGAGAACTGCAGCGGATAGTCGATGCCCGCCAGCTTGGGCAGCGTGAGCCAGGGCGCATCGGCAATGGGCTGCCAGGCAAACAGCCCCATGCCCCAGGCGACGGCCGTGCCGCCAGCCAGCGCGATGATCACCGACGACAGGCGCATCCAGCGGCCCAGCCGGTTGTCGAAGCGCAGGCCCAGCATCATGGCCGCAATCAGCAGCGCCGCCGATACCGATGCCAGCGCAATGGACTGGTTGACCGTCATGCCGCCATGCACCGCGAACACGTTGGCGCTCAGCGCAATCGGCAGCAGCGACAGCCCCACCACGAGGATGATGGTGCCGCCGACGATGGGAGGCACCAGCCAGCGGATCACGCGGTGGAACCAGCCCAGCGCACCCAGCGCGATGACGATGAGCGCGCCCGGAATCAGCGCGCCATAGACCGCTCCCATGCCGCCGAAGCCGCCGCCCGCGCCAAAGGCCACGGCCAGGATGGCACCCAGCGGAATGTAGGAAGGCCCTTGTGCGACAGGCATGCGCATGCACCAGGCGGTCTGGATCAGCGTGCCCACGCCTGCGGCAAGAAAGGTGGACTGGATCATGGACGCCGCATCGGCCTGCGACAGCGCCAGGGCCGAGGCAATAATGAAGGGCACGACATACACATCCATGGCCATCACATGCTGCAGGCCCAGCAACAGGGCCTGGGAGAGCGTGACGCGGTCGTCAGGGCGGGCGATCAGGCGCCCTTCGTAGGAGGAGGTCGGTTCGGTCATGGAGCGGAAAACGCGGGAAACAGCCAGTGCGCAAACGCAGCCGGTCTTCAGGCGGGGCTGGCCGCCTGGCGCCGGTGCACGCACGCGCCCTGCACCCAGGTGCAGGCCACATTGGCACGCGTGGCATGGTGGATGATCTTCTGCAGGATGTCGGCCGGGCCGTCCTGCTCGGGCCAGATCTGCACATTGGAGTCCGGCGCCAGGCAGTCGACGGCCAGGGCATCCATGGCATGGCCGGGCTCGATGCGGCCAATGGGAAGGTCCAGCGCATCGCCACCCGCCGCCGTGGCCAGCCACAGTGCAAAGACGTGGTCGATGCGGGCCTGCACGCCCTGCCCCGCCCTGCCGCGCCGGGCGGCCGTCTGCGCCGGATCCACGCCTTCGTGCAAGGCCAGCGAGGCTGTCATGGCATGGCGGCAGGCGTCGAACATGCTGGGGCTGTAGCCCCCCGAAATGTCCGTGGCCAGTCCCATGCCCAGGCCCTGCTCGCGGCCGCTGCGCGCGGGGAAAACGCTGTTGGCGAAATAGAAGTTGGATAGCGGGCAATGCGCCACCGAGGCGCCCGTGCGCGCCATCAGCGCCACGTCATCGGCCGTGAGGAAGTTGGCATGGGCCACGACCGTGCGGCGCGTGAGCAGGCCGAAATCATGCAGCGCATGCGCATCGGTGCGGCCCTGGCGTTCCAGCACATGGGCGTGGGCCCAGTCGCTTTCGGAGCAATGGGTTTGCACATGGGCGCCGGTGCGTCCAGCCAGGTCGCCCAGGCCGCGCAGCAGCTCGTCGGTGCACGAAGGAATGAAGCGCGGCGTGATCGCCGGCAGCACGCGCTGCTGCGCGTTGTCCGGATGCTGGCGCAGCCAGTCGATGAAGCGCGCCGTCTCGGCAATGCCTTCGGCGGCACTAGCGTCCTTGTAGAACGAAGGGCATTGCGACGGCTCGTCCATGGCCACCTTGCCGACCAGGGCGCGCTGGCCCAGGGCCAGGCAGCGTTCGGCCAGCACCTGGTTGCCCACGGCGTGGATGGTGCCGAAGTACATGGCCGTCGTCGTGCCATTGGCCAGCAGCGTACGCACCACGCTGTCGTACACCGAAGTGGCAAAGCCGGCATCGCCGTAGCGCGCTTCCAGGGGAAAGGTGTACTCCTGCAGCCAGGTTTCCAGCGGCACATCCAGGGCCTTGCCGCTTTGCGGCCACTGCGGCGCATGCACATGCAGGTCCACCATGCCGGGCAAAAGGTACTGGCCCTCGGGCAGGCGCTTCAGCGTGCCTGCGGCCGCATGCGCGGCCTCCAGAGCGGCGCGGCGGGGATCACCGCGCTCCAGCACGGCATCGACCATGCCGCGGCCATCCACGACGATCAGCACGTCCTGCCGGATGCGCAGTGCGTACGGCGTGGGGGCATCGAAGGCCGTGCACAGCAGGGCCCAGCCTGGGCGCGGCTCAGAGGAATTCATCATGGGAAACGACAAGAGAGCTTCACTTGGCCTTGAGCTTGGCCAGGTCCTCGGCCGACAGCCAGCGCCACTGGCCCGGCTGCAGGTCCTCGGTGAGCTCCAGCTCGCCAATCTTCCAGCGGTGCAGGCCTTCGACGCGGTTGCCAACGGCGGCGATCATGCGCTTGACCTGGTGGTACTTGCCCTCGGTCAGCGTGAGGTCCAGCACATGCTCGCTCACCTGCTCACAGGCAGCCGCCTTGACGGGCTTGGGGTCGTCATCAAGCACCACGCCCTCCAGCAGGCGCTGCACCTGCCGCGCATCCACGGCATGCTTGGTGGTCACACGGTAGACCTTGGGCACATGCTTCTTGGGCGAACTCATGCGGTGGATGAACTGGCCGTCATCGCTGAGCAGCAGCAGGCCCGTCGTGTCCTGGTCCAGCCGGCCCACGGCCTGCACGCCCTGCACGGCACCCTTGTTCGGGCGCTGGCGCAGCGGCATGGGCAAAAGCGAGTAAATGCTCGGATAGGTTGAAGGCTTTTGCGAGCACTCCGTGCCCGCCGGCTTGTGCAGCAGCACATAGCCCAGCGCGTGATAGGCCCACTCCACGCCCTGTACGCGATAGCGCAGGCCTTCAGGATCGATGTCCTGCGTGGAGTCGAGGCAACGCACCCAGTCGTTGGCCTCGGTGTCCCACAGTTCCACCCAGCCCTGCTGGACCAGGCCCGAGCACACGCGGCGGATACCGAAGCCTTGGGAATACAGAATGTCTTGCAGTTGCATGTTGGTCTTTCAAGCCGGCGCACCCACCATGGCGCACGCACATCGCGCAGGGCCGGAACAGGTATTCTGCGCAAACAAGCAAAAAACCCCGTAGCTTTGGGCTACGGGGTTTCTTGGGCTGTAAGAGCCTGACGATGACCTACTTTCACACGGGAACCCGCACTATCATCGGCGCAAAGTCGTTTCACGGTCCTGTTCGGGATGGGAAGGAGTGGTACCAACTTGCTATGGTCATCAGGCATAACTTGTTGTCATGCTGCTCTTTCTGAGCAACACAACGAATTCATAGAGTCTGTAATCAGCTTTGTATTTTGACTGCGCCTTAC
>NZ_JBICKS010000027.1:0-101999 GCF_043104415.1 Delftia sp. WSY_16 | reverse complement strand
AGCGTGGCGCTCTTGATGGAAGCGTTGTCGTGTTCTGCAATAACGAGGGATGTCATGTCTGCGAATTCCTTTAGATGACCTTGGCTTCGTTCTTGAGCTTGCTGACCAAGGTCGCCACATCGGGCACCTTCACGCCAGCACCGCGCTTGGCGGGCTCGGCCACCTTGAGCGTCTTCAGGCGCGGGGCGACATCCACGCCCAGCTCTTCAGGCTTGACCGTGTCCAGCTGCTTTTTCTTGGCCTTCATGATGTTGGGCAGCGTGACGTAGCGCGGCTCGTTCAGGCGCAGGTCGGTGGTGATGACGGCCGGCAGGCTCAGGGCCAGGGTTTCCAGGCCGCCGTCCACTTCACGGGTCACGTTGACCTTGTCGCCAGCGACTTCGACCTTGGAGGCGAAGGTGGCTTGCGGCAGGTCGGCCAGGGCCGCCAGCATCTGGCCGGTCTGGTTGGCATCGTCGTCGATGGCCTGCTTGCCCAGGATGATCAGGCCGGGCTGCTCCTTGTCCACCAGGGCCTTGAGCAGCTTGGCGACGGCCAGGGGCTGCAGTTCCTCGGTGGTCTCCACCAGGATGCCGCGGTCGGCACCGATGGCCATGGCCGTGCGCAGGGTTTCCTGGCACTGGGCCACGCCGCAGGAGACGGCGATGACTTCGGTGGCCACGCCCTTTTCCTTGAGGCGAACGGCTTCTTCGACGGCGATTTCGTCAAAGGGGTTCATGCTCATCTTGACGTTGGCGATGTCCACGCCCGTGCCGTCCGACTTCACGCGGACCTTCACGTTGTAGTCCACCACGCGCTTGACCGGGACCAAAACCTTCATTGCAGCGGCTCCTGATTGATTGATAGATTGACGTTTACGTAAACCGAAATCATTGTATGCGGCGCTGCAGCAGCTGAGGCAGGTTTCCCTGACGGCCGAGGGCCGCATGCGCGCTCACAAAAAAGAACGATCGTGCCATTTTAAGCACGACCCTTGAGATTTCCTGCAGGGGAACAGCCTGAACTCAGGGTATGCACCTAGGAATAATCCTAGCTGCTTTTCTCTGCTGCCTGGGCCGCCACGCCCACGCGTTCGGTGATCTGTACCACCTGCCTGGGGACCGGCAGGCTCACGCCTGCGGCACGCAGGCCGCGCAGCACGGCGAGGTTGACCTCGGAGCGCACATTGCCCTGGCCATTTTGCGGGTCGTTGATGTAGTAGCTGAGACTGAACTGCAGGCCCTGCTCCACAAAGTCGACCAGAGCCACCGAAGGCGCGGGCGTCTTGAGCACGCGCGGCTGCGCGGCTGCGGCTTCGAGCAGGATGCCGCGCACCTGCTCCACATCGCTGTCCATGCCCACGACGATGTTGGTGGACAGGCCGAACTTGACGTCGAATCCGGTGAGGTTCTCCACACGCTGGGTGATCAGCGTCTCGTTGGGCACGATGGATTCGCGGCCGTTGAGCGCGCGGATGATGGTGTAGCGCGTGCGGATATCAGTGATGCGGCCCTCGAAGCCGTCCACGCGCACGTTGTCGCCGATGCGCAGCGCACGCTCGATCAGCACCAGAAAGCCGCTGACGTAGTTGGAGGCGATCTTCTGCATGCCGAAACCCAGGCCCACGCCGATGGCGCCGCCCATGACGGACAGCGCCGTCAGGTCCACGCCCACCATGGACAGCGAGACCAGCAGGCCCACCAGGATCAGCACGCTGCGCGTGATGTTCATGGCCACCTTGCGCATGGACAGGTCGCTGACCCACTGGTTGATGACCTTCTGCTCGAACAGCGTGGACAGCCAGAGCACGGCCACCATCATCAGCCCCGCCGACAGCGTGCCCTCGATCAGGTTGAGCAGGCTGACCGGCGTCTTGCCGATGTTGAACTGCAGGGCCTCCAGCTCCTCCATGACCTGCGGCAGCAGGCCGATGCTGTGCAGCACCGCCGCGCCCCAGGCCAGCCAGGAAAAAATGCGCTCGATCAGGCGCACCACGGTGGAGTGGGGGAAGGTCCGGCTGAGCACCCGCGCCACGAAGCGGATCACCGACAGGGACACCAGCAGCGACACGGCCACGCGCAACCAGAACACCGTGGAAAACCGCGCCAGGATCTCCTGGCTGGTGAAGACCAGCACCAGCGCCAGCAGCGGGAACAGTGCGCCATCGAGCGCATGGCGGCCAATCCATACGGAGGGCTTGCCATCGTTGAGATGGCCGTAGCGCGCATGCAGGCCGCGCATGGCGCCATAGGCCAACAGCAGGCAGCCGATGAGAACGGAGAACTCCAGCCAGGCGCTGGAGCTTTGGAAGTCGTTGATGAGCTTGTCGAAGATATCCATGGATCAGGGCCGTTCCGCCGCAAGGGCGCAGGCCGCCATCATCGCGCAGATCCAGGACAGGCCAACCGGACCGGGGCCTACATGCAGGTCGGTCAGCGGCCCGTCTTCCAGGCCGGTTCGCGCTTGGCGGCGAAGGCCTGGGCGCCCTCCTGGGCGTCGGCATCCATCATGTTGGCGGCCATGGTCTGGCCGGCCAGCTGGTAGGCGGCCTCGATGCCCATCTCGCGCTGGCGGTAGACCAGGGCCTTGCCCATGGCCACGGCCGCGCGGGGCTTGCTGACGATGGACTGCACGAAGTGCTCCACCGCATCGTCCAGCGCCTGCTCGGCCACCACGCGGTTGACCAGGCCCTGGTCCAGCGCCTGCTGCGCGTCGATGAAGTCACCCGTGAGCAGCATCTCCATGGCCTGCTTGGCCGGCACATTGCGCACCAAGGGCACGCTGGGCGTGGCACAGAACAGGCCATAGTGGATGCCACTGGTGGCAAAGCGTGCCGCCTGCGCAGCAACGGCCAGATCGCACTGGGCCACGAGCTGGCAGCCCGCCGCCGTGGCAATGCCGTGCACGCGCGCGATCACGGGAACGGGCAGCCGGTGGATGGACAGCATCATGCGGCTGCACTGGGCGAACAGCTTCTGGTAGTAGTCCAGCTGCGGATGGGCCGCCATGTCCTTGAGGTTGTGCCCCGCGCAAAAGGCCTTGCCGGCCGCAGCCAGCACGACCACGCGCACGGACTCGTCGCGCGCCACGTCGTCCAGCGCCTGCTGCAGCTGCGTGAGCATCTGCTCGCCCAGGGCATTGAAGCGCTGCGGGTCGTTGAGCGTGAGGCGCACGACGCCGCGCGCGTTGCGCTGCACGTCGAGCAGGGGGCTGGCTTCAGGAGGATGGGTGCTCGCGTTCATGGTGCTCCAGATCCGGTTCAGAGGTCGGCCAGCACGCGCACGTGCGCTTCCACGCTGCGCGCAAGCGGCCCCATCACATAGCCGCCTTCCAGGCAGGAGACGATGCGCCCCTTGGAAAAGCGCCGCGCAATGTCCTTGATGCGCGAGGTGATCCAGGTGAAGTCCTGCTCGGTCATGCCCAGCTGGCCCATGTCGTCCTCGCGGTGGGCGTCGAAGCCGGCGCTGATGAAGATCAGCTCGGGCTTGAAGGCCTCCAGGCGCGGAATCCACATCATCTCGACGATTTCGCGGATGTCCATGCCCTTGGTATAGGCGGCCACCGGCACGTTGACCATGTTGGCGGCCGGATGCTGGTCGCCGCTGAAGGGGTAGAACGGATGCTGGAAGATGCCGCACATGAGCACGCGGTCGTCGCCGGAGAGGATGTCCTCCGTGCCGTTGCCGTGGTGCACGTCGAAATCGATCACGGCCACGCGCTTGAGGTGGTGGCGGCTGAGCGCGTACTTCACGCCCACGGCCACGTTGTTGAAGAAGCAAAAGCCCATGGCCTGGTGGCGCGTGGCATGGTGGCCCGGCGGGCGCACGGCGCAAAAGGCGTTCTCCAGCTCGCCGGCCATCACCGCATCGGTGGCCGCCAGCGCGGCGCCGGCCGCATGCAGGGCGGCCGAGAAGGTATGGCTGTTGATGGAGGTGTCGGTATCGATCTGGGAGTACTCGGGGCCGCCGGCCTGCTGCTCCTCGACCAGGCGCTGTGTCAGGCCCTGCAGCGCGGCCACATGCATGCGGTCATGGGCCAGTTCGATGTCGGCCAGCGAGGCCTGGGGGGCCTCGTGCCGCTCCAGCGCATCGGCCACGCCGGTCACCAGCAGCCGGTCCTCGATGGCGTCGAGCCGGGCCGGGCATTCCGGGTGCCCCGGCCCCATCTCATGCCGCCAGCACTCCCTATGGGTGAAATAACCCGTCTTGCCCACAGTGATGTCTCCGCGATGTTTTTTTTAGGATAACGTCGCGCCATGCAAGCTACACACAAGATCAAGGCGCTTCTGGATCAGCTTAACACGGTGGTTGTAGGGAAGCCGGCTCAGGTCCGCGACAGCGTGGCCTGCCTGCTGGCCGGGGGACACCTGCTGCTGGAAGACGTTCCCGGCGTGGGCAAGACCACGCTGGCCCATGCGCTGGCGCACAGCTTCGGGCTGCAGTTCTCGCGCGTGCAGTTCACGGCCGACCTCATGCCCAGCGACCTCACCGGCGTGTCCATCTATGAGCGCAGCAGCGAGTCCTTCGTCTTCCATCCAGGTCCCGTTTTCGCCCAGGTACTGCTGGCCGACGAGATCAACCGCGCCAGCCCCAAGACACAGAGCGCCCTGCTCGAAGCCATGGAAGAGCGCCAGGTCTCGTCCGAAGGCCGCACGCACCGCCTGCCCGAGCCCTTCTTCGTGATCGCCACGCAGAACTCGCAGGAACAGCTGGGCACCTTCCCGCTGCCCGAAAGCCAGCTGGACCGCTTTCTGATGCGCATCAGCCTGGGCTATCCCGACCGCGCGGCCGAGCGCTCCCTGCTGTCCGGCAATGGCCGGCGCGCCCAGGCCGATGCACTGCTCCCGCTGCTGGCCACGGACGAGCTGCAGCAGTTGCAGGCCGCCGTGCTGCAGGTCCATGCCAGCGATGCCTTGCTCGACTATGTGCAGGACCTGCTGGAGGCGACGCGCTCGGGCCAGTGGTTCGTGCAGGGCCTGTCGCCTCGCGCGGGCATTGCGCTGCTGCGCGCGGCCAGGGCGGTGGCCCTGATGGAGGGGCGCGACTACGTGGCGCCCGACGATGTGCAGGCCATCCTGCCGCAGACGGCCGCCCACCGCCTGGTGCCCATAGGCTCCAGCGGCCGGGGTGCCGTGGAGCAGGTGCGCGCCATGCTGGACGCCGTGGCGCTGCGCTGATGCCGGCCGCTCCCGCGTCCTCGCCCGGCGCCGCCCAGCCGGGGGCACCGCTGCGCCAGCGCTGGTCTCCTGCGCGGCGCGTGCGCCAGTGGTGGCATGCCCGCCTGCCGCGCACCGACAGCCTCAGGCTGACCCAGCGCAATGTCTACATCATGCCCTCGCGCGCAGGCTGGGCCCTGGCGCTGACGCTGTGCGTGCTGCTGGTGGCGGCCATCAACTACCAGCTCAACCTGGGCTACCTGCTGACCTTTTTGCTGGCCGGAAGCGCGGCTGCGGGCATGGTGGTCGGCCACGGCAACCTGCGCGGCCTGGCAATGCACCTGGTGCCGCCGGCCGGCAGCTTTGCCGGCCAGCCCTGCCGCTTCGACGTGGTGCTGCACAACAGCCGCCGCAGCACGCGCTGGGGCATAGGCCTGGCCGTGCAGGGCGATGTCCCGGTCACCGACTGGACCTGGATCGATGTACCGGCACAGGGCAGCACCACGGCACAGTTGGCCTTCACGCCGCTGCGCCGGGGACGGCAGCCGCTGCCCACGATCACGGCGGCCACCCGCTATCCGCTGGGCACCTTCCGCGTCTGGGCGCTGTGGCGCGCACAGACGCAGGCCTGGATCTACCCAGCGCCCGAGCACAATCCGCCGCCCCTGCCACCGGCCAGCGCCGATGCCGGCGGCCGCAGCGCGGCTGCCACGCGGCACGGCGACGAGTTCGACGGTGTGCGGGCCTACCGTCGCGGCGATCCGCTCAAGCTGGTGGTCTGGAAAAAGGCTGCACAGGCCTTTGCCACGGGCAGCAACCAGCTGGTGAGCCGCGACCGCCCGCTGTCCCAGCAGCACCGCCTGTGGCTGGATGCCAAGGCCACCGGCCTGGCCGACCCCGAGGCCCGCCTCAGCCGCCTGACCGCCTGGGTGCTGGCCGCGCGCCAGCAGGACCTGACCTGGGGCCTGCGCCTGCCCGACGGCCGCGAGATCGCCCCCGACCAGGGCCCGGCCCATGCCACGCTCTGCCTGGAAGCCCTGGCGGCCTGCCCATGAATCGCACGTCCATGCCCTCCTCCTTCCAAGCCATTGCGCAGCCTGCGGCCACTTGGCGCCAGCGCCTGGCCGCCCTGCCCCGCGATGCGCGCGACACCCTGTTCCTGCTGGCCGTGGTGGCCTGGGTGCTTATGCCCCAGGCCGCCCACACGCCCTGGTGGACCATGGTCTTCGTGGCCGGCCTGCTGCTGTGGCGCGCCCTGCTGGCCTGGCGCGGCCAGCCCCTGCCCGGCCGCTGGCTGCTGGGCGGACTGCTGCTGCTGGCCCTGGGCGCCACCTGGGTCTCGCACGGCACCTTTGTCGGGCGCGATGCGGGCGTGACGCTGATCGTGCTGCTGCTGGCGCTCAAGACACTGGAGCTGCGCGCCCGGCGCGACGCCATGGTGGTGTTCTTCCTGGGCTTCTTCGCGCTGCTGGCCAACTTCTTCTACTCGCAGTCCCTGCTGCTGGCCCTGGCCATGGTGCTGGGCCTGCTGGGCCTGCTCACGGCCCTGGTCAATGCCCACATGACCGCCGGCCGGCCGCCGCTGACCCAGGCGCTGCGCACGGCGGCCCTGCTGGCGCTGTGGGGCACGCCGGTGATGGTGGCGCTGTTCCTGTTCTTTCCGCGCATGGCCCCGCTGTGGGGCGTGCCGGGCAACGACCTGGCGGGCCGCAGCGGCCTGTCGGAGAACATGCGCGTGGGCTCCATGGCCTCGCTGGTGCTGGACGAAAACGTGGCCCTGCGCCTGCGTTTCGATACGCCCGATGGTGCTCCTCCGCCTGCCAACACCCTGTATTTCCGGGGACCCGTTCTGTCTCGCTTTGACGGACAGGAATGGCAGATGGACACGGAGGCCGTTCTGGAGGACGCGCAGTTGCGCGTCTCCGGCGAGGGCGTGAGCTACCAGATGACCATAGAGCCCAGCCGCCGCCCCTGGCTACCCCTGCTGGACGCCGCGGCCAGGACTCCCGAGCTCCCCCCAGGCATGGGCACCGCCCGCATGACGCCCCAGCTGCAATGGCTGACCTGGCGCCCCATCACCGACGTGGTGCGCATCAGCGCCCAAAGCCATGTGCAGTTCAGCTACGGCCCGCTCAAGCCCACGCGCGGCCTGCGCCGCTACACCCAGCTGCCCGAAGGCAGCAACCCGCGCACGCTGGAGCTGGCCCGGCAGATGCGCGCCGACCCGCAACTGGCCGATGCCGCGCCCCGTGCCTGGGTGCAGGCCGCGCTGGCGCGCCTGCGCACGGGCGGCTACACCTACACACTGGAGCCCGGCGTGGTGGATAGCGTGCACACGGCCGATGACTTCTGGTTCGACAGCAAAGAGGGATTCTGCGAGCACATCGCCTCCGCCTTCGCCGTGCTGATGCGCGGCATGGGCGTGCCTGCCCGCATCGTCACCGGCTACCAGGGTGGCGAGCGCAACCCGGTCGACGGCTACTGGACCGTGCGCAACGCCGACGCCCATGCCTGGACCGAGGTGTGGCTGGAGGATGAGGGCTGGGTTCGCATCGACCCCACCGGCGCCGTGGCCCCGTCGCGCGTGGGCGAGTTCCAGCGCCTGCGCGCGCCGCAGGGCGCCATCGCTGGAGCCATGGGCAACTTCGTGGGCGTGGGCATGCTGCAGCAGATGCGCGCCGTGTGGGAGGCCGTCAACAACGGCTGGAACCAGTGGGTGCTCAACTACACGCAAAGCCGCCAGCTGGACCTGCTCAAGAACCTGGGCGTGCAATCGCCCTCGTGGGTGGACATGCTGCGCCTGCTGGGCGCGCTGGCCGGCGTGGCTGCGCTGGCGTGGCTGGCCTGGATGGCCCGCGCCCAGCGCACCAGCCGCGACGAATGGCTGCGCCTCATGGACAGGACCCGCGCCCGGCTGCGGCGCATCGGCCTGGACGCCGACGCCAGCCTGCCCCCACGTGCGCTGGCAGCCCAGGTCATGGACCGCTGGGGCCGGGACGATGCCAAGGCGGCCCAGGCCCTTCACGACTGGCTCCTGGGCATGGAGCGCCAGCGCTACGCACGGCCATCCCCATCCCCATCCTCATCCGCACCCGACACCCCCGGCCTGCCCGCCCTGCGACGCCAATGGCGGGCGCTGGACTGGCCACGCAATCCGCAGCCACGGCCACAAGCCGCCGCTGCCGGCCCCACGACAAGCACACCATGACCAAGCAACGACTGATCCCCTGCGCCCTGCTGCTGCTCGCGGCCGCGGCCGTGCCCTGCGGCGCGCTGGCCGGCAAGCCGGCAGCCAGCCCTGCCGCCCAAGCCACGGCCAAAACCTCGGCTAAAGCCACGACCAAGTCCACGGTCAAACCTTCCACGAAAAAGCGCACGGCCGCTGCTGCCGCCGCCACGGCCGCTGGCGGCGCCGCCGTGGCCAGGACCGTGCAGGGCAGCACGCCCTACGGCGAACGGCCTGAAGCCATGCAGATGGCCGCCGACATTGCGCTGCGCCACGACCTGCCGGTGGACTGGGTGCGCGAGACCATCGCCCAGGCCCGCTTTCTGCCCCAGGTGCCGCGCCTGATGACGCCGGCCGTCCAGGGCACGGCCAAGAACTGGGGCGTCTACCGCAGCCGCTTTGTCGAGCCCGTGCGCATACGCGCCGGAACCCGTTTCTGGCAGGCCAATGCCGCCGCGCTGGCGCGTGCCGAAAAGCAGTACGGCGTGCCGGCCGAAATCATCGTCGGCATCATCGGCGTGGAGACCATCTACGGCCAGCAGATGGGCAACTTCCGCGTGATGGACGCCCTGGCCACGCTGAGCTTCGACTTCCCTGCCGCCCACCCGCGCGCTGCGGCGCGCACCGAGTACTTCCGTGGCGAGCTGGAGCAGTTCCTGCGCTTCACCCACCGTGCGGGCACGGACCCGTTCTCGCTGCGCGGCAGCTACGCAGGCGCCATGGGCATGGGCCAGTTCATGCCCAGCAGCTGGGTGAAGTGGGCCGTGGACTTTGACGGCGACGACCGCATCGACCTGTTCGGCAGCGCGGCCGATGCCATCGGCTCGGTGGCCAACTACTTTGTCGCGCATGGCTGGAAAAGCGGCATGCCCACCCACTACCCGGTGATCATGCAGGCCCAGGGCGCCGACCTGGCCGCCCTGCTGGCGCCCGACATCCTTCCCCAGTTCACGGCCGACGAGATGGCCGCACGCGGCGTGCAGTTGCCTGGCGACGGCGCCGCGCACCCGGGGCCGCTGGCCCTGGTCAAGCTGGAAAACGGCGCGCAGGGCCAGCCGCTGTACATCGCGGGCACGGAGAACTTCTATGCCATCACGCGCTACAACTGGTCCAGCTACTACGCGCTGTCCGTGATCGAACTGGGCCAGGAAGTCGCGGCAGCCATGGGCCGCTGATCCAGGCCATCCAAACCGTCGAGGCGGTCAGGGCCGGCGCATGCGGCACATCGCGGACTGCTCGGCACGCGCGGCCTCGATCTCTCGCACCACGCGGAAGCCGTAGCCCGAGCCTTCCACATCGAAGGGCACGCCTGGCGCCCCCTGCCTGTCCATGACGCCGACCACCAGCGCCTGCTGGAACTGGTGGTCGGCCGCGCGCATGCGGCCCCTGCGTCCGGCCAGGGTCACGTCCGCGCTTTCCAGCGCCTGCGCCACGGCAACGGTGTCCGTGCTGCCCGCGCGCGCCATGGACTGGGCCAGGGCCTCGATCATCAGCTGCATGCGCATGTGCACATAGTCATCGGCTGGCCTGGGAAAGCGCTCGCGGAATGCCTTGTAGAAGGCCTGGCTGTCGGGGCCCGGCACGTTGGGCAGCCAGTCGGCCACGGCCAGCACCTTGCCCACGCCGGCCTCGCCCAGGGCGGCGGGCGCGCCCAGCGCATTGCCGTAGAAGGTGTAGAAGCGGCCGTCAAAACCCGCCTCCCGCGCGGCCTTGACCAGCAGCATCAGATCGTTGCCCCAGTTGCCCGTGACCACGGCCTGGGCGCCGCTGGCCTTGATCTTGGCCGCATAGGGCGCAAAGTCCTTGACGCGCCCCACGGGGTGCAGCTCGTCGCCCACGATGGCCACATCGGGCCGCTGCGCGGCCAGCTGGCGCCTTGCCTCGCGCAGCACGGCCTGGCCAAAGCTGTAGTCCTGCCCGATCAGGTAGGCGTTGCGCACGGCCCCGTCCTCGCGCAGCACCTGCATCAGCGCGGCCATGCGCATGTCGGCATGGGCGTCGAAGCGAAAGTGCCAGAAGCTGCAGCGCTCGTTGGTGAGCGCGGGATCGACGGCCGAGTAGTTCAGGTACAGCACACGCCGGGTCGGATCGCGCTCGTTGTGCTTGGCAATGGCGTCGACCAGCACGGCGGCCACGGCCGATGAATTGCCCTGCATGACCACGCGCGCGCCGCCGTCGATGGCTGCGCGCAGCGCAGACAGCGCCTCCTCGTTCTGGCCCTTGCTGTCATGGCGTTCGATGGCCAGGGGCCGGGCGCCGCCCAGCGCAGCCGGCAGCAGCACACCGCCGCGCGCGTTCACGCGCTCGGCGGCCCACAGCAGGTTGCGGAACACGGCCTCGCCCGTGTTGGCAAAGGGGCCGGACAGGCTTTCGATCAGCGCCAGCCGTATCGGCTCGCCGCGCGGCGGCGACACGGGCCGGTCGTGTCCGCTTGACGCCCGGGCCAGCAGCGCGGGCGCCGCAAATAGCGCCATGGCGCCGCTTTTCAAGACCTTGCGGCGCAATTTATTCATGGCTTTTTCCTCTTGAAATGCGTTCAACACCGCTTAACTAGGCTCCATGCGGCGACAACTTCGATGAAGCCGCGCAGTTTATAGGAGCCAACCCACCATGATCTTCACGCCTGTTCTCCGCCGCAACGCCTTCGCTCCCCAAGCCGCCGATCTGGCCCTGCAGCGCTTCTTGCAAGGCACCCTGGGCAACGCGGCCCCTTCGCTCTCGTCGGTGCAGGTTCAGCGCGATGAAAAGGCCACGACCTTGCAGCTGGATGTGCCCGGCCTGTCCCGCGAGCAGCTGCAGCTGAGCATCGAAGGCGCCGTGGTCCGTCTGTCCAGCGTCGAGGGCGCGCCCCGCCAGGTGCAGCGTGCCTGGGAGCTGGACCATGAAATCGACACGGCCGCCAGCAGCGCCAAGCTGGAAAACGGCGTGCTCACGCTGTCCCTGGCCCGCCTGGAACCCCAGAGCAAGGCCACCATGCTGAGCATCCAGTAAGTCCGGTCACGGTCAGCGCGTTTGTGCACCCGGGCTGTCAACCATCCTTTCTTCCATCCTCTTGGCAAGGTGACAGCCCGTTTCCAGAGCCCGGCCCGCGCCGGGCTTTTTTTGCGCCCGCCGTGCAGGCCGGGCACGCGGCCCCGGACCATCAGGCCAGCGAATCGAGCGGCCAGCGCGGCTTGACGTCGAACGCGTAGTGCCTGTTCGCCATTTCGCGGCCTGCCTGCAGGCGCATGGCGGCGGCCATGGCGATCATGGCGCCGTTGTCGGTGCACAGGTGCAGCTCGGGGTAGTGCACGCGCAGCTTGCGCTTGGCACAGGCCGCATCCAGCTGGGCGCGCAGCAGACGGTTGGCGCCCACGCCGCCGGCCACGACCACGCGCTTCATGCCGGTCTGCTGCAGCGCCGCCAGCGTCTTCTTGACCAGCACCTCGACGATGGCCGCCTGCGTGCTGGCGGCCAGGTCGGCCTTGCGCGCCTCAAGGTCATCGCCCAGCTTCTTCGCCTGGGTCAGCACGGCCGTCTTCAGGCCGGCGAACGAGAAGTCCAGGTCGCCCGAATGCAGCAGCGGCCGGGGCAGCTTAAAGGCCTGCGCGTCCCCGCCCTCGGCCAGGCGCGAGAGCACGGGGCCGCCCGGATAGGGCAGGCCCATGAGCTTGGCCGATTTGTCGAAGGCCTCGCCGGCCGCGTCGTCGATGGTCTCGCCCAGGATGGCGTAGCTGCCCACGCCGTCCACGCGCATCAGCTGCGTGTGGCCGCCCGAGACCAGCAGGGCCACGAAGGGGAATTCGGGGGGATCGGCGCTCAGGAAGGGCGACAGCAGGTGGCCTTCCAGGTGGTGCACGCCCAGCACGGGCTTGTCCAGCGCCGCAGCCATGGCGCAGGCCACGCCCGCGCCCACCAGCAGCGCGCCGGCCAGGCCGGGGCCGCGCGTGAAGGCGATCACATCGACCTGGTCCAGCGTGCGGCCGGACTCGCCCAGCACGCTTTCGGTCAGCGGCAGCACGCGGCGGATGTGGTCGCGGCTGGCCAGCTCCGGCACCACGCCGCCATAGGCGCGGTGCATGTCGATCTGGCTGTGCAGCGCATGGGACAGCAGCCTGGGCACGCCCGTGCCATCGGGGGCCTCGACCAGGGCCACGCCGGTTTCATCGCAGGAGGATTCGATCCCCAGAATCAGCAAACTCATGGGACTGAAGTGTAGAACCTGCGGGCGCGGCGCACGGCCGCCCGCGTCAATGGCCCCTGGCCGGCGGGCAGTTGCGGGGCCGGCGGGCCGCTACAGGTTGTCCAGGTATGACGAGCGCGAGAACTGCACGGGCTCGATGCCGTCGGAGGTCCAGATTTCGCTGGCGATCAGCGCCTGGGCGTTCATGGGGCGAGCGAAGTAAAAGCCCTGCAGCTCGTCGCAGCCCAGCGTCTGAAGCACTTCGCGCTGCTGCTGGTCGGTCACGCCTTCGGCCACCACGCGCAGCTCCAGCGCATGGGCCAGGCGCACGATGGCATCGACCACGGCCCGCGCGTCGCTCTTGATGGCCACGTCCCGCACGAAGCTGCGGTCGATCTTGACCTCGTCGGCGCCCAGCTGGCGCAGCAGGGCCAGGCTGGAGTAGCCGGTGCCGAAGTCGTCGATGGAAATCTGCACGCCCATGCCCGTCAACTCGGCAATCACGGCCATGGTGGTCTTGTCGTCCTCCATGGCCACGGACTCGGTGATCTCGAAGACCAGCTGCTCGGGCCGAATGCGGTGCCGCTCGATCGCTTCGCCGATGTACTGCGCCAGCCGCGTCTGAAAGAGCTGATAGCCCGAGATATTGATGGAGACGCGCATGAAGCGCCGCTGGCGCGTCCACTGGGCAGTCTGGCGGCAGGCCTCGTCGATGACCCAGTCGCCGATCTCGCTGATCAGGCCGAAGCGCTCGGCCAGCGGAATGAACACGCGGGGGCTGATGAGGCCGAATCGGGGATGGTTCCATCGAACCAGCGCCTCCACGCTGCGGATGCGGCCCGTGCGGGCATCGATCTTGGGCTGGTAGAACAGCACCAGCTGCTGGCTTGCGACGGCGCGGCGCAGGGCTTGCTGCAGGTCGAACTGCACGGCCACATCCTTGCGCATGCTTTCCTTGAAGATGGCGCAGGAATTCCCGCCGGCGCGCTTGGCCGTGTACATGGCGAGGTCGGCCGCCGCCATGAGCTTTTCCTTCTGGCCATGATCGGGATAGATGGCCACGCCGACGGAGCTGCCGATGGAGATGGACTTTCCCGGCAGATCGAAGGGCTGACCCAAAACCTTCTGCACCCGGCCGGCCATGGCCACGGCATCGTCCTCCGATGCCAGGCAGCCCAGCAGCAGCACGAACTCATCGCCCCCCACGCGCGCCAGCGTGTCCGACTTGCGCGTCATACGGTTCAGGCGCACGGCCACCTGGCACAGCAGCGCGTCACCTGCGGCATGGCCCTCCACGTCGTTGATGGGCTTGAATCCGTCCAGATCGATGTACAGCAGGCCCACGCGCACCGGTCCGCCGGGCCCTGGCTGCTCCACCGAGCTGTCGGCGCGCGCAATCGCCCGGCCAAGCCGGTACTCGAGCAGCGCCCGGTTGGCCGTGCCGGTCAGCGGGTCCCTGAAGGCGATGCGCTTGAGCTTCACATTGGCGCGCAGCAGCTTTTCATTGGTCTGCTGCAGCGATTGCGTCAGGCGCTGAGCCTTCTCGCGCAGGCGCACATGGACCACCAGCGAAACCAGCAGGAATATCAGAACGGGAATGGCGCCCCACAGGCCGAAAGCGCTCCACCCCGCGGCCCAGCTTCCCTGGCCATCGGATGGCGCCGATGCGGCCAGGAGCTCGCCCCCCGCCAGTGCCCGGCACTGCGCCAGACCCAGCAGCAGCGCAGCCAGGGACGGGCCACGCCGGCGCACAGCAGTCCGCCCCAACACCGCCTGGGTCATGAACCGCCAGCGCACGGGGGACATCCGATCTTCTCGTGATATTGCAAGCTCATGCTGATTCAGCCTCGCTGCCGCATTGCGCAGCCCGATCTTGTGGATGGCTATGCCATGGTTGTCGTGTGTGCCGGAAAGCCGGGCTTTTTCCTGCAGGGCGCCCGGCAAATACTCGACACATTCGCGCGTCCAAATTTGTATCGACGATTTCAAAACGTTAGAAAAATTCTATCAAACCCTGCGCCTTGCTTCTACTTGTCCTTTTGCGCCACGGCAGGCCCGGCATGGGAATTGCATCAATGCAGGCAGACAGGACCCGTCCCCCATGAAAACCGCTCTCAACTTTCTTGTGGCCGCGCGCCAGTGCGAAATCGGCGAGCTGGAGCAACTGCAGCGCACCAGCGCACTGGTGGATCTGCTCAGCCGCCTCATCCATGCGCTGCAAAAGGAGCGCGGCCTGTCCAACGTCTTTCTGGCCAGCGCGGGCGCGCATGGCGGCGAGGCACGGCTGGCGCAGATGGCCGAGTGCGACCGGATTGCCGCGGCGGCGCTTGACGGCTTCGACCGGCTGGACATGCAGCCCGGCCAAACAGACTCCACGGGGCACCCCGGCCATGGCGCGCGGCTGTTCAGCCGCATCGCCCATGTGCTGCAGTGCCTGGACGCCCTGCCTGCGCTGCGCGAGCGCGTCGCCAGCCACGACCTGTCGCCGGAGGCGGCCACCGCCATCTACATCGAGCTGGTGGCAGGCCTGCTGGCCGTGGTGTTCGAGGCGGCCGACAGCGCACCCGAGCCCGGTATCTCGCGCCTGCTGGTGGCCTTGTTCAACTTCATGCAGGGCAAGGAACTCGCGGGCCAGGAGCGTGCCACGGGCGTGGCCGCCTTTGGTGCGGGCGTCAGCGATGCGCCGCGCCAGCAGCACTGGCTGCACCTGATCGCCTCGCAGGAGCGCTGCTTTCAGGTCTTTGCGGAGTTTGCGCCGCCCCATTCCCTGGCCCTGTGGCAAGAAAGCAGCGCGGCCGACGCCACGCTGGCCGTGATCGAACGCCTGCGCCGCGTGGGCTGCACGGCCGCGCCGGGCACTCCCCTGGCGCCAGAGATGGCCGAGCCCTGGTTCGACAGCTGCTCGCGGCGCATGGATGCGCTGCACACCGTCGAGGCCCGCCTGACGGCCGAGCTGCAGCAGCAGTGCCAGCGCTGCATTGTCGATGCGCGCGCCGCCCTGCAGACGCTGC
The DNA here is from genome assembly GCF_043104415.1 of Delftia sp. WSY_16. NCBI lineage: Bacteria > Pseudomonadati > Pseudomonadota > Betaproteobacteria > Burkholderiales > Comamonadaceae > Delftia > Delftia sp. WSY_16. Next base: position 86,466 of record NZ_JBICKS010000027.1, on the reverse strand, counting down.
TGCAGGCGCCGCAGGCAATGGAGATCACGCCCGTCTCCGCCACGCTGGCGCTGGGCGGGCTGCAGCCCCCGGCCGCGCGTCTGGGCCCGCAGCTGGACCGATCCGTGATGGACCTGGTGCAGGACCAGTCCCAGCGGCTGCAGGCCATGCAGGCCGAGCTGGAGACCGTGCGCGCCACGCTCACGGAACGCAAGCTGCTGGAGCGCGCCAAGGGCCTGTTGATGACACGGCGCCAGCTCAGCGAAGGCGAGGCCCACAAGCTGCTGCGCCAGACCGCCATGAACCAGAACCGCCGCCTGGCCGAAGTGGCGCAGGCCGTGCTTTCCATGGCCGATTTGCTGCCGCCCGCCCCATGAACCCGGGCCGCTGCGCGCCATGTTGCAGCGCAGCACCGACTTGGTGCAGTGCTGCGGCAAGTCGCGCACCAGAAGGTGGCCCGGCGCGGACGGCAAGGCCGGTGGAGTGCATGGTCCCCCTTGAACGCCGCCTGGCACGGTTTCTGCATTGACTCTGGCAAATCCCGGCCAAAGGCGGCCGGGAACCCGGTCTTGATTCAGGGCCCCAGGACAACGGCGTCACTCTCCCCGCGCAGCGCGGCCGGAGAGGACGCCGTTTTGCTTGGGACATGCCGGTTTGCAAGTGTTCCATTCCCGACGATCGAAGGAGTTCCGCCATGGCGTCCACGCCCCAGCCCACCACAGGCCCTCTCACCTCCGGCCCGGCACTGCCCCGGCGCGATTTTCTGCGCCAGGCCGGCACGCTGGCAGGCGGCGCGGCGCTCTACACCCAGCTGGGCCACCACGGCGCCTGGGCGGCCGGCTCGGATGCGCCCGAGAAAAAGGAAGTGCGCATCGGCTTCATTCCGCTGACCGATTGCGCCAGCGTGGTCATGGCCTCGGTGCTGGGGATCGACCAGAAGTACGGTGTCAGGATCATTCCCTCCAAGGAAGCGAGCTGGGCCAGCGTGCGCGACAAGCTGGCCAATGGCGAACTGGACTTTGCCCATGTGCTGTACGGCCTGGTCTACGGCATGCACCTGGGCGTGGGCGGCGCCAGGAAAGACATGGCCGTGCTGATGACGCTCAACCACAACGGCCAGGCCATCACGCTGTCCAAGAAACTGGCCGACAAGGGCGCCGTCAACGGCGCAGGCCTGGCCAAGCTGATGGCCAGCGAAAAGCGCGAATACACCTTTGCCCAGACCTTTCCCACGGGCACGCATGCCATGTGGCTGTACTACTGGCTGGCGGCCAACGGCATCCACCCGCTCAAGGATGCCAAGGTCATCACCGTGCCGCCGCCGCAGATGGTGGCCAACATGCGCGTGGGCAACATGGACGGCTTTTGCGTGGGCGAGCCCTGGAACCACCGCGCCATCATGGACGGTATCGGCGTCACGGCCACCACCTCCCAGGCCATCTGGCAGGACCATCCCGAGAAGGTGCTGGGCACCACGGCCGAATTTGCCCGCCAGAACCCCAACACGGCACGCGCCGTGACGGCCGCCATCATCGAGGCCGGCCGCTGGATCGACGAGAGCCTGGCCAACAAGACCCGCATGGCCGACACCATTGCCGGCAAGGCCTATGTGAACACCGGCGTGGACGCCATCAACCAGCGCATCCTGGGCCGCTACCAGGACGGCATGGGCAAGACCTGGGACGACCCCCACCACATGAAGTTCTATGGCGACGGCAGCGTGGGCTATCCCTATCTGTCCGACGGCATGTGGTTCCTCACCCAGCACAAGCGCTGGGGCCTGCTCAAGGAGCACCCCGACTACCTGGGCGTGGCCCGCTCCATCAACCGCCTGGACATCTACCAGCAGGCCGCCACCGCCGCCAAGGCCCCGCTGCCCAAGGGCGAGATGCGCAGCAGCAAGCTGATGGACGGCACGGTCTGGGACGGCAAGGACCCGCGCAAGTACGCGGACAGCTTCGCCATCAAGGCCTGAGAGATCCCCTTTGAAGACCCATCCCACCGAGGAACACACCATGGTCAGCGCCGTCTTCCACTTCCCGGCAGAGTCCTCCACCGCCGCCGCCCCGCCTGCGCCGGTTTCCCCCACCGCTGCATCCCCGGTCCCGGCCATGCAGGCTGCACCGGCAACGCCCAGGACTCCCGCCCCTGCGCGCGACTGGGCGGCGCTGTCGCGCGCCTTCTGGCTGGCCGTGCTGCCGCCGCTGTGCGGCCTCGGCCTGCTCGTGGGCGTGTGGTCCCTGGTGGCCGCGGGCTCCGGCCAGAGCATTCCGGGGCCCCTGGCGACCTGGCAGCAGGCGGTGGAGATTTTCAGCGACCCGTTCTACCGCAACGGCCCCAATGACCAGGGCGTGGGCTGGAACGTGCTCGCTTCGCTGCAGCGCGTGGCCGTGGGCTTCGGCCTGGCGGCCCTGGTCGGCATTCCGGCCGGCTTCGTGATCGGGCGCTTCAACTTCCTGTCGCGCATGTTCAACCCGCTGATCAGCCTGCTGCGCCCGGTGTCGCCGCTGGCCTGGCTGCCCATAGGCCTGCTGGTCTTCAAGGGCGCCAACCCGGCGGCCATCTGGACCATCTTCATCTGCTCGATCTGGCCCATGCTCATCAACACCGCCGTGGGCGTGCAGCGCGTGCCCCAGGACTACATGAACGTGGCGCGCGTGCTCAACCTCAGCGAGTGGAAGATCGCCACCACCATCCTGTTCCCCGCCGTGCTGCCCTACATGCTGACCGGCGTGCGCCTGGCCGTGGGCACGGCCTGGCTGGTCATCGTCGCGGCCGAGATGCTCACCGGCGGTGTGGGCATCGGCTTCTGGGTCTGGGACGAGTGGAACAACCTCAACGTCAAGAACATCATCATCGCGATCTTCGTGATCGGCATCGTGGGCCTGCTGCTGGAGATGGCCCTGGTCAAGCTGGCAACGGCATTTACGTTCGAAGAGGTGAAGGCATGAATGCATCGTCCAAGTTCATCGAGATCCAGGGCGTGGAGCAGAGCTTCAAGACCGCCAAGGGCCTGTTTCCGGCACTGCGCAATATCGACCTGACCATTGCGCGGGGCGAGTTCGTCTCGCTGATCGGCCACTCGGGCTGCGGCAAGTCCACCCTGCTGAACCTGATCGCGGGCCTGACCACGCCCACCACGGGCGTGCTGCTGTGCGCCAACAAGGAGATCAAGGGCCCGGGACCCGAGCGCGCCGTGGTCTTCCAGAACCACTCGCTGCTGCCCTGGCTGACCTGCGAGGGCAACATCCACCTGGCCGTGGAGCGCGTCTATGGCCGCACGGAAAGCCGCGCCCAGCTCAAGGCCCGCACCCTGGCCGCGCTGGAACTGGTGGGCCTGACCCATGCCGCGCACAAGCGGCCCGGCGAGATATCGGGCGGCATGAAGCAGCGCGTGGGCATTGCGCGCGCGCTGTCGATGGAGCCGCAGGTGCTGCTGATGGACGAGCCCTTCGGCGCGCTCGATGCGCTCACGCGCGCCAAGCTGCAGGACGAGCTGCTGGAGATCGTGGCGCGCACGCAAAGCACCGTGGTCATGGTCACGCACGATGTGGACGAGGCCGTGCTGCTGTCCGACAAGATCGTGATGATGACCAACGGCCCGGCCGCCACCATCGGCGAGGTGCTGCAGGTCGGCCTGGCCCGCCCGCGCAACCGCGTGGCGCTGGCCGAGGACGACCTCTACCGCCAGTGCCGCAAGGCCGTGATCGATTTCCTCTACACACGCCAGGGGCATGTGGAAAAGGCGGCCTGAACCTTCGCAGGTCCTGCCGCCTTCGAGACCCTGCCCATGGCGGGCAGGCCGAGCCCCGGTTCAGTGCCGGCCCGAGATGTAGTGCTCCAGCTGCTCGATGATGAACTTCTGCTCGGAGATGATGTCCTTGACCAGGTCTCCGATGGAGATCAGGCCCAGCAGCTTGCCGCCTTCGTCCACCACGGGCAGGTGGCGCAGCCGGTTCTCGGTCATCACCGCCATGCACTCCTGCGTGGTCTGGGTGGGGCCGACGAACAGCACGTCGCGCGTCATCACGTCGCGCACCAGGGTGGCGCCGGAGGTGCGCCCCAGCAGCGCGATCTTGCGCGCGTAGTCGCGCTCGGTGACGATGCCGGCGATCTCGCTGCCCTCCATCACGAGCAGGGCGCCAATGCCCTTGTCGGCCATGAGCCGCAGCGCATCGAGCACGGAATCGGTAGGCGCGATGCTGTACACCGCGCTGGTGGCCTTGGACTTGAGAATGTCTGCAACTGCTGTCATGGGTGCCTTTCAGTCGTTCGCCAATTCGGTTCTAGTGTCATCCGAACTGCGCCCAAAAAGCAACAGGGCCAGCGCGTGTATGCACACGCACCGGCCCTGCCCGATTCAGTGAATGCGGCCCTTCAGCGACGACCGCCCAACAGACTGCCACCAATCTTCATCAGATCGCTGAGACCTACCTGGCCGTCGCCATCCTGATCGAGCAGGCTTCCCAGCAAACCACCACCCAGGCCGCCCTGCTGCTGCGCCTGCGCATGCTCGCGGCCCAGCACCTGGCCCAGGCCGCCGGCATCCATGCCGCCTGCGCTCACGCGCTGTGCAAGAAAGGACATGACGATGGGGGCCAGCAGCTGCAGCAGCTGGGCCGCGCCGCCGCTGCCCAGGCCCGTGGCCTGGCCCAGGCCGTCCTGCGCGCGCTGCTGGTTGCCGCCCAGGATATGGCCCAGGATGGCTGCGCCGTCGAGCCCGCCGCCCGCATTGCCGCCTGCGCCTGCGCCGCCGCCCAGCAGCGAGCCCAGCAGGCCTCCCAGATCCAGCCCGCCGGCGCCACCGCTGGCCGCGCCGTGGTCGCGCTGCAGCGCGCCGAAGAGATTGGCCGCGCCCTGCGGATCGGCCGCATTGCGGCCCAGCGAGCCCAGCAGCACGGGAAGGGCCGCGCCCACGGCACTTTCGGTCTGAGCGGGGCTGGCGCCGATCTGGTCTGCCATCTGCTGCATGGGCGCGCCCTGCAGTTGGGCCATCAGTTCGGCGGCCAGGGAAGAGCTGGAGTTCATGGTCGTTCCTTCATCCGGTCGCCCGGTCAACACAAAGTCACATGGTAGCGCCGGCCGGTGCAGCGGGCATGACGGCTCAGCGCCCCAAGTGTCAACGATGTTTTCCAGCGCCCGGATCGCGCTCAGCCCGTGGTCAGCGCCGGCTGCGGCTGGGTGCGCGGCGGCCGCAGTGGCGGCAGCGGCGCCTGCGCCTTCATGGACCGGCGCAGCGCCACTGCGTCGGCCACGGCCGCCGGTGCCCGGGCCGTGGCGTCCAGCCGGAAGACCTGCACGGTCTCCGACACGGTCTGCGCCTGGGCCTGCAAGGCCATGGCCGATGCCGCGTTCTGCTCCACCAGCGCCGCGTTCTGCTGCGTGATGTTGTCCAGATGCGCCACGGCCGCGTTGACCTGCGAGATGCCGCTGAGCTGCTCGTTGGAGGCGCTGTGGATTTCGCCGATCAGCAGGTTCACGCGCCGCACCAGGTCCAGCGATTCGGTCATGGTTTTCTGCGCGACCTCGGTGCGCTGATTGCCATCCAGCACCTTGGCGGCGGAGTCGTCTATGAGTTCGCGGATCTCCTTGGCCGCTGCCTGCGTGCGCTGCGAGAGACTGCGCACTTCGGCCGCCACCACCGCAAAGCCCCGGCCCTGGTCGCCCGCGCGCGCGGCCTCCACGGCGGCGTTCAGCGCCAGGATGTTGGTCTGGAAGGCGATGGAGTCGATGAGCTGCGTGATCTCGCCGATGCGCCCCGACGCGGCCTGGATCTGCTTCATGGTGGCCGCCACGCCGTCGACGGCGCCGCTGCTGCGCTCGGCCACCTCGCTGGCCTGGGTGGCCAGGTCCGTGGCCTGGCGCGCCGACTCGGCCGTGTGCTTGACCGTGCCCGTGATCTCCTCCATCGAGGCCGCCGTCTGCTGCAGGTTGCCGGCCTGGGTTTCCGTGCGCGCGGACAGGTCCTGGTTGCCCTGCGCGATTTCCCGCGTGGAGATCTGCATCTTGTCGCTTTCCTCGCGCGCATCGCGCACGATGGACAGCAGGTTCACATTGAGCTGGCTCAGTGCCTTCTGCAGATCGCCCACCACGTCCTTGCGCGTGATGCGTATGGTCTGCGTCAGGTCGCCGGCCGCCAGGCGGTTGGCCTGCAGCACCATCTGCGCCAGCGGCGCCACGGTCAGCCGGTACGCCCAGGCCCCGGCCAGCCCCGTGAAGATGCAGACCGCCAGCCAGGCCAGCGCGGACCATGCATCCAGCGTGTGCCCTCCCGCCATCGCCGCGCCAAAGGCCGCCGCCACCACCAGGAAGAAGATCAGCACCAGCTTGCCTGCCAGGCCCAGGCTCAGCGCGCTGGCAAGGCGTCCGCGCAGGTTGTTGCGCACCAGATGGCCGGCGCGCAGCACGTGGACCTTGCGCCCTGCGTCCTTTTCGGCGCGCATGGTGGCGTAGAGGCGCTCGGCCGCATCCGTCTGCTCGCGCGTGGCCTCGGTGCGCACCGACATGTAGCCCGAGGGCCGGTCGCCTTCCATCAGCGGCGTGACATTGGCCATGACCCAGTAGAAGTCGCCGTTCTTGCGCCGGTTCTTCACAGGCGCCGACCAGGGCAGTCCGGCCGAGATGGTGGCCCACATGTCGCGGAAGGCTTCCTCGGGCATGTCGGGGTGGCGGATCATGTTGTGGGGCTGGCCCAGCAGTTCTTCGCGCTCGTAGCCGCTGACCTCGATGAACATCGGGTTGCAGTAGAGGATGCGCCCCTTCAGGTCCGTGGTGGACACCAGGGTCTGGCCCTTGGGAAATGCGTATTCGCGCGTGCTGACTGGCAGATTCACTCTCATAGGCGTGGTCCCTTGAAGAAGAAAAATCCTTCACGTCATTGCGGCCCTGGCTTACTGCAGGACCCGGTGGCTTGTTGTACCCCGATTCGTCGCATTTGAAACAAATCGCCACAAAACCTCCATTCGATTCAGACATCTGATTGCGCGCTCTCGATAGCGGGCGCACCGCCTTGAGGCATGCGGCGCACCACCATGGCTCGGCCGCCGGGCGGCAGCCCCGAGGACAGCGCCCGCGCAGGGCTGCGCGCCCTGGCATGCCGCTTGCTTCATCCCATGCGTGGCCATTGCAGGCCATGGGGGCAAGGCGCAACGAGGTGCCGCTGCCCCAGGGACAAAGGCGTCAACCCGCGCGCAGGCAGCAGCCGCGCAGTGGGGATGACGCCTTTTTGCTTTTCGAACCGATGCGGGGGCGCAATGAAGAAATCCAGGCTGGTGATGGTGGGCAACGGCATGGCCGGCGTGCGCACGCTGGAAGAGCTGCTCAGGATCGCGCCCGACCTCTACGAGATCACCGTGTTCGGCGCCGAGCCGCACCCCAACTACAACCGCATCATGCTGTCGCCGGTGCTGGCGGGCGAGCAGCAGCTGGACGAAATCATCCTCAACGACTGGTCCTGGTATGCCCGGCACGGCATCACCTTGCATGCAGGCTGCCGCGTGCATGCGGTGGACCGGGCGCGCCGCGTGGTGCACGCCGTGGACGCCACCGGCCAGCCCGTGAGCGCCGGGTACGACCGCCTGATCCTGGCCACGGGATCGCGCCCCTTCATGCTGCCCGTGCCCGGGCGCGAACTGGACGGCGTGCTCGGCTACCGCGACATTGCCGACACCCAGGCCATGATCGCGGCGGCCGCCAGCCACCGCCATGCCGTGGTCATCGGCGGCGGACTGCTGGGCCTGGAGGCCGCCAACGGCCTCATGAAGCGCGGCATGGAGGTCACCGTGGTGCATGCGGGCGAGCGCCTGCTGGACCGCCAGCTGGACGAGACCGCCGCCGCCTTGCTGCAGGCCTCGCTGGCCGAGCGCGGCATGCGCTTTCTGATGCAGGCCCAGACCCGCGCGCTGACGGGCGACGGCCAGGGCCGCGTGGCCTGCGTGCACCTGCAGGACGGGCGCGATGCGCCGGCCTCGCTCGTGGTCATGGCTGTGGGCATCCGACCCGAGACCGCGCTGGCCGAGCAGATGCACCTGCATGTGCAGCGCGGCATCGTGGTCAGCGACACGCTGCAGACCGTGACCGACCCGCGCATCTATGCCGTGGGCGAGTGCGCGGCGCACCGGGGCGTGGCCTACGGGCTGGTGGCGCCGCTGTTCGAGCAAGGCAAGGTGCTGGCCAACCACCTGGCCGAAATCGGCATCGGCCGCTATCCGGGCTCGCAGACCTCGGCCAAGCTCAAGGTCACGGGCATTCATCTGTTCAGCGCAGGCGACTTTCGCGGCGACGACGGCACGGAGGAAATCGTGCTCAGCGACCCCGGCGCGGGCGTGTACCGCAAGCTGGTGCTGCGCGGTGACAGACTGGTCGGCGCCTGCCTGTATGGCGACACCGAGGACGGCGGCTGGTACTTCCGCCTGTTGCGCGATGGCGTGGCAGTGCAGGAACTGCGCGACCGCCTCATGTTCGGCGAAAGTCAAGCCAGCCAGGCCAGCCAGGCCGACCCGGCCAGCGGCCCGTGACGGCGCCCGCCCCCGTGCCCTGCCCTTCCCTCATCCACCCCAGGCCCACCATGCAAGAAACCCGATCCACCTGCCCCTACTGCGGCACAGGCTGCGGCGTCATCATCGAAAGCGATGGCGCCCGCATCACGGGCGTGCGTGGCGATCCGGCGCACCCCGCCAACCACGGCCGCCTGTGCACCAAGGGCAGCACGCTGCATCTGACGGCCTCGCCCGCCCTGGCGCGGCAGACCCGGCTGCTGCAGCCCGCCCTGCGCACCACGCGCGGGGCGGCGCCCCGGGACATCAGCTGGGATGCCGCGCTGGACCTGGCAGCCGGCAGGCTGGCCTCCATCGTGCAGGAGCACGGCCCCGACGCCGTGGGCCTGTATGTGAGCGGCCAGTTGCTGACCGAGGACTACTACGTCTTCAACAAGCTGGCCAAGGGCCTGATCGGCACCAACAACATCGACACCAATTCGCGCCTGTGCATGAGCAGCGCCGTGGCGGGCTACAAGGCCACGCTGGGCGCCGACGCGCCACCGGCCTGCTACGAGGACGTGGACCATGCGGACTGCCTGTTCATCGTGGGCAGCAACGCGGCATGGGCCCATCCCGTGCTCACGCGGCGCATAGAGCAGGCGCGTGCTGCGCGGCCGCAGATGAAGATCATCGTGGCCGACCCACGCCGCACCGACACGGCCGGCATGGCCGACCTCTTCCTGCCGCTGCGCCCCGGCAGCGACACCCTGCTGTTCCACGGCATGCTGCACATCATGGAGCTGGAAGGCTGGCTGGACCGGGCCTACATCGCGCGCCACACCAGCGGCTTTGCCGACCTGCAGGCCCTGGTGCGGGAGGCCACGCCCGAGCGCGTGAGCGAGGTCTGCGGCCTGCCCCGCCACGACCTTTTCCAGGCCGCGCAGTGGTTCGCGCTGGGAGGAGATGCGCGGGACGGCGCCGCCCGTGGCGCAACGCTCAGCCTGTACTGCCAGGGCCTGAACCAGAGCAGCAACGGCACGGCCAAGAACGCCGCGCTGATCGGCCTGCACCTGGCCACGGGCCAGATCGGGCGCGCAGGCGCGGGACCGTTCTCGCTCACGGGCCAGCCCAATGCCATGGGTGGGCGCGAGGTGGGCGGGCTGGCCAATCTGCTGTCGGCCCACCGCGACCTGGCCAACCCGGCCCACCGCGCCGAAGTGGCCGCACTGTGGGACGTGGACGCCGTGCCATCACGGCCCGGCAAGACCGCCGTGGAGATGTTCGAGGCCGCCGCCGAGGGCGAGATCCGCGCGCTGTGGATAGCCTGCACCAACCCCGCGCAAAGCATGCCCGACCAGGCCCTGGTGCGGCGCGCACTGCAGCGGGCCGAATTCGTCATCGTGCAGGAGGCCTTCGCCACCACCGCCACCTGCGCCTACGCCGACCTGCTGCTGCCCGCCACCACCTGGGGCGAGAAGATCGGCACGGTGACCAACAGCGAAAGGCGCATCTCGCGCGTACGCCCCGCCGTGGCCGCACCGGGCGCCGCGCGCCATGACTGGCACATCGCCGTGGACTGCGCGCGGCGCATGGAAACGCGGCTGCGCCCGGGCCGGCCCAGCCTCTTCCCCTACGACACCGAGGACGCCGCCGCAGGCGCCGAAGCCATCTGGAACGAGCACCGCGAAAGCACGCGCGGGCGTGACCTGGACATCACCGGCCTGTCCTGGGATCTGCTGGACGCGCAAGGCCCCCAGCAATGGCCGCTGCCCGAAGGCGCAGCCCTGGGCCGCGCACGGCTCTACGAAGACGGCCGCTTTCCCACGCCCGATGGCCGCGCCCGCTTTGCCCTGCTGCCCTGGCAGCCGCTGGCCGAGTCGCCCGATGCGAGCTACCCCTTCAGCCTGACCACGGGCCGGCTGCGCGACCAGTGGCACGGCATGAGCCGCACGGGCCAGCTGGGACGACTGTTCGGCCAGGCTGCCGAGCCCAGTGTGCAGATGCATCCGCAGGACATGGCCGAGCGCGGCCTGCGCGCGGGCGACCTGGTGCAGGTGAGCAGCCGCCGCGGTGCCCTGCTGGTGCCGGTGCAGCCCGATGCCACGCTCGCGCCCTCCCAGCTCTTCATGGCCATGCACTGGGGCGGCGAGTACCTGGGCGGCACGGCCACGGGGGGCCTCAACGCACTGACCACGCCAGCCTTCTGCCCCGCATCCAAGCAGCCTGAACTCAAGCACACGGCCGTCAAGCTGCAAAAGGCCGCTCTGCCCTGGACCCTGCTGGCCATGGCCTGGCTGCCCGAGGACCGCGTGCTGGCCGTGCGCGAGCAGTTGTCCGCCCTCATGCCGCACTTCGGCTTTGCCAGCTGCGTGCCTTTCGGCAATGCCGTGCCGCTGCAGGACGCCGCCCGCGCCCGCCACGGAGTGCTGCTGCGCGCCGCCGCGCATGAGGCGCCCGACGACGCCCTCATCGCGCAGATCGAGTCCCTGCTGGGCCTGGATGCCGCCGACACCCTGCGCTACAGCGACCGCCGCCGCCAGCACAGCCGTGCGCTGCGGCTGGACCGCACCAGCCTGTCCACCACGGTCGAAGCCTTGCTGCTGGCCGGAGACACGCGCGCCGGCAGCTGGCTGGGCACCCTGCTGAAGGACCAGTTGCCGGCCCAGGACTATGGGCGCCTGCTGCTCATGTCCTCGGCCTCGGCACCGCTGCCCCTGGCGCAGCGCACGCGCCAGGTCTGCGCGTGCTTCGACGTGGACGAGGCCGCCATCGAAGGCGTGCTTGCGCGCTGCGAGGGCAGCGACGATGCCCGCTTGGCCGCTTTGCAAGGCCAATTGCGCTGCGGCACCAACTGCGGCTCCTGCCTGCCTGAACTCAAGCGCCTGGTGCGCCACATCCCCGTTGCGCCCAGCCCGCAGGCGGCATGAAAGAGGCCATGGAACGACAGGTTTGCATATATAGCGAAAAGTAATGAAACCTGCGGGAAAATATGCGCCCACAGGATTCCACCCACGATCACCACGCCATGGGCATCAGCCAATACATCAAGGAAATAGGCCGCGGCGCACGCGGAGCCAAGGCGCTGGAGCGCGCGCAGGCCGCCGACCTGTTCGGCCAGGTGCTGGACGGGGGCGTCACCGATCTGGAGATCGGCGCCTTCTGCATCGCCATGCGCATCAAGGGCGAGACGGTCGAGGAGATGAGCGGCTTCCTGGATGCCGTGCATGCGCGCGCCGCGCGCTTTCCCGCATCGGCCCATGGCCGCCCCGTGATCGTGCTGCCCAGCTACAACGGCGCGCGCCGTCTGCCCGTGCTCACGCCCCTGCTGGCCCTGCTGCTGGCGCGCGAAGGCCTGCCCGTGCTGCTGCACGGCATGCGCACCGAGGCGCGGCGCATCCTGGCCAGCGATGTGCTGCAGGCGCTGGGCATTGCGCCGCTGCAGGCACCCCAGGCACTCGATGGCGGCCAGGTGGCCCATCTGCATACCGAACACCTGCATCCGGCGCTGGCCCGGCTGCTGTCCGTGCGCGAGGTCATCGGCCTGCGCAATCCGGGCCACAGCGTGGTCAAGCTGCTGGCGCCCTGCGACGGCCCGTCCTTGCTGGTGACGGCCTACACCCATCCCGAGTACCTGCCCATGCTGCACGGCACCTTCGGGACGCTGGGCATGAATGTGCTGCTCTCGCGCGGGCTGGAAGGCGAGGTCGCGGCCGACCCGCGCCGGCTGCCGCGCTACGACGGATTCGTCGCAGGCGCCCACCAACTGCTGGCCGAGCAGCAAAGCGGCACGGCCTCCGAAATCCCGGGCCTGCCCGCCGAGATCGACGTGGACACCACGGCGCGCTACACCGAGGACGTGCTTGCGGGCCGCCTGCCCGTGCCGCCGGCGCTCACGCGCCAGGTGGAACACATCGTCCACCTTGCCGATCAGATTCGCTGAACACCCCAGAAAAACGGAGCCCCGCCATGACGACCCCGTCCCCCACCCCCGCAAACACCGCCCGGCGCGGCAGCTGCACCCTGGTCGGCGCCGGCCCCGGCGACCCGGAGCTGCTGACCATCAAGGCCCTCAAGGCCATACAGACGGCCACCGTGCTGCTGGTCGATGACCTGGTCAGCGATGCCATCGTGGCCCATGCCTCGCCCACGGCGCGCATCGTCTACGTGGGCAAGCGCGGCGGCTGCAAGAGCACGCCCCAGGCCTTCATCGAAAAGCTCATGCTGTCCGCCGTGCAGGATGGCGAGACGGTGGTGCGCCTCAAGGGCGGCGACCCCTTCATCTTCGGGCGCGGCGGCGAAGAGGTGGAGCATCTGCGCGAGGCCGGCGTCGAGGTCCAGGTCGTCAACGGCATCACGGCCGGCCTGGCCGGGCTCACCAGCCTGGGCGCGCCGCTCACGCACCGCGACCGGGCGCACGGCGTGGTCTTCATCACCGGCCACGCCAAGCCCGGCGACAGCGGCACGGACTGGCGCCAGCTGGCCGCCACCGCGCGCGATGCCCGGCTCACCCTGGTGATCTACATGGGCGTGAGCAGCGTGGAGCACATCCGCGCCGAGCTGCTGCACGGCCTGCCCGCCGCCACGCCCGTGGCCGTGATCCAGCACGCCAGCCTGCCGCAGCAGCGCCATGCACTGGCCACGCTGGACACGCTCGTGCAATGCATTGCCGACACCGGCCTGGGCAGCCCCAGCGTCATCGTCGTTGGAGATGTGGTCCATGGCATTCGGGCAATGACCGAACCCCAGGAGCAGCCCAACCCTGCGGTTGCTGCCGCCTGAGTGCCGAGCTGCAACAAAGAAAAAATCTATCGATAGATAAAATCATTAGTTTTCATTAAAAATCTCCTGTTGGTTGCCGAAAACAGCGTCTAGACCGTTTTCGCAGGCCGTCAGCTGCGCCGGACGGCGGCAGCGCCACCGGGGGATTCAATGAAAACATCAAGCCGTACTCTCACTTCCACAGCGACGCAGGCATGGTGGCCGGCATGCCGACACCTGGCGGCCCAACTGCTGGCCGGCTGCGCACTTGGCATGGCCATGCCCATGCCCGGCCTGGCCAGCGGCGCCGACATGGTGCTGGCCACGCGCGTCACGGCAGGCGCCAAGCCCTGGCTCACGCCTGCGCACCGCCAATGGCTGCAGGCGCGCGGGCCGCTGACGCTGGGCATTTCCACGCCGGACCATCCGCCGCTGGGCATGATCGATGGCGATCGCTTCCAGGGCATCACGGCCGACCACCTGGGCCTGCTTTTTCCCACGCCCGTGCGCTTCAAGTCCTATGGATCGCGTGCGGCCGTGCTCGATGCGCTGCGCCGCGGCGAGATCGACCTGGCCTGCGGCGGCACCGAGCTGGAAGCCGAGCGCGCCGACCTGGCCCTGAGCGTGCCCTACCTGCCCAGCCAGCCCGTGCTGGTCTCCCCGTCGAATGCTCCCTTCGACGCCCGGCGCCGGGGTGCGCGGCTGGCCATGACGCCCGACCAGCTGCTGCGCTCCCAGGTGGCTGCCGCCTACCCCCTCAGCGAGCTGCTGACCTATGAAACACCCCGCCGCGCGCTGGAGGCGCTGAGCCTGGGCGAGATCGACGGCTTCGTCGGCGACACGGTCACGGTGCACTACCTGATCCAGGCCAACTACCTGCTCAACCTGCGCGTGCAGGGCTTTGCGCCCATAGAAAGCCGTGGCTTCGGCATGCTGGTGAGGCATGGCGATGCACAGCTGAAGGCCTACCTGGACCAGGCCCTGCCCAGCATCACCGTGCAGCACGGCGACGACATCCTGCGCAGCTGGAGTGGAAGCCGCCGCCCGCTGCTGGGCGGCGACCGCGTGGCGCTGACGCCCTCGGAAAAGCAGTGGCTGGATGCCCATCCGCGCATTCCCGTGGTGCTCAACGGCTCGCTGGGTCCGCTGGGACAGCTCGATGCCGACCGCCAGGCCCAGGGCATAGGCCCCGACTACCTGGACCTGATCAGCCGCCGCGCCGGCCTGCAGTTCGAGTACATCGCCGCGCGCAACTATTCCGAACTCGAAACCATGCTGGGCTCCGGCAAGGCCCTGCTCACCCCGGCGTACACCTCGCCGCCCACGGCCTCGCCCGATATCAGGCTGCTGCCGCCCTATCTGCGCAGCACGGTCGTGGTGATGGCCCGGCCCGAGGCCAACGCAGGCACCCCGCGCGACAAGCCCATACACCACCTCCAGGGACTGGAGGGCAAGCGCGTGGCCATGGTGGCGGGCTTCTTTCTCGAAAGCACGGTGCGCAGGGAGCATCCGAGCATACGGCTGCAGCTGTATGCCGACCTGACCCAGGCCCTGGCCAGCGTGGCGGCCAATGACAGCGATGCCTTCGTGGGCAACGACTACGCGGCGCGCTATGCCAACGCCCAGCAATTGGGCAGCCGGCTGCAGCTCACCGGCATCCTGGACGACTACACCCGCCCCATCAGCCTGGCCGTGCACGCCGCCGAACCTGAACTGCTGGGCATCCTGGAAAAGGCCCAGCTGTCCATCGCACCCGAAGAGGTGGCCGAAATCGTCCACCACTGGGCGCCGCACCATAACGGCAACGGCGCGAGCTTCTGGCGCGAGCACCGCCAGCGCCTGCTGCTGCTGGCCGGGGCGCTGGCCCTGGTCACGGTCATCTCCCTGGTCTGGGGCTTTTACCTGAGCCGCCAGATGCGCAGGACACGCCGGGCCGAGCGGCGCGCCGAGGCCGCCAACCAGGCCAAGAGCCTGTTTCTGTCTACCACCAGCCACGAGATACGCACGCCGCTGAGCGCCGTCATCGGCTTGCTGGAACTGGCGCAGGACCGGGAAAAGCTCGGCCTGCCCCACCGCGATATGCTGGCCTCCGCCCACAAGGCCGCCCAGGGCATGCTGCTGTTGCTGGGCAATGTGCTGGATCTGCACCGCATCGAGTCGGGCCATATCGACTCCACGCTCCAGCCGGTGGCACTGCGCCCGCTGATCGAAGACATGGCCCCGCTGCTGCAAGGCCTGGCCCACGGCAAGCGGCTGTCGCTGCGCACCGAAGTGGGCAGCGGCGTGGACCACAGCGTGACGGCCGACCCGCTGCATCTCAAGCAGGTGCTGTTCAACCTGCTCAGCAATGCCATCAAGTTCACCGAGCGCGGCAGCGTCACCCTGCGCGCGCATGGCGCCAGCCGGCATGACCGCCTGCTGCTGCAGATGGAGGTCGAGGACACGGGCATCGGCATTGCGCCGCAGGACCAGGCCCGGCTGTTCCAGCCCTTCTCGCAGGTGGAAGGCGCCCACCAGGACAGGGCCTTTGGCAGCGGCCTGGGCCTGAGCATCACGCGGCGCCTGCTGGAGCACATGGGGGGAACCATCACGGTGGACAGCGCACCGGGCCGAGGCTCGCGCTTCACGGTCAGGCTGAGCCTGCCACTGGTGGAGCCGGACCATCGCATGCAGGCCGACGTCACGCCCGCGTCAGAGGGAATATTGCCCCTGGTGCTGCCCGCCTCGGTGGCGCTGCAAGGAAAGCCCCAGGCCAGTGCCGAGCCCCTGCCCGCATCACAGCCCGGGTCCGGGTCCGACCTCAGAATCCTGGCCGTGGAAGACTATCTGTTCAACCGCGAGCTGCTCAAGAGCCAGCTGGCCGCGCTGGGCCACGGCATCTGCCTGGCCGGCGATGGACAGGAAGCCTGGGCACGCTGCCTGGTCGAGTCCTTCGATCTCATCATCACCGATGGACGCATGCCGCTCATGGACGGCTTCGAGTTCATCCGGCGCCTGCGCCAGCGCGAGGCCGAAAACCAGCTGCGCCGCTGCCGCGTGATCGCACTGACCGCCAGCCCCGAAGCCTCCGAAGCGCTGCGCTACCTGCAGGCCGGCGCCGACGAGGTGCTGTCCAAGCCGGCTGCCATGGAAGACCTCAGGCGCGTCATCGAACAGGTGCGGAACGAGCTGCAGGGCGGCACGCCCGGCACCTGGCATCCGCCGCCCGCCGCGCCCTCCACGCTCAGCCCGGCCTGACCGTGCTGCTGGCCGTCACGCGGCTTTGCTCGAAGCGCTGGGCCAGCTCGCGGCGCAGGTCCTTGCGGATCAGCGCAGCCTGCCAGCGGCGCCTTTCCTCGTCGTTGGACGGCACCAGCGTCGGCACGGCGGCCGGCTGCTTGTTCTCGTCCACGGCCACCATGGTGAAAAAGCAGCTGTTCACATGGCGCACCACCTGGGTGCGGATGTCCTCGGCCACCACCTTGATGCCGATCTCCATCGACGACTTGCCCGTGTGGTTGACGCTGGCCAGGAACGTCACCAGCTCGCCCACGTGGATGGGCTGCAGGAACATCACCTGGTCCACGCTCAGCGTGACCACATAGCGGCCCGCGTAGCGGCTGGCGCAGGCATAGGCCACCTGGTCGAGCTGCTTGAGAACGGCGCCGCCATGGACGTTGCCCGAAAAGTTCGCCATGTCGGGCGACATGAGCACAGTCATGCTCAGCTGGTGCGATGGGAAATTCATCACGGGATTCTAGGAAAAAGCGCCATTGCGCGAGAATGGGCGCCCTTTTGCCCCCCGAGTGACGTTTTTGTGACCTCTTCCCTCTCTTTCGACGCCATCGTCATCGGCGCCGGCGCGGCCGGTCTGTTCTGCGCGGCCCAGGCCGGACAGCGTGGCCTGTCGGTGCTGCTCCTGGACCACGCGGAGAAGGTGGCAGAGAAGATCCGCATCTCGGGCGGTGGCCGCTGCAACTTCACCAACCGCGACCTGGACGTGCGCGCACCCCACAAGCACTTCGTGGGCGGCAACCCGCAGTTCTGCCGCTCGGCCCTGTCGCGCTACACGCCGGCCGACTTCATTGCGCTCATGGACAGGCACGGCATCGCCCACCATGAAAAGCACAAGGGCCAGCTGTTTGCCGACCGCTCGGCCGAAGACATCATCGCCATGCTGCTGGCCGAATGCCAGGCCGGCGGCGTGCAGCGCTGGCAGCCCTGCAAGGTCGATTCCGTGGCGCACTCGGACGGCCAATACCGCCTGCAGACCAGCCGGGGCGCCGTGCAGGCGCCCAGCCTGGTCATCGCCACGGGGGGCCTGTCCATCCCCAAGATCGGCGCCACCGACTTCGGCTACCGCCTGGCCCAGCAATTCGGCCTGCCCCTGGTCGAACGCACGCCGGGCCTGGTGCCGCTGACCTTCGATGGCGACGCCTGGGCCCCCTACGCCCAGCTCGCGGGCCTGGCCCTGCCCGTGGAGATCAGCACCGGCAGCAAGAAAGAGCGCATGGCCTTCATGGAAGACCTGCTGTTCACGCACCGGGGCCTTTCGGGCCCGGCCGTGCTGCAGATATCGAGCTACTGGAAGCCCGGCACGCCCCTGAGCATCAACCTCGCGCCCGAGGTGGACCTGCAGGGCGAGCTGCTCAGGGCCAAGTCGCGCTCGCGCAAGCTCATCGCCAATGAACTGGCGCAGTGGCTGCCCTCGCGACTGGCCGATGCCTGGGTGCAGCAGGATGCTGCCTGGCAGCGCCCCATCGCCGAAGCCTCCGACAAGGCCCTGAACCAGCTGGCCGAGCGCCTGTCACGCTGGGAGATCGTGCCCACGGGCACGGAAGGCTACAAGAAGGCGGAAGTGACGCTGGGCGGCGTGGACACGCGGGCGCTCTCGCAGCAGACCATGGAATGCAAGACCCAGCCGGGCCTGTACTGCATTGGCGAAGTGGTGGATATCACCGGCTGGCTCGGCGGATACAACTTCCAATGGGCCTGGGCCAGTGGGTACGCCTGTGCGCAGGCCTTGCCTTCTGCCTGATTTGTCAGACCGCTTTCGTCTCGCGTATAATCGCCCGCTTTGCTGGCAATCGCCCCGTCGGCCAATACTAGTTAACTTTGGACGGGGACCAACCGCTGAACATGGCTCTCAGGCCCGATCTTCCCGGGAACCCGCTGTCAGCACAGATATCTGGAAATCTAGCTAATGACCACCATCCGCGTAAAAGAAAACGAGCCCTATGAAGTTGCCCTGCGCCGCTTCAAGCGCACCATCGAAAAGCTCGGCCTGCTGACCGACCTGCGCGCTCGCGAGTTCTACGAGAAGCCCACTGCCGAACGCAAGCGCAAGAAGGCTGCCGCCGTCAAGCGTCACTACAAGCGCGTTCGCAGCATGCAGCTGCCCAAGAAGCTGTACTGATCAGCCCTTGACCAGCCGGCTCTCGTCAGCCGCAAAACCCGCGCTCGGGACGCCAGGCGCGGGTTTTTTGTTTTTTGTTCCGTGTTTTCCGACGCCATCACCTCAGGAGAAAAGCCATGAGCCTCAAGGCCCAGATCACCGAAGACATGAAGACCGCCATGCGCGCCAAGGACAGCGAGCGCCTGGGCACCATCCGCCTGCTGCAGGCAGCGATGAAGCAAAAGGAAGTCGATGAGCGCATCGAGCTGGACGACGCCGCCGTCATCGCCATCGTGGACAAGCTGATCAAGCAGCGCAAGGACAGCATCGCCGCCTTCGAGGGCGCGGGCCGCCAGGACCTGGCCGACAAGGAAAAGGCCGAGATGGCCGTGCTGACCGCCTACCTGCCCGAGCGCATGTCGGCCGAGGAAGTGGCCACCGCCGTCAAGGCCATCGTGGCCGAGTTGGGCGCATCCGGCCCCGGCGACATGGGCAAGGTCATGGGCGCGGTCAAGGCGCAACTGGCAGGCAAGGCCGACATGGGCCAGGTCTCCGCCGCAGTGAAGGCTGCCCTGGCAGGCTGATCCCCGGCCAGTCCGCTGCAGCAGCCGCCCCGCTCAGGGAGCGGCTGCCATCCACTCCTTCTTGAAGTGTTCCTGCAGGAACTCCACGCACACCCGCACCTTGGCCGACAGCTGCAGCCGCGTCGGATACACAGCCCAGACATTGGCCTCCTGCCGCCATTCGGGCAACACCTGCACCAGGCGCCCGGCCTGCAGATGGGCGCCCACATCCCATAGCGAGCGCAGCGCAATGCCGCGACCGTCCACGGCCCACTGCACCACCATCTCGCCGTTGTTGGCCGACAGCGGCCCCGTGACCTTCACCGCCTGCTCGGCCGCGCCCGCGCGCAGCCGCCACACGCCAAAGGCCTGGTCGCGCTCCTTGATGGCCAGGCAGTCATGGGCCGACAGCTCGGCCGGCGTGCGCGGCGTGCCACGGCGCGCCAGGTAGGCAGGCGCGGCGCACAGCACGCGGTGGTTGTCGGCCAGGCGCCGCGCAATCAGGTGGGGCGCGATCTCGTCGCCCACGCGCACATCCAGATCGAAGCCCTCGCCCGCCACATCCACCAGCCGGTCGAACACGTCCAGCCGCACCTGCAGCCCCGGATGGCGCTCCACCAGCCTGGAAAGCGCGGGCGCGATCACATGCCGCCCGAAACCGAAGCTGCTGCTCACGCGCAGCAGGCCGCGCGGCTCGCTGCGCGTGATGGCCACCTCCTGCATCAGCTGGTCCATGTCGTCGAGGATGCGCTGCGCCCAGTGGAAGACGCGCTCGCCCTCCTCGGTCACGGCCACGCGGCGCGTGGTGCGGTGCAGCAGCTTCACGCCCAGCTCTTCCTCCAGCAGGCGGATGCGCTTGCTCACATAGGCGGGCGAAGCCCCCAATTCCTCGGCCGCAGCGGCAAAGCCGGATTTGCGGGCCACCACGGTGAAGACGCGCAGGTCTTCGGGAGACGGCTGTTTATTCACGATCTGTAAATAATGGAACCACAGTTGGCCGATTGTATTTAGCCCTGGCGCAGCCAACAATGCCATGCATGCGGCCTGGCTGTCAGCGGCGCCGCTTCATATCCATCCATTCGATCCAAGGACAGACACCATGCAAGACACATTCAAGATCGCCGTCATCGCCGGTGACGGCATTGGCAAGGAAGTCATGCCCGAAGGCCTGCGCGCCCTGGAAGCTGCCGCCAGCCGCTTTGCGATCAAGCTCGAATTCCACCATTTCGACTGGGCCCACTGCGACTACTACCTGGCCCACGGAAAAATGATGCCCGACGACTGGAAGGCGCAGCTGTCCGGCATGGATGCCATCTTCTTCGGCGCCGTGGGCTGGCCCGCCACCGTGCCCGACCATGTCTCGCTGTGGGGCTCGCTGCTCAAGTTCCGCCGCGAGTTCGACCAGTACATCAACCTGCGCCCCGTTCGCCTGTTCGAGGGCGTGCCCTGCCCGCTGGCCGGCCGCAAGCCCGGCGACATCGACTACTACGTGGTGCGCGAGAACACCGAGGGCGAGTACACCTCGCTGGGCGGCATCATGTACGAGGGCACGGACCGCGAGATCGTGATCCAGGAATCGGTCTACTCGCGCAAGGGTGCCGAGCGCCTGCTCAAGTACGCCTTCGACCTGGCCCAAAGCCGCGAGCGCAAGCACGTCACCCTGGCCACCAAGAGCAACGGCATCGCCATCAGCATGCCCTGGTGGGACCAGCGCGCCGAGGACGTGGCCAAGGCCTACCCGGAAGTCACGCTGGACAAGCAGCACATCGACATCCTGACCGCGCGCTTCGTGCTGCAGCCGGGCCGCTTCGACGTGGTGGCCGCCACCAACCTGTTCGGCGACATCCTCAGCGACCTGGGCCCGGCCACCACGGGCACCATCGGCCTGGCCCCCTCGGCCAACCTCAACCCCGACCGCAGCTTCCCCAGCCTGTTCGAGCCCGTGCACGGCTCGGCGCCCGACATCTACGGCAAGAACATCGCCAACCCCATCGCCATGGTCTGGTCGGCGGCGCTGATGCTGGACTTCCTGACCCACGGCCAGGGCGCAGGCCGCGCGGCGCACGACGCCATCGTCTCGGCCATCGAGGAAGTCATCAGGAGCGGCCCGCGCACGCCCGACCTGGGCGGCACGGCCAGCACCACCGAGGTGGGCCAGGCCATCGCCCGGCGCATCGCTGCCGCCTGAGGCGCCGCGCCGGGGTTCATGCCGCCCGGCAGCCTGGCCTACCGGCCCATGCGGCCCCTGCGCAGCCTGCCGGCCCCCATCCCGGCCGCCAGCAGGCTCAGCATGACCAGCGCCACGGTGTGCAGGGCCGGCACAGGCGTGGGCACCGGCGCCGCCACCACGGCCTGTGTGAAGCCCTGGCTCATCGGGGCGTGGACTGCATCCCCGCTGTAGTCGACCACAAGGCCGTGGGATCCGGCCGCCACGGGCAGCCGGACCGTGATGCTGGCGGCGCCGCCAACCAGGGGCGCCGACCCCAGCTGCGCCCCGTTGTACGAGACCGTGATGCTGCCCGAGGGGAGCGCCGCCGCCATCGCCCGCAGCGCCCCCCGTCGGTCCTGCGCCCCGGTCACGGCCGACACGCTGATGGTCACATCGTCGCCGGGCCGGGAAGGGTTGGGGGTGGAGGTGATCGCCAGGGTGGTTGTGGCCTGGGCGATCTGCACGCTTTGCTGCTGCCTTGCCGCCGCCTCGTAGTTCGCATCGCCGGCCTGGTCTGCCAGGATGCGGCAGGGTCCCGGCGCAATGAAGGAGACAGAACCGCCCGCGATGGTGCAATGGGCAGCCGTCGCCGCATCCACGGAGAACACCACCGCCTTGCCGGAAGCCCCGCCCGTTGCTGCCACGGCATAGGTATCGCCCACCTTGGCGGCCGCTGGCGCCACGGAAGTGAAGGCAATGGCCTGCGGGCCCTTGCCGATGCTCAGGGACAGGACTTGCCGGGCCGCAGGCAGATGGTTGGCATCCCCCTGCTGATCGGCGGCCAGCAGGCAGTTGTCCGTACCCGCCAGCCTGCCGGACACCTCGGCACCGCTGACGGAGCACGCCGCCGGCGTCAGGGAGCTGAACTGCACGGCCTGGGACGAGCCACCGCCGGCGGCGCTCAGAGCTACCCGTGCATCCACGACCAGAGGCGCCGGCATGCTCCAGACGATGTTCTGCGCAGCAGGCTGCACCGTCACCGGGTAAGCCACCTCGGGGGCGGGAGCATAGGTCGCGTCGCCGCCCTGCCGGGCCGTCATCGTGCAAGTGCCTGCGGAATGGAAGCTGAACACCCCTGCGGCATCGACGGTGCAAACCTCTGGCGCAGATGCGGAAAACGTCACGGCCAGGCCGGAGGTAGCCGTTGCAACGGGCGTGAATGTCGTGCCGAAGGTTTGCGCCGACGGCTGCGCAAAGTCGATGCTCTGCTCCCGCCTGAGCGTGGTGAAGGGCACGCTGGCCACGTCCGGCTGCACGCGGCCTGCGCCATCCCTGGCGATGAAGTGCAGCCTGTAGGCCGTATTCACCGCCAGCCCCCCGATATCGATATCGTGGACCACGCCTGCCGTCATGCCGACCGGGGAGCCGCCGGCCTGCAGCGTGGCGGCATCCGGCGCCGCTGCGGCCGCAGCAAGCACCTGCCAGTAGCCCGTGCCGTCCCGGTCCAGCGCCACGCGGGCCTTGGCCGTCACACCGCCCGCCTGCGGGTCGACGACGGGAGCCAGACTGAAGACCGGGCGGCCCAGCACATAGCCGGCAAACCCAGGGTTTTGCGCTGCATGCCACCCATCGGACAGGGATGACAGACCCGCCCAGACCGCATTGGCGGGGATGGACGATGCGTCCATGGCGAGCAGGGTCTGGATGCCATCGAGCGAATAGTGGAAAACAGTGCTGTCGATGGGGCGCGGGAGGGAGGACCCCTCGATCTGAAAGGAGCTGATCGTGGCCCAGGCTGCCGCTGCGGGAATTCCCATGGGATCGCTCGTCCGCAGGACCTGGCCCTGGTAGCTGTATGTGTAGTCCTCGTTCCAACTGTTGAGACCCCAGCCGTCATCCCAGTAGTTGGAAGGGGTGACCCAATCCGCAGTGGAGGGCGGCGAGCCGCCTTGCTGCACCACGCCGCCCACGCTGAACGTGTATTCGGTCACCATGGACGTATACCAAGCGTTGGACTGCGTCTGGTAGCCCGTCATGACCAGCCCCTGCGCCGGCGCGGCCACGGCCGCGACGCAATGCAGGCCGGCTCCGAATACCACCACCCACGGCATCAGGGCCCTGGAAAATTCCGCCTGAAGGCGACTGCCTCGTTCTCTCACATGCACTCCCGTTTCAACTTGCTGTTCTTCTGGTCCGTGCCGGGGGTACCGGCAATGCAGGAGCCTAGCGGCCGCACCTGCCCGCGCCTTGACTGCGCGTTGCGCTTTTCTTGACAGTGCGTCCCGCCCCCTGCGCAACGCGGGCTGCCGCGCCACCGTCCGTTCATTCGCCACCAAACGCCTGCTGCCCCCGGCCCTGCAAAGCGGCGATATGCCGGCCAACCGGGCCGTCGTCTGGGCGCGGAGATGGCGGCATTGCCCCCGCCGCAGGCCTCTGGCCGGCGAACAGGGCAAGATGGCCGGCTGCGGCATTCGGGCCGCTCAGACACAGCACGGAATCTCCATGAAGCACTACGACTACATCGTCATCGGCGGCGGCAGCGGCGGCATTGCATCGGCCAACCGCGCCGCCATGCACGGGCGCCACTGCGCGCTGATCGAAGCCGGCGAGATCGGCGGCACCTGCGTCAACGTGGGCTGCGTGCCCAAGAAGGTCATGTGGCATGCGGCCCAGATCGGCGAGGCCATGCACCGCTACGGCCCCGACTACGGCTGGGATGCCACCGTCGAGGGCCTGGACTGGCAGCGCCTGCTGGACAGCCGCAGCACCTACATCGACCGCATCCATGCCTCGTATGAAAGCGGCCTGGCGCGCAACAAGGTCGAGCTGATCCAGGGCTTTGGCCGCTTCGTGGATGCGCGCACCGTGGAGGTGGGCGGCCAGCGGCTCAGTGCCGACCACATCCTCATCGCCACGGGCACGCGCCCGGCACGGCCCGACATACCTGGCGCCGAGCTGGGCATCGACTCCGACGGCTTCTTCGCCCTCAAGGCCCTGCCTGCGCGCACGGCCGTGGTGGGTGCCGGCTATATCGCCGTGGAGATTGCCGGCGTGCTGCACGCGCTGGGCTCGCAGACCCATCTGTTCCTGCGCCAGAACTCGGCACTGCGCGGATTCGATCCGCTGCTGAGCCAGACCCTGATGGAGATCATGGAGGCCGAAGGCCCCGCCGTGCACCGCCAGGCCACCCCGAAGGCCGTGGTCCGCAATGCCGACGGCAGCCTGGATCTGCAACTGCAGGACGGCAGCAGCCACACCGTGGACTGCGTGGTCTGGGCCGTGGGCCGCAGGCCCGACACCTCGGGCCTGAACCTGGAGGCCGCAGGCGTGGCGCTGCAGGACAGCGGCCACATCGCGGTGGACAAGTTCCAGGACACCAATGTGCCCGGCATCCACGCCGTGGGCGACATCACGGGCCGCATCGAACTCACGCCCGTGGCCGTGGCCGCAGGCCGGCGCCTGTCCGAGCGCCTGTTCAACGGCAAGACCGGCGAGCACCTGGACTACGACAACGTGCCGACCGTGGTCTTCAGCCACCCGCCCATCGGCACCGTGGGCCTGACCGAGCCGCAGGCGCGCGAGCGATTTGGCGACGATCAGGTCAAGATCTACCAGTCGGCCTTCACCGCCATGTACACGGCGGTCACGCGCCACCGCCAGCCCGCGCGCATGAAGCTGGTCTGCGTGGGCCCCGAGGAACGCATCGTGGGCATACACGGCATCGGCCTGGGGATGGACGAGATGCTGCAGGGCTTTGCCGTGGCGCTCAAGATGGGCGCCACCAAGCGCGACTTCGACGACACCGTGGCCATCCACCCCACGGCGGCAGAAGAGTTCGTGACCATGCGCTGAACGGCGCGCACCACCTGCCTTCGGCGGTTGACCACCGCCCTGGGCAGGGCACGCGCCGGGCGAGCGCGAAGCCGCCCAGGTCGGCGAAGGCATCGGGAATGGCCGGGAGCAGGCCGATCTGCGCCGTGCTCCTGACGCCAGCCTCGCGGACGCTGGTGGCAGCCGCAAGCTGCGCGCGATCCGCAGCCGGCTCCGCTCCTCCTCCTTGTCCTTCTCCTTTTCCTTTTCCTTCCCCCGACATGGACCTCCTGCTCCTGCATGCCGGCGCTGCCGGCATGGCTGTGCGCTGACATTTCAGCTGCTTGCGGTGCATTGCCACCGTCCAGGGTCCTGCGTCGCCACGCTGGCCCCGGTGGAAACATCCGTCCACCGCGGGAATTTCAAGCGCCTACGCTCAAACACCCAATTCAATAGTCAAAAACAAATAAAGTATTTTCCCGATAGTCAAGTCAAATCGAAAAATTCACAATCCTTGTACGCGGGGAAAAAGAGGCATTGCTCCATGGAAAGCCTTGGTGTTTCTTTGTAGGCAATCCGACTTAATTCGAGTGCATACACCTTGATTTTCCGCATCAACCCAGCAGCCATGGGTCGAGAGCCGCGATCGGAGCCCAGGAGACATCCCATGCCCAGACTGCATTCGAAGACAGGGCATGGCGAGCCCGCGCCAGGCGGCATGCAGGCCAGCTTCTGGCCCCTGCGGCAAACGCAGGCGCTGGGCTGCAGGCTGAAAGCAGTGTTCGCGCTGGAGGCCTTCCACCGTGCGGGCAGCGGCGCCGGGAGCCGCTTGGCCGATGACGCCTTCTTGGCCCGCAGCGCCTATGGGGCTGAGCAGCGGCCGGGGCGCAACACCACACTCAACAAGGAGACAGATCCATGACAACCGATGTACTCGATGCCCGGTCCCCGTTGACCGGGTCGCGCAACGCGGGCCACCCTCTGCCGGCGGACCGCATGATCGTGGGCGCGCCCACGGGCGGCTGAGGAGCAGGTCATGCACGAAGCCCCCCGCCCCACCCTCCCGCCCATCGGCTGCAACGGCCGTGGCGTGCAGCGCTCCTCGCGCCACCAGCCCATCGGCCTGCAGGAGCTGCCCATACGCGAGCAGTTCCGCCTCGTCAGCGAGACCGGCGTGTTCGACTGCTTCGACCGCCTGCCGCTGCGCCACCAGCTGGCCGACTACGAGTCGGCCATCGCCGAATTCAAGCTGCCCGTGCACACCGCCAGCTGGTTCTACCGCCTGGGCGAGGACGAGGTCCTGCTGGCCGGCAACCTGCGCATCTGCCGCGAGATCGGCGTGCGCTGCCACAACATCATGACCTTCAAGCACCACCGCGACGGCCATGTGCTGTCCGATGTGGAAATCGCCGAACACTATCTGCGGGTCTATGACGACGCCATGGGCCTGGGCGTGGAGCCCAGCTTCGCGCTGCATGTGAACACGTGGACCGAAGACTTCCTGCGCGTGCGCAGCGTGGCCGGGCGCGTGCAGGCACGCGGCGTGCCCTTTCACTTCACGCTGGACTACAGCCATGTGAACTTCAAGATCGGCAACCCGGCCGAGCTGGACCGGTCGGGCGTGCGCGGGCTGCTCGAGCGCGGCGAACTGGTGCTGGACCCGTTCGAGCCCGGCTCGCTGTGCGAACAATGGCTGGACATGGGCATCGTGCGCTGGGCCCAGCTGCGCGCGGCCGGCCCCAACCAGCCCCTGAACCTGTGGCACCGCGACGAGGACGGCAGCCCGGGCCGGGGCATCCAGTACCCCATGCTGCGGCCCGGACCCGGCGAATGGCATTCGCCCTGGCATGCCTACCTGCTGGAGCCCTCCAAAGAGGCCATCCGCAAGGTGCTGGCCTGCCACCATGCGCAGCCGCACAGCCCGCTGCGCTACCTCACCACCGAATTCATCAATCTCCCCGACTACGGCCTGGGCGCAGGCTATGACCTGCTGGAGCAGAACGTGGCGGCCGCGCGCTTCATGCGGCAAGCCTGGGACGAGATCTGCGCCCGCCCCGTACTCCGGGCCTCCTGCGAAGGTGCAGCATGAACCCCGCACAACACCCCCAAGGCCATGCCGTCATCATCGGCGCCGGACACGCCGGTGGCACCCTGGCCGCCCTACTGCGCCAGTACGGCCACCCGGGTCCGATCACTGTGGTCGGCGGCGAGGACCTGCCGCCCTACCTGCGCCCGCCGCTGTCCAGGGCATGGCTGCAGCAGGCCATGGGCCCGGACGAGCTGTTGCCGCGGCCCGCCGGCGCCTCCGCGGACCAGGCCATCGCCCTGCGCCCGGGCATGCGCGCCATGGCCATAGAGCCGGGCTCGCGGCAGGTGGCGCTGAACGACGGATCGGTGCTGCACTACGAACACCTGGTCATTGCCACAGGCTCCGCGCCGCGCTGGCTGGTCCTGCCCGGGGATGAGCGGCCTGGCATCACCTACCTGCGCACCATGGAAGACGCGCAGGCGCTGCGGGGCCATCTGCAGACCGCACGCTGCCTGGCCATCATCGGCGGCGGCTATGCGGGCCTCGAAATCGCTTCCACGGCCCGCAAGCTGGGCGTGCAGGTCCGGATCATCGAGCGCGAAGGCAGGCTGCTGACGCGCAGCGCCTCGCCGCAGATGGCTGCGCATCTGCTGCAGCTGCATGCAGGCCATGGCGTGGAGGTGCATTTCAATGCAGCGGTCGCCGCCATCCAGGGAGACAGCCCCACCCGCATCACGGCCCTGTGGATGGCCGATGGCTCCCGACTGGAGTGCGATGCCGTGCTCATCGGCGTGGGCGCGGCGCCCTGCATGGAACTGGCGCAATCCCTCGGCCTGGACTGCGCCGACGGCATTGCCGTGGATGGCGAAGGCCGCACCGCCATGAGCGGCATCTACGCCATAGGCGATGCCACGCGCCGCCCGCTGGCCGGCTACCCCGGGCTGCACCGGCTCGAAAGCGTGCCCAGCGCGCTCGAACAGGCCCGGCGCGCGGCCTGCGCCATCACGGGCAGCGAACTGCCCGCCCATGAAACGCCCTGGTTCTGGTCCGATCAGTACGACACCAGGCTGCAGATCGCCGGCCTGCCCGGCCAGGGCGACCAGACCGTGCTGCGCGGCAACCCGGCCAGCGGCAGGTTCGCCGTCCTGCACCTGCGCGGCGGCCAGCTGTGCGCCGCCGAATGCGTGAATTCGCCGGGCGAATTCATGGCTGCGCGCAAGGCCATCGCCGCCACGCACTGCGCCGACCCCGGTTTCCCAACGCTCCCCTCCAAAGCCCCACTCACGCCATGATCTCCATTGCCTTCATGGAGCACGGCTGCAGCGAGCATGCGGTGCAGGCCACGGAGGGACAGAGCCTCATGCCGAATGCGGCGGCGCCGGTGGCGCAGCGCCAACGCAGCCGCAGCCGCAGCCGCAGGATCAGCGCGTTGCCAGGCTGCGCCCCACCGCCCGCAAACACTCCACCAGCAACCGCGTCGTCGCCGTCATCGGCTGGCCGCGCAGGGTGATCAGGCCCACGGGGGGCAGGTCGATGGGCACGGGTAGGTCCAGCACGGCGACCAGCCCCTGCTGCGCGAAATGCTCGGCCACGCCGCGCGCCATGAAGGCCACGGCGCCGCGCTGGTGCAGGAAGCTGATCTGCGACAGGAATGAGGCGGACTCCACCAGATCGGCCGGAGGATGCAGGCCGTGGGCGAAGAACTGCTGCTCCAGCTTCACGCGCAGCGATGCCCAGGGCGGGGGCATGACGCAGGGCATGTCGGCCAGCGCCTGCCAGCTCGCAGGCTGCGCCAGCAACGCATGGCCGGGGCGCACGACGGCGACCATGGGCTCGTCGTACAGGGCTTCGGTTTCCAGGTCGGGCGAGGCATAGCCGGGTTCGAGCCGGCCCACGAACAGGTCCAGCTCGCCCATGCGCAGCTTGGGCAGCAGCCGCGTGAGATCGCCCTCCTCGACCAGCACCGTGGTCTGGGCCGATCGCGCCTTCAACTGCTCGACGGCCCGGGCCAGCAGCACGGGCGTGGCCACGACCATGGCGCCCACGCTGGTGCGCCCGCGTGTGCCGCTGGCCTCGGCCGCCATTTCATCGCGCGTGCGTTCGAAGCCCGCCAGCACCGAGCGCGCAAAGCGCACCATGCTGACCCCGGCCGCCGTGGGCTCGGTGCCGCGCGTGGAGCGCTCGAACAGCGTCATGTCCAGCATGCGCTCGATCTCGGCCAGGGTCTTGGAGACGGCGGGCTGGGTGACGGCCAGGAACTCGGCGGCGCGGCCCAGGTGGCGGAACTGGTCCAGCGCCACCAGCAGCTGCAGATGGCGCAGCTTGAGGTTGGAGCGCAGCACGCGGTCTATCTTGCTCATGGGGTCTTCATAGCTTTGAGGTTATGAAGCCAGTCTATCTTTTCATTGGATTGTCATGATCAGGCGCTGAACAATCGCGCCAGTCAGCCCAAGGCCCGGATCACAGGGCTGCAAAAAGCCAATACAGGAGACAAGCGATGAACACCCCACGCACACGCCATGCAAGCCGGCGCGAATTCGTGCTCGCCACGCTCGGCGCCAGCGCACTGGCCGCCACCGGACGTCTTTTCGCCCAGAACTGGCCCGAACGCCCCATCACCTTCATCTGCCCCTGGCCTGCGGGCGGCACGGCCGACCAGTCCATGCGCGCGCTGTGCACCGTGGCCGGCAAGCTGCTGGGCCAGCCGATCGCGGTGGAGAACCGCGCGGGCGCCTCGGGAATGATCGGCGCCAAGGCGCTGGCCTCGGCCAGGGCGGACGGCTACACCATCGGCCAGATTCCCATCTCGGTCACGCGCTTTTCGCAACTGGGCAGCCTGCAGGCCGATCCGCGCAAGGACTACACCTACATCGCGCGCACCTCGGGCCAGACCTTCGGCATTGCCGTGCCCGCCCATTCGCCGTTCAAGACGCTCAAGGACTTCGTGGCCGCCGCCAAGGCGAGGCCCGGCCAGGTGACCTATGCCCATGCAGGCGTGGGCGGTGCCACGCATGTGGGCATGGAGGAGTTTGCGGGCGTGGCCGGCATACAGCTCAACCATGTGCCCTACAAGGGCGGCGCCGAGGCACTGCAGGGTGTGCTGGGCGGCCATGTGGATGCGCTGGCCGACTCCAGCTCCTGGGCCCCCCATGTGGAAGCCGGCAAGCTGCGCCTGCTGGCCACCTGGGGCGAGCAGCGCACGGCGCGCTTCAAGGACGTGCCCACGCTGCGCGAATGCGGCTACGACGTGGTGGTCGATGCGCCCAACGGCATTGGCGCGCCGCGTGGCCTGGACCCGGCCGTGGCGGCCAGGCTGCGCGAGGCCTTTCGCGCCGCCGTGGCCAGCCCCGAGTTCAAGTCCGTGGCCGAGAAGCTGGATGCGCCGCTGCTGTACCTGGACGGCCCGGACTACGAGAAGTACGTGAACACGGTCTACCAGAAGGAGACCGTGCTCATCGACAAGCTCAAGCTGCGCGAATTGATGAAGGGCTGACCGCCCGCGAACCCACACCGATGAAAGCCCCGCATGTCCCGCACCGATAGCCCCCTGCTGCACCTGCATCCCAACGACAACGTGCTGGTCGCCAGGACCGCTCTGTCGCTGGGCCAGGAGATTCCCGAACTGGGCGTGCGCGCCCGCGCCCAGGTGCCTGCGGGCCACAAGATCGCCGCGCGCCGCATCGCAGAGGGCGAGCAGGTGAAGAAGTACGACACCGTGATCGGCGTGGCCACGCGTGAGCTGGAGGCCGGCGACTATGTGCACAGCCACAACCTGCGCATCGTGGACTACTACCGCGACCCGGCCTTCGGCGCCGATGTGCGGCCCGTGGACTATGTGCCCGAGGCGCAGCGCGCCAGCTTCCAGGGCTTTGTGCGCGCCGGCGGCGGCGTGGGCACGCGCAATTTCATCGGCATCCTGTCGTCGGTGAACTGCTCGGCTACGGTGATCAAGCGCATTGCCGCGCATTTCACGGCCGAGCGCATGGCAGCCTTCCCCAACGTGGACGGCGTGGTGGCCTTCGCCCAGACCAGCGGCTGCGGCATGTCCTCGCCCAGCGAGCATTTCGACGTGCTGCGCCGCACGCTGGCCGGCTATGCGCGCCACCCGAACCTGGCCGGCGTGCTCATCGTGGGCCTGGGCTGCGAGCGCAACCAGGTCGATGCCCTCGTGGAGTCGCAGGGCCTGTGCGAAGGCCGGCTCATGCGCACCCTGGTGATGCAGGAGGTCGGCGGCACGCGCGTGACCATAGAGGCAGGCATCCGCGCCATCGAAGAGATGCTGCCCGAAGCCGATGCCGCGCGGCGCAGCACGGTCAGTGCCAGCCACCTGAAGATCGGGCTGGAGTGCGGCGGCTCGGACGGCTTTTCGGGCATCACGGCCAACCCGGCACTGGGCGCGGCCATGGACATCCTGGTGCGCCACGGCGGCACGGCCATCCTGTCGGAAACGCCCGAGATCCATGGCGTGGAATTCATGCTCACGCGCCGCGCCATCACGCCAGCCGTAGGGCAGAAGCTGCTGGACCGCCTGGCCTGGTGGGAGCGCTACGCGGCCGGGCAGAACGCCCAGTTCAACGGCATGGTCGGCCACGGCAACCAGGCCGGCGGCCTGGCCAACATCTTCGAGAAATCGCTGGGATCGGCCATGAAGGGCGGCACCACGCCGCTGCGCGCCGTCTACGAATATGCCGAGCCCATCACCGAGCCTGGCTTTGTGTTCATGGACTCGCCGGGCTACGACCCCGTGGCCTCCACGGGCCAGATTGCCAGCGGCGCGCACCTGATCTGCTTCACCACGGGGCGCGGCTCCATGTTCGGCAGCAAGCCCGCGCCCACCATCAAGCTGGCCAGCAACACGCCCATGTACCGCCGTCTGGAAGAGGACATGGACATCAACTGCGGCCTGATCGTGGACGGCGAATGCGGCGTGCCCGAGATGGGGCAGCGCATCTTCGCGCAGATCCTGCGCCACGCCAGCGGCGAGCCCACCAAGAGCGAGGCCCTGGGCCTAGGCGACCATGAGTTCGTGCCCTGGCACCTGGGCATCGTGAGCTGAGCCGCCCCTTACAACACCTGCATCCACCGATTCCATGCCACTGACCCTGACCCGCCCCGAGCTGCTGCGCAGCGCCAACTTCATCGCCGGCCAATGGACGACCGCGACGGCCACGCCCGCCGCTCCCGCCCCGCGCCTGGCCGTGACCGACCCCGCCACGGGCGCACCGATCACCGAGGTGCCCGACTCCGGCGCCGCCGAGGCCCGCGCCGCGCTGGACGCCGCGCATGCCGCCTTCCCCGCCTGGCGCAGGACGCCCGCCAAACAGCGCGCCGCCATCATCAAGCGCTGGAACGACCTGGTGCTGGCCCACCAGGATGACCTGGGCCGCCTCATCAGCCGCGAGCAGGGCAAGCCCCTGGCCGAGGGCAAGGGCGAGGTCGCCTACGCGGCCAGCTACATCGAATGGTTTGCCGAAGAGGCCACGCGCATGAACGGCGAGATCATTCCCGCACCCGTGCCGGGCCGGCGCATGCTTGCGCTGCGCGAGCCCGTGGGCGTGGTGGCCGCCATCACGCCCTGGAACTTTCCTGCCGCCATGATCGCCCGCAAGATCGCGCCCGCGCTGGCCGCCGGCTGCACCGTGGTCTGCAAGCCCGCGGAAGACACGCCGCTGACCTCGCTGGCCCTGGTGCTGCTGGCCCAGGAGGCAGGCGTGCCTGCGGGCGTACTCAACATCGTCACGGCCTCGCGCGAGAAGACGCCCGAGGTGGTGGATGTCTGGCTGGACGATGCGCGCGTGCGCAAGATCACCTTCACGGGCTCCACGCCCGTGGGCAAGCACCTGGCGCGGCGCAGCGCCGACACGCTCAAGAAGCTCTCGCTGGAGCTGGGCGGCAATGCGCCCTTCATCGTCTTCGGGGACGCCGACATCGATGCCGCCGTCGACGGCTTCATGGCCGCCAAGTTCCGCAATGGCGGCCAGACCTGCGTCTGCCCCAACCGCGTCTTCGTGCACCGCAGCGTGCACGACGTGTTTGCACAGAAGCTGGCCGCGCGCGTGGCCGCGCTGCACGTGGGCCCGGCCAGCGACCCGGCCTCGCAGATCGGCCCCATGATCAATGCGCGCGCCGTGGAAAAGATAGAGCGCCATGTGCAGGACGCCGTGGCGCGCGGCGCCAGGGTGCTCACGGGCGGCAGGCGCCTGGATGCCCTGGGCGCCAACTACTACGCGCCCACCGTGCTCACGGGCGCCGATGCCTCCATGGCCTGCGCCTGCGAGGAAACCTTCGGCCCCGTGGCGCCGCTCACCGTCTTCGACAGCGAGGACGAGGTCATCGCCGCCGCCAACGACACGCCCTTCGGCCTGGCCGCCTACTTCTACAGCAATGACGCACGCCGCATCTGGCGCATGGCCGATGCGTTGGAGACCGGCATCGTCGGCATCAACGAAGGCGCGCTGGCCGCCGAGGCAGCGCCCTTCGGCGGCGTCAAGGAATCGGGCTACGGCCGCGAGGGCTCCACCCACGGCCTGGACGACTACCTGCACACCAAGTACGTCTGCCAGGGCCTGCTGGACTGAATCTTTCCCTCCACGAAATCACCGGACACCATGCCAGCCCATAACCCCTTCAAGACCGCCCTGGCCGCAGGCCAGCCTCGCATCGGCCTGTGGCTGTCCATGGCCGACCCCTACCTGGCCGAGGCGGCCGCCACCTGCGGCTATGACTGGCTGCTGATCGACGGCGAGCACGCGCCCAACGACGTGCGCAGCACCCTGGCCGCGCTGCAGGCCGTGGCCCCGCACCCGGCCCAGGCCGTGGTGCGCGTGGTCGAAGGCAGCACGGCCCTGATCAAGCAGATGCTGGACATAGGCGCCACCACCTTGCTAGTGCCCATGGTGGACACGGCCGAACAGGCGCGCGCCGTGGTGTCCGCCACGCGCTACCCGCCGCTGGGCGTGCGCGGCGTGGGCAGCGCCGTGGGCCGCGCATCGCAGTGGAGCGCACGCGGCGACTACCTGCAGGTGGCCGACGACGAGGTCTGCCTGCTGGTGCAGGCCGAGACCGTGGCCGCCCTGCACAACCTTGAAGCCATTTGCGCGGTGGACGGCGTGCACGGCATCTTCATCGGCCCCGCCGACCTGGCCGCCTCCATGGGCCACCGCGGCAACCCCGGCCACCCCGAAGTGCAGGCCGCCATCGAAGCCGCCATGAAGACCATCATCGCCAGCGGCAAGGCGGCCGGCACCCTGACCTCGGACCCCGCCCTGGCCCGCCGCTACCTGGACCTGGGCTGCAGCTTCGTGGCCGTGGGCGTGGATGTGCTGCTGTTTGCGAATGCGGCGCGCAGGCTGCGGGGGCAGTTCGATGATTCGCCGGTGGCCGCGCCTGCACAGCAGGCAGCTGCCGCCTATTGAATCAGCCAGCCACCAGCCAGGCCAGCAGCCCCGCCGCCGCTGCAGCGGCCGCCACACGCCGCGCGAACTGCGGCGCATAGGTCAGCAGCAGGCCCAGGGCCAGGGCCGCAAAGGTGAGCAGGCCCAGCCAGGCGGCCAAGGCGACCGAGGCATTCCAGCGCAGCAGGCAAGGCGCCAGCGATAGGGCCAGCAGCGCGTAGCCGGCCAGCCGCCAGGCCTTCAGGCGCGCGGGTTCCAGGCCTTCGGTGCGCAGTTGGTCCTGGTGCCGGTCCATGGAAGCGGCGACGACGGCAAAGCCTGCAAAGGCCAGAAAAAAGGCGGCAAGAATCATCATGACGCGCGCTCCAGCGTGGGGGCATGGCTGGTGGTGCGGGTTTGCGTGCGGGCGGCTGCAGGCAATGCAGCCGCTGCCGGCTTGCCGCGCAGCAGCCACCAGGCCACCACGCCGTGGATGGCGGCCAGGCCCAGCATCAGCAGCTCGAAGCTGGCGATGCTCCACTGCCCGTTGGCCAGGGTCTGCACCAGCGATGCGCCGCCCGTCAGCAGGTTGAGCAGGGGCAGCAGCGCATACAGCACGGCGGCCAGCGCCATCTGCTGCAGCCAGGCATTGCGGTGCGAGACCAGCAGCGGATGCAGCAGGCACAGCAGCCAGATGATGAAGAAGCCGTTGATCTCCCAATCACTGCGTGCCTGCATGGGCACGGGCAGCAGGCGGTTGAGCCAGAAGAAGCCGGCCACGGCCACCGACAGGCCCGCGATGGAGCCCACGTTGAGCACCTCCACCAGACGGTGGCCGAAGGGCGTGCGGCCCAGCTTGCGGCGCTCGGGCATGCGCTTGACCACCCACAGCACCATGCCCGACGCGGCCATGAAGGTGCCGATCACACCGCTGAGCAGCAGCAGCCAGCGCGTGGCGGGCTCGGCAAAGCGGCCCAGGTGCACGCCGGTGATCACGTTGCTGGTGGCGCGCACCCAGGAGATGGCGGGCGCCTCGGGGCTGGCCTGCAACTGGCCGGTCACGCCGTCGAAGCGCAGGGTCTCGGACTGGCCCCGGTTGATGAGGCTCATGCCGCCGCCTTCGCGCAGCTCGACCACCGCGCGCGAGGTGCCGGGCGCGTTGACGGTGATGCTGCCCACGCCGTGCTCGGGCCAGCGGCGCGCGCCCTCGGCCAGCATGGGCGCGATGTCGGCCAGCGCGGCGGCCTGCCGCTCCGGCCCGGCACCACGCGCGCCAGGGCCCTGGTTGGCCGCCTGCCCGCGTGCACCGCGCACATCGGCGAAGTAGGCATTGGTGTCGCCGTTGTAGGCCGCCTGTATGCCCCAGGGCATGAGCATGAACATCAGCAGCACCAGGCCGCTGAAGGTGATGACGATGTGAAACGGCAATGCCAGCACGGCCGTGGCGTTGTGCGCGTCCAGCCAGGAGCGCTGGCCCTTGCGCGGGCGGAAGGTGAAGAAGTCCGTGAAGATCTTCTTGTGCGTGATCACGCCCGTGATGATGGCCACGAACATCAGCATGGTGGCGAAGCCCACGATCCATCGGCCCCAGATGCGCGGCATGGCGTGCAGTTCGAAGTGGAAGCGGTAGAAGAAGTTGCCGGCGCGTGTCTCGCGCGGCTCCAGCTTCTCGCCCGTGGCGGCGTCGATCTCGGCGCGTTTGGTGCCTGCGCGGCCCGTGGCGGCGCCGGGCTCGCGCCAGGATGCGGCCACCGCCACCTGGCGCGGGCCGGGCAGGCCCAGCGTCCAGGTCGTGGCCTCCGGCGCGATGCGCTGCATGGCGTTCAGTGCGCGCTGCGCGGTATCGGCATCCTGCACCGAGCCGTGCAGCTCGGGCCGCATCCAGTCGTTGATCTCGTCGCGGAAATAGCTCAGGGTGCCCGTGAAGAACACCGCGTAGAGCAGCCAGCCCAGCAGCAGGCCGCTCCAGGTGTGCAGCCAGGACATGGACTGGCGCAGTCCCTCGGGTTTGCCGTCTGCCCTCATGCGGCGGCTCCGTTCGACAGCACCCAGGCCAGAAGTCCCAGGCCCGCGCCCGGCAGGCCGATCACGGCCCAGGCGCGCCAGGCGCTGGCGCAGCCAAAGGCCCACATGGCCGCCACGGCGTAGATGATGAAGGCCAGCAGCGTCGAGCCCAGCGCCGCATCGGCCCGTTCCACGCCCAGCCAGACCATGGCGCGCGCGCCCGTGGCGGCGCAGGCGGCCGACAGCAGATAGCCGCCGCCGATCGCCGCCAAGGCGCGCGAGGCCACGGCCACGCGGTAGCGCAGCAAGGATGGAGAGGACCCTCCCGGGGTCGAGGCTTGCATGGGGATGACCTTTCTTGCGGATCGTTGCCCGTCATGGACGCCGCGGCCGCTGCAGACACCGCGCGCAGGCCCGGACGGACAAAGGCGCCACAACAGTTCAAGGTCTGTGCGGCGCCGGGCGTTGGCCGCGCGCCTGGAGCACGCCGCCTTTCAAAGAGCGGGAATGATAATGATTTTTATTACCCGAGTCATTTAAAGAAATGCAAAGCCGGCCTGCTGCCACCGGCCCCGACCATCCCCCTGGCGCCTGTTCCCCTATCGCGCCCGCCCCGCCAGCCAGCGCCCGCCGAACTGGTTGATCACCATGCCCGCCAGCACGGCCAGCGTGCCCATCCACTGCATGAAGGTGGGCCGCTCGCCCAGCAGCAGCATGGCCGAGACCAGGCCCACCACGGGCACCATCAGCGACAGCGGCGCCACCGTGCCGGCCGCATAGCGCTGCAGCAGGCGCGTCCACAGGCCGTAGCCCAGCAGCGTGGCCAGCAGCGCCAGGTACAGGATGGAGGCCACGGCGGTCAGGTCGATCCCCGCCAGTTGCTGCACGACCGTATCCGCGCCATCGGTCCAGACAGCCAGGGCCATCAGCGGCGCGATGGGGAAGATGCTGCTCCAGACGATGAAGGGGAAGGGCTCGTAGGGGCCGCTGCGCGCCGCATAGCGCGTGATCATGTTGGACACGGCCCACATGGAGGCTGCGCCCACGGTCAGCAAAAAGCCGGCCAGCGTCATGGCGTTGTCGCCCTCGCCATGGGCGCTGCCAATGGCAACCAGCCCGCCCAGCGACACCACCAGGCCCAGCCAATGCCACAGGCGCGCGGGCTCGCCCAGCAGGAAGGCGGCCAGCAGCAGCGTGACGAAGGCCTGCGTCTGCAGCACCACCGAGGCCATGCCGGCCGGCATGCCCAACTTCAGGCCCAGGAACAGCATGCCGAACTGGCCCACGCCCTGCACCAGCCCATAGGCGGCCAGATAGCGCCAGCCCACCGACTTGGGCGGGCGCACGAACAGCAAAAAGGGCAGCGACGCCACCACGAAGCGCAGCGCGCTCAGCAGCATGGGCGACAGCGTCAGCAAACCGAACTTCATGGCCACGAAGTTGGTGCCCCAGATCAGGATGACCAGCAGCGCACGCGCCCAGTCGCCACGGCTCAGGTGCTGCGCGGTCATGCCCTGCCCTCGGTGCGGCGGGGCCTGCAATGGTCAGGGACAGCGGCCGGCAGCACCGGCAAGGAACAGGAAGAAGGCATGGCGGGCAATGGGCAAAAAGAAAGGGGCGGATCACATCCGCCCCCGGCGTTTGTACCACCGCAGCCCGTGCGCTGCCGGGCGGCCGTGGCTCGGCCCTGCGTTTCAGTCCGCCGCGTAGTCGATGGGATCGTGGGCATGCTGGCGCCCCAGCGCGCCGGCCATGGCCAGCATGAAGGCCAGGCCGCGCCGCACATCGGGCTCGCGTGCCATGCGCATCAGGCCGATCAGGGTGGGCGTTTCCTCCATGGCCTGCACCTGGGCCGCCGCCATGCGCGCGGCATTGCCCGCGGCCCAGGCCCCGCCCACGCCATCCTCGAAGGCCTTGGCGACCTTCTCGACCATGTAGTCGTCTGCCATGTCCACCAGGTCCGCCGTGGCCGACAGCAGATCGACCACGCGGTTCAGGCGCCGGCCCGCCAGCAGCGGCTCCAGCTTGCCCATCAGTTCGGCCAGCCCCTGCAGCGCGGCGTCGTCCTGCAGCAGGCCGCCGGCGGCGGGCTGCGCCACGGGAATGTCGGAAGCGATGTTCATCTCGGTGCTCCTTGTCTTCGTGCTTGGAATGACAATGCAAAGGCCCTGGCCTCAGACCAGGGCGCGGGCCACGGCCCAGTACATGCCGCGGTTGAAGCCCTTGCGCATCATCGAGCCGACCTTGGTCGGCGGCGTGGGCTTGACGTCGACCTGGTAGTCGTACCAAAGCGGCATGCCGCCGTCCAGGCCCATCTGGGCGATGGCTACCACGCGCCCGTCGTAGGCATCGCTGGTGCGGCCGAAGCGGATCTGCGAGGCGATGTTGTTCACCACCACGGGCGACTGGTTGTGGCAGGCGCCGCCGGCCTTGCTCACCGGCAGGTCCACCGTATCGCCCAGCACATAGACATGGCTCTGGCCCAGCACCTGCATGGTCTCGTGGTCGGTGGGCAGCCAGCCCTCGCCGTCCTGCGCCTGCGACAGGCCGCAGTCGCGCACGGCCTGCACGGCGCGTATGGGCGGCGTGGCCATGAGGATGTCGAAGTCCTCGGCCTGGCCCTCTTCCGAGTGGGCCACCTTGGCCTCGGGGTCCACGCGCGCCAGCGTGAAGCCGCGCTGGTGGCGAATGCCGCGCTGCTCGAACACCGTGGGCAGGATCTCGCAGGTGTCCTTCTGCAGGAACAGGCAGTTGCGCAGCAGCTGCGAGACCGTGGGATAGGTGTAGACGATCTCCACCTTGTCGCGCACGCCGCGCCGGCGCAGCAGGTCGTCCAGCATCAGCGTGGTCTCTATGGGCGCGATGCCGCACTGGTGCGGCACATTGGGCGTCTTGGGAAAGGTGACGGTGACGAAGATGCGGCCCTTTTCTATGCGCGACAGCTTGTCGGCCAGCTGCCGCGCGGGCGCGTGCTGGTAGAAGTGGTCGCCGGCCTCGGCAAGGCCTTCGATGCGCTCGGGCGAGGGCACGCAGCCCGTGGAGATCACCAGATGGTCGTAGCCGAAGCGCTTGCCGCTCCTGCAGTGCACGGCCTGCAGCGCAAAGTCGAAACGCTCCACCTCTTCCACCTGGAAGTCGATCTCGGGCCGCAGCAGGCCGCGCTGCCTGCGCCGCAACTCGTCGCGGAAGAAGGCATTGAA
The DNA here is from genome assembly GCF_043104415.1 of Delftia sp. WSY_16. Lineage (NCBI taxonomy): Bacteria > Pseudomonadati > Pseudomonadota > Betaproteobacteria > Burkholderiales > Comamonadaceae > Delftia > Delftia sp. WSY_16. Next base: position 46,750 of record NZ_JBICKS010000027.1, on the reverse strand, counting down.
GGCCACGTACATGAAGGCAGGCTTGTAGTAGTGCCAGGGCGAATTCGACAGCATGGTGATGCGCACCTTGCCCGTGACCACCTCCGGATACAGCTTGCTGACCAGGTGGTTGGCGGTCATGGTGCCGCCAATGCCCCCTCCGATGATCAAGATGTGATGCGCCATCCCTGCTACTCCTTGTGCTTTCGCCTCAGTGGAACAACCGCTGGCGCCGCACGGCGCCAGCGCCGGAAAATGCGCCGCTCAGTCAGGCTTGAGCGATCGCCACACCCCGTCCCAGAGCGCGTCGAACAGGGGCTCTATGGGCGTGTCGATGATGCCGTCCAGCCGCAGGCAGATCATGCGGATCGCGCTGCCATACATCAGGCTGGCCGCCACCATGGGCTCCATCTGGCGGATCTCGCCATCGGTCATGCCGGCGAACACGAAGCCGCGCATGCGCACGAAGGCCGAGGCCGAGCAGATGGCCTGCTCGTCGGGCAGAAACTCGCGGTGGCGCGCATTGACCACGAAGCCCATGGCCTCGGGCTCGGCCTCGGCCAGCCCGAACAGCATGCGCAGCACCTCGCGGCAGCGCTGGGCGCTGCCCGCGTGCCGCTCCTCGATATCGTCGAGCAGCACATTCATGCGCGCCAGCAAATGCCGGTACAGCTCGCGCGCAATGCCTTCCTTGTCGGCAAAGTGGTTGTAGAAGAAACCGATGGACACGCCGGCCTCGGCGCACAGGTCCTGTATCGAGGTATTGAAGAAGCCCCGCTCCACGAACAGCCTGAGCGCCACGCGCAGCGTCTGCACATGGCGCGAACCCGCATGCGGGAAGAAGGTCCAGGCCTCGTCTTGCATGGGAAATGATCGTAGAACGAATCTTCATTCTATTTTCACAAGCACGTGCAAACTACACCAGGGTTTTCCTGGACCTTGGCCTCAATCCATCAGCCGGAGTGCCTCGGCAAGCGATGCCACGTTGGCGATGCCCAGCTTTTCGTAGATGGAGCGGATCTGATTGCGCACCGTGGCAGGAGCACGCTGGAGTTGGACTGCAATCTGCTTGTGGGTCAGGCCCCGGACCACAAGCCGGGCAACCGTGGCTTCGCGGGGGGACAGCCCGTCGGCTGCGCACCGGGGGCGCGCTCGCAACCACAGCAGACCGTGCTGCGTGAACAGCGTGATGACCAGGGTGTGGGCCACCAGACGATGGGCGCCGCCCTGTGCCGCAGTCTGCACGGCCGCAGGCAGGCGAGGACCTTGCCAGCCCGGCCATTCGGCGCGCAAGGCGTGCTCGAAGACGACGTCCATGTGGTGGATGATGCCGCGCGGGTCTGCCAGTGCCGAGCCCAACCGATCACGGGCCAGGCCCTGCCGAAGCTGCCCCAGATGCGTGAGGCGGTTGAGTTCCAGCGCCTGCTGCACATGGGGCAGCAGAGCGGCCAGCAGTTGGCGCTCGCCCTCGGTGCAATGCGCATCCGTGCGGGCGCGAAACAGCGTGAGCCAGCGCGTGTAAAGAGTGCTCGGGTTCAGCATCCCGCCGATGAAGAAGTGCGACTGCTCGAAGCGCCTGCCGTAGTCGCGCAGCGCCCCCTGATGCCGGCCACTGAACCAGGTCCTCGCTTCGAAGGCCAGCGTCTCGCTGGGATGCATGGTGACGGCCTGCGCCGCCGTGTCCAGGTGCTTGACCTCTTCATAGGCCTGCAGCATTTCGGGCGGCTGCCGGTGAAGGTGGATGGTGTGGATATCGATGCCGGCCGCCGTCATGGTGGCCGAGCCCCACATGGCCGAGTCGAAGGGCAGCACGGGTTTGAGCAGGTCCAGCGCCTGGTCCTGGAAATGTTCGACAGGCTGCTCGTGCGATAGCCGGTAGAGGTTCAGCAGCAGGTGGTTGTATGCAGCGTCCATGGCGGCTTGCCTGCCTCTCTTCGATACGTTGAGATCGACTGCACGGGCGGGTGTTGCGCGAGCCGTGCCCTCTTGCCCCACCCCGGCAGCGCTTCAGGATAGTGCAATTGCATCATTTTGTTTGTTGCGTGTCACACATAGAGTTGGCTTGCCACCCACATTCCTGTACCGACACCATGCAAATCCACCCCAGTGCATCCACTTCCTTTCCCGCCGTGCGCCCTGTGCTGCTGTGCGGCCTTGTTGCAAGCCTCTATGCCTGTGGAGGAGGCAGCGGCGGCACCGACAGCGGCGGGGGCACCGGCGGCGGCACCGTGACACAGCCGGCCATCACGCTGTCAGGCACCGTCGCCATCGACCAGGCCGTGCGCAACGCTGCAGTCTGCGTGGATCTGAACGCCAATGCAGCCTGCGACACGGGCGAGCCCAGCGCAGCGGCCACCGGCAGTGACGGCAAGTTCAGCCTGACCTATCAACCCGGCGATGCGGCAGCCACCGCTGCCTTCAACCAGGCTCCCGTGCTGGCTCGCATCACACCCGAATCCGTGGACGCTGCGGACCCCACCAGCACCGCCACAGCCAAGGCGTTCGTGCTGTCTGCACCGGCTGGCAAATCCGCGCAGATCAATCCACTGACCAGCCTGGTGCAAAAGGCCATCGCGGCCGGCACGGCCAGGGAAGTGGCCGAGGCTGCAGTGGCCCGCCAGCTCGGCATCGACGCCGCCAGGATCTACGACTACCAGAGCGACGCGGCCTCCAGTGCCGCCGTGCTTGCGGATACCGCGCGCACAGCCGCCAAGGTCACCGCCTACGCGCTTGAGTTGGGCGTGCCTATTCAGGTGACGGCACCTGGCGCAGCGGCCGTGGCATCGAACCAACTGGCGTTTCTGAACTATGGCAACGCGCAGAACTACTCCGTGCGTGAACGCAGGTCCGACGGCGTCGTCCAGGCAGACGGCTTTGCCCACCAGTTCGAGACACGCAGCGGAAAAACCAACGGTGCACCCAGTACGCAGGAAGCGCTGTTCCCGTCCGTCACGCTCACCAGCACCGGATGGACGCGCTGCGACAGTTCCGTTGCGCGCCTGACGACACAGGGGGTTCCCTCGCGCACACTGCTGTGCAACCAGTCCACCGCCTACCTGGGCTTTACCACCGCTTCGCAGGACGTCAGCGGCAAGCCCATGGCCGAAGTCATCACGCAATTGCGTGCCGGAGACACAACGCTGCAGGCCGAGGGCATCCGCCATGACCGCTCCATCGAAATGGACCCTGCCACGCTGGGCTCGGCCGTCTTCCCGCAGGGCGCACAGATGCGCACTGCACTGTCGGTGCAGTTGAACCGGTCGCCGGCCTTCATCAACAACACGGCCACGGACCGCTTCGGCTTCGCCACGCTGGAAGCCATGATTGCCGGCCGCCCGGCCAGCGCGGTGAACCTGTCGACTCCAGCCACCGTGCGCGCCTCGACAGTCGGGGCGGCGGGGCCGGTCGATGCCAACCATGTGTTGCGCGTGGCCTTCATCGATGCGGCCAACGCCCAGTTCTACAGCTGTGAGTCCACCCCTCCGGCCTACAGCGATCTGGGCGCCTGCACCGTGCATTCGCAAAGCGCCTACACCCTCTCCACCTCCCAGGGCGTGCGCCTGCTGAGCTTTGCCGACTTCCCTGGCAAGACCTTCATGCAAGGCGTGACGCGGGGCTATACGGAATTCGACGGCAGCGTATTCGGCTATCGCCTGCCTGCCGCCATTGCCAGCGAAGACCAGGCGCTCAGCTATTCCACCCGGCTGAACGGCGTGGCCTGGGCTGCCATGAAAACGGTTCTGGGCATTGAGTGAGCCTTGCAGCCGGGAGCGGGCATTTCAAGCAAGGAATGGGGCGAGGCATCCCACGCGGCGCCCCGCAGCCGCGTGGGCCGGCATGCCGGGCATGCATGCCTCAGCTCCGTCCTGCCGGACCGTAGAATCCGCGCGCAGCCATTGGAGACAGAGACAACAATGACGGGCTGCACACGAATCCGACCCAAAGGCCTTTTGCAAATGCAACTCCCCATCCACGTCATCGACGCATTCACATCGGAACGATTCAAGGGCAATCAGGCCGCCGTCATTCCCCTGGATGCATGGCTTGCCGATTCCACGCTGCAGGCCATTGCCGCCGAGAACAATCTTTCGGAAACCTCGTTCCTGGTCTGGAGTGCCGAGCGCGCCGCCTTCGAGATCCGCTGGTTCTCCCCCCTGACCGAGATCGCGTTCTGCGGCCACGCCACGCTGGCGAGCGCCTTCGTGCTCTTCGAGGCCGACCCGGCGCTGCGCAGCATCACGTTCTGGGCCGCCGCCGTGGGCAAGGTCACGGCCGCGCAGGAGGATGGCGGACGCATCGTCATGACCTTCCCGCGCCGCGATGCCAAGCCGCTGGATGAGGTGCCCGCCGCACTGCGCGAAGGCCTGACGCCCGCACCCACGGCCTATCTCGTGAACCAGCAGGCCTACGTGGCCGTCTACGCAACCGAAGACCAGGTGCGAGCCGTCAAGCCGGACCTGGAGCGCCTCAAATCACTGGGACCGCTGGATGTGGTAGTGACGGCGCCTGCGGATGCGGGCGCCTCCCATGACTTCGTCAGCCGCTACTTCTGGCCCGCCAATGGCGGCGAGGAAGATCCCGTCACGGGCTCCATCCATGCGGCGCTTGCGCCCTACTGGGCGGGCAGGCTGGGCAAGAACCGTCTGATCGGCCACCAGGCCTCTCGCCGCACGGGCACGCTGTTTTGCGAGGTGACCGATACCAGCGTCGAGGTGGCGGGCCATTGCGCGCGTTATCTGACCGGGACCATTACCGTCTGACGCCCGACTTTGCGCTGGCACGCAGGTACCATCCGCGCATGAGTACCCACTACGAATCACTGTCGCAAGCCGACGCCTACCGCGACGCCTTCGGCGTGGAGGCGCCTGCCGCCAGCGAGCGCAACATGACACCGCGCAAGTCCGGCTTTTTCATCCGCAGCGTCGCCGTGGCCGCGGATGCCGCCACCGGACAGCAAGAACCCTCCGCTTCCGACACACCGCCCGCGCCTGCGGCACCGCCCGCACGCGAGCTGGTTGCCGCCCAATGGGGCCTGGTGCCGCACTGGGTGAAGTCAGCCTCCGATGGACGGCTGCGCGCGCTCAAGCTGGTGAATGCGCGTTCGGAGACCGTCTCCACGGCACAGGCCTTCCGCGATGCCTGGCTCAATGGCCAGCGCTGCATCGTGCCCATGGCCGCCTTTTTCGAGGATGACTACCGCAACGGCAAGGCCCTGCCCACGCGCATCTCGCGCATCGACGGCAAGCCCATGGGCGTGGCCGGCGTGTGGGCGCAGTGGACGGGCCCGGATGGCGAGGTGCTGCTGAGCTACGCCCTGCTCACGGTCAACGCCAACAGCCATGCGCTGCTGCACCGCTACCAGCAGCCCGGCGCGGAAAAGCGCATGCCGGCGATTCTCAACGAAGGCGCCTACGACGCCTGGCTCAACGCGCGCGTGGAAAAGGCGCGCGAGTTCATGCGCCAGTACCCCTCCAACTGGCTCACCGCCAACCCCGTGGAGCGCAAGGCCGACAAGCGGCCTCCAGGCCTGATGGGCTGATGGGCTGATGGGCTGATGGGCTGATGGGCTGACGCATGGGGCTTGTCCCGCGCGCTACGGCGCCTTGGGCAACGCGTTGATGGAGCGCAGGATGTCGCGCGTGATGGCCTGGCGCTTGGGCAGGTCGGCCAGCCGGTGGGGCGTGTCCATGTTCATGGCGAAGAACACGGGGCCGGCAGGCCATTCCACCCAGCCCACCCACCAGCCGATACGGCCCGTCCAGCCGGTTTTGGCGCGCAGTATCCAGTCGGCGCCGGCCTCGTTGACCATCACGTCCTTCACCAGCCGCTGGTGCTCCACCGGCAATGGCAGCCGATTGCGGTACAGCCGCTGCAGGAAGGCCACCTGCTCCAGCGCCGAGATGGCCAGATCGCCTTCCACCCAGAACGGCTGCTCGCCCGTGGCCAGCGCATTGCCGTAGTCGATCTTGCGCATGTAGGCAGCCTCACGCGCACTGCCAAGCTCCCTGGCAAAGCCTTCGTACACCCAGACGGTGGAGTTGCGCATGGCCGAGCGCAGGTCCTGATCGGCATTCCAGGCCGGCAACTGGCGCTTCACGCCATCCCAGGCAATGCGCTGGAACTCGTCGCGCAGCAGGCCGGCGTCCAGCGCGAACAGGCTGTGCGGGATCTTGAAGGTGGAAGCGGGCGAGTAGCGCCGCGCCGCGCGTTCACGGTTGTGGACGTAGACGGCTTCGGCCGGGCCTCTGGCATCGACCACGGCGATGCTGCCATCGACCTTGGCATCGGCAAAAAAGCGGGCCCACTCGGGCCTGTCCTGCAGTTCGGCAGCCGCCAGCGCCGCCTGTGACAGACAGGCGAGCAGCGCGGCGCACATCAGATTTCTTCGATTCATGCCGGCAGTTTAAGAGCTGCACCACCGCACGGCGATGGTGCACCGCCCGCCCGGCTGCCCTGTTTTGACTCGCGGTTTTCCCGTTTTGGTGTTCCGGCTGCATCGCACGGCCCCCAAGGGCCCCGTCTGCGCTGGCACGACTTGTGCAAGGCCGCTGCAGGCCGGCCAATGCAGCCATGGCGGCAACGGCAGACGGCCCCATGACCACAACAAACAAGGGAGTCATTGCATGCACAGGTACGCACGGGCATTGAGAACATTGGTGGCGGGAGGATGGGTTGCGGTCCTGGGTGCGGCGCAGGCGGCCGAGCAGGCGATCACGCGGCCTTCGCTGGTGGCGGTGGAATCCCTCAGCGCCGTGGACACGGTCTGGCTGATGACGGCCACGGTGCTGGTGCTGCTGATGACGCTGCCCGGCATTGCGCTGTTCTATGCGGGCATGGTGCGCCGCAAGAACGTGCTCAACACCATGGCCAGCGTGGTGGCGATTGCCTGCCTGGTCAGCATTCTGTGGTTCGCACTGGGCTATTCGCTGGCCTTCACGCCCGGCAATGCGTGGATAGGCGGTGATTCGCGCGCCTGGTTCGCGGGGCTGGATTTCAACGCCGCCAAGGGCCTGGTGGCCGTGAGCCACCTGGCGCCGCACGTGCCCGAAGCAGCCTATGCGATGTTCCAGCTGGCCTTTGCCGTGATCACCGCCGCCTTGCTGGTGGGCGCCTGGGTGGAGCGCATGCGCTTCGGTGCCATGCTGATCTTCGTGGGCCTGTGGAGCCTGCTGGTCTATGCACCGGTGGCGCACTGGGTGTGGGAGCCGGGCGGCTGGCTGGCGCGCATGGGCGCGCTGGACTTTGCCGGGGGCACCGTGGTGCATGTGAACGCGGGCGTGGCCGGGCTGGTCTGCGCCTGGTTCCTGCGGCCGCGCCGCGGCTACGGGCACGAGCCCTTCGAGCCCTACAACCTGGCCCTGACCATGATGGGCGCGGCCCTGCTGTGGATGGGCTGGTTCGGCTTCAACGCCGGCTCATCGCTGGCCGGGGACAGCCGGGCGGCGCTGGCGCTGGCCGTCACCCACATTGCCGCCAGCGCGGGCGCCCTGGCCTGGTCGCTGGCCGAGTATGTGGTGCGCGGCAAGGCCACGCTGCTGGGGCTGTGCTCGGGGCTGGTCGGCGGCCTGGTGGCGATCACGCCGGCAGCCGGTTTCGTGACGCCGCTGTCGGCGCTGTGCATCGGCTCGATGGCCGGTGTCGCCTGCTATTGGGGCGCAACGGGGCTCAAGCGGCTGCTGGGCGCGGACGATTCGCTGGATGTGTTTGGCGTGCATGGCGTGGGCGGCATCGTGGGATCGCTGCTGACCGGCGTGTTTGCCAGCCCGCAGATCGGCGGCGTGCAGGCCAGCGTGCTCACCCAGGCCGTGAGCGTGCTGGCCGTGGCCTTGTTCACGCTGGTGGCCACGGCGGCGCTGCTGTGGCTGCTGGACATGCTGATCGGCCTGCGCGTGGATGAGGAAAGCGAACTGCAGGGCCTGGACCTGGCGCTGCACCGCGAACGCCTGAGTGGATGAACGGCCGAGCCGCGAAGCGGCCCGGCGCCCGATGATCGTCAAACCGAAGGAGTGCCACTACATGCCCGAAAGCGAACTCCTGGCCATCGCCGCGCACCTGCATGTGCTGCTGCGCAGAAGCTGCGGCCGCGTGACCGATACCGAATGGCTGGCGGCCAATGCCGAGTACGCCGCCGAAATCATCCGCTTCGCACGGGAGCAGGAAGGGGCGCGCAGCACGCCCGAACTGGTGGAATGGACCCATCGCTTCGAAGCGGCCTGGAATGCCGCGCTGGCCGGGCCCGCCGAGCGCTCGCCGCTCATGCAGCGCGCCGGCGAGCTGATGCGCCAGCGTGCGGAAAACCGCAAGTACGTGGGCACGCTGCGCTAGGGCCTGGCTGGCTCAGGCAGGAGGATCAGGCCGGTGGAGCGGGCACCGAGTGCAGCAGCACGGGCGCGTCGCCATCGCCGTTGACGCTTTCCAGCTGCACGCCAAAACCCCACAGGCGCGCTGCGTGCTTGAGCACTTCCAGCGCATCGTCGGACAGCGGCCGGCCCTGGTAGCGGGTGTGGCGCAGGGTGAGGCAGCGGTCGCCGCGCAGATTGACGTTCCAGACCTGGATATTGGGCTCGCGCGCGCCCAGGTCGTATTGCTGCGACAGCGTCTGGCGCAGGGTGCGGTAGCCGTCGTCGTCATGGATGGCGCTGACCAGCAGCTCGCGTTCGCTGGCGTCGTCATGGATGGCGAACAGGCGCATGTCGCGCATCAGCTGTGGGCTCAGGTACTGGCCGACAAAGCTCTCGTCCTTGAAGTTCTGCATGGCATGGTGCAGCGCCGGCAGCCAGGGCGTGCCGGCCAGGTCGGGGAACCAGCGGCGGTCTTCCTCGGTGGGGTCCTGGCAGATGCGGCGGATGTCGCGGTACATGGCAAAGCCCAGCGCATAGGGATTGATGCCGCTGTAGGCGCGGTGACCGGCCGGGGGCTGGTAGATGACATTGGTGTGGGAGGACAGCCATTCGATCATCACGCCGTCGGTCAGCCAGCCTTCGTCGTACAGGGTGTTGAGCAGGGTGTAGTGCCAGAACGTGGCCCAGCCCTCGTTCATCACCTGGGTCTGGCGCTGCGGGTAGAAGTACTGGGCGATCTTGCGCACGATGCGCACGATCTCGCGCTGCCAGGGCTCCAGCAGCGGGGCGTTCTTCTCGATGAAGTACAGCAGGTTTTCCTCGGGCTCCTTGGGAAAGCGCTCGCTGTGCTGCGCCGCGCTGTCCTTGCCCGGGCGGGCCGGCAGGGTGCGCCACAGCTCGTTGACCTGCTGCTGGGCATAGGCCTCGCGCTGCTCGCGCTCGGCCCGCTCGCGCGCCAGGCTTTTCTTGGAGGGGCGGCGGTAGCGGTCCACGCCCAGATTGGACAGGGCATGGCAGGAGTCCAGCCATTGCTCCACCGTCGTCAGGCCGTGGCGCTCCTCGCACTGGGTGATGAAGTCGCGCGCATAGACCAGGTAGTCGATGATGCTGCCGGCATCCGTCCACATGCCGAACAGGTAGTTGTTCTTGAAGAAGCTGTTGTGGCCGTACGCCGCATGGGCGATCACCAGGGCCTGCATGGCCGTGGTGTTCTCCTCCATCAGATAGCTGATGCAGGGATTGGAGTTGATGACGATTTCGTAGGCCAGGCCCATGTGGCCGCGCCGGTAGCGCCGCTCGGTCGCCATGTATTCCTTGCCGTAGCTCCAGTGGCGGTAGCCCACGGGCATGCCCACGCTGGCGTAGGCGTCCATCATCTGCTCGGCCGAGATCACTTCCAGCTGGTTGGGATAGGTGTCCAGGCCGTAGCGTTCGGCGGCGGCCGCAATCGCTGCGTGATAGCGTTCGATGAGCTCGAAGGTCCAGTCGCTGGGATCTGGCAGAGGCTCGGCCGGCCGCTCCCCCGCCGGCAGCGGCGCGGAGGGCACGATGCGCTGGGCCCGTTCGCTGGCCAGATGGGATTTCCACTGCGGCGTGGCATGGCGGGGCGCCAGCACGGGATAGTGAGAGAGGTTCATACCGATACCCCCTCTTTCTTGAACAGGTCGCGGAACACGGGGTAGATCTCGCTGGCGTCCGACACCTTGCGCATGGCGAAATGCGAGAACAGCGGCAGCACCTGGCTGTACTCCTGCCACAGGCTCTGCTCTTCCTGCACCACCTGCACATAGGCGAAGTAGCGCACCAGCGGCAGGATCTTGTCGACCAGCAGGTTGCGGCAGTTGGAGCCGTCGTCGCCGAAGTTGTCGCCATCGCTGGCCTGGGCCACGTAGATGTTCCAGTCCCCGGACGGGTAGCGCGCGCGGATGATCTGGTCCAGCAGCACCAGCGCACTGCTGACCACCGTGCCGCCGCTTTCCTGGGAGTGGAAGAACTCGTCCTCGCTGACCTCGGCCGCCTGCGTGTGGTGGCGGATGAAGACGATGTCGATCTTCTCGTAGTGCCGCGTCAGGAACAGGTACAGCAGGATGAAGAAGCGCTTGGCCAGGTCCTTGCGGTCCTGGTCCATGGAGCCGGACACATCCATCACGCAGAACATCACGGCCTGGCTGATGGGCGCAGGCACGCGCGTGCGGTTGCGAAACCGCAGGTCGATGGGGTCGAGAAAGGCCACCGTGCCCATGCGCAGCTTCAGCGCATCGATGCGCTGCTGCAGCTCGGCCGCCGCCTCGCTGGTGCCATCGTCCTGCGCCAGCAGCGCTTGCAGCTGCTCCTCCAGTGCCTTGAGTTCGCGGTGCGGCGCCTTGGTCAGCGCAATGCGCCGGCCCAGGGCGCCGCGCATGGTGCGCAGCAGCGCCAGGTTGTGCGGCGTGCCGTCGTGGCTGTAGCCGGCGCGGCGCGTCTTGTACTGCATGGTGTTGCCGATGTGGGTGCGCAGCAGGCGCGGCAGGGCCAGGTCTTCAAAGAACAGTTCCATGAACTCTTCCTTGGTCAGGGTGAAGGTGAAGTCGTCCTCGCCCTCGCCGCTGTCGCTGGCCTGGGAGCCGCCGCCGCCTGCGCCGCCCTGCGGCCGGGCAATGCGGTCGCCGCGCACATGCTCGGTGTTGCCCGGGTGCACCGTGTCATGGACGCCGCCCTGCCCATGGTGGAACACGGGCTCGCGGATGTCCTTGCGCGGGATGGAGACGCTCTCGGACTCCTCCATGTGGCGGATGCCGCGCTTGTCCACCGCGCGGCGCACCGCCTCGGCGATCTGCGCCTTGTAGCGGCGCACGAAGCGCTCGCGGTTGCCCACCGACTTGTTCTTGCCGGCCAGCCTGCGATCGATGATTTGCAATGCCATCTGTTCCCCCCAGCCCGGGCGCGCCGAAGGGCGGCGCACCCACCCGTCAGTTGCTCTTGCGAACGCGCAGATACCACTCGCACAGCAGGCGCACCTGCTTGGACGTATAGCCCTTGGCCTCCATGCGGGTGACAAAGTCCTCGTGCTTGCGGGCATCCTCGGCACTGGCCTTGGCGTTGAAGCTGATCACGGGCAGCAGCTCCTCGGTATTGGAGAACATCTTCTTCTCGATCACCACGCGCAACTTCTCGTAGCTGGTCCAGCTGGGGTTCTTGCCCTGGTTGTTGGCCCGCGCGCGCAGCACGAAGTTGACGATCTCGTTGCGGAAGTCCTTGGCATTGGCGATGCCCGCGGGCTTCTCGACCTTCTCCATCTCGGCGTTGAGCGCGTTGCGGTCGAAGGCCTCGCCGGTATCGTTGTCGCGGTACTCGCTGTCCTGTATCCAGTAGTCGGCGTAGGTGACGTAGCGGTCGAAGATGTTCTGGCCGTACTCGCTGTAGCTCTCCAGATAGGCCGTCTGGATTTCCTTGCCGATGAACTCGGCATAGTGCGGCGACAGGTATTCCTTGATGTAGCTGGTGTACTTGGTCTCCAGCTCGGCAGGGAACTGCTCGCGCTCGATCTGCTGCTCCAGCACATACATCAGGTGCACCGGGTTGGCCGCCACCTCGGTGCTGTCGTAGTTGAAGACCTTGGACAGGATCTTGAACGCGAAGCGCGTGGAGATGCCCGACATGCCCTCGTCCACGCCCGCATAGTCGCGATACTCCTGGAAGCTCTTGGCGCGCGGGTCCGTGTCCTTGAGGCTCTCGCCGTCATAGACCTGCATCTTGCTGAAGATGCTGGAGTTCTCGGGCTCCTTCAGCCGCGTGAGCACGGCGAACTGGGCCATCATCTTGAGCGTGCCGGGCGCGCACACGGCGCTGGCCAGGGACGACTCGCGGATCAGCTTCTCGTAGATGCGCACCTCCTCCGACACGCGCAGGCAGTAAGGCACCTTGACGATGTAGACGCGGTCCAGGAAGGCCTCGTTGTTGCGGTTGTTGCGGAAGGCCTTCCACTCGCTCTCGTTGCTGTGGGCCAGCACCATGCCGTCGAAGGGAATGGCGCCAAAGCCCTCCGTTCCCTTGTAGTTGCTCTCCTGCGTGGCCGTCAGCAGCGGGTGCAGCACCTTGATGGGCGCCTTGAACATTTCCACGAACTCCAGCAGGCCCTGGTTGGCCAGGCACAGGCCGCCCGAGTAGCTGTAGGCGTCGGTGTCGTCCTGGGCAAAGTTTTCCAGCTTGCGGATGTCCACCTTGCCCACCAGGCTGGAGATGTCCTGGTTGTTCTCGTCGCCCGGCTCGGTCTTGGCAATGCCCACCTGCCTGGAGATGCTGGGATAGCGCTTGACCACGCGGAACTGGCGGATGTCGCCGCCCAACTCCTCCAGGCGCTTGACGGCCCAGGGCGACAGCACATGGTTGAGGCAGCGCCGGGGAATGCCAAACTGCTCCTCCAGCAGCGGCCCGTCCTCCACGGGGTCGAACAGGCCCAGCGGCGACTCGTTCACGGGCGAGCCCTTGAGCGCGTAGAACGGCACCTTCTGCATCAGGTATTTGAGGCGCTCGGCGATGGAGCTCTTGCCGCCGCCCACGGGGCCCAGCAGATAGAGGATCTGCTTGCGCTCTTCCAGGCCCTGGGCCGCATGGCGGAAGAAGCTCACCACCTGCTCGATGGAGTCTTCCATGCCGTAGAACTCGGCGAAGGCCGGATAGCGCCGGATGACCTTGTTGGCAAACAGCCGCGACAGGCGCGGATCATTGCGCGTGTCCACCATTTCGGGTTCGCCTATGGCCGCCAGCATGCGCTGGGCGGCGCCCTCGTAGGCCATGGGATCGCGCTGGCACAGGGCGAGAAATTCGTCCAGCGACATCTCTTCTTCGCGAAAACGAACGTAACGTGCAGCCGAGTTGCTGATGACATCCATACGACCTCTCCCGGCGGCACCCGAGGGCGAACAGTGCCGCGAAGTTGCAAGGCATTCGCTACCGTGTGGAACTGTTGTAGCACCTTGCATCCGCTTTGAATAGCTCATACGTCCCACATGTCTGCATTGCGCGCGAGGTCACAATGTCAGGTTCCTGGACTACCCCGCTTTTTGCGGTGCCGGGACAGGGGCTTGAGCCAGCCGGGCCTGCAGCAAGGCCCGTGAATACAGCGCCTCACGCTCCCACTTTTGACAAATGATAGTCCGCACTCACACAGCCGCACAGGCCCGAATTCAGAACCGATGTCTCCTGCCGACAACCCCCTACTTGCCGCCGGTCGCCCATCGCGCAAACTGGCTGCCGTCACGCCGATGCACCTGCTGTGGGCCATGTGCCTGGTGCTCGGCCTGCTGCTCGCCCTGCTGGCACCGGGCCTGGCCAAGGCCGCACCGGCAGCAGGCCCTTTGGGTGCCTTGCAGGGCACCCTGGGCGGTGGCTCCGCGTCCGACAAGGAACGAAGCAACGCCATTCAGACCCAGCTCGATGCCGCAGCCTCGGCCACAAAGGAAGCCGATGCGCTGGCCCAGGAACTGGACCGCATGCGCGCCAGGGCACGCACGCCCGTGCCGCCCCTGCCCGCGCCGCTGAGCGACGAGCAGCTGGGCAGCCTGTTCGATCGCTGGAAGGAACGCGTTCCCGCCAACGCCAGCCAGGAAGTGCTGGAACGCCTGCTGGCCGATGAGCGCGATGCCATTGCCGCCCTCAAGGCCGGCATCGAGAAATCCGCGGCCGACCAGGCCAACCTGGTCTCGCAGCCCGGCCCGGGACGGATCGACCTGTCCATACTGCAGCAGCGCGCCCAGGAAAACGCCGAGCCCGTGACGGCCGAGCCCGGCGAAGCCCCCGACCTCACCCAGGCCCGGCAGGCAAGGCGCAGCGCAGAGCACCGCCGCGCCCTGCTGGAGCTGGCGCTGCGCCAGGAAGAGCAGTCCACCATCGAAGCCCGCCAGCGCCTGCTGGCCGCCCAGCTGCAGGCCCAGCGCCGCGAGCTGCTGGAGCGCATGCCGCGCGCCGCCTGGCTGACCCAGCGCATTGCCGAGCGCAGCCGCCAGCAACTGGAGCAGCAGGTGCAGGAGATGGAGCTGGCCGCCCAGCACGCTTCCGCCGCCGATCCCGCCATACGCGACCTGGCCCAGCGCAATGCGGCGCTGGCCGCGCAGATCCTCAAGAACTCCAATGAACTGGCGCAGGAGCGCAAGACCCTGGCCAATGACGAATATGTGCGTGACCAGTTGAGCGCCACGCTGCGCGACACCCAGGCACGCCTGCGGCTGGGCGGTGGCAGCGCGGCCGTGGGCCAGTGGCTGTGGCAGCAGCGCGTGGAGCTGTCCTCCGGCAGCACCCTGCAGGCCAGGCACCGGGCCGTGCAGCGCCAGCTGGCCGAGCTGCGCCTGACACTGTTCAACTCCAGCAAATGGCGCCAGAACCCCGGCGCGGACACGGCGGCGCAGGCCCCGGCCGACGCTGCGGATGCAGGCGGCGTGGCGGCACCGGAGCCGGCCGCCAACGCCACGGTATCGGCCCAGCAGACCGCTTTGCTGGCCCGGCAGGTGGCGCTCACCGATCAGCTGCAACCGGTGTTGCTGCGCCGCATCGCCGTGCTGGAGCAGACCGACGACGCGCTGCGCGCGGCCCTGCGCAGCGGCAATGAGTTGCGCCAGGTGCTGGACAAGGAGCTGCTGTGGTTCCCCAGCCACCGCCCCATGGACCGTACCTGGCTCAGCGAGTGGCAGGCGCTGGAGCAGGACATCGAAGGCAGCAGCTCGCCCTGGAAAACCGCGCGGGCGCTGGCCGCCAGCATCTGGAACGATCCCTGGGCCTTTGGCGCCGTCGGCCTGATCGTGGCCCTGCTGCTGGGCCTGCGCCGCTACGCGCTGCGCCAGTTGCAGTCCATCGCCGTGCGCGTGGGCGACTTCATGCGCGACCACTTCGGGCTGAGCCTGCTGGCGCTGGGCTGGAGCCTGCTCTACACCCTGCCCTGGAGCTTTGCGGCCGCGGCGCTGGGCAGCCTGCTGCAAGGCCCGGAAACCGTGGGCACGGCGCTGGAGCCGCTGGGCGCCACCCTGGTCCAGCTCAGCGATTTCATATTCGTGGCCACCTTGCTCAACGCCCTGTTCTGCCCGGGCGGGCTGGCACTGGCCCACTTCGGCTGGCCGGCTGCTCGCGTGCAGATGCTGCGCCAGATGGTGCGCCGCGCCGCCTGGCTGATCGTGCCTGCCGAACTGCTGGGCGGCCTGGCCTTCTACAGCCATGACAACCACGCCATCAGCACCTGGGGGCGCATCTCCATCCTCATGCTGTCGCTGGGGCTGGCCTGGATGGCCTGGCTGTACTTTCGCCGTGTCATGCAGCAAAAGCGGCCCGGCATCCACTGGGGCCAGATCGTCAGCGTGGTGCTGATGCTCATGCTCAGCGCGCTGGCCGTGGGCATCGTGCTCGGCTATGTCTACACGGCCACCGAAGTCATCCAGGCCCTGATGGCCAGCTTCGTGTTCCTGGGCGCGGTCGAGGTCGTGGTCAACCTGCTGCGGCGCTGGCTGCTGCTGGGCGAGCGGCGCCTGGCGCTGAACCGGCTGCGCGAAGCCGCCAGGCTGGCCCAGAGCGGCTCGGGCGTGGACACCGGCAAGGCCCCCACCGACGAAGCCACCCAGATGGCCCTGGTCACCGTGGGCGCCCAGGCGCACCGGCTGCTGGGCCTGCTGCAGCAGGTGCTGGTCGTGCTGACCCTGGTCTACGCCTGGCTGCCCGTGCTGCCTGCGCTGCTGCGCTCCGAAGGCGTGGTGCTCTGGTACACCACCAACACCGGCGCCGACGGCATCGCGCATGCCGCCCCCGTGAGCCTGATGGATGCGCTGCTGGGCGTGATGATCCTGCTGCTGACCTTCAGCTTTGCACGCAACCTGCCGGGCCTGCTGGAAGTGACGCTGTCGGCCTCCAACCGCATCAGCAGCTCCGCGCGCTACACCCTGGCCACGCTGGCGCGCTACGCCATCACCATCGCGGGCACGGTCAGCGCCTTCACGCTGCTGGGCCTGCGCTGGGGCCAGCTGCAGTGGATGGTGGCGGCGCTCACAGTGGGCCTGGGCTTCGGCCTGCAGGAGATCTTCGCCAACTTCGTCTCGGGCCTGATCCTGCTGGTGGAGCGGCCCTTCCGCGTGGGCGATGTCATCACCATCGACACCCTCACCGGCACCGTCACGCGCATCCGCACGCGGGCCACCACGGTGCTGGACTTCGACAACAAGGAAATCGTCATCCCCAACAAGACCTTCATCACCGGCCAGGTGACGAACTGGACCTTGAGCGACGACGTGACCCGCCTGGTGATCGACGTGCCCGTGGCCCACGGCAACGACCCCGAGCAGGTGCGCGACATGCTGCTGGACATTGCCAGGGAGCACCCCCAGGTGCTGCGCGAGCCCGAGCCCAACTGCTGGTTCATGGCGCTGGAAGGCAACGGCCAGCGCTTCGAGCTGCGCGCCTACGTGGGCAAGGTCGAAGACCGCCTGCCCGTGCGCCACGACCTCAACCGCCGCGTCAACGACCGGCTCAAGGACGCTGGCATTGCCGTGGCCTTCCCGCAGCTGGACCTGCATGTGCGCAACATGCCGGCCCATGCACCGGCCCATGCACCGGGGCATGCGCCTGGGCAGACCCCACCCCATCCGACGGCATGAGGCCGACAAGCCCCCCCCGGTTCTATGCGCAAAGCGCGGCATTGCCGCGCTCGCGGTCAGAACACTTCCCAGTTCTCGTCCACACGCTCGCCCGCATTGCGCAGCGGGGTGACCTTGGCAGGCGCTGCAGCAACCCTGGGTGCCGCTGGGGACGCCTTCGTCCGCTGGCCGCCCTTGCTGCCTGAGGCGGCTGGCGCTGGCGCCTGGGCCGGTGATGTCGCGGGCAGGGACACGGACGAGGACAGCCCATCCAGCTTGAACAGACTGACCAGATCGACCAACCTGGCAGCCTGCGCGTTCAGGCTGGCAGCAGCCGCCGCCGACTCTTCGACCAGGGCGGCGTTCTGCTGCGTGACCTGGTCCAGCTGTACGACGGCATCGCCCACCTGCGCCACACCATCGGCCTGCTCGGCCGTGGCTGCGCCTATCTCGCCGATCAGGTCGGCCACCTGCTGCGCCTGGCGGACGATGTCCTGCATCGCGGAACCTGCCTCGCCCACCAGACCGGAGCCTTCATCCACCTTGGACACGCTCTCGCCTATCAGGGCCTTGATCTCCTTGGCTGCCCCAGCGCTGCGCTGGGCCAGGCTGCGCACTTCGGATGCCACCACGGCAAAGCCGCGCCCCTGCTCGCCCGCCCGCGCCGCCTCCACGGCGGCATTGAGCGCCAGGATGTTGGTCTGGAAGGCAATGGAGTCGATCACGCCGATGATGTCCTCGATCTTCCGGGAACTCGCGGTGATCTGCTCCATGGTGGCCACAACGCGGTCCACGATCTTGCCGCCGCCAGTGGCGGCCTGGCTCGACGAAGCGGCCAGCTGGGTGGCGGTACGCACCGTATCGGCATTGAGCTTGACGGTGGCGTTCATCTCCTCCATGGAGGCGGCGGTCTGCTCCAGATTGCTGGCCTGCTCCTCCGTGCGCTGGCTCAGGTCGGCATTGCCCGATGCGATCTGGCTGGCGCCGGTCGCGATGGATTCGCTGCTTTGCCGCACATCGGCGACCACGCGCGCCAGGCCGGCACGCATGTCCTCCATGGCGTGCAGCAGGCTGGAGGTGTCGCAGGGCGTCAATTGCACCCGCACGGACAAATCGCCCTGCGCGATCTGGCGCGCCACCCCGGCGGCATAGGAGGGCTCTCCGCCCAGCTGCTGCTTGACCGTCCTGGTGATCATCCAGGCCACCAGCGAGCCCAGCGCGGCGGCCAGCAGCGTCAGCACCAGCATGGCCACGCCGTCTTCGGCCACGCTGCGCAGGGAGCCGTCCACCGTGGCCTGCGTCTGTGCCTTCTGGTAATCGACCAGTGCCTCGACCGCATCGAAATAGGTCGTCTGCAAGGAGCGCAGGCGCCCCATGATCAGATCCCTGGCGGCATCGCCCTGGTTGGCCAGGCCCAGGTCACCGGCCTGGCGCATGGTCTCCACGAAAGGCTGGCGCGCCTGCCGTATGTCGGCAAAGAGCCGGCGCGCCTGCTCGGTCTGCAGGCGCTGGTCCAGCTCCTTCATGACCAGGCCGTTCCTGGCGACCACCTCATCCAGCCGGCGGCTCTCCTCGGCCATCTGCGCCGGATCGGTGATCAGCGCCAGATTGCGCACCACCCGCGCCGACACATTGGCGTTGTCCTTGAGCGATTGCAGCCGGGCCAGATTGCCCATGCGGTCCTCGGCCAAAACACGCAACTGCTCCCCCTGATCGTGCAGCTTCATCCAGCCGAAGCCGGCCACGCACACGCAGACCACGATCACCGCAAGGAAACCCATGCCCAGCATGGTTCCCAACTTCATACGCCTCAGAAAACCCACGTCGCTCTCCCTCGAACCACCTACGCAAACCGGCCAGACTGCTGGCACGGAGGAAACACATTCAGGAACAAATTTGACAATTTGAATCAGTCGTGTCGCCTTCCCAAACCCTGCACATCCAGTAGGACAGCGCCTTGCCGGCATGCAGGCATCGGGCTGTCAGCGATTGCACGAACCGTCATTTCGCGCTTGATGGCCATGTTTCAATCCACATGCCCGCATGGGGCGCGACGGAGGCGGCGTGGCCAAGCCCTCGGGCGCAGTCTGGTTTCAATCCACGCGCCCGCACGGGGCGCGACGATCACAAATGATGACCGACTGCTTCGCATGGGGAGTTTCAATCCACGCGCCCGCACGGGGCGCGACGTCATCGCCGGCGGGGGCCATGTAGCGGGCCAGTTTCAATCCACGCGCCCGCACGGGGCGCGACCGAGTCTGCAGACCGCGCCTACCGGGCCGGCGAGTTTCAATCCACGCGCCCGCACGGGGCGCGACGGCATGCTTATAACCCAGCCGCACCACTGCAAAAAAAGCTTCGCCATCGCGAACCTGCGCGCTCTGTCACGGAAAAACGGCAAGGACCACGACAGACGCAGTGATGCCTCAACAAAAACAACGGCTTGCAGAAATGCGAACCTCAGGGGAGGACAAAGGTCACTTGGGGTTCGCGGGACGCGAGCTGGTGCGGCCAACTGCAGCCGGGGCACGCGGTGACTGGGTGCCCACAAAAAAGCGGCCTTTAAGGCCGCTCTTCATCAGCATGCGCAGCCGCAAGCCGATCAGCTGCCCGCCACCTTCATGCGGTTGATCAGGATAGAGCCCACGGTCTTGGCGCCGTAGTTGTAGGCATCTGCGCCCACGGCCTCGATGCCCTTGAGCATGTCCTTGAGGTTGCCGGCGATGGTGATCTCATGCACGGGGAAGGCGATTTCGCCTTTTTCCACCCAGAAGCCGCTGACGCCGCGCGAGTAGTCGCCGGTCACGTAGTTCACGCCCTGGCCCATGAGTTCGATCACGAACAGGCCCGTGCCCAGCTTCTTGAGCATGGCGGGCAGGTCGTCGCCGGCCTTGGTGCGGCGCGAGGTCATGACCAGGTTGTGCGATCCGCCGGCATTGCCGGTGGTCTTCATGCCCAGCTTGCGTGCCGAGTAGCTGGACAGGAAGTAGCCCTCGACGCGGCCGGCATCCACCACCTTGCGGGCCTGCACGCGCACGCCTTCCTCGTCGAAGGGCGAGCTGCCCTTGCCGCCGAGGATGAAGGGATCTTCCGTGATGTCGATGTGCTTGGGGAAGACGGGCTTGCCCAGCGAGTCGAGCAGGAAGGTGCTGCGGCGGTACAGCGCGCCGCCGCTGACGGCCTGCACGAAGCTGCCCAGCAGGCCGGCGGCCAGCGTGGACTCGAACAGCACCGGGCATTCGGTGGTCGGGATCTTGCGGCTGCCCAGGCGGCTCAGGGCGCGCTGGGCGGCGTAGCGGCCCACGGCTTCGGGCGAGGCCAGGTCGGCCGCGTTGCGCATGGAGCTGTACCAGGCATCGCGCTGCATCTCGCCATTGCGGCCGGGCAGCGATGCGATGGGCGCCACCGACAGGCTGTGGCGCGAGCTGGCGTAGCCGCCACGGAAACCATTGGTATGGGCGCTGAAGAAATGGCTTTGCTGGGCCGAGACGCCAGCGCCTTCGCTGTTGGTGATGCGCTTGTGCGTGCCCAGGGCAGCTTCTTCGCACTGCAGCGCCAGCTGCGCCGCAGCCTCGCTGGTCAGCTCCCAGGGGTGGAACAGTTGCAGGTCACGGTGGGTGCCGGGCGGGGCGATGTCGGCCGCATCGGGCAGGCCGGCCATGGGGTCCTCGGCGGTGAAGCGCGCGATGTCGTAGGCGGCCTGCACGGTCTGCTGGATGGCGGCATCCGAGAAGTCGGAGGTGCTGGCGTTGCCACGGCGGTTGCCCAGGTAGACGGTCACGCCCAGCGACTTGTCGCGGTTGCGCTCCACGGTCTCCAGCGCCCCCTTGCGCACACTCACGCTCAGGCCGCAGCCCTCGGAAGCCTCGGCTCCGGCGTCGGTGGCGCCGAGCTTCTTGGCGTGGACCAGGGCACGGTCCACCAGATCTTCAAAAAACGGTTGGCTGTAGCTGAAGCCGGAATCAGCCTGCGGTTTGGCGGTGCTTGCCGCGCGGGGACGGGGTTTTTTCATAGCGGCGGCTATGATAGCCGCCACTGCAGCGCCCTCCGCGCCGCCACTGTATTTGTCCCCTACCCCATGTCACGCAAACCCAAAAAAGGCTACTACGTCAAAGGTCACTTCGTTGCCGAAGGCAGCGAACTCGACCTGCAGCTCAAGGCCGAACTCAAAGGCACCTCCGACTCCAGCAAGACGGATCTCAAGCGCGAGTCCGACGCCTTGCAGGACCTCGGCAAGGATTTGCTGACGCTGCGCTCCGACCTGTTCAAGCGCCTGCAATTGCCCGACCAGCTGGCCGATGCCCTGGCCGAGGCCAAGCGCATCACCAATTTCGAAGGCAAGCGCCGCCAGATGCAGTACGTCGGCAAGCTCATGCGCAAGCTGGACGAGACCGAGATCGCCGCCGTGCGCGCCGCACTGGACGAGCAGCACAACGGATCGGCCGCCGAGAAGATGGCCCTGCATGCGGCCGAGCAATGGCGCGACCGCCTGATTGCCGAGGAATCGGCCCTGTCCATCTGGCTGGACCATTTCCCCGACACAGACACCCAGCAGCTGCGCGCCCTGATCCGCCAGGCCCGCAAGGACATGCCGGGCGCCCATGAGGCCAATGTGCAGGAATCCACCGGCCTGGCCCAGCGCAAGGGCCGCGCCTACCGCGATCTGTTCCAGTTGGTGCGCCAGCAGTTGGGCGGCACGGGCCGCGAGACAGCCGAGGACGGTGACGGCGCTGGCGAGGAAGCTGACGATGAGTGAGCCCGTCCATGACGCCGTGCGCATCGGCATCGTCTCGATCAGCGACCGTGCCAGCAGCGGCGTCTATGAGGACAAGGGCCTGCCGGCCCTGCAGGACTGGCTCACCCGCGCGCTCAGGAACCCCATCACGTTCGAGCCGCGCCTGATCCCCGACGAGCAGGCCGGCATCAGCGCCGCGCTGATCGAGCTGGTCGATGCCGGCTGCTGCCTGGTGCTGACCACGGGCGGCACCGGCCCCGCCCCGCGCGATGTCACGCCCGAAGCCACGCTGGCCGTGGCCGACAAGGAAATGCCGGGCTTTGGCGAGCAGATGCGCCAGATCAGCCTGGCCTTTGTGCCCACGGCGATCCTGTCGCGCCAGGTGGCGGTGATCCGTGGCAAGAGCCTGATCATCAACCTGCCGGGCCAGCCCAAGGCCATTGCCGAAACCCTGGAAGGCCTGAAGAACCCCGATGGCACGCAAAAGGTCAACGGCATCTTTGCGGCCGTGCCCTATTGCGTTGACCTGATCGGCGGGCCCTATCTGGAAACGGACGACAGCGTCTGCAAGGCGTTCCGCCCCAAGAGCGCAGTGCGCACCGCGCGACCTGCGGCCTGATCGCGCGGACACGGCAATCGACAAGCAGCCTGCGGGCTGCTTTTTATTTTTTCAGCCCCTTGAACCAGCGCTGAATCCGGGCCCGCAATTGCCGTTTGCCGTCATCACCCAACGGCATGCTGCTTGCCAGTTTCAGTGCCGCATCGACCTGTACATGGCCATGCTCCATCAGTGCCATGCAAAACACCCGGTCCTTGTCGCGCCCCGCCTGGGCCTTGGAGAGAAAGAGATCCAGCACATCAAGGCAATAGCCGACGCGATCGTTGGTATTGCCGTTCTGGATACGGTGCAGCCGGTTTTGCCAGCCTGAGGCAAGCACTGCCGTGTCCGGGCCCACGCCCTGCGCGTAGTAGCCATTGGACTCGTGGAAGCGAGAGCCTTCGCCAATGGATCCGTCGATCCGGTCCGCCAGATCCGGAGCGTTGAGCGGATAGATGTCCGCCTCTGCGGACATCTTGAAAACCGGCTCGGGATACGGGATGGAGCCCAGGATTGCCTGGCTTCCCACGATGACGAATTCATACTCATTCGTCACATCCCCGCTCGCACGAATGATGTGCTCAAGATCCTCTCGGTTCATAGGCCCGCCCTGTATCTCCCAATGCAACGCCCCGCTTGAGATCCCCCACCTGCGCCCGTATCTGCTGGCGCACCTGTTCGGGCAGCACCGATGTCAGGGGCGAGGCCTGGCGCAGTTCCTGGGCCCTTCGCGTGCGGGCCAGGATGGTGCGCCAGCGGCCATTTTGCAAGACATCCTGCCACTGCCTCCACAGGCTGGCGGAATGCGAATCCCCCTGGCTCAACCACCTCTCCAACGTGTCCTGTGCCTGCTGCAGCAATGCCGGGTCAGATCGCACAAGGCGCACGGCTTCTTCATGCAATGCGAGGCTTTGCAGATCCTGCACTTCATGGCGCGCATCCTGCGCACGCACCAGAACCTGTACGACGGGCCTGGCATGGCGCGAACGGGCTGCGGCAGTTCCTGCGGGCGCGGGCTGCAGGGCGTCGCCCGCCAGCAATGCCAATTCTCCCCCTATGCCCAGTTCCAACATGACTCGCAGGTACGTGCCCATGGATGGCCCGGGATCGCCGGACTCGACTGCAGCGAGCGTGCTGCGGGATATACCTACGCGCGAGGCCATCTCGACCGTGCCCAGCCCCTGCTCCTTGCGCAGACGCTTGAGCCGGTCACCGAACTGCAAAAGCAGTTGGCGCTGAAGAAGGGTGGACTTTTCTGGCGTTTTCATTTGTCCATTATTCTAAGCAAAACCTGAATTTTTGATTGTTTTTCTAGACAAATTAATTCAAGTCCAGTGCTTTCGCATTCCCAGGTCAAGGAACGGAAAAGCAGGTCCTGACGCGCGCACAAGCCACGGCCGGGATGCGCAGCGCACGGCGATCAATCAACGGGCCGGCCACGTTGCAAGGATGAGCGGCTGTACTGTCGCACCGGGGCCACCAAGCCCGTGCTTGCCCCAATGCGGCAGGCCCCTGTCCCTGCCAGCATGGAATCACCCCGGCCCCTGCGCAACAGCAGCGGGCTTTTTCCATCCAAAGCAAGGAGACTTCATGCAGCAACGCCCCAAGACATCGCTGATGACACCGCTGGCCCTGGCACTGTGCGCCGCCGCACTGGCAACGCCGGCCCTGGCGCAGCAGGACAAGGTTCGGATCGGCTTCATCACCGACATGTCCAGTCTCTATGCCGATGTCGAGGGCAAGAACGGCGCCGTGGCGATACAGATGGCCATTGACGACTACGGCGGCAAGCTGCTGGGCAAACCCATCGAGCTGCTGACGGCCGACCACCAGAACAAGGCCGACATTGCCGCCAGCAAGGCGCGCGAGTGGATAGACACGCAGGGCATCAGCCTGGTGTTTGGCGGCACGAACTCGGCCACGGCCCTGTCCATGGCCAAGGTGGCGCAGGAGAAAAAGCGGGTCTTCATCGACAACGGCGCAGGCAGCTCGGCGCTGACCAACGAGCAGTGCAGTCCCTACACCGTGCACTACGCCTTCGACACCGTGGCCCTGGCCAAGGGCACGGGCGCGGCCGTAGTGGAGGCCGGAGGCAAGAGCTGGTACTTCGTGACCGCCGACTATGCCTTCGGCCATGCGCTGGAGGCCGATACCACCAAGATCATCGAGGCGCGCGGCGGCAAGGTGCTGGGCTCGGTCAAGACGCCGCTGAACGCCAGCGACTTCTCCAGCTTCATGCTGCAGGCGCAGAACTCCAAGGCCCAGATCCTGGGCCTGGCCAACGCGGGTGGCGACACCATCAACTCCATCAAGGCCGCGCGCGAGTTCGGCGTGACCAAGGACATGAAGCTGGCCGGCCTGCTGGTGTTCTTCACCGACGTGCACAGCCTGGGCCTGAAGAACACGCAGGGCATGCAGTTCACCACCAGTTGGTACTGGGACATGAACGATGCCTCGCGCAAGTTCGCCGACGCCTTCATGGCCAAGACCCAGCGCCGCCCCAGCGAAATCCATGCGGCCGACTACTCGGCCACCATGAACTGGCTCAAGGCCGTGGAAAAGGCCGGCACGCTGGATGCCGACAAGGTCATGGCCACCTGGCGCGGCATGAAGATGGACGACTTCTTCGGCAGCGGCTACCTGCGCGAGGACGGCCGCTACGTGCACGACATGTACCTGATGGAAGTGAAATCCCCGGCCGAATCCAAGGGCACCTGGGACTACTACAAGCTGGTCAAGAAGCTGCCGGCCGAGCAGGTCTGGACCACCAAGGCCGAGAGCAAGTGCCAATATTGGCGCTGAACTTGCGCTGAACTTGCGGTGAGCCGAGGGGGCAGCCCGGCCGCTCCCTCTCCTCGCTTTTCTCCACTGAATCTCCATGCCTTGGTCAATGCCGGGACATCGAACCGCGCCAGACTGGTAAGTTCGAGCATCTGGCGCGGCGCCGGGCAGGGACTGTCTCCCCTGCGGCCGACCGCGCGGCAGGGGAAGAATGAAGTTCAATCGCAAATGGGCCATGGTCGCCGTCGCAGGCGCATGCATGGTCGCAGGCCTGGTGTGGTGGAAGGCCAGTGCCAAGCCCTCCACCCAATTCGCAACCGCACCCGTCACCGTCGGCGACCTGGAGCAGACCGTGCTGGCCGTGGGCCGGCTGCACCCCAAGGAACTGGTGGCCGTGGGCGCCCAGGTCTCGGGCCAGGTCCGGCGCCTGCACGTGGAGCTGGGCCAGAAGGTCAAGGCCGGCGAGCTGATCGCCGAAGTCGATGCCCAGCCGCAGCGCATCAAGCTGCGCAATGCCGAGGCATCCGTCACCGCCTTGCAGGCCCAGCTGGCCGCGCGGCGCGCGGCGCTGGTGCAGGCCCGGCTGACCTTCCAGCGCCAGCAGGAGCTGCTGCAGGCCGACGCCACCTCGCGCGCCGACCATGAAGCCGCCAAGGCTGCGCTGGACACCGCGCTGGCCGATGTCGGCGCCCTTCAGGCACAGATCGAGCAGGCACGCACCCAGGTGGAGACCGAGCGCATCAACCTGGGCTACACCCGCATCGTCGCGCCCATGGACGGCGTGATCGTGGCCGTGGTCACCAAGCAGGGCCAGACCCTGAACTCCTTCCAGACCACGCCCACCATCGTCATGCTGGCCAAGCTCGACGTGATGACCGTGCGCGCCGAGATTGCCGAGGCCGACGTGGACAAGATCCAGCTGGGCCAGACGGTCTGGTTCACCACGCTGGGCAGCGGCCGCCAGCGCCACACCGCCACGATCGAGCGCATAGAGCCTGCGCCCGCCTCCATCGCCACGGACGCCACCGCTGGCGCAGCGACCGCCACCGGCGCCCAGGCCGCCAAGGCCATCTACTACAACGCCCAGTTCGACGTGCCCAACCCGGAAGGCAAGCTGCGCCCCTCCATGACCGCCCAGGTCACCGTGCGCGTGGCCCAGGCCGACAAGGCCGTGCTCATGCCGGCCGCCGCGCTGGGCAGCCGCGATGCCGACGACAACTACAGCGTGCGCGTGCGCGATGCCCAGGGCCAGGTCACCGAGCGCAAGGTGCGCGTGGGCCTGCGCACCAACGCCCAGGCCCAGGTGCTGTCGGGGCTGGAGCCCGGCGAGCAGGTGGTGATCGGCGAGGCCAGCCCCGGCGGCAAGCCGGCCGGCAGCGACCCGATGGGAATGTAAGCATGGACCATGCATTGCTGCAGATGCAGGGCCTGCGCCGGGAGTTTCCTGCGGGCGACACCACGGTGGCGGTACTCAAGGACATAGACCTGCGCATAGAAGCGGGCGAGATGGTGGCCATCGTCGGTGCCTCGGGCTCGGGCAAGTCCACGCTGATGAACATCCTCGGCTGCCTGGATCATCCGACCTCGGGCAGCTACCGCATCGCCGGCCGCGAGACCGGCGAGCTGGGGCCCGACGCGCTGGCCGCGCTGCGGCGCGAGCACTTCGGCTTCATCTTCCAGCGCTACCACCTGCTGCCCGACCTCACGGCCCAGGGCAATGTGGAGCTGCCCGCCGTCTACGCGGCCACACCGGCCGGCGAGCGGCATGCGCGCTCGGCCGCCCTGCTCGAACGCCTGGGCCTGGCCGACCGCATGCAGCACCGGCCAAGCCAGCTGTCGGGCGGGCAGCAGCAGCGCGTGTCCATTGCGCGTGCGCTGATGAACGGCGGCGCCGTCATCCTGGCCGACGAGCCCACGGGCGCGCTGGACAAGGCCAGCGGCGAGCAGGTCATGCGCATCCTGCAGGAGCTGCATGCCGACGGCCACACCATCATCCTGGTCACGCACGACATGGCCGTCGCCGCCCACGCCACGCGCGTGATCGAGATCAGCGACGGCGCCATCATTGCCGACCGGCGCAGCACCCCGCACGAAGCCAGGCCGCCCGTGGAGCCGGCATCCGGCGCGCGCCGGGCCTCCTGGCGCGGACTGTCGGACCGCTTTGGCGAGGCCCTGCGCATGGCCCTGCGCGCCATGAACGCCCACCGCCTGCGCACCTTCCTGACCATGCTGGGCATCATCATCGGCATCTCGGCCGTGGTCTCGGTGGTGGCGCTGGGGCGCGGTGCGCAGCAGCAGGTGATGAACCAGATCAGCGAGCTGGGCACGAACACGCTGGACATCTTCCCCGGCAAGGACTTCGGCGACACGCGCGCGGCCGCCATCGAGACCCTGGTCGCCGCCGACGCCCAGGCCCTGGCCGAGCAGCCCTACGTGGACAGCGCCACGCCCAATGTGTCGGTCGGCGTCACGGCGCTGTACCGCGAGAACGCGGCCACGGCCCAGGTGACGGGCGTGGGCTTCGAGCACTTTCGCGTGCGCGGCCTGCGCCTGGCATCGGGCCGCTTCTTCGACCAGCGCGACGTGGACCTGCACGCCCAGGTGGCGGTGATCGACCAGAAGACCGCCACCGCCCTGTTCCCCACCAACCCCAGCCCGCTGGGCGAGGTCGTGCTGCTGGGCCAGATGCCCGTGGAAATCGTCGGCGTGCTCCGGCCTGCGCAAAACAGCTTCGGCGGCTCCACGCCCACCTTCTTCGTGCCCTACACCGCAGCCGCCACGCGCCTGGTCGGCAAGTACCACCTGGACAGCATCACGCTGCGCATCAAGGACGCGGTGCCGGCCGAGATCGCGCAAAAGGCCGCCACCAGCCTGCTGACCGAGCGCCATGGCACCAAGGACTTCTTCATCTGGAACTCCGACCAGATCCGCCAGGCCATCACGCGCACCAGCACCACGCTGACGCTGCTGGTCTCGGCCATCGCCATGATCGCGCTGCTGGTGGGCGGCATCGGCGTGATGAACATCATGCTGGTGTCGGTGACCGAGCGCACGCGCGAGATCGGCGTGCGCATGGCCATCGGCGCGCGCCAGTCGGACATCCTTCAGCAGTTCCTGATCGAGGCCGTGCTGGTCTGCATCGTGGGCGGCATCCTGGGTGTGTCGCTGGCGCTGGGCCTGGGGCTGGCCGTCAGCCTGTCCGGCAGCAGCTTCCAGCTGTCGTTCTCGGCCGCCTCCATCGTGCTGGCCGTGGCCTGCTCCTCCCTCATCGGGATCGGCTTCGGCTTCCTGCCGGCGCGCAGTGCTGCGCGCCTCGACCCCGTACAGGCTCTATCAAGAGATTGACATGCATATGCTGAAGACCGGCGTGCTGGCATGCGCAGTGGCCCTGGCCGGCTGCGGCGCCATCACGCGCACAACCTACGAGGCGCCGCAGGTGGCGCTGCCCGCACAGTTCGAGCATGCGCAGCCCTCGGCGGCCACGCCTGCGCCCGAGGCATGGTGGCGCGCCTTCGGCGATCCGCGCCTGGATGCATGGATCGACATGGCCCTTGCGCGCAACCCCGACCTGGCAACGGCAGGCATCCGCGTGCGCCGCGCCGCGCTGCAGGCGCAGCTGGCGGGCCGCGCCCTGCTGCCGCAACCCGGCGGCACGCTCAGCACCGGGGCCAGCCGGCCGCTGTCCGGCAGCCCGCGCAGCACGCTGGAGACGTCCAGCGCCACGCTGAGCGTGGGCTGGGAGCTGGACCTGTTCGACCGCCTGGGTGCCCAGCGCGATGCGGCCGTCTTCGAGGCCCAGGCCAGCGAGCAGGACAGGCAGGCCGTGGCCCTGTCCCTGGCGGCCACCACCGCCAGCCTGTACTGGCAACTGGCCCTGGCCAACGAGCGCCTGGAATTTGCGCGGCAAAGCCTGGAGTACACACGCCGCACCGGCGAGCTGGTGGAGGCGCAGTACCGCAGCGGCGCCGTATCCAGCCTGGAACGGCGCGAGGCCCGGCAGGCGCTGGCCGAGCAGCAGGCGCTGCTCAGCCAGTACACGCAGGCCCGCGCCGAACTGCGGCAGGCGCTCAACGAGCTGCTCCTGGGCGCCGAGGCACCCGGTGGCGAGCCGCAGGCCCTGCCCACGGGCGCGCTGCCTGCCATTGCCGCAGGACTGCCCGCCGAACTGCTGGGCCGCCGCCCCGACCTGCGCGCCGCCGAACTGCGGCTGCGCGCCTCCCTGGCCAGCAGCGATGCGGCCGCCGCGCGCTACTACCCCACGCTGTCGCTGACCGGCAGCCTGGGGGGCTCCAGCAACTCGCTGCTCGACCTGCTGGCCAACCCCGTGGCGGCCCTGGGCGCCAGCATGACCCTGCCCTTTCTGAACGTGGGCGAGATGCGGCTGAACACCGCCATTGCGCGCAACCAGCATGAAGAGGCCGTGGTCAACTTCCGCAAGTCGCTGTACGCCGCGCTGGCGGAAACGGAAAAAGCCCTGTCCGCCCGCACCGAGCTGGCCAGCCAGGAACAGGCACAGCAGCGCGTCATGCAGGAATCGGCAGAAATCACCCGCCTGTACGAGGCACGCTACCGCGCAGGCCAGGTACCCCTGCGCACCTGGCTGGATGCGCAGGAGCGCAGCCGCAACGCACAGCTGGCCCTGTCGGCCCTGCACCTGGCGCAACTGCAAAACCAGGTGACGATCAACAAGGTGCTGGGCGGCGGATGGCAAGCCCCTTGAGCAAGGGCCGGCAACCTCCGCCAAAGTGCCCCGCCCCGGTCAGAACGAATGCGCCATGCCCAGGTACAGGCCGGTCTGGCTGCCGCCCGGCGCCGGGTTGTTGTTGGTGGTCTCCACCGAGAAGTTCGCATTGCCGCCATTGCGCACATTGCCCACGCTGGCGTACAGCAGCGTGCGCCTGGACAGCGCGTAGTCGGCGCCCGCCATGAACAGGTTGGCGCTGCCGCCGCCGTTGTTGACCGTGGTGCGGTAGCCCGCCCCGATCAGCGTCAGCGGGCCTGACACCTTGTAGCGCGCGCCCATCCAGTACTGCCGCGCCTTGTTGGGCACGCCAGCCGCGCTGTCGGGCGCGGACAGCTGCTCATAGCCCGCGAACAGCTTGAGCGCGGACAGCGTCACCGTGCCGCCCAGCGTCAGGTTGCGGGATGTGGTGTACAGATCGCTGAAGCGGCCATTGGCATCGCGGGCCACGTCGTAGATGGCGCGCAACTCGAACGTGGGCGCGGTATAGGACACGGACAGCGCATCCTTGCGCAGCCGCGATGCGCCCTGCGGCTGCTCGCCCAGGCCGGTCAGCGCCAGCACGCGCAGGCCGCCCCAGCTGGGCGTTTCGTACGAGACCATGTTGTCATGCCCGCCCCAGTTGCGCCCCCGCACCAGCGTGGCCGAGCCGATGAACTGCTGGCCCGTGGGGTCCAGCGCCCAGTGCGCATCCGAGATCGACAGGTCCTTGCCCAGCTTCAGCGTGCCCCAGCCGCTGCGCAGGCCCACGAAGGTGCGGCGGTTGAAGAAACCTGCGCCGTTGAACCTGGCATCGTCGATGCTGAAGCCCGACTCCAGCGTGAACAGCACATGCAGCCCGCCGCCCAGGTCCTCCTCCCCCTTGAAACCCAGCATGCTCGTGCCCCACTGGTTGCCCACGGCCCGCCACAGGCTGCCGGAGCCCCCCGTGGCCGGGTCGTACACATTGTTCTGGTAGTCCACCCCCGCGACCACACGCCCATAGAGCGTGACCGAACTCTGGGCCTGGGCCGCCAGGGCCGTGCCCAATGCAAGCGCGGCCAGGCCAGCGCTGCGGATCATGCGTTTATTCATCTCCCTCTCCTCCCGATTGCCAGTTGGCGAAAGCCCTCGCCACTAAGGCCAAGGCGTACTGAAATCCTTGCCGGCCATGCGTGAAAACTGCGGCCGTGCAGTCAGCGCGTTCTTGTTCTTGTGCCTGCGAAGCCTGCGGGGCAACGCCGGTAACGGCTGGTCATGGAATTCTCGGCGGGAGAAGGTGGCTGGAGATAAACGATTCGGCGACGGACTGATCCTCAGCCATCACGGACCGCTAGGTGTTTTCCCAAGGAAAGGCCGCCGCGCCATCCACGGCGGCCACGGGCCGCGCATTGCACGCAGCCCGGATCGGCTCAATGCCGCGCGATCAACGCGCCGTCGTATCGCTGCTGGCCGCCACGATGGGGATATAGAACTCTCCGCCGGCACGGTTGAATTCCTCGGCCTTGGCCTGCATTCCGGCGGCAATGCCTTCCTGCTCGGCCACGCCCTTGGCAGCGGCGAATTCGCGCACTTCCTGGGTGATCTTCATGGAGCAGAACTTGGGGCCGCACATGGAGCAGAAGTGCGCCACCTTGGCGCTGTCCTTGGGCAGGGTTTCGTCGTGGTAGGCCTGGGCGGTGTCGGGGTCCAGGCCCAGGTTGAACTGGTCCTGCCAGCGGAAGTCGAAGCGGGCCTGGCTCAGCGCGTCGTCGCGGGCGCGGGCGCCGGGGTGGCCCTTGGCGACGTCGGCCGCGTGGGCTGCGATCTTGTACGCGATGATGCCCTGCTTGACGTCGTCGCGGTCGGGCAGGCCCAGGTGTTCCTTGGGCGTGACGTAGCACAGCATGGCGGTGCCGAACCAGCCGATCATGGCCGCGCCGATCGCGCTGGCGATGTGGTCGTAGCCGGGGGCGATGTCGATGGTCAGCGGGCCCAGGGTGTAGAACGGCGCCTCGTGGCAGTGCTTGAGCTGCTCGGTCATGTTGGCCTGGATCATGTGCATGGGCACGTGGCCGGGGCCTTCGATCATGGTCTGCACGTCGTGCTTCCAGGCCAGCTGGGTCAGCTCGCCCAGGGTCTGCAGTTCGGCGAACTGGGCCTCGTCATTGGCGTCCGAGGCGCTGCCGGGGCGCAGGCCGTCGCCCAGCGAGAAGCTGACGTCGTACTGCTTCATGATGTCGCAGATGTCCTCGAAGTGCTCGTACAGGAAGCTCTCGCGGTGGTGGGCCATGCACCACTTGGCCATGATGGATCCGCCGCGCGAGACGATGCCCGTGCGGCGCTGGGCCGTGAGGTGGATGTAGGCCAGGCGCACGCCGGCGTGGATGGTGAAGTAGTCCACGCCCTGCTCGGCCTGCTCGATCAGGGTGTCGCGGAAGATGGGCCAGGTCAGGTCCTCGGCAATGCCGCCCACTTTCTCCAGCGCCTGGTAGATGGGCACGGTACCGATGGGCACGGGCGAGTTGCGGATGATCCAGTCGCGCGTGGTGTGGATGTTCTTGCCGGTGGACAGGTCCATCACGTTGTCCGCGCCCCAGCGGATGGCCCAGACCAGCTTCTCGACCTCTTCCTCGATGCTGGAGGTGACGGCCGAGTTGCCGATGTTGGCGTTGATCTTGACCTTGAAGTTGCGCCCGATGGCCATGGGCTCGATCTCGGGGTGGTTGATGTTGGCCGGGATGATGGCGCGGCCGCGCGCCACTTCGTCGCGCACGAATTCGGGCGTGATGATCTTGGGGATGGCGGCGCCCAGGCCGTTGCCGGCCAGGCGCGCCTCGCGCGCGGCGTCCTGCTGGTACTCGGCCATCCATTCGCGGCGGCCGTTCTCGCGCAGGGCCACGTACTCCATCTCGGGCGTGATGATGCCCTTGCGCGCGTAGTGCATCTGGGTGACGTTGCCACCGCTCTTGGCGCGGCGCGGCTGGCGCTGCAGCGATGCGGCCTCGGCCCGCAGGCGGGCCACGCGCTCGTCTTCCTCGCCGCGCTTGCCGCCGTCGTCCAGGGCCTGGCGCAGGCGGCCGGCGTAGTACTCGCTGTCGCCGCGCGACTCGATCCAGGCATTGCGCACGCCGGGCAGGCCGCTGCGGACGTCGATGGCCACGGCCGGGTCGGTGTAGGGGCCCGAGGTGTCATAGACGCTGACCTGCTCGCCATTGGTCAGCTGGATATCGCGCACGGGCACGTTGAGGCCGCTGTGCAGGCTGCCTTGCAGATAGCTCTTGGTGGAGGCCGGGAACGGCTTGCGCGACTGCGCCAGCAGGTCGGAAAAACGCTGTGCGTCGGGAGCTTCGCCGGCTGCGGGGGTGAAGATGGAATCGGGAGCGTTCATGTCGGGTTCCTTGCGTTCAAAGCGTCGATCAACAACGCTCCGGGAACCGGACACTCCTTGGGCTGCGCCAAAGGCCGCGCACCGGGCTATGCCAGTGTGGGCCTGCCAGGGCCGTATGGCCTTGGCCCCTGGTTGCCACGCACGCCAAGGCGCACGAGCAGCCTTGGTTGGCAAGGGTCGATGCGCATCGGATGGTGGCCTGCCTGGCCGTTGCGGCCCTGCGTGTATCCGCCGTGGCGGACTTCCATCCTCTGACTTCGGCCCCGCTTCAGGGTCCCGCTCTTCTTCCGCCGGTATCAACCGGATCAAGTTCGTCGGGTTCGCCGCCTGGCCCATGCAGCGCATGGACCGGTTGGCATCTCAGTGCATCAGCACACCCCGGAGCAGCGGCAAGTATAGGGGATGGTTGGCGGCCCATCGCCTGCGGGTTTGCCCAGGGGCCATGCGCCGCCGTCAGTCGAAGCCGCGCAGCGCACCCCATTCGGCCAGCGGAGCGCGCGTGGCGCGCCAGCCGTTGATGGGGGCGTTCTTGTCCTCGTAGCCCAGCGCAATGCCGAAGGCCACGTGGTAGCCCTCGGGCAGCGCCAGCGCCTGGGTCACGGCGTCGTTGTAGCGGCGCCAGAAGCCCTGGGCGCAGGTGGCCAGGCCATTGGCGCAGGCCAGCAGCATGAAGGACTGCAGGTAGATGCCCAGGTCCACCCATTGCGGCAGGCCCATGCGCTCGTCCACCGCCACGATCAGGCCCACGGGCGCGCCGAAGAACTGGCCGTTGCGCGCCAGCTGCTCCAGCCGCGCGGGCTTGTCGTCGCGCGGAATGCCCAGCGACTGGTACAGCTCTTCGCCATTGGCAAAGCGCCGACTGCGGTAGGGCTCCCAGAGATTGGGCGGGTAGGACAGGCCGGGCTGGGCGTCCTGGGGCTCGGCTTCGGCAACGGCGGTGAGCAACTGCTGCAGCGGATCGCCCGTCAGCGCCAGCACGCGCCAGGGCTGCAGGTTGCCGCCCGAGGCCGCATTGGCCGACTGTTCCATCAGGGTGCGCACCAGCGCCGCATCGGGCGACTGGGGCAGGAAGGCGCGCACGGAGCGGCGCGCATGCAAGGCCTGTTCAACGTTCATGCTGGTCGGAGTCTCCGGTCTTCTTGGGGGATCTTGGGGATCTTGGGGATCTTGGGGATCTTTGGTGATCTTGTGCAGGCCTACTTGCCCATGATCTGGTCGATCTTGTCCTTCTGGAAGGCCTGCGGGCGCTCGGATTCGCAGGGCACGCAGTCGCCCACCTTGCTGCCGGCCGAGAGCTTGGCAATGGCCTCCCAAAGCAGCGCGATCTGCTGCTCGTGCGCGGCCGCGCCATCGCTCAGGCCGCGCATGGCCTGGGCCACGGGGTCCATTTCCTGGGTGATGCCGTAGGCCGTGAACGGCTGGGGCGCGGCAGAGGCCGGGACCTTGATGGACTCGGCCTTGGCAGATGCCGGGTCGTGCTCGGTCACATCGGCGCTGTGGCCGTTCTTGCTGGCGATGATGCGCGCCGGAATGCCCACGGCCGTGGCGCCTGCGGGCACGGGCTTGATGACCACGGCATTGCTGCCGATCTTGGCACCGTCGCCCACCTCGAAGCCGCCCAGCACCTTGGCGCCCGCGCTGACCACCACGTCGCGGCCCAGCGTGGGATGACGCTTGGCGCCCTTGTACAGAGAGGTGCCGCCCAGGGTCACGCCGTGGTAGATGGTGCAGCCGTCGCCGACCACGGCCGTCTCGCCGATGACGACGCCCATGCCGTGGTCGATGAAGACGCGCTCGCCGATGACGGCGCCCGGATGGATCTCGATGCCGGTGAGCCAGCGGCCGATGTGCGAGATGAAGCGCCCCAGCCACTTGAGGCCATGGTTCCAGCACCAGTGCGCCGGACGCTGCAGCCAGATCGCATGAAGACCCGGGTAACAGGTGATGACCTCCCAGGTGCTGCGTGCCGCAGGGTCGCGGTCGAGGATGCACTGGATATCGGAGCGCAGGCGGTCAAGCATCTAGGGGCTGGTTATTGTTGACAAGACCGCTCAGTCTAGCGTTTCGGTGGGGTGCTCTGCAGCATGGCCTTCGCAACACCGCGCAGGATGTGGATTTCCTCGGCGGTCAGTTGCGAGCGGTTGAAAAGCTGGTTGAGGCGCGGCATGAGCTTCTTGGGCGCAGCCGGATCGAGAAAGCCGATATGCGCCAGCGCCTGCTCCCAATGGCCCAGCATGCCGGCCACCTGGGCCGCGTCGGCGCGCTGCGGCGCGGGCGTGTGCTCCACCACGGGAAAGCCGCCCAGCGCCTGGCGCCACTCGTAGGCCACCACCTGGATGGCCGCCCCCAGGTTCAGCGAGCCGAACTGCGGATTGGACGGAATCGACAGCGCCACATCGCTGCGGTAGACATCGTCGTTGCTCATGCCGAAGCGCTCGCAGCCGAACAGGAAGGCCACGCCCGACTGGTTGCAGCGCGGCGTGGGAGCCTGTGCCGACACGGATGCATCGGCAGGCGCCGCCGCTTCATCGGGCGCATCGGCCTCATCGGGCGCAGCCAGCACATCCAGCGCCCCGCTGAGCAGCAGCTCGAAATGCTGGCGCGGCGTGCGCGTGGGCGGGCCGAAGTCGCGCGGCGTCATGGCCGTGGCGCACAGGTGGCTGATGCCGTCCAGCGCCTCCTCCAGCGTCTCGACCACGCGCGCATTGCCCAGCACGTCCAGCGCGCCGCTGGCCCGCTGGATGGTCTCTTCCTTGCGCAGCACGTTGGGCCAGCGCGGGCGCACCAGCACCAGGTCGTCAAAGCCCATGGTCTTCAAGGCGCGGGCGGCGGCACCCACATTGCCGGCGTGGCTGGTTTCTATCAGTACGAATCGGGTTTTCATTGCGTCGCTGGCCTGCCGGCGCCGGCAGAGCCCCCAAGACGGGACAGGTTGCGCAGCACAAAACGGACAAGGCGGGTAAAATTGCGCGCTATTGTCGCCGCCCCGCATCGCCGGACGCGGCTTTTTCCGTTCTTACCCGCGTCAAACAGCCTGCTTTTGCCAGAGAGAACCGTCCTCTCCTTGCACAGCCGCTGCTCCGCCAACGCCTCACAATCTATGTCGACCAACCTGCATCCCATGCTCAACGTGGCCATCAAGGCCGCACGCGCCGCCGGCGCCATCATCAACCGCGCGGCTCTTGACGTGGAATCCGTGCGTGTCGCACAAAAGCAGGTCAACGACTTTGTGACCGAGGTGGACAAGGCGGCCGAGCAGGCCATCATCGAAACCTTGCTGGGCGCCTACCCGGGCCACGGCATCCTGGCCGAGGAATCGGGCAACGAGTTCGGCGCCAAGAACTCCGACTACGTCTGGATCATCGATCCGCTGGACGGCACCACCAACTTCATCCACGGCTTCCCCGTGTACTGCGTGAGCATTGCCCTGTCCTTCAAGGGCAAGGTGGAGCACGCCGTGGTGTACGACCCCTCGCGCAACGACCTGTTCACGGCCACGCGCGGCCGCGGCGCCTACCTGAATGACCGCCGCATCCGCGTGTCCAAGCGCATCCAGCTCAAGGACAGCCTGATCTCCACCGGCTTCCCCTTCCGCCGTGGCGACAACTTCAAGCAGTACATGAACATGCTGGGCGACGTGATGCAGGAAACCGCAGGCGTGCGCCGCCCCGGCGCCGCCGCGCTGGACCTGGCCTACGTGGCAGCCGGCTTTGCCGATGGCTTCTTTGAAAGCGGCCTGCAGATCTGGGACGTGGCCGCCGGCAGCCTGCTGGTGACCGAGGCAGGTGGCCTGGTCGGCAACTTCACGGGCGAAGCCGATTTCCTGGAGCAGAAGGAATGCCTGGCGGGCAATCCGCGCATTTATGGCGCCCTGGTCGGCATCGTTGGCAAGTACAGCAAGTTTGCTTCTGCTGGTGAGAAGGCGGGTGTGCGGCAGGCGCTGTCTGATTCTGGAGAGGCGGCTCCCGTCGCTGATGCTGAAACTGCTGAGTCTGAGCAGCAGCCTGAGGCTTGATTCCGGCTTCTCCTCTCTTATGAAAAACAGCTCCTTCAAGGAGCTGTTTTTCGTTGGGCGTGGGTTCGGTGCGCTTTTTGCCCCTGCCGGGGGGTTGCTTTTCGGGGCCGGGTCTCGGCCCGGCGGCCGACTGCCCTTTCTTGATTCGCCAAGAAAGGTCAGATCAAAGAAGGCGACCCGAATGTCCACGTCCCTTCGCTTCGCTGCGGGCAACCTGCGCCGGGCCGCCTGCGGGGTTCGCCGTGAAACTCACTTCGCGCTGCGCGCTACGTTCAGACAATCACGGCGATTCAGTTGACGAAGCAGTCCTGTCCTTCGGCAGGACTGCAACCCCGCAGGCGGCCCGGCGCAGGCGTGGGCATACGGGAGGGGTGAGAGGGGGTCAGGGGCAGCAAGCTGCCCGCAACCCTCCCACCTCTTACTTGACCCGTGCGTTGATCACCGCCTCGGCCACGTTGCGCGGTGCTTCGGCGTAGTGCTTGAACTCCATGGAGTAGGTGGCACGGCCTTGCGTTTGCGAGCGCAGGGAGGTGGCGTAGCCGAACATTTCGGACAGGGGCACTTCGGCCTTGATGGACTTGCCGCCGCCGGCCATGTCGTCCATGCCCTGCACCATGCCGCGACGCGAGGACAGGTCGCCCATGACGGTGCCGGCGTAGTCTTCGGGCGTCTCGACTTCCACGGCCATCATGGGTTCCAGGATGACGGGGCTGGCCTTCTTGGCAGCTTCCTTGAAGCCGAAGATGGCCGCCATCTTGAACGCCATTTCGTTGGAGTCCACGTCGTGGTAAGAGCCGAAGGTCAGCGTGACCTTGACGTCCACCACGGGGTAGCCGGCCAGCACGCCGCTGGTCAGGGCCTCGACCACGCCCTTTTCCACCGCAGGGATGTACTCGCGCGGCACCACGCCGCCCTTGATGGCGTCGACAAACTCGAAGCCCTTGCCGGGTTCCTGCGGCTCCACCGTGAAGACCACATGGCCGTACTGGCCCTTGCCGCCGGACTGGCGAACGAACTTGCCGTCCACATCGGTAACCTTCTGGCGAATGGTTTCGCGGTAGGCCACCTGGGGCTTGCCCACGTTGGCTTCCACGTTGAACTCGCGCTTCATGCGGTCCACGATGATTTCCAGGTGCAGCTCGCCCATGCCGGCGATGATGGTCTGGCCCGATTCCTCATCCGTGCGCACGCGGAAGGACGGGTCTTCGGCCGCCAGGCGCGACAGGGCAATGCCCATCTTTTCCTGGTCGGCCTTGGACTTGGGTTCCACGGCCTGGGCGATCACGGGCTCGGGGAAGACCATCTTCTCCAGCACGATGGGCGCGGACGGGTCGCACAGGGTCTCGCCCGTGGTCACGTCCTTCAGGCCCACGCAGGCAGCGATGTCGCCGGCGTGGATTTCATCGACCTCCAGGCGTTCATTGGCATGCATCTGCACGATGCGACCGATGCGCTCCTTCTTGTCCTTGACGGAGTTGAGCACGCTGTCGCCCTTGTTGAGCACGCCCGAGTACACGCGCACAAAGGTGAGCTGGCCCACGAAGGGGTCGGTCATCAGCTTGAAGGCCAGGGCAGAGAACTTCTCGCTGTCATCGGCGTGGCGCACGATGATGGAGCCGTCTTCGGCGTGGCCCTCCACGGGCGGCACTTCCAGCGGGGAAGGCATGAGCTCGACCACGGCGTCCAGCAGGCGCTGCACACCCTTGTTCTTGAAGGCCGAGCCGCACAGCATGGGCTGGATCTCGCCCGCAATGGTGCGCAGGCGCAGGCCGCGCAGGATGTCGGCCTCGGGCAGGTCGCCCTCTTCCAGGTAGCGGTTCATCAGGTCTTCGCTGGCCTCGGCAGCCGCCTCCACCATGGACTCGCGCCACTTCCTGGCGTCGGCCACCATGGCTGCGGGAATGTCCTGGTACTCGAATTTCATGCCCTGCGTGGCCTCGTCCCAGATGATGGCCTTCATCTTGAGCAGGTCCACCACGCCGGTGAACTGCTGCTCTGCGCCAATGGGCAGCACGATGGGCACGGGGTTGGCCTTGAGGCGGTCCACCATCATCTGCCGCACGCGCAGAAAATCCGCGCCCGTGCGGTCCATCTTGTTGACGAAGGCCAGGCGCGGCACCTTGTACTTGTTGGCCTGGCGCCAGACCGTCTCGGACTGCGGCTGCACGCCGCCCACGGCGTCATAGACCATGACGGCGCCGTCGAGCACGCGCATGGAACGCTCCACCTCGATGGTGAAGTCCACGTGGCCCGGGGTGTCGATGATGTTGATGCGGTGCTGGTCAAAGCGGCCGTCCATGCCCTTCCAGAAGCAGGTAGTCGCCGCCGAGGTGATGGTGATGCCGCGCTCCTGCTCCTGCTCCATCCAGTCCATGATGGCGGCGCCCTCGTGCACCTCGCCCAGCTTGTGGCTCACCCCGGTGTAGAACAGGATGCGCTCGGTCGTGGTCGTCTTGCCGGCATCGATGTGCGCGGAGATACCAATGTTGCGATAGCGTTCTATGGGGGTATGGCGGGCCATGAAAGGACTCCTGGGTGCTACGAAAGCGTAAGTGCGTGATCTGCCGGTTCGAAGGGTCGGATTCTCGCGGGGGTTGAATGAGGGTTGATGACAATTGGAATGTACGAAGACAATCGTACTATCTTCCGCAACTTCTTGCAGAACGATTCATGTTTTCACCACGCAAGGGGCGTGTCTGCCAGATAACTGCCCGCGCCACGCCGCATCAGCGACGTGCGGCATTGCTTCCATGGCACAGTGGCGCCCCATCGACTGGACGATTCATGCTTGCCAACCACCCCGACCGCGAACAGATACGCCTGGAAAACCTGCTCAACGCCCTGGGCAATCCCCTGCGCCTGGCCGTGGTGCGCGCGCTGGCCGCAGGCCATGAGCGCGCCTGCGGCTCGCTCTTGCAGGGCCAGTCCAAATCCACCATGACCCATCACTGGCGCGTGCTGCGCGACAGCGGCGTGATCTGGCAGCGCCCCGACGGCCGCGAAAACCTGCTCTCCCTGCGCCGCGAAGACCTGGATGCGCGCTTTCCCGGCCTGCTGGACGCGCTGCTGCAGGCCCTGGCCGAAGACCCGCTCACCGAACAGGCCACGGCCGCCCACCTCAAACCCTGCCCTTGAAGCCCCACCCCTGCAACGCAGGCGGCAGGCCTGCGCCCTACCCCTTCACGGCAAGCGCCACAGCCACGCCCTCATCCGCAAACCGCTTGGCCGCCTTGAGCAGATAGCTCACGGCATAGAGGATGGGGTCATCGGCCTCGTCGCCATTCAGATGGTCCACCACCTCGACGGCATAGCCTAAATCCACCGCCGTGTCGTGCAGCAAGCCCAACAGCTCCTTGTCCTGCGGCTCCAGCGACTGCGCCTGATCGGCCTTGGCGTAGTAGATGCGCAGCAGGTCGCGGCAGACGCAATTGATGGCCGTGACCTTGTGGCTGGCGTGCAGCTCCAGCACTTCGAGGGCAGCGCCCAGGTGCAGGACGGCGTCGATGGCCAGGTCGTCGAGGTTGGGTTGGGAAATGGTGCAGATGTCTTGATCCATCGAAGCCTCCTCTGATGATTGAAGCCTGCGTCTCGGCCTCGTACCGAGCTGTGCCGGATGCAAGGCAGCAGCAGCCCAAGATCAACAAAAGAGTTAAATATAACGTGGTTTAAATTGCATCAAAAACTGACGCTCTTGCCCATGCAAAAGCGTCCTGTCAAACGCGGCCGTCCAGTCGGCGCCACTTCATTTGATGCAGACATTGCCCGGGCTTTCGGCGCGGCGGTGCGCTCCCTTCGCAACGAGCGCGGCATCTCCCAGGAATCACTGGCCAACCTCGCCGATATCGAGCGTTCTCACATGGGCAAAGTGGAGCGTGGGGAGCACATGCCCACGCTGGTCATCGTGTTCAAGATTGCGCGGGGGCTGGGGTGTGGCGCGGCGGAGGTAATGGGGAGGGCTGAGGAGGAGCTGCGGGGTGGGACTGCGGACTAGCAGCCGAGACTCGCTGAGCTTCGAGACTTCCAAAAGAACGGCCGAAACCGGAGGTTGGGCATGGATGACATCAGTGCGCTCATGAAAGCCATTGACGATGGGCAAATCACCGAAGTGCGACGGCTGCTTGAGGCTGGCGTCGATGCCAACGCAATGGATGAGGAAGGCCAGTCACCTCTGATGGCAGCGGCTTGTGCAAACGGCTTGAAGGTCCTGGACTTGCTGCTGCAGTACGGCGCCGATGTGAGGCGGGCCTATGCGGACGGGTGGACTGCGCTTCACATGGCCGTCGATTTTTCAATCGACTCGACTATTCAGCGCGGAGGGGCTCCTGGGGATGAGCCGCTTGATGCCATCTTCTGGCTGCTCACGCATGGGGCTGACGTGTCCGCAAAGACTGAGAGGGGTGAAACGGCGGTTGACTTTGCTCGGGCGTATCGGTCGGGGCGCGTAGAACGGGTGCTCTTGGGTAGCCAGTCTTGAAATTGTCGAACGTTCGCTAGCACCCAGGCATGCACTCAAAGTCAGCAGCCGACCGGAAGCAGTAGTACGTCACGGGCCGCGAACGACAACTCCGGACAGTGGGTTCAACCGGTCAATTCTCCCCAGAGAATCGACCGGTTGACTGAAGAAGAGGCTCCTTGCTACGGCCAATTTAAAGCGCTCTTGT
Source organism: Delftia sp. WSY_16 (assembly GCF_043104415.1). Taxonomy (NCBI): domain Bacteria; kingdom Pseudomonadati; phylum Pseudomonadota; class Betaproteobacteria; order Burkholderiales; family Comamonadaceae; genus Delftia; species Delftia sp. WSY_16. The sequence continues at coordinate 4,961 of NZ_JBICKS010000027.1, read as the reverse complement.
TGTTGCTTCGGCCTAGGCTTCTTGCGCAGCGGCCAAAGCCTCCTCGACTGCGCCATCGTCGTGATCGGCAGCTTCGGCATGCGACAACGGTGCCTTGCCCATGGCCTGCTCAATCAACGCCAGCAGATTCGCCTTACGGGCTGCGTAAAACCCTTCGAAGTCATCCGCGCGCAGGAACTGAGCTGGAACCTGATGGGTTTCCAGCAGTGCATCCATTGCAGCCGTGTCCAACGCCACAAGCTTGTCTGCCTGTAATTTGGCCAGGTAAGCAGACGGCGCAGTGCCCCCGATCTTGCGGTTGGCCTTGTAGGAAATGGGGGTCTTGTTGACGATGCTATTGAAGACAGCGGGCTTTATGCCTCGCTTCTTGCACCAATCTTCCGGGAAGATGTGGTGGATATCCAGGCTCATCATGTCGTCGTTGTCGAGCTTGTCCACCGTGGATTTGAAGTACCAGTCTTGCGCACCCTGGCGCAGTACCAACACGTTCACACCCTTGTAGGCCGCGCTGTTGCGGGTGTAGAGCCGGTCCAGGCGCTGCGCATCAAAGCTCGCGTCTGACACCGTGGCAGGCACGGGCCCGTCGTTCTTCACCCAGTCCAGCACTTCCTCCACATCCTTGGCGATACGTGTCTCCACCGCGCCGCCATACAGCTCGCCCAAAACGCCACACCAGAACCAGAGTGAGAGCTTGTCGAACACCACTGGCGTCAACCATGCTCTGTCTTCCAGCTCGGCGAGGATCGCGGCCAGGGGCACCAGTTGCGTCTGGTAGGGCAGCTCGCGCAGCCGCATGATGGACTGTTTACGCAAGAAGCTAGGAACCTGCAGATACCCCTGCTCAACCTTGCCGGCCCAGGCCTCATAAGCCGCGCGGCTCAGGGTCAGCATGGTCTTGCGCTTGGCGCTAACTGGAGGCAGCTGTTGCTTATCCTCATCGGGCACTACCCCGGCATTGGCTTTTGTGAGCTCGGCCAGCCGCTCGTGGCGCTTGGCACGGGTAACCAGCAAAGTAATACTTTGAATGAAATCACTGGCCTCCACATTGCGCAGCAGGTCGTGAGCGTACAGACGCGTCTGCCGGCCTTGCATGTTGCGTTCCACGCTACCCAGCCAGTCGTCACGCAGGTTGAATTTTTCAGCCGCAAAGGTGGCCGTGATCAGTTCAAACACATTCAGCGCCACGCCGCCCGTATTGACCTTCTCAAAGACCGTGCACACTGCCTCCTTCGAGGTGTCTTTGAGCAGTTGAATGACCGGCACCTTGTACCCGGTGAACCGGCCAATCACCGCCTGCTGGAATTCGAGGAACTGCTGAATCTTGATGGGGTTGAGCTTGCTCAGGTCCACCATCCAGGCCATCGCGTCAAACATGGCATTGCACGGAAAGTGCATCGCCACGCATTCACGCTCCCGGGTACTCAGGTCCAGCGTTACGTCGCGGTGGAACTGGCCATACTGCTGGCGGCACTCGTCTACCGCTACGATGGCATCCAGCAAATCGGTGCCTGGTTGCAGCGCCTTTTCAATGTCCCAGTAGTAGAAGAGCTTCATCTTCTTGCCGCGCCCATTGTGCGTTTGCACCGGCGTCTTGAGCTGCAGCACTTGGGTCAGCGTCGTCAGGCGCTGCTGGCCATCGAGGATCAACCATTTGGCGTCCTCCGCCTTAGGGCGCGGCTCCACGCCCTCCACACCGCGCTGCTCAAACGTCACCTCGCCACCCGTCTCCAGCATCATCACGGCGCCCACCGGAAAGGACTGCGCCACACTCACCAGCAGCTCGCGAATGCGCATGTCCTCCCACACCCAGCCGCGCTGGAAGTCGGGCAACTGGATCTTGCCTGCCTGGATATCGACCAGCAGGTCTTTCATGTCCTTGGGGTTGGTTTCAAAGCTCGACACAGACAGACTCTTTCACAGGGCGTTGGAAGACTCCACCAGGGCCTGGGCCAGGTGGGATTGAGTGGCTTGCGCGGCCTTCAGACGCTGGCGCAGGTCGGCGCACAGGCGGCGCAGGGCGGTGACGCGGGTGACTATGCGGGATTGCTCGGCGATGGGGGGCACGGGAAACGCGCAATTTTTCAATTGCGTCATGTTGATGGAAGCCAAATTTGTGGTTTGCTTAGCCGATGATGCAAAGTAGACGCGCGCATCCCCAGAATTCAAATACAGCTCGGCCCAAACCGAGTTCCAGTCAGGAGAAATCCCTCGCGCTTTGAAAACGTGGTTCTGGTGCAGGCAAAATTCCAACTCATTGCGCCATATAGCGGTACGGCCCACCTTGTCCCAGTCGCCGCCTTCCGTAATAAGCAAATCACCACTGAGAAGCTGAAATCGTTCTAACTCGCTTTGGTCAATGACGACTTCCTTCATGGAGGACAGATTCAAGTGCCAACGCTGCACGTTGGCCACGCGCAGATATGGCAATGTAACGGGCGAGGGTATTGCAGTCTTTCTACCCAGTGTCACACCGCTGGAGATCAGCATGATTTCACCCAGTCGTGCCCACTCCCACCCTACCGGCAGCTCAAACGGCTGTTCCTGTTCGGTGATAGGCGGCAGGGGTTTGTCGCGCTTGATCTTGCCTTCGGCGATTAGAAGGTCTTTTTCGAATCGAATGCGGGCCAGTAGGGTGCTGGCGGGTTCGTCGCTGGCGTCTTGGTGTACGAGCAGGCCGCGCACGGCCAGTTGCAACAGGGTTTGCTCTAGAGCGTCGATGGCTTCGGGGCGGTCGAGCAGCAGGTCGAAGTGTTGGGATACGCGCTGCCAGTTGTCGGCCAGTTCCTCGGGCGTGGTGCTGACAGTGAGCCTACCCAGCAGGGTGTTGACCAGTTGGGCGTGTTGCGTGGTCTCCAACTGCACCTTGGCCTCCAGCGCATCGCACAGGCGCATGAGTTCCTCGACGCGGGCGACGATGCGGCATTGTTCGGCCAGAGGTGGCAATGCAATCACGATGCCGTTGAGCTTCGCCTGATTCATTTTCGGCTGGGCTGTACCCGTGACATACGGCTCCAAAGATATCGCGTTAATAGACAATGCCAGATAGGTCATTAACTCTGGATGCGTCGTGTCGATGACATGCGCATGATTGTTAACCCAGTACTTACCGTGTGCAAGAAACGCAATAGGGGTCGAACGATTAATTAGGTTAGCGCCATCCTCGCCAATCAACAGCAGTGTCTTATCGAACAAGAATCCATCGATCTTATCGATAACGCCGGAAGCACCGTAGTAGTCGTAGGTTTTCGCACGAGTTTCACGGTCGCTCGACGAAACCGGAATGCGTTCGGCATCACGATTGATCGAGGCATCGCCAAACCGCACCCATACCCAGCCAGCAGGCAATCGAAACGGCTTTTCCTCATCCGAGATCTCTGCAACCGGCTTGTCCCGCTTAATCTTGCCTTCCCCAATCAACCGATCTTTCTTCGCCCGAATTTTCTGCAGCAGCGCGCTGGCCGATTCCTCGGCAGGGTCTTGCGACACCAACTTGCCTTGCACGGCCAAGGTCAGGATCAGTTCACGAAGGCGCGCCACGCCGCCGGAGGCTGTGGCCAGTAAATCCAAATTTAATAGCAGCATGTGCTATTCCTCAAGCGTCGGCGGTTGATTGGGCAGAGAAAGACTGCGCCAGGATGCATTTGAGTTCATCGCGCAGCGCCTGAGCCTCAGCCTGCAGGCGTGCGTAGTCGGCCAGCAGCACCTCGGGGTCGTGGCTAGTTTGCTCTCTCAAATGCGGGTTCTTCTGGTCAAGGTTCCAGTTGGCGGCCCGAAGTGTGTCGATGCTGACCTTCCAGGCACGCTCGTTTTCCACACGGGTGGCAAAGCCATCGGCTTCAGCACCCCACCAAGTTTTCTCGGCGTCGAACTCTTCGATGCGGATGGGCTTGGTTTTGTTGTAGTTCTTCACGCCCGATGGGTACGGATGCTCGTAGTACCAGACATGCTGCGTAGGCTGGCCCTTCGTGAAGAACAGCAGGTTGGTCTTGATGCCGGTGTAAGGCGCAAACACTCCGTTGGGCAGGCGCACGATGGTGTGCAGGTTGCACTCGGTCAGCAGCTGTTCCTTGATGCGGCTCTTCACACCTTCACCGAACAAGGTGCCATCGGGCAGCACCACGGCGGCACGGCCGTTCACCTTAAGGATGTGCTTGATCAGCACTAGGAACAGGTCAGCGGTTTCCTTGGTGCGCACGTCGGCAGGGTAGCCCTGCTCGATGCCGGGCTCCTCGATGCCGCCGAACGGCGGATTGGTGAGCACCACGTCCACACGGTCGGCCTGGGTGTAGTCACGCAGCGGGCGCACCAGAGTGTTGTCGTGGCGGATTTGACTGGGCACTTCGATGCCATGCAGCAGTAGATTAGTGACGCAGAGCATGTGCGGCATCTGCTTTTTCTCAACGCCGCGAATGCTGTTTTGCAGCGTCGCTTCCTGCGCGGCGTTGTGCACCTGCTTACGCAGGTGCTCGATGGCGCAGACCAGAAAACCGCCGGTACCAGTGGCGGGGTCGAGCACCACTTCGCCCAGCTGCGGGTTGACCATGTCCACCATGAACTGAGTGACTGCACGCGGGGTGTAGAACTCACCCGCGTTGCCGGCGCTTTGCAGGTCTTTGAGAATCTTTTCGTACAGGTCGTTGAACTGGTGGCGCTCGGCTTGGCGGTTGAAATCGATGCCATTGAGCTTGTTGACTACCTGGCGCAGAAGCTGCCCACTTTTCATGTAGTTGTAAGCGTCTTCGAACACGCCCCGCACCACGTAGCCGCGCGGATTGCGCACGGGGTCGGCGCTCAGGCTCTTGAGGGTGGCAAAGAGCTGGTTGTCCACAAAGTCGAGCAGCGCATCGCCGGTCATGCCCTCGGGGTCTGCCGCCCAGTTGCGCCAGCGCATGTCTTCGGGGATGGGGCTGTGGTAGCTGTCACGAGTAAGTTCAAGCTCTTCTTCGAGTGCATCAAACACC